>CAZTLS010000015.1:373-71134 GCA_964614405.1 uncultured Pleurocapsa sp.
ATCCTGGCGCGGCTTGAGCGTTTCATCGATGCCGAGGATGCTGAATGTCTCCAGCCCGGTCAGGCCGAGTGAGGCGGCGCTGTCGCCTTCCTTGAATTGCAGCGGCAGCACGCCCATCATGACCAGGTTGCTGCGGTGGATGCGCTCGAACGAGCGGGCGATAACCGCTTTGACGCCCAGCAGCGCCGTCCCTTTTGCCGCCCAGTCGCGGCTGGACCCCGTGCCGTACTCACTGCCCGCCAGCACCACCAGCGGCGTGCCTTCGGACAGATAGCGTTCGGAGGCGGTGTAGATGCTGGTCACATCGCCCGTCGGCAGGTGTTCGGTGACAGGACCCTCGCTGCCTGGGACGAGTTTGTTACGCAGGCGGATGTTGGCGAACGTGCCGCGAATCATCACCTCGTGGTTGCCGCGCCGCGTGCCGTAGGTATTGAAGTCGGCTTTTTCGATGCCACGCTCGATGAGGTACTGCCCGGCGGGGCTTTTCAGGGCGATGTCGCCAGCGGGGGAGATGTGGTCAGTCGTGATCGAGTCGCCCAGCACTGCCAGCGCGCGCGCCCCGCGAATATCGCTGACAGGGGCGGGCGTCGTCTGAAAATTGAAGAAGTACGGTGGTTCCTGCACATAGGTGCTGCTGCGATCCCAGGCGTACACATCCCCGCCCTTGCCCTTGATGGCGTTCCATGTCGGGTTGCCATCGAAGACATTGGCGTACTGCGTGGCGAACATCTCCGGCGTGATCGTTGCCTGCACCGCATCCAGCACTTCCTGATTGGTGGGCCAGATGTCCTTCAGGTAGACCGGTTTGCCTTCCTGGTCATGCCCGATCGGGTCGTGCATCAGGTCAATATCGACTGTACCCGCCAGCGCATACACCACCACCAGCGGCGGCGACGCCAGATAGTTCGCCTTGACCAGCGGATTGATGCGCCCCTCGAAGTTGCGATTGCCGCTCAGCACCGCCGCCGCGACCAGATCGCCGCTCTGCACCGCCTCTGCCACCTGCTGGGGCAGCGGACCGCTGTTGCCAATGCACGTCATGCACCCGTAGCCCACGGTGTGGAAGCCGATCTCGTTCAGGTACTGTGTCAGCCCGGAACGGTCGAGATATTCCGTCACCACGCGCGAACCGGGGGCGAGGCTGGTCTTGACGTAGGGTTTGCGCGTCAGCCCGCGCTCGACGGCTTTTTTGGCGACCAGACCCGCCGCCATCATCACCATCGGGTTGCTCGTGTTGGTGCAGGAGGTGATCGACGCCAGCACGACCACGCCATGCCCGACTTCAGCGCTGTGCCCGTTATCGGCGACGGTCACGCGCGCTTTGGCGCTCACCTCGTCAAGCGCAAAACCGCGCTGCTCGATCGGGGCGCGCAGTGCCTTGTGGAAGGTATCCTGCATCTCGCTCAGCAGCACACGATCCTGCGGGCGCTTGGGACCCGCCATGCTCGGCTGCACCGTGCTGAGGTCGAGTTCGATCGCGTCAGTGAACACCGGATCGGGCGTGTCGTCGGTGCGGAACAAGCCCTGTTCCCTGTGATAGCGTTCGACCAGTTCCGCCAGTTCCGGGCTGCGCCCGGTGCGGCGCAGGAAACGGATCGTTTCATCATCGACCGGGAAGAAGCCCATCGTCGCGCCGTATTCGGGAGCCATGTTGGCGATCGTGGCGCGATCCGGCAGGCTGAGGCGACCGCAGCCTGGACCGTAGAACTCAACGAATTTATCGACCACACCCTTTTTACGCAGGATTTGCGTGATCGTCAGCACGAGGTCGGTCGCGGTCGTGCCTTCGGGCAGGCTGCCCGTCAGTCGCACGCCGATCACCTGAGGCATGAGCATATAGATCGGCTGACCGAGCATGGCGGCTTCGGCTTCGATGCCCCCGACGCCCCATCCCAGCACGCCCAGCCCGTTGATCATGGTGGTGTGGCTGTCCGTGCCGACGAGGGTGTCTGGAATGGCGACCTGTTCGCCGTTTTCCTCGACGAGCTGCACGACTTTCGCCAGATATTCCAGGTTGACCTGATGCACGATGCCCGTTGCCGGGGGCACGACGCGGAAGTTCTCAAGCGCCTTCTGCCCCCAGTGCAGGAACTCGTAGCGTTCGCGGTTGCGCTCGAACTCGCGTTCGGCGTTCAGGATGATCGCATCGGACGAACCGAACTGATCGACCTGCACGGAATGGTCGATGACCAGATCGACTGGGATGTTGGGGTTGATGCGGCGCGGATCGCCGCCCAGCCGGGCGATGGCGCTGCGGAGTGCCGCCAGATCGACCACCACCGGCACGCCTGTGAAGTCCTGAAGCACGACGCGGGCGGGCTTGAAGGGGATTTCCACTTCGCCCGGATCGGCAGCGTTCCAGTTGGCAATGGCGGTGACCGCCTCCGCCGTCACTTCGTAGTTGTCCAGGTTGCGAAGGGCGTTCTCAAGCAGAATGCGGATGCTGAAGGGCAGACGGTCGATATGACCGATCCCCTGTGCGCTCAGGGCGCTGAGACGATAGATGACCGCTTGTCCGTTGCCGGTGTCGAATGTGCCGCGTGTGCCGAACGTATCGACCTTCATGGAATGTAATCCTCGCATCGTATTTACGCCGCTCCATTCAGCAGGAGCGCCCGTTTAACCGCGTGTGAAAAGTGGTTGTGCGTGAGGAGTAACCTGATTGCATTGTAGCGCAAATGCGTGTGTTTGGGCAGGTATTGATCAGACCATTGATCGAACCTGTGTGATCGCTTGAAGTTTGCGCCGGGCGTTGTAAACTGAACGACGATTTTTATGATGGAAGCGAGATGAGGTGTCATGGCACAGCAAGGCAGAAACCGACGCACCAGACCGGGCAAGCCCGATGCAGGCGGCAAGGGCACACCGGCAGCCAAAGGCGAGACGCGGGAAGTCCGTGCAGGGGCAGCCGCACGCGCCGCTGAACGGATGAAAGAGCGCGAAGCAGAACGTATTCGCCGCCGCAATATCACCATTCTGGTGACGATCGTCGCCGTCGTCGCCCTGTTCACGGTGCTGATCCTGCTGATCAACGTTCCGCAGGAAGCGCCGATCCCGCCGGAGACTGCCGCACGCTATGAGGGGATTTCCATCACCCGTTCGCCGGAAGGCTACCCGGTGCTGGGCGAACCCGATGCGGTCGTCAAGGTGAGCCTCTACTCCAGCTTCGACTGCCCGTCGTGCCGCACGCAGCATGATGAGATGATCGATCCGCTGATCGAACGCATCCGCACCGGGCGCGTTTCGCTGACGTTCGTGCCGCTGTTCGGCTATGGCAGCGTCCCCAACGGGCAGGGCGCAGCGATCGCGGCGCTGTGCGCCGCCGAACAGCGTGCCTTCTGGCAGTTTCATGATATGCTGTTTTCCTGGCAGGGGGTGTATGGCAACCAGTCGTTCGCCAACAATCGCATCTCGGCGGGCGTCGATGCACTGGGGCTGGACGCCGGACGGCATCGCGGCTGCGTGAACAGTGGTTCGGCGCAGGAAGTGCTGGGTCGGGCGCGTTCAGCCGTGCAAAGCCTGCTCAATTTCAATGGTACGCCGACGCTGGCGATCAACGGCGTTGTGCCGCTCGACAGCGAGGGCAGCCCGATCGTCGGCACAGAAAATCTGCTCGCCGCCATTGACCGTGAGCTTGCCCGGTTTGAGGTAACGCCGCCCGTTGAAGTGACCCCCGAACCGACCCCACAGGTCGAAGCCACCCCTGAGATGACCCCGGAACCGACCCCCGAAGTGACGCCGGAGGCATCCGCACCGGAAGCGACCCCCGAAGTGACGCCTGAAGCCACTTCACAGGGGTAAACCGCGTTTCACCACTCCCGTGCAGTCAGGCTGACTGCGCGGGAGACTGGCTTTCGCGATAGCGTGACTCGGCAAATGCCACAGCCCGCTCGACATCCGCGACGGTGAGATGCTGCATGTCGGGGAATACATCATGGATGAGCGCCAGCGCCTCGACGTTGTTCGCCACGAAGCGGGTGCGCGCTCTGCTCATCTGGGCGATGACCGACAGGATGAACATGAGCGGCTTGTTCGGCACACCGGAAAATACCACCCACCCCGCCTTTTCATGTTTGCCCACCTGAACCTGCACCACGCGGCTGAGCGGGGGCAGGGCTGTAACGCGCGACATGTCGTAAATGGCGCTCAGGAACAGCCCGTCCACGTCTTCCAACTGTGTTTGCACTTCTGCTTCCCACAGGCTTACATCTTCTGCCGATACATTCCCGAAACCCACGCAAAGCATGAGCTTCCGCTCAACGAGTGTTACAAGCTGGTAAGGCATGGTAAAAGACTCCTCCCGTTTTCTATTTTCTGAATGACCAACACACTATAACCACTTTGAGGATGTGGTGCAAGTTTTTCATGAAAAATCAGGAAATTAAAAAAGGGCGAACCGTCAGGTCGCCCTTTCTGAGGGAAAGTGTCGATGCACGCAGCCTGTGCAGGGACGAGCCGCCGCGTCACCCGCGCGGCGACCTGCTCAGTCGCGCTTGCTCAGCATTCGACCGAGGCGCACCCCGCCGACGAGGTGCATGTGCAGATGATACACTTCCTGCCCGCCATCATCTTTGCAGTTGACGATCAGCCGATAGCCGGACTCGGCGATGCCCATCTCTTCAGCCAGCCTGCGGGCGACGGTGAACAGCCGCCCCAGTGCCGCTTCATCTTCGGCGGTTACGTCAGCAGCAGTGGGAATCTCTTTGTTGGGCACAATCAGGATATGCACCGGAGCCTGTGGATTGATGTCTTTAAAGGCAGTGACCAGCTCATCCTGATACACAATGTCGGACGGCACTTCACGAGCGATGATTCGGGCGAAAATGGTGGACATGGATGGGGCTTCTCCTGGTCAGGTTACATGGCGAGTCCGCCGTCCACCGTCAGGGTATGCCCGGTGATGCAGGCGGCTTCATCAGAGGCGAGAAAGGCAGTGGCGTAGGCGATGTCCTCGATCGTCGCCCAGCGCCCCAGCGGGATATTCTCGTTCAGTTTCTTCAGCATCTCTTCGGGCAGGTTCGCCGTCAGGTCGGTCTGCACGAAACCTGGGGCGACAGCGTTGACGGTGATCCCGCGCGAACCGACCTCGCGGGCAAGCGCTTTGGTCAGCCCGATGATGCCGGCTTTGCTGGCGCTGTAATTGGTCTGCCCGCCGTTGCCCATGATGCCGCTGATGCTGGTGATGTTGATGATGCGTCCATACCGCTTCCGCATCATCGAGCGCACAGCGGCTTTGCTGCACAGCCATGTGCTGCGGAGATTGGTATCCAGCACGGTGTCGAAATCATCGGCGCTCATCAGCATGATCACGTTGTCGCGCGTGGTTCCGGCGTTGTTCACCAGGATGTCGATGCGTCCGTAGGTGTCGGTTGCCGCCTTGATGACGGCATTTGCGCCCTCTTCCTGACTCACATCACCCTGCACCGCCAGTGCCACCCCGCCCGCCCCGGTGATCAACCCGACGACCTCATTGGCAGCGTCGGCATTGCTGTTGTAATTGACCACCACCGTCGCACCGCGTTTTGCCAGTTCCAGGGCGATGCCGCGCCCGATCCCCCGGCTGCCGCCGGTGACGACGGCGATTTTATCCGTAAGTGCTGCCATACTTTCTGCTCCATCGGCTGCTGTGCCGGGGATGATCGCCCCGGCACGCTCTGTACATGTCCTGATCTTATCGAATGCAGCGCGATGCGGCTATCCCCCGCCCACCCATCCCAGCATCTCGATCGTCCCCAGCAGACTGCCCGTCAGGTTGACCGCGCCGAATCCGTTGTTGTTGGCGGCGTACACATCGACCCGTCCATCGCGGTTGGGGATGACCCCTGTGAAGGCGATCCACCGTCCGTCGGGCGAAAAACGCGGGTCGCACATCGACGGCGGCGGGCTGCCGCGCGCGATCGACCCGAACGCCCCGTCGGTGACCACCACGCCATACGGACACTGCCCGCCCACGCCGCCGATGGCGATGCGCGTGCCATCCGGCGACCACGCTGCCGACATGCCATAGCGTGAAAAGGTCAGGTCACGGATGCGCCCGATTTCGACGCCGCTCGTCTGTGCCAGCACGATCTCGGTCGTCGCCCCGGCTGCCTGAAACACCACCTGCTGTCCGCTGGGAGACCATGCCTCAGAGAGCTTGAGCGGCACATCGCCGGTCGTCAGGCGTACAGTGCGGACTTCGCCGCTGAAGATGTCCGCCACACTCAGCGATCGTTCCGGGTCGCCGAAGAGGGGATCGCCCGTGACGAACGCGACCTGGCGCGGGGTCACCCAGCGCGGCGGTTCGTAGACGATCGTGCTGCTCAACTGGCGAATCTCGCCAGTGGTGATGTTCAGCACGAAGACATGCCCGCCCGTCGGAGTGGGGGTGGAGGTGCGGTCGCACGTGCCCGGTTCATCAGGAATCCAGCTTGGGCACGTCACTCTGTCAGAGACGAATGCCAGAAAGTTACCGTCTGGCGACCACTGGGGCCAAAAGTCGTATGCTCCACCCGTGATCAGCGGAGCCCACGCCCCATTGCGCGAGATGCTGAAGATGTCGATGTCGTAGCCAGTGGCGATGGCGATGGCGATCTGCGAGCCGTCCTGTTTCCAGGCGGGCGGGTTGTAGATGCCGCGCTGCGTCAGGCTGGTGATCGGCAGCACACGCCCGCTCACGCTCAGGTCGAGGTCGGCGATGTACAGCCCGTTGGCATTCGTCCCGCCGTCCAGCCTCAGCCACGCGAACGCCATGCCCGATGGCGCGATGAAGACCTGTGCGCCGGTCGCCGCGTTGAACTCTCGGATAGCAATGCGCCCTGCTGAGTTCGTCGGCGGGACGTAGTAGAGCGTGGCGATGTTGTTGCCTGGCTGTGGGGTGGCGCTGGAACGGGTGCGGTTGTTGACGTTCAGGAAGGCGATATGCGGGTTGGCGAGGCGCGCACTGATGTTGGCGGGCAGGTCGAGGAATTCCCAGTTGTCGTAGGTGAACAGCACCGAGGGCTGCGGCGTGGTTGTCGGCAGGGGGGTGACGGTTGGCGTCGGCGTGTCAGTGGGGGAGGGGGTGATGGTCGGCGTGAGCGATGGCGTGAGCGTGGGCGGAATGAGCGTGGGCGTCTCGGTCAGCGTCGGCGACGGGGTGATAGTCGGCGTATCGGTCGGTGTGGGCGTCAGGGTTGCGGGCGCAAGCGCATTGCAGCCGCTCAGCAGCGCCAGCGCGCACAATGCCGAGATCAGAATACAGGCGTTTCTCAGGGGCATTCGGGAAATCCTGGGCAAATGAACGAATGAGGGCAGCACGCACGGCGCGTGCTGCCCGTAATACCGGATCGGTGTTAACCGCAGTCCTGCGGGCAGGTGATGTAGGTTTCACCAGGTTCACAGGTCTGATTGCCGCACGTCGTCTCGACGTAGATCGTGATGGTGAAATTCTGGGTGACGCCATCCAGCCGCAGCACGCTGAGCGTGTAGGTGGTGGTGACACGCGGGCACACCTGACGGGCATCGCTGCCGACAGCCGGACCGCCCTCGAAGTACACCTGATTGATGTTCGCCACATCCCAGCGGACGACGGTGCAGGAACCGTAGTAGATCAGGTTGGCATCGGCGCGCAGGTTGGGACCGATGATCGTCGCGCTGACCGCCGGGGTGCTGGTTGCGGGCGGGCGCGTAGCGGTGGCAGGGCGGGGTGTGGGCAGCGCGATCGGCACGCGCAGCACCTGCCCGGCGAGGATGCGCGAGGCGTCACTCAGGCAGTTGCCAGCCATGAGCTGGTCGAGGCGGACGCCCGCCCGCGCTGCAATGCCGGACAGGGTGTCGCCCAACTGCACCGTATAGCGGAACGTCCAGTCTTCGCGCGGGGCACACCCGGAAATGGCGGGGGTCGTCGGCGCGGTGGTCGGTATGGCGGTGGGCGCGCCCATCGCGCCCGTCAGTGCCAGCGAGGGCGGCAGCTCGACCGGCTCTTCCAGCAGACTGAGGGGGGTGAAAGGCAGTTCGACCTGGGTGAAACCGCGCAGGGCACTGGGCACATCGATCGCTTCCAGACCATCCTCCCCGCCGAGGCGGACGCCGATCTCACCGCCCTGAGGCACGATGCGGGTATCGCCCATCGCCGTGACGATGGCGACGCCTTCCAGCGTGCTGAGCTTCATGCTCACGTTGGGCAGGGCGCTCATGAACACGGTTGAGCCGAGGGTGATGTCTGCACCGTTGATCGTCATCGTCACCTGCTGCCCGGTGGGAGACTGGATCAGCACGCCGGATGGCGCTTCCTCGCACTGTGTGCCAGTGATGCCGCTGCTCAGGCGGACGGCGCGCATGTCCGAGGTGACATTTTCCAGCGTAGCGTCGCCGAACAGCAGGAAGGTGACGTTCTGCCCCGGCAGTGCGTCGGGGAGATTCGCCTGCGCCTTGAGGAAGGCGACGCCCCAGTCTCCGGTCAGCTGATCGAGCGGCGCGGTGCTGATCGAGCGCAGTGAGAGCAGTTCCACGCGGTCACCGACATTGCTGAAGGGCGGGTTGTTCTGGGGGGCGAACTCGACCGTCACCCGGCGATTGCCATAACACACCTGATTGCGCCCCAAGCCCTCGCAGGCTGTGCCCGCTGTGTTGGTCGCCAGGGTGACGAGCTGATCGCAGGTGAGCGCCTGATTTTGCGCGCCGAGGGGCGGTGCGGCGGGCAGCGCGATGACCAGCCACAGCAGCATCATGATCGAAAAGAGCCGATACCCACGTATGCGTGACATCTCATTCCTCAATTCGTGCCTGGTAACCTTCACCGGGGCAATACGCCGGATTCTGTTTCACTATAATGCCATGCACGCATGTGTGGCAACCTCAGCGTGACGGATTCGCCCGCAGGGTATAATACGACCCACGCTTTTCGCCATGTTTTTCCAGCACATCCTTCGTCACCAGGTCGGACAGGTCGCGGCGGATCGTCTCTGCATGGACATCGGGGAAGAGCGCCTGCAGGTCGCGGTTGGTGATCATCGGCTGCCCATCGCGGGTGAGATACTGCACGGCGACTTCCTGACGCGGGTTGAGCGCCACGCCGCGAAAATGCTTGTCCACGATCTTGTCGGCGATCGGAGGCTGGACGATCGTTGCACGGTGCAGCCGGGCACAGAAACTGCCCGCGTTTTCCGAGAAATCCGGGGCGGGGAGGTTGGTCTCCTGCATCAGGGCGATCACCCTGTCCACGCCATAGCCCAGCCGCTCGATGTAGCCCATGTCGGAAAGCACCTGGACGATCGCCGGGTTGCGCGAAAAGCGGGCATCGCGGATGTTGTCCAGCGTGACGGGACCGGGCAGCCTGCCTGGGCTGGTCACTTCCAGACGATTGGCGAACAGATAGAGGCGAATTTCGTCACCGCTGATGCTGTAATCGCGGTGGGCGACCGCATTGACGACCAGTTCACGGGCGGCTTCCAGGGGGTATTCCAGCGTCTCGGTACGTGCCATCCCTTTGCCGATGCTCACCTCTTTACGCAGATGTTCCAGCAGGAAATGTTCGGCACGGTCGATCTGTTCGGGCAGTGTGCCGCTGATGTCAGCGCGGATGAACCGGTCGCTCATCGACTCGCCGGGGAAACGGACTGCGCTGATCGACGCGCTGCGGATGAATGCCTGCGGGTCTTTGCCGAACAGCAGCAGACCGGCATACGTCGGCACGAGTCGATCGCCGACGGTCGCCAGGCAGCCGCGCCGCAGCAGCGCCCGTTCGACTTCCTGTTCGCCGCCCGCGCGGATGCGGCTGATGTAGGCACGCGCCTTGTCCAAATCGATGTCTTCCAGCGTCGCCCGGCGGACGGGTTCGGTCTCAAAGTCGAACGCGCCGCGCTCATACGACAGGCGCTGAAGTTCGAGCAGGCTGAGCGGCAGATTTTTCTCGCCCACCCGTTTCAGATAGCGCCCGCTGTAGGCATACACCCCAGGCAGCCCGGCGGGAACATCCACCACGATGACCGCTTTCCCTTGCAGATGCAGCATTTCCGGCTGTGGCATGATCAGCCGAGGCTGAATGCCCAGCGACGCCTGCACGACCCGGTTGAGCATGGTATTGGCGTCACGCACCCCTGTGATGGTGGCGTTCGCGCCGGAAATGCCGATGAATAACTGCCCGCCTTCTGCATTGGCAAAGGCGACCAGCATGTGGGCGATGCTGTCCGCAGATGGACTATCTGCCAGCCAGTCAAGCTGTGCCGATCGACCAGCGCTGAGGCGCTGGTGCAGCTCATCTTCGTTCATCGCCTTCTGCTCAGTCAGTGCTGTCACCATGCTCATCGCGCGCGTCTTCCTTGTCCCGTTCACGGCGCAGGCGATCCAGACGCCGCTCACCTTCCGGCGCAGCGAGCAGGCAGTGGGCGATCACCTGTTCCATGGTCTCGACGAGATGAATCTCGATCCCCTGACGCGCCTCACGCGGCAGGTCGCGCAGATCGTGTTCGTTCTGCTTCGGGATCAGGACATGTTTCAGGCGCGCACGCCGTGCCGCCAGAATCTTTTCCTTGATACCCCCGACGGGCAGCACCTTGCCGCGCAGGGTGATCTCACCCGTCATGGCGGTGTCGCAGCGCACCGGGCGTTCGGTGAAGGCGCTGATCAGCGCCAGCGCCAGCGTGATCCCGGCGGACGGTCCGTCTTTGGGCACTGCTCCTTCCGGCAGATGCACATGCACGTCGAAATATTCCAGGTCATCCAGCGGCAGCCCCAGTTCCTCGGTATGCGCGCGCAGGTAGCTGAGCGCCGTCTGTGCTGACTCCTGCATCACATCGCCCAATGAGCCGGTCAGCAGCAGCCCACCCTTGCCGGGCAGCGGGCTGACCTCGATGGTCAGGATTTCGCCGCCGTAGGGCGTCCATGCCATACCTGTGGCGATGCCAACCGCATCCTGATCGTTCGCCCCGGTGTCGAGATACGGCGGCGGACCGAGCAGTTTTTCGATCTGTGCGGCGCTGATCGTGCGCGGCGCGCGCTTGCCTTCCGCCACCAGCCTGGCGACCTTGCGTGAGACGTTCGCCAGTTCCCGGCTGAGGTTACGCACCCCTGCCTCCCAGGTATATTCGCGGATCAGCCGCATCAGGGCGGGCTGCTCAAAGGTGAGCGGATGATCGTGCAGCCCGTTCGCCTCGATTTGTTTGGGGATGAGGAATTGTCTGGCGATGGCGACTTTTTCCTCTTCGGTGTAGCCATTGAACTCGATCACCTCCAGCCGGTCGAGCAGGGCGGGCGGGATCGGGTCGAGATCGTTGGCGGTGGTGATGAACAGCACGCGCGACAGATCGTAGGGCACGTCGAGGTAGTGATCGCTGAAGGCGTTGTTCTGTTCGGGATCGAGGATTTCCAGCAGCGCCGCCGCCGGGTCACCCCGAAAATCTGCGCCCAGCTTGTCGATCTCGTCCAGCATGAACACCGGGTTGACCGTCCCGGCGCGGCGCATCGTTTGCAGGATGCGCCCAGGCAGCGCGCCGATGTAGGTGCGCCGATGTCCGCGTATCTCTGCTTCGTCGCGCACCCCGCCCAGGCTGACGCGCACGAATTCGCGCCCCAGCGCCGCTGCAATCGACTTGCCGAGCGAGGTCTTGCCCACGCCGGGCGGACCGACGAAGCACAGGATGGGCGTGGCGGCGCTCTCCGGTGCGAGTTTTCGCACGGCGATGTATTCGAGAATGCGATCTTTGATTTTAGGCAAGCCGAAATGCTGCTCATCGAGGACGCGCTGAGCGTGCATCACATCGAGCTGATCCGGGCTGGTTTTCGACCAGGGCAGGGCGGTCAGCCATTCGATGTATGTCCGCACGATGCCCACTTCCGGGGCGAGTGGAGCCATCATCGCTAGCCGCGCCAGCTCTTTCATCGCTTTGTCGTGAATGTCCGGCGGCATCTGCGCGGCGATGATCTGCTGGCGGACTTCATTGATCTCCTGCTGGAATGGGTCTTCCTCACCCAGTTCGCCCTGAATGACGCGAATCTGTTCGCGCAGGTACATCTCACGCTGGCTGCGATCCATCTCCCGGTTGACCTGGCTGGTGATCTCATCTTTCAGTTCGAGCATCGTCACCTCGTCGGTCAGCAGCTCGACGAGGGTGTTCAGCCGCGCCTCGACATCCAGCGTCTCCAGAAGCGACTGGCGCAGGTGCGCGTCGATGGTGAGCGTCGAGGTGAGCAGGTCGCTCAGAATGCTGCCGTTGGGCGCGTTGATCACGTACATCAGCACGTCTTCAGGGATGTTCTCATTCAGCTCCACCACCTGACGAAACAGGTTGATCGCCACCTGCATCGTCGCCTGTGCGCGGGGCGTATCGATCCGGGTTTCCCCCAGCGGGCGCGCGCGCACCATCAGATGCGGGGTGCGGCGGGTGAAGCCGAGGATTTCCACGCGCTGCCGACCCTGTGCCAGCACCCCGCGCGAGTCGTCGGGCATACGCATCACCTTGCCCAGCGCCACTTCCGTGCCCACGATGCCGCTGCGCGGCAGTTCCAAACCCATCACCTCATCCGCCAGCAGGGTGATGGCGGTGCGGCGCTGGGCAAAGGCTGCTTCGGCGGCGCTGATGGCGCGCTTGTCCGCCAGCAGGATGGGGGAGACGATGCCAGGGAACATCACCTGCTCGTGCAGCAGGATCGCCGGGCAGACGATCACACCATCCTCGTCAGCAATGGCGCTGTCAATATTGAAAAAATCGCCGACGTTGTTCATATCGGTCAAGATGGAGTGTCCTTCGCGTCTCATCACGCTGTGCGATAAGACGAACGATTGTACCAGAACGGCGTGCAGGAATCGACACAGGGTTGAGAAGCCTGTGCTGGCAAAAGGGGGCAGGGTGGGCTAGACTCGGCGTGGCGTTTACATCAAGAGGCTGAACACACACACGATGCGCTTGTCGATATTTCTGATCGGGATCGGGGCTGTTCTCGGCGCGGCGATCATCTTCATGCTGGCGCGCATGGCACTCGTCTCCAGTCAACCCGTGATCGTATCCGCAGGATTCTCTCATGATGCGATCACCCCCAACGCGGATGGCGTCGATGATGTCGCCATTTTCAGCTATGAGCTGTCGCGCGTGGCGCGCGTCTCGCTCGACCTGCAAGGGCGTGACGGGCAAACCTTCGCCTTCCGGCAGGATGCGCTGCGTACCCCGGCGCGCTATCAGGTTGCCTTCAGCGGCGTGGTCGATGGCTTCATACTGCCTGACGAAGCAGTGTACGGCGGTGAGGTCATCCGCCGTCTCATCCCGGATGATACCTATACCTGGCGGCTGGTGGCGGTCACCGAAGATGGCGAGCGCCATGAACGCACAGGCGAGCTGGTCGTGCGCGATGGGGATGTGCCGCTGCCGCTGCTGTCCGAATTCAGCGTCTACCCGACCTATTTCACCCCGAATCAGGACGGCATCAACGATCGCACCCAGATCAACCTGTACCTGAGCCGCGATTCCGAACTGACGGTCTATCTGCTGCCGGAAGGCGGCGGCGACCCGATCTATCTGGCGGAACGACTTCAGGATGTGCTGCCGAACACGCGCGGGCGGCATCTGTATGATTACGATGGCGGCGTGGACAACAATGCCGACCCGCCGCCGGATGGGGTGTACACCGTCGTGGCGGAAGCGCGCGACCCGGTCGGGCAGATCGTCCGTCACACCGCCGAACTGACCATCGCTCAGGGTGGTAAACCGTTCGCCGAGATCGTGCCGCAGACGATCGGCGTCACCGTCGTGTTCGAGGCGCGTCCCTGGGACGAGCGTTTCCTCTCCGAACGCGATCAGATGGGCGACCGCATCACCCCGCCGACCGACCCTGACACGCTGTCGCGCACCACCATCACCCTGCCTCGCGGCGATCTGCTGGTCTTCTCGCTCACGGTTGAAAACTACAGCAGCGTGCCCATTCGCACCACCGGACCCGCGCCCGGCACGGTCTACACCTGGGAGCAGCGCGCCTCCAGCTTCGGGGCGACTGACGAACCGGGGGCGTGGCGCGTCGGACTGGACTGCATGACCGCGCCGACCGACTATCCCTGGCGCTGGGCGCTGGGCGACCGCGACTCGCTCGATGTGGTGGTCGATCCCGATACCGGGGTCGAGTACTACTATCTGCCACCGGGCGGGCGCGCTGTCGTATGGGGTGCAGTCCGCATGACCGAGATCGAAGTGCGTAACCCGCAAACCTGCTGGGCTGGTTTGATCCACGAGGATGTGGAAGTGGCGCAGCGCAATCGCAATGTGGGAGCGCGGGAAATTCGCCTGGTTGAACCTGGGATGTAAGGTGGAATGCCGATGAAGCGCCTGCTGTCCGTTCTGCTGCTGCTCTCGATCGTCTTTGCACTCACTGCCTGCCGGCGCGAAGCACCACAGGCGGCGGCACGCCCCACGCCTACGCCGACGCCGCGCTCGACCACGCTGCCACCTGTGCCGACGACTTTGCCGATCGGCGCGGCGGGCAACCCGGTGCGCGTGCTGCTCGTCCCACGCCCGACCGGGGTTGGCGACCGGGCGATCGCGCAGGCGGGGCAGGCGCTCAGCGAGGCGCTGCCTGCTGCCAGCGGGCTGAGCATCGATCTGACGATCGCCCGCAATGACGCTGAAGCAGTCGCCGAGGTGTGTGCTTCGACGCCGGAGCGTGTGCGCGTCGCCTGGGTGAGCGGGGCGGGTTATGCCGCTGTTCATGCGGCGGGGTGCGGCGCGGCAGCGATGCGCGCGGTGCGCGAACAGGGTGAAGAGCGGTTAAGTGGTGAGCCAGTTGTGCTGTATGCCAGCCAGAGCAGCGGCATCACCACCGCAGCCGACGTGGCGGGCAAGACGCTGTGTCGGCTGAACATCGATGACCTGTACACCAGCGTCATCCCGCTCATGATGCTGCGCGCGGCGGGGGGAGACAGCGCTGTGACGCCCGCCCGCATCCGTGATGTCGAATCGTTCGATCTGCTCCTGCCTGCTCTGGCGGACGGCACATGCGACGCTGCCGGGATGCGCCTGAGCGACTTTGAGGAATACGCCAGCAGTCCGCAGGTGCGCGCCGCCGTCACTGAAGTGACGCGCTCGGTCGAGATGCCGTTCGCTGTGCTGGTCGTGCCGCCGTTCATGCCGCTGGCGCAGCGTGCGGCGCTCATCGATGCCTTCACGACCATCGGCAACGGGTCGCAGGCAGCGGCGGCGCTGCGCCCCATCCTGGGGCACAGCGCGCTCGTCAATGCCGATGACAATGACTTCAGCCGCCTGCGCGCCTTCTTCACGCAGGCGCGCCTCGATCTGGCACGCCTGGGGTCATGATGCACGATCTGGCGGTGCTGATCGTCACGTGGAATGTGCGCGATCTGGCGCTGACGGCGCTGGAGACGCTGCTGGACGATCTGGCGTCGAGCGGGCTGGCGGCGTCGGTGCATGTCGTCGATTGCGCTTCCGGCGATGGCACAGCCGAGGCGATCGCCGCGCGTTTTCCGCAGGTCGATCTGGTCGTCAGTTCGGACAACCTCGGCTTTGCCGGTGGCAACAACCTGCTGCTGCGGCGCATCGGCTTTGGTGCGCCCGGCTGCGACCCGGATCATCTGCCGCGCGCAGTCTACCTGCTCAACCCGGACACCGCCACTCAGCCCGGTGCGACGCGCGCACTCTTCGATGCGCTCATGGCGCAGCCGATGCGCGGCATCGCCGGGGCGCGTCTGGCGTATGGCGATGGCAGTTTTCAGCATGGGGCGTTCGCTTTCCCCGGTCTGCGCCAGTTGTGGACGGAGTTCTTTCCGACGCCCGGACGCTGGGTCGAGGGGCGCTTCAACGGGCGCTATCCCCGTGCGCTGTACGAGGCTGGAGAGCCGTTCACGGTCGATTGCGTGCTGGGCGCGGCGATGATGGTGCGGCGTGAGGCGATCTGCGCCGCTGGCATTTTTGACCCGGCGTATTTCATGTACTGCGAAGAGATCGACTGGGCGTGGCGCATCCACAGGGCGGGCTATGAAGCAGTATGCGTCCCCGCTGCGCGCGTCACCCATTTCGTCGGGCAGAGCGCCGGGCAGGTGCGCCCGCGCAGCATCGTCAACCTGTGGACGAGCCGCCTGTATCTGTACAGTAAGCATTACCCGCAGTGGAAGCTGAAACTGGCGCGGCGTATGGTCGCCGCCGGAGTGCTTCGTCGTGCGCGCCAGACCGACGATCCCGCCGTGTGTGCCGCCTATGAAACGGTGTACGCGATGGCGCGGGATGCTGATCTTCCGAGCCGAACATGACTACCCTGACCGCGATCATCCTGACCTTCAACGAAGCACGCCACATCCTCGACTGCATCGAGTCGCTGCGCTTTGCCGATCGCATCGTCGTGTTCGACTCGCTCAGCCGCGATCGCACTGCTGAACTGGCGCGGGAAGCCGGGGCAGAAGTGCTGACGCGCCCCTTCGACGACTACGCCAGCCAGCGCAACGCCGCACTCGACGCGGTACAGGGGCGGACAGACTGGGTGCTGTTCATCGATGCGGACGAGCGGGTGAGCGCGGAACTGGCGGAAGAGATCCGCGAGAGCATGAGCTATCCGCGTTACGCCGGGTTTCGCATCCCCAGGCACAATTACATTTTCGGTCGGCTGACGCTGGGGGCGGGCTGGTTTCCCGATTATCAGACGCGGCTGCTGCGCGCTGGTGCGGCACGTTACGACCCGGCACAGCGCGTGCATGAGCGTGTGCTGCTGGATGGCGAAGAGGGGACGCTGCGTCACCCGCTCATCCATCACAACTACGATACGCTGCGCCAGTTCATCGACAAGCAGACGCGCTACACCGCGCTCTACGCGCGCATGGCGCTGGAGGCGGGCGAACGTCCGCGTCCGCGTCAGTTCGTCACGCTGCCGGTGCGTCATTTCTGGTGGCGCTTCATCACCCTGCACGGCTATCGTGACGGGCTGCACGGCTTGACGCTCAGCCTGCTCATGGCGTGGTATGAGCTGGTGCGCCTGCGAATGGTGCGTCGGTTGTGGGAAGAGCGCGACTACGACGCCGGGCGCTAGGGCGGGGACTCAGCCCCGCCCTGGGCGATCGTTTTATCCCAGCTTCGGCATCAGAATGCCGTAATCGCCGGCGCTGCGCTTGTAGACCACGCTCATGCCGCCAAATTCCTCATCGTAGTAGACGAAGAAGTTGTGACCGAGCAGTTCCATCTGTTCGATGGCTTCATCCTCGTGCATGGCGGTGACGGTGACGTACTTGCGCCGCACCACCGAGACCACCTCTTCTTCAGCTTGCGGCTCGACGATCGCCTCGATCGGGCTGGCTTCCGCCGCTGCCAGTTCCTCCAGCGAGGCGCTGAAGCGTTCGTGCCCCTTGCGTTTACGCTTGTCCTTGAAGCGTTCGATCTGACGGTACAGTTTATCGACTGCGCCGTTGATCGCCCCTTCGATGTCTGACTCGGTAGAGACCTGGGCACGCAGGATGGCTCCACGCGCATGGCGCAGCGTGATCTGGGCGGTCGTCAGGTCCTGCCCGCGCCTGGTGTGCGTATGCGAGAGATCGACGCGCACCTCCGCGATGTTCGGCAGGTAGCGGTCGAGTCGGTCGAGCTTTTTGCGCGCGTACCCTTCCACTGCCTCAGTGACCTTGAGATTCTGACCGTGAAAATCGATGTTCATCACGCTTACTCCTTGTGTTGTGTCTGCTGCGCCCCGGTGATCGCCACACCGACGACCTGCTGTGCGCCAGCGGCATACAGCGCTGCTGCGCACGCCTGCATGGTGGAACCGCTGGTGAGGACATCATCGAGGAGCAAAACGAAATGACCGTTCAGTGAGCCGGGCGGGGCATGAAAGGCATCGCGCACATTGTCTCGCCGCTGCACGACGCTGAGACCGACCTGTGGGGCGGTGCTGCGCGTGCGCTGGAGGGATGAGACGACGAGCGGTGTGTGCATCATCAATGCCATGTGCGACCCGATCACCTGACTCTGATTATACCCGCGTTCGCGCAGGCGGGATTGTGCTAAAGGTACAGGAATGATCATGCCAAACGGCACATGCGCCCGCTGCATGACGGCTGCCGCCCGTTCTGCCAGCAGTGGGGCGATGTATGCTGCGCGGTTGTATTTCAGGGCGTGGACGGCATCGCGCAGCAGGTCATCATGTACTCCGGTGGTGTACACGGTCAGGGTGGGGGAGACGACGCGCCGCCGTGCCTGAATGGGATATTCGCGCAACAGGGAGAGGCAGCGGGCGCACCAGGGGGTATCGATGCGCCCGCAGCGGGTACAGCGTGGAGGGTAGATCAGGTCGAGCAGCGTATCGGTTGCCCGACGGAGCAGACCAGCCACCGGGATGGGGTTCTTTAAAACACCGCCCCGACTTCAGCGGAACCGAACAGGATGATCAGCGACGGACCGAGCAGCACGATCCAGATCGACGGGAAGATCAGGAACACCATCGGGAAGATCATCTTGACGGGAGCCTGATGCGCTTTCTCCTGCGCGCGCTGGCGGCGCTTGACGCGCATCTGGTCTGCCTGAATGCGGAGGATTTTCGCCATGCTCACGCCGAGCTGGTCTGCCTGGATGATGGCGGCGACGAAAGCGGTCACATCGGGCACATCCATGCGGTTCGCCATATCGCGCAGTGCATCACGGCGCAGCTTGCCGAGCTGGATTTCGCGCAGGATGCGTCCGAAGGCGATCGCCAGTTCGTTATCCCACTTTTCGTACACCTTGCCCATCGCCATGTCGAAGCCGAGACCCGCTTCCACGCAGATGACTAGCAGGTCAAGGGCGTCGGGCAGCGCCTTCCAGATGTTCTCCTGGCGGCGCTTGATCTTGCTCTGAATCCACATCACCGGGAAGATGTAGCCCAGCGCGGTCGCGCCGATGGTGTAGAGCAGACCGGTCGCCGGGTCGGTGGAGGTGGAGCCGACGAAGAAGACGAAGAACGCGCCCAGGGCGAAGGTGATGGTGAGCATGATACGCATGGCGAAGAACGTGCCTGCGTCCATGTTCATGCCTGCCAGTTCGATCTGGTGGCGCGCTTCTTCCAGCTGTTTCTGTGGGGTAAATCGGGTGGTGATTTTGGCGATGTTCCGCATCAGCGGCAGGATCACACGGTCGCGGAAGGAGAGCGACATTTCGATCTCTTCCAGCGACTGCGGGATTTCCTTGTCCTCGAACTGGGCGAGGCGTTCCTGAAGCGGGTCGCGCCCCTTGTCTTCGCGCACACCGACGTAGACGAGTGCGCCGAACACGATCGTGCCGATGACGATCACGGCGAGTACGATGAGTGACTGATCCATATGCTGCCTCGCTTGCTCATCCTGTGAGGTGGGGTTGCCCACCTCACGCTGACGGTTAGATGTCGATGTCCACGATCTTCTGCACGACGGCGAACCCGATGCCGATCAGCGCCAGACCGATGCCCAGCATGGGCCACCCGCACAGGCGGTTCTCGAACAGGTTGCCCATGTAACCGGGGTTGATGGTGTACAGGAACAGCGCCAGGATGATCGGCAGACCGCTGATCACGTAGCCGGTGATGCGTCCCTGCGCCGTCAGCACGCGAATCTCGCCTTTCAGCTTGATGCGCTCGCGGATGGTATGGCTGATCACGTCGAGGATTTCCGCCAGGTTACCACCAACCTCGCGCTGAATATTCACTGCCGTGATCACCAGGTCGAGGTCTTCGCTCTCCACGCGGTTGAGCAGGTGTTCGAGACCGTCTTCCATGTCGATGCCGATCTGTACTTCCTGCACCACACGCTTGAACTCGGTGGCAGTCGGTTCAGGGGCATCACGGGCGATCGCTTCCATCGATTGCAGTACGCTGTAGCCGGAACGCAGTGCGTTCACCCACAAGCCGAGTGTATCGGGAAGCTGCTGCTCGAACTTGATCAGCCGGGTCGAGGTCAGGCGCGAGACGTACAGGCGCGGGGCGAAGAACCCGACGAACGCCGCCAGCAGCGCCGGGGCGATCTGCCCGCCAAACAGCACGAAATAGCCCGCACCGAAAAAGCCAAAGGTGCTGATCACGTGCAGGGCAGCGTATTCTGAGACGGTCAGCTTCAGGTCGGCACGGGAAAGCTGCTGCCGCCAGCGTTTGCCAAAGCTGCGCCCTTCGAACAAGCCGTCCAACCGATCGCGCAGCGCGGTGGATGCGGGGGATTTTTCTTCCGGCACATCCGCGACGATCTCCTCAAGCTGGATGAACGAGGCATTCTGCTCATCATAGCGACCGAGGCGTTCTTCGATGATGTCTTTCTCGCTGCGGACGCTGATGATCCCATACAGGATGACCACAACCGCCGCGATCCCTGCAATTACGAGGATGATGATCGGATCCATCGCCTGGCTTTCTACACTCTGTCTGACGATCGAGATACGACACCCGGACGGCGCGCGGATGAAACTTCGGCGTGCCGCCCGTGCATGAGCTGCTTAATACGTCTTGCCCAAACCGAACACCGACGGTGGCAGGTAGATGCCCGCTGCTTCGATGCGGTCGGTGAATTTCGGGCGGATGCCCGTCGGACGAATGCGCCCGACGATCTTGCCTGCTTCGACACCGATCTGCTCGAACTCGAAGATGTCGGACATGGTGATCATGTCGCCTTCCATGCCCTGCACTTCGGTGATCTTGACCACCTTGCGCGACCCATCGCGCAGGCGTTCCTGATGCACCACCAGGTCGAGCGCGCTGGCGACCTGTTCGCGGATGGCGCGCACCGGCAAATCCATGCCTGCCATCAGGCACATCACTTCCAGACGCGCCAGTGTGTCGCGCGGGCTGTTGGAGTGGGCGGTCGTCATCGAGCCGTCGTGACCCGTGTTCATCGCCTGGAGCATGTCCAGCGCTTCACCCGAACGGCATTCCCCGACGATGATCCGGTCGGGGCGCATACGCAGCGAGTTGACCACCAAATCCTGAATGGTGATCGCACCTTTGCCTTCGATGTTCGGTGGGCGGCTTTCCAGCGTCACCACATGTTCCTGGCGCAGTTGCAGTTCCGCCGCGTTTTCGATAGTGACGATGCGCTCGTCGCCTGGGATGAAACTCGACAGCACGTTGAGCAGGGTGGTTTTGCCCGAACCCGTGCCGCCGCTCACCACGATATTCAGCCTGGCGATGATGCAGGCGCGCAGGAACTCGACGATCTCTTTGGTCACCGATCCGAAGCGGATCAGGTCTTCATACGTCAGCGGTTTCTTGAAGAACTTACGGATGGTGATCGTCGGTCCGCCCAGTGCGATGGGGCGGATGACGGCGTTCACGCGCGACCCGTCCTGAAGGCGGGCGTCCACCATCGGCGAACTTTCGTCAATACGCCGACCGAGGGGTGCGACGATGCGGTCCAGGATGCGCAGCACATGCTCGTCATCTTCAAAGGTGATGTTGGCGCGGGTGATCGTGCCTTTGCGTTCGACAAAGATATTTTTCGGTCCGTTGACCATAATCTCGGTCACGGTTTCATCCGCCAGCAGCGGTTCCAGCGGACCGAGACCGAGGATTTCGGCGACGATCGTCTCGAACAGGCGCTGGCGTTCCTGGCGCGCCAGCACCATGCTCTCTTCAGCGAGGATGGCGTTGAACAGTTCCTCGATGTGGGCGCGCACTTCATTCTTGCGGCTCACATCGGTGGACTGATCCAGCTCAGAGAGCAGGCGGCTTTGCACGCGCGTCTTGAGGTCGATATAGGCGTTATCGCGGGTTTGCGGTCTTCCTGCGACCGACTGGTTGCGATTACGCATCGCGGACAGGCGCGACGCTTCCTCCGGGTTGGAGTCGGGCGGCGGGGCAGAGTCGAACAATGAACCCGACGAGGAGGCTGGCGGCTGCTGTTCGCCTCCCCCGGACGACCCCCCTTTGTTTTCAATACGTTTCAACAGAGACATCGAGTCACTCCGATCCTGTGCTGCTCATTTATGTGTACAGTACACGCAAGTTCACCCCGGCGTCAATCGGTCAGTTTGCGCGCCCGCGCTGCCCGATCGGTCCCGGCTTCCTGGGCGCGGGTTTGCCCTCATCTTCATCCGGCTCGCCCCCGGCGCGCAGGGTAGATGCCAGTTGGTCCGCCAGTTCCAGCAGCTCGCGCACGGGCGACTTGCTGCGATCGCGCGAGGCGACGATCGGCACGCCTTTCATCACGGCGCTCAGAACTTCGCGTTCACTGTCCGGGATGCGGGCGAACGTCTGCCTTTTCAGGAAACGTTCGATCTGCTCGGTGGCGATCGTCACCCGCTGGCGATTGCGCTCATCTTCGACGCGGTTCAGCACCAGCATCGATTTGTCTGGCGCATAGTTCAGCTTGTCGAACAGATCGAGGATGAATTTGGTGTTCTTGATGCCGGAGAGAGTCGGCGTGGTGACGAGGATGACGCGCGTGGCGATGTCCGTCAGCGAGAGCAGATGCTCATCCAGGCGATGGCTGGTATCGACCACCACGTAATCGTAGCTGCTGGCGATCTTTTCAATGATGCGCGCCACAGCCTGTGGAACCGCCTCGACGTCTTCGGCAAATTCCGGGCGCAGCGGCCCGAGCAGCACCTTCAGCCCGCTTTCGTGCGTGGCGACGATGCTGTCGAAGAAGTCGGTATCGAGATCGTCGATCTTGCCGACCAGATCGAGCAGGGTGGACTGCGATTGCAGCTTGAGGAACACGCCCACATCACCGAACTGCAAATCGGCATCGACCAGCAGTACGCGCACATTTTTCTTCATCAGCCCCGACGCCAGATTGGTCGCCAGGGTGGTGACGCCGCTGCCGCCGGAGGGGCTGTACACGACGATCACATGACCGGGGCGCGCTCCTTCTTCCAGCGCACCCGCCTGCGGTTTGGCGGTCTGCACAGGCAGTTCCATCATCACCGCTGCCGACTGGCGGATCGACTCGTAGCTGCGGTAGACGCCGCGAATGGTGCTGTAGAGTTCATCCGGGTCGATCGGCTTGCTCAGGAACTGGCGCGCGCCCGCCTGCATCGCCTTACGCATGTAGTCGGTGTCGGATTGCACAGACATCATGATGACGGCGGCGGTGGGCAGGCGTTTGGTGATCTCGCCGGTCGCCTGAATGCCGTCCATGTCCGGCATATTGATGTCCATGATCACGATGTCAGGCTTGAATTCCATCGCGGCTTTGATCGCTTCGCGCCCTGTGCCCACCGAGCCGACGACTTTGAATTCCTGCTCTTCAAAGGCGAGCAGCTTGCGGATGTTTTCGCGCGTTTCCGGGATGTCATCCACGATCAGGATTTGAATCACACTGGGCTGTCCGCCCGATTGTCTGTTCTGCATCACTTCACCCGCTTACTGACGTACTTTAGTCGGAAATGGAAAAAATTGTCGTGGATGGGGATAGTCCAGTGGTTGAAAACGCGAAGAGAGCATGAATGCTCATGCCCTCTCCCTGTTCAGGGCTGAAACCCGCGCTCAGCCTTATTCCGACAGACCGATCTCCTGGCTGGCGATCAACTGGCGGATGCTGCGGATGGCGGGTTCGATCGAGTACGGACGCTTGCCGGGCAGGGTAATGCCGTACTGCGCCATGATGTAGTCCAGCGTCACTTCCGTCGTCGCCGTGCGCGCTGTGTCCTGTGCCGAGCGCAGCGCCAGCGTGACGGGCACACGCGCTTCGATCAGCCACGTCAGCACCACCGCTTCCTGCGGCGTCACGCCCAGGGTGATGATGTCCGGGCGCGGCGGGGTGGGCGTGGGCGGAGGCGGCGTCCCTGCATCGCCACCCTCTTCAGAGGGGGGCGGGGTGGGGGTGGGCGGCACACCGATGAAGCGACCGTCAGGCGGGAAGTTGCCGACGTGAACGACAAGCGCGTCCTGAATGGTGCGCTGCGTCACCAGACGTGGGCGCTGGCGTTCCGACGGCGAGATGATGACCGGACCGAGCTGGGTCGAGTCCACACGACCGGAGACCGGTTCGAGCAGTTCGATACCTTCTTCGGTGACGCGGAACAGGCGCAGATCGTTCGGGCTGATCGACTGGAAGGCTTCATCCACATCGACGTACAGCAGCGAGATGATCAGATCTACGCGGTCACCGTCCTGCGGGGCATAGGCGACGCTGGTCAGGCGGTCGATCGGGATGGCGACGGCGACCAGACCGCTCGGCAGCACAGCGGCGGCGTCCGAACCGACGCGGGCAGCGCTGGTCAGGTCTTCCACGACCATGTTCGAGAGGATGGGCTGTTCGCGGAAGATGTCGGTACGTGCACGCTTGCCGATCACATCATTCACGTCGGTGACGGCGTTGAATGGGGCGGCGCTCTGGGGGAAGGGACGCACAGCGACTGCGTTCGGCGGAATGATGATGCCGCGCGGCAGTTCCTGCACCGCGATCACCAGATCGACGAACGCGATCGGCGTGGCGGTGGGCAGGGGGGTGGCGATGATCTCAGGCGTAGGTGTGGGCAGTTCCGGGTCGGGGGTGGCGTTCTGCACCACCGGAGCCGGAGCCGGTGCGTTGAGGCTGGGCAGCACCAACACAGCGACGACCGCCACAGCGACGATAAGAATGGCAATAATCAGAAAAATCCGCAAACGTGCCATGAGTCCTCCTGAAAGTGTCGGGCGCGCAGCATTCGACAAGTGTACGCCGCTTTGGGTTTTTGCGAAACAGGGCGAATGTCCTGTTTCGCCGGATCAACATCTCAATCTTCCAACGGCAGTTCAACCCGCACCGTCGTGCCTTCGGTTTCACCGCTTTCGACGGCGACGCTGCCGCGCACCAGATCGAACTTTTCGCGCAGGGTGATCAGGGCGTTGACGCGCGTATCGCGCGCACCTTCATCGCCGCTGAAGGCGCTTTCGGCGTCAAAGCCGCGCCCGTCATCCTGCACGAGGATGCGCCCGGTGTTGCTGCTCAGGTCGAGCCGGATGGTGATCTGTTCCGGGTTGGCGTAATCGCGCGCGATGCCCATCAGTTCCTGAATGGTGCGGAAGATCAGCACTTCGCGGTGCGACGCCAGACGCCGCTCATCGCCCAGAATGTCGAGGCGGACCTTGATGTCGTTCTTTTCCTTGAACGAGTCCACATAGCGGCGCACCGTCGGCACGACGCCGAGGTCGTCGAGCATCATCGGACGTAGGTCGAAGATGAATTCGCGGATGCGCTGGAAGGTCGTGCTGGCGATCGATTTCAGGCTGTCGAGTTCTTCGGCGGCACGAGCGGGGTTGCGGTCGAAGAAGCGCTGACAGATGTCTACCTGGAGGATGAAGTTGCTCATCGACTGGGCGGGACCGTCGTGCATCTGCCTGGCGAGACGCTGGCGCTCTTCTTCCTGTGCCTGCACAATGCGGATGATGTTCATGCCCGCCCCGCCGCGCACATCGCCGCCCGACTCCTGCGCGGGCGCGCCGCTGCCGCCCGCCGGAAGCGCTTCAATGCCCTGCAAGCGCCCCAGCACTTCGCGCAGCAGCTCAAGCTGCCCTTCAAGCTGTTCGCGGATGCTGGCGAATTTCTCAAGCTGTCCGCGCATCGTCAGCAGGCGATAACGCCCCTCAAGCGCGTCATCGTAGCGCTGGCGAATGTCCTGGCGCGGGGCGGTTTCGATGTTATCCTGCACAACGCGCAGTTCCGCCATGATGTCATTGTTGCGGTTCTGCTCGCGGTCAACCACGATCTGCGTCTGATCGACCTGCACCTTCAGTTCTTTCAGTTTTTCCTGCACGCGCTTTGCCTCAGCGGTGAGCATGGCGATCAGCTCTTCACGGGCGCGCGGGTCTGCGCGAAATTCAAACATCGTGCCTCAATCCTTTGCTAGGAATGCAGACGTACCCAACCATGACGGATGGCGGTCACCGCCGCCTGTGTGCGATCTTCCACGTTCAGCTTTTTGAGAATGGAAGTCATGTGATTTTTCACAGTCTGCTGGCTGATGCCCAGGCTGTAGGCGATCTCTTTGTTGCTCTGCCCGTTGGTCACTGCCTGAAGGATTTCCAGTTCGCGTGGGCTGAGCGGGACGAAATGCTCTTCGGGATCGACGGTATATGCCCCACCGAGCGCCGCGATCTCCGCCGTCAGCCAGTTCGCCAGCTCATTGACAGTCATGCGACGGTTGTTGATCACGTAGAAGCCGTCTGCCACCAGCCGCACTGTCCTGACCAGGTTTTCCGCGCTGATGTCTTTGGGGCAGTATGCCGATGCGCCCGAACGCATCGCATGAACGACCTGCTGATTGTCGTGATACGCCGTCAGCACCACGATCCCGACATCCATCCGGCTGACGCGAAGCTGTCGTGCCACATGCAAGCCGTTGATTCCCGGCAGATTGACATCCAGTACCAGTACATCCGGCTGAAGCTGACGCGCCATTTCCAGGGCGGCTTCGCCGTTGCTGCATTCCCCGACGATCTCGATATCATCTTCGATACCGAGCGTCTTTTGCAGACCATCCCTGAGCAGGGGATGATCATCCACGATCAGCACCCTGATTTTTTCCATACTGTGCTGTCCTTATCCTGCTATGTCCCGGACAAGCCGAGAATGACTCTGCCGTTGAGTTCAGTGCATTGCTGTCACGCTACAGTATAACCGAGATGCTGCACCTGCAACAATTGGTGTGCGTGCAGGTATAATCATCACGTGAAAATCTGCAAAGCCACATTCAGGATGAACCATGCAGCGTGTGCAATATGATCCTCTGGTCTGTTACCGCTCTGACCTGCTGGAACCGCTTCGGCACGGGGTCTTCACACGGCTGGGCGGAGTGAGCGCTGCACCATTCGACTCGCTCAATCTCGGCGGCAATATCGGCGATGCACCGGAGGCGGTGCGCGCCAATCATGTCAGAATGTACCAGTCTCTCGGCGTGGAGGATGCGCGGGCGTGCAGTGTGTGGCAGGTGCATGGCGTTGAGGTCATCCACGCGACTGCGCCCCACCCCGAACGTCGCTGGCTGGCGCAGGCTGACGCGCTGATCACCGATCAGCCTGACCTGCCGCTCTCGATGCGTTTTGCCGATTGTGTCCCGATTCTGTTTTTCGATCCCGTGCGCTGTGCGATCGGCATGGCGCACGCCGGGTGGCGCGGTACAGTGGGCGGTGTCGCGGGTGAGACGGTGCGCGCCATGTGTGCGGCGTTCGGATGCCAGCCCGCCGATATACACGCGGTGATCGGTCCCAGCATCAGCCGCGAACGCTACCCGGTTGGCGATGAGGTGGTGCAGGCGGCTGCCGACCACTTTGGCACGATCGACGAGATCGTCAGCTATGACGATGAGGGCAAAGCGCATTTCGACCTGTGGGCAGCCAACCACATCGATCTCGAACGGGCAGGCGTGCGCGTCATCGAGATTGCGGGGATTTGCACGGCAGGCAATACGCATGAATTTTTCTCGCATCGTGCCGAGGGGGGGCGCACCGGTCGGTTTGGGGCGGTGATCAGCCTGTGAGCGCCATACGTGAGCAGTTCAAGCGTGTGCAGGATGCGATCGCTGCGGCGTGCGCCCGCGTCAGCCGCCCGGTGGACTCGGTGCGTCTGGTGGCGGTGAGCAAAACGCATTCCGCCGAACGCCTGCTCGAAGCAGCGGCGGCGGGCGCGCAACATTTTGGCGAAAATCGCGTAGAAGAAGCACAGATCAAAATCCCGCCGGTGACGGCTGCCAGCCCGCATCCGCTGACATGGCACATGATCGGGCACATCCAGAGCCGCAAGGCGAAAGAGGTCGTGCCGCTCTTCAACGTCGTGCATTCGATCGACACGCTTCGGCTGGCGGAAAAGCTGGCGCGTATCGCTGCTGAACGCGGTGAAGTGGTCACCGGGCTGGTCGAAGTCAACATCTCCGGCGAAGCCAGCAAGAGTGGGGTGTCCGCTTTCGGCTGGGAGAAGGATGCCGAGGTGCGCGCCGCGCTGCTAGCGGAGATTCGGGCGATGTGCGCTCTGCCTGGGTTGTCTGTGCGCGGGCTGATGACGATGGCTCCGCTGACGGACGACCCGGAGATGACGCGCCCCGTCTTTGCAGGGCTGGCGCGCCTGAAGACCTGGCTCGAAGGCGAGATCGGTGTGCCGCTGCCCGAACTGAGCATGGGCATGACCGATGACTTCCCGATCGCCATCGAAGAAGGCGCGACTCTCGTCCGTATCGGGCGCGCCATCTTCGGCGAACGGGCATGAAACGTATCAGACTGTACTGGTAACCCGAACACAATCAGGAAAGGATGGAGGCGGAATTTCCGCCAGTGACCATGAACATGATCGGTTCATTCATCAGTTTTCTCCTCTCGCTCTACACGCTGCTCATCCTTGCGCGCGTGCTTATGAGCTGGTTCCCGCTCGATACCAGCAACTCGACCGTCGCGCAGATCGTGCAGTTCATCTATGGGGTGACGGAGCCGGTGCTGCGTCCGATTCGCAACCTGCTGCCCCCGATGCCTTTTGACCTCAGCCCGATGATCGTCATCCTGCTCATCTCGCTGCTCACGCGGTTTTTCTAGGTGCGATTGTCCATTCAGCCCGATTCATGCTACGATGTGCATGAAATGGGCTGAAAGCATTATCGCAGGGCACGCCCTGCACAATCACGTCAAGGATGAGGCGTATGACCGCGAATCGCAAGTTTGAGATCACCGATGCCAGGGGAGGCGCGGCGCTGAACGTGCGCGTCGTCACCCAGTCGGACAAGACGGAACTGGTCGGCATTCAGAGTGACGGTGCGGTGAAGATTCGCCTGATGGCGTCTCCGGCGGGGGACCCGGCTGCCAACCGCGAACTGCTGGAATTTCTCTCTCGCCTGTTCAACGTCCCCACCACCAGTATGGAGATCGTGGCGGGCGAAGGTGGGCGTGACAAGATCATCAGTATTGAGGGGGTCTCCATCGACCAGCTGGAGCAGGTCCTGAATCCTCCGCAGGCGTAGATGTTGATGCGCCTGCCTGCATTTCTGTTCAGCCTGATCATCCTTTTCGCGCTGGGGTGTGCCCCGCGTGACGGGGCAGATCAGGCTGTTCTGGTCCCCACACTCACGCTCATCCCGTCCAGTCCAACTCCCACCTCACCCCCGCCGACGCCTTCTCCCACGCGGTCGATGCTGCCTGCGCCGGGAGATGTTCGCCCTTCAGCACAAGCGCCCGCCGTCAGCCCCACCCCCGCGCGTACCGCGACTGCCGACTCGCTGCTGGAGCGCGATCCGATCGCCGCAGAACTGGTGCGCCTGACGCGCGAATCCGTCGCGCGTGTCACCGATCTGCCCGTGCGTCGTGTTCAGCTCGTCAGCGTGGAGGCTGTGGTGTGGACGGACAGCGCCCTCAACTGTTCCCAGCCGGATGCAACCCCGCTGCCGATGAGCATCGACGGCTATCGCATCCGGCTGCGCGTGGGCGACCGCGACTATGTGTTCCACACCGACATCGACCGCTTCATCCCGTGCGATGCCGATGTGAGCGCGCCGCTACCCGAAGCGACCGATGATTCAGCCTCACAGGGGTGAGGGCAGCGACAAGCCTGACTGAATCTGCATCCCCATCAGTGCGCGGTGCGCGGTGGCGCGCACTTCCTCACGTCCATCGCGCAGCGCGTTGTACAGCACGCGCAGAAATTCCGGTCGGCTGAGCTGACCGAGCGCCTGCACGACCAGCACGCGAAGCGCCGCATCGCCTTCCTGAAGCGCGCGCAGCAGCAGGGACACTGCCTGATCGCCAGGTGGCACGGTCTCACCCCTTGACGCTGCCCAGGCGCGCAGCCATTCGATCGCTTCCGGCTGCGGGTAGGGCTGCGTCATGCTGACGGCACGCCCGAACTGATGCTCCTGAAACGCCTGCTGTGCTGCTGAGCGGACATACCACTGATCGTCTTCCAGAAACGTTCGGTAGATTTCGATGAACGCCCATGTCGAACGGATGCGGCGCAGCCCGAAAATGGCGGCACGGCGTAGCATCAGGTCATCATCGCGCACTGCATCGTAGAGGGTGGGAAAGCCCTGTTCGGGCAGGGCGGAGAAGGCTTCCGCCATCGCCTGGCGCAGCGGTTCGGAACCGGTCGCCATCGCAATCGCCATCGTCTCCAGCGCATCATCCGTGCCGACCGCGCCGAGCGCCATGCCCGCCGCAAGCTGCACACGCTGGTCGCGGTCTTCGATGAGCGGTTTCAGGTCGCGCAGCGCTTCGGGATCGCCCAGCGCGCCCATCGCCAGACATGCCAGCCGCCGGATGTCGGCATCCATATTTCGCACTGCGCGGCGGAAGACGAGCAGGATGTTGCGGTCACGGCTGTCGATCATCGCGGCGGCGATGCGTTCGCGCAGCGCAGGGTATTGGCTGGGCGCGACCATCTGCACCCCCAACGCATTGAGGATGACGCCGCGCCACTTCACATCCTGCGGTGCGTATGCCAGCCAGCGCGCGATGGTGATGATCGGCTCCGCCAGGATGTCGGTCGGATTTTTGGTCAGCACCTTGACCACATCGTCGAGCGGGCGGCTGATGGCAGTGTAGGCGATCGCCTGCGTCCAGGCGTACTGACCGACGCGGGAGACGATCGCTTCGGTGGACATGCCGCGCAGCGTCTGGCTGGCGAGCCATGACGCCAGCACCGACGAACGGAAGCGGTAGCGATCGCCGCGATAGCGCACCAGCAGCCCGGCACGGCGCAGCACGCCGAGCAGCCGTCCCTGGGCGCTGGTCGTTTCACTGTCTTTGCTGGTCTTCCTGTCCGCACTTTCTGTTTCAGCATCGGCTGATGTGGCTGGGGCGCCCGTCTCGACCGCCTGAAGCACTGATCCCGCCGCCGGGTCGATTTCGCTTCCGAACAGGGTTCCCAGCGCCTGCAGGCGGGAAGCGGTGATGAACCCTTCGTCGAGTTGCAGGGCGGCGATCTGCGCCAGCGCCACGGCGGACTCTTCCCATTTGGGCAGCACCCGCGTCAGATAGGCGCGGAACCAGCCGACGATCCCGACGGTGTCCGCGTCGTCAGCGAAGCCCGTCCAGATTTTCAGCACCACCTCTGTGGTGGAGAGGGCGCGGTTGTTGGCGCGCGCGCGTTCCATCGCTGCATCATCGATCGGCTTGCGCCGTCCGCGCTGAATTTTCGTCCACATATCCCGGAAGCGCGCCGCAAGAGCATCGGCGTCGAGATCGTTCCAGGGGCGCAGAAAGACGGGCGTCAGCCCGATGGCGCTCATGCGTCCGAAACCGACGGCGGGCGCGACGGCGATGACGAAATTCTCCGGGTACAGTTCGCGGAAGGCGCGCAGCCAGTCGAGGGCAGCGATCTGTTCCGCTTCGCTCAGTTCATCGAACCCGTCCAGCAGCAGCAGCACCTGCCCGCGCGCGATGCGGTTGTAGAAGTTGCGCGGGATGGTGCTGGCAGTGACACGACGCACCGTCGCCTGGATCGCCCGGACGATCGGTTCCGCCGGATCGACTGCGCCGCTCACCTCGCCGGAAGCCAGCAGCAGATCGGCAAAATGCACGTACACGGGCATCAGCCGCTTGAAGAGCGGGATGAGCGAGGGATCGACCTCTTCAGTGCGCGCACTTCTGGCTGCCTTGCGATCGCTCGCCTGCGCCTCGTAGGTCGCCCCTGTTTCGTTGGCGAGCTGTTCTTTGGCACGCTGTTCCATCAGCACGCGCTCTTTGACGCGCACAGCGCGCTCTTTTTCCGGCAGTTTCGCCTCTTCTGCATCGAGGCGCTGCTGCACATTGTCTGGCGTAGCGCGGAATTTGACCCGGTTCAGGCTGCTGAGCGCGATGGTGTGCAGGGCGGTGGTGCGTCCGCTGCCTGGCAGCCCGACCAACGCCAGCGCCCGATTGCCCGTCGCCAGTTCATCAATGGCGAGGGTTTCCAGGGCGAACGGGGCTTGCAGATACGGGTGGTCGGGGATGTTGGGCACGACCTTGTAGGGTGACGGGTAGGGTTCGTCATCGGGCAGGTGGGCGAACACCTCAGGCGGCAGAAAGCGCGGCTCGACCACGATCTCGCTCAGCCTGACCTGCCTGCCCGCCAGATGTGAGGTCTCACACAGTTCGATCAGGTCATTGATGTAGCGGCTGTCGGCGCTGCGGGTGGCGGAATACTGCACGCGCTGTGCGCCCTGCCCGAACGATCGTACCGTGCTGGCGATCAGGTGGCGCGCGCGGTATACCCCATATGCCGATGCCCAGCCTGCCAGCACCCCCAGTCCGAAATTCTGTGCGTCGAAGCCCATACACCCATCCTCCCTGTTTTCTTCCGCATCGGCAGTCTGTCTGTGGGTATTTTAACGCTCATTGTGTTGTTTACGCATTGAGTCCTGACACAACTGCTGCAAATCCTGAATATCATCAACAGGGGATGTGCCATTACAATGGGAAGGCAGGGGCGTTGGTGTTTGATTGAGGATAGGGATATGCTAAAGTTGCCTGACCATGACATTGCGGTATCATCCATCCCTGCCAGGGCGCACATGACCCCATCGAGTGATACCACTTACATCCCCCCCAAAGAATGGCGCTGGCTGATCATCGTCTCGTCGCTGCTGGCGCTGCTGGTGTTCACACCGCTCGTCTGGGTGGCGCTGCGCGGGACGGAAGGCTGGCAGTTCATGGGGATGCTGCACAACTACCGTGATGGGGCGACGTACCTGTCCAAGATGCAGCTCGGCTATGAGGGAAGCTGGCTGGTTTACTTTCAGCATACGCCGGAAGACCACGCCGGAGCGTTCATTCAGGTGCTGTATCTGGCGATGGGGCATCTGGCGCGCCTGCTGAACATCTCACCGCTGATCGTCTTTCACGTTTCACGGCTGGGCGCGGCGCTGATCATGTACATCGCCCTGTACCAGCTGGCTGCCGTCACGTGGGCTCGTCCGCGTTCCCGTCAGATTTTCTTCGTCTTCGCTGCGGTCGGTTCGGGGTTCGGCTGGCTGCTCGCCCCGATCCTGCAAACCGAAACCTTCCCGGATTTCGCGCTGCTGCCTGAAGCGTATGCTTTCTTCAGCACGCTGGTCAACGTGCATTTTCCGCTGACGATCGCGCTGCTGGCGCTCCTCATGGCGCTCATCATCGTCATGCTGCGCCCTGGCACGAAGCCGCGCGCGTTCGGCATCGCCTCTGTCCCGGCGGCTGTGGGGGCAAGTGTGCTGCTGGCGCTGCTCTACCCTCAGGCGCTCGTCCCGATCGGTCTGGCGCTGGCGGTGCATACCGGGCTGCTGTACGTACAGCGCAGTCCGTTCGCACAGGACAGCGTGCGTCTACTGTTCGCCATCGGGCTGCCCGCGCTGCCATTCGCCGCCTACTACGCGCTGACTGTGCGCCTCAACCCGGCAATGGCGATCTGGAACATGCAGAACGTCACCCCGCCACCCCCGCTGCCTATCCTGCTGCTGGGGTTCGGGCTGCCGCTGCTGCTGGCGATCCCGGCGCTCATCCGATCGGTTCGCCGCTCCGAGTGGGACGGGGATCGGCTGATGCTGCTGTGGCTGCTGGCGATGCTGGTGAGCGTTTACCTGCCGACGACGACCGGACGGCGGTTCGCTGTCGGCATGATCATCCCGATCGCCTGGTTCGCCGCCCGCGCGGTTGAGGATGTGTGGCTGCGCTACCTCGCCCGGCGCATCCGCCCGCTGGTGTTCGTGCTGATCGCGGTGACGATCGCCATCAGCCCGCTCATCATGCTCTTCCTGCCGATCGCCTCCGCCCTCGTCGGTTACCCGCAGGCGGCGGTCGGCATCTTTCTGGAGCGCGATTACACCACCAGCTTCGCCTGGATGCGCGATCGGCTGCGACCCGGCGAAGTCGTGCTGGCGTCCCCTGTCGTCAGCACATGGATTCCTGGCTGGACGGGCGCGCGGGTCATCGCCGGGCATCCCTTTGAGACGCTGAATGCCGATGAGAAAGAGGCGGCGCTGACCGCGTGGTATGCCGGGCAGTCCCCGTGCGATGCGCTGGTGACGGAGTATCCGGTGCGATATGTGCTGGTCGGTCCGCGCGAGCGGCTGCTGGGCGATGCGCCCTGCACTGCTGGGATGAGCATCGTCGCGCAGACGGAGCAGGTGACGATTTATGCGCCGCTGCCAACGGCGGGACGCTGATGGGTCGCCTTGTCGCTCTGTTCGTCATCGGCTTTCTGGCATTCTGGAACTTCTCCTTCGATCGCCTGCCTTTCACGCCAGGCGCGCGCTTTTCTGATGCGGTGACCGCGCATTACAGTGCGGCGCTGCACCTGCACCGGGCTGAGTCGATCGACGACCTGCTCTGGCAGCAGACCACTTTTGCGGGCGCGCCGTTCGCCGCCAACCCGCTCAGCAAGACGGCGTATTCGCCGCAGTGGTTCGCGTTCATCCTCGATCCGGTGCTGCATCTCAACCTGATGATCGCGGTGCATCGGACGATCGCCGCCTTAGGCATGATGACATGGGCGATGGGCTGTGGGTTGAGTTTGCCTGCCGCTTTTCTGGCGGCACTGGCATACCTGCTCAGTCCCAGACTGATGGCGCACATCGGCGGAGGGCATCTCGATGTCCTCTACGCGATGGCTTGGTTCCCCTGGCTGATGGAGGCGGTGCGTCGCTTAGGGGCGAGTCGCGATCTGCACCGTGTCCTGCTGATCGGGTTATACGCCGGGCTGCTCGTGCTGTCCGATGTACGGGTGAGCGTATTTGCACTGACGCTGGCGGTGGCATATGGGCTGTGGCTGACGCGCGGGACGCGGCTGGCGCAGACCGTATTTTCCGGCACGGGGGCGGTTGTGTTTGCCGGGTTGATCGCCGTTCCGGTCATCGTGCCGCTGCTGGCATGGTCGCCCTATCTGACGCGCGCCGCGCTGACGCCAGCCGAGGCAAATGCCTTCGCCATGCAGCCCGCCCAGCTCGTCGGGATGATCATCCCGCCGCCTTCCGGCAATCTGGAGACTATCCCGTATGTCGGCATCACGGTACTCATTCTGGCGCTGTTTGCGCTGGCGCGCGCCCCACGCCGACTGGCATTCTGGGCGGGGGCGTGCCTGCTGGCTGCGCTGTGGTCGCTGGGTGAGTCGGGTGGATTATGGGCTGTGGCGACGACCCTGTTCCCGCCGCTGCTCTGGTTTCGCGTGCCGGCGCGCGCCTGGCTGGTCATCGTGCTGATCGCGCCGCTGCTGGCGGGGTTCGGTTTCGATGCGCTGCTGGCGATGCGCCGGGCACGTCCATCCCTTGCGCTGCTCATCGCCGGGGCGGGGCTGATCATCGGTGGGGGATATGTGTATTTTGGGCTGGGACTGTCCGTACTGATCGGGGTGAGCATGGCAATCGGGGGTATTGCCGCGCTGTGCGCTGCGCTGTATGGGGTGAACGGAAGGATGCGTCGTATCCTCACCGCTGATATGATCCATAACCTGTTCACCGTGTGTATCATCTGGGAGCTGACATTTTTTTCGGCATTGTGGAGTCAGGCGCGCCCGGTGGATGCCTGGCAGACCGACTCGCAGCGTGTCCTGGCAGAACGGCTGATCGCTCTGGACGCCGGGAGGGTGTATTCGCCTGATTACGCGCTGGAGCAGCAGACAGCGGCATTGTACGATCTGCGGTTGTTCGGCGGGGTCGATCCATTTCAGATCGATGGGGTGGCGCGCGCTATCCGTGCAGCGGGCGGCGTGCGATTCGATGGCTACAGCATTGTGCAGCCGCCGCTCGTCGGGGTGCAGGGCGATGCCATCGAGACGGCGAACCGCGACGCCGTGCCGAACGCCCGTTTGCTCGGCGAGTGGGGCGTGACGCATGTCGTGGCGCGCGCGCCCGTGATTGCAGACGGGCTGACGTACCTTGATGGGGTGGAGGGGATCATGATCTACGCGGTCGATCCCGATTGGGTCGTGCCGCTGACCGGGCGTATCCCGGACTGGACGGCGAGTCCACCGATCGCCAGCGATGTAGTGGCGTCGCTCAACCAGATCACGCTGGTCAGTGCCGGGGTGGGCGCGCTGGCGCTGATGGGCATCATCCTGACGCTCATCTTTTTCGGACGGCGGGAAAGGTTACGCAGTCCTGCGCGCGGGATGTTCGGTCAGAAGAGAGGGATGTGAGGATGACGATGCGGCGGCTCCCCTGGGCGATCGTGCTGGTGGCGCTGGCGATCCTGTTTCATCGGGCGCTGCTGGGCGAGGTCTTCTTCTGGGGGCTGCCCGCCCTGCAATTCATCCCCTGGCGGCTGACCGCCGTCGAGATGCTGCGTGACGGACTGCCGCCCTTGTGGAACGCGCTCAATGGAGCGGGCGCGCCGCTTTTTGCCAATTATCAGACGGCGCTGCTCTATCCGTTCTCGTGGCTGACATTTGCGCTGCCCGTCCCAGGCGCGATGACCCTGACCGCCATTCTGCATCTGGTCATCGCAGCGGCGGGTATGGCGGCGTTCGGGCGGACGATCGGTTTGCCCGTCATCGGGCGGGCGGTGAGCGCGCTGGCATTCGCTTTTTCGGGCTATCTGGTGGCGCGGCTGGGCACGTTCCCGATCATTCAGGCGGCGGCATGGCTGCCCTGGCTGCTCTGGGCGGTGGCGCGGCTCGACCAGCGCGTGACCGGGCGGCGTGCGGGGTGGCTGGCGCTCTTCGCGGCGCTGCTGCTGCTGGCGGGGCACGCCCAGACCGCGTGGTACGCTCTGCTGCTCACCGGGGTGTTCGCCCTGTTCACCTGGCTGCGGCGTGCCGGGAGGCGTCCGCTGCCGCTGGTCGTCATGGCAGGGGCGGTGGTGCTTGGGGCGGCGGTCGCAGCGCTGCAACTGTTCGGCACGGCGGAACTGCTGGCGCAGTCCAGCCGTGCGGATGGCGTCGATCGGGCGTTCGCGCTCAACTTCAGCTATGCCCCGGCGCGCGCGCTCAACTGGATCGCGCCGAACGTCTTCGGCACGCCCGCCAATGGCACATACCTGACGGGCGGCGCGTATTTCGAGGATGCGGTCTACATTGGCTTCATCCCGCTCATCGCCGCATTTGCCGCGCTGATCGGTGGGCTGCGCCGGAAGGATGCGCCGCGCGGGGCGCTGATCTTCTGGCTGGCGATCGCGGTCATCGGTTTTGCTCTGGCGCTGGGGGTGTACAGCCCGATCTTCCCGTTTCTGTTCGACAATGTGCCGACCTTCGACCTGTTTCAGGCTCCGGTGCGCTGGCACATCTGGACGGTGACCGCGCTCAGCGTGCTGGCGGGCTATGGAGCGGCATGGTGGGGGCGCGATCGCCGTACCCGCCGCTGGACACGCCGCCTGCTGGCTGGGGCAATCGCGGTGCTGGCGCTCGGTCTGCTCGCTCCGCTGCTGCTTCAGGTTGGGGCGCGCGAGTTCACGCTGCTGACGAGCGGGATCGTGGGCGCGGCGATCTTCGCCATCGCCGCCGGGCTGCTCACCCTGACCCAGCCTGCGCCGGAGTCGAACCGTCGTCCCTGGTGGGAGATGGCGGTGACGGCGGTCATCGCGGTCGATCTGGTCATCGCCGGGTGGGGGCTGAACCCGACCACGACGCCCGATTTTTATGCGCCGCGCCCTGTTGAAACCGCTGAGGGGCGCGTGTACTGGGATCAGGCGGCGCTCGATCAGGTGCGCTTTCAGGACATCCTGCGTTTCGACAATTATCAGGTGGCGACGGCGCGCCTGGAGCAGTATCGCACCAGCCTGATGCCCAATCTCAATCTGCTGGACGATATGCCGATGTTCAACAATTTCGATCCGCTCGTGCCTGGCGCATCGCTCGACTATCTGGCGCTCATCGAACGTGCGCCGACGGAGGGGCTGCTGCGCGCCGCGGCGATCAGCACGACGATCGGTTTGGATGCGGACGGGATGACGCGCTTCGCTCCGCGCGGCTGGCTGGTCGGAGAGGTGTGCTGGCATCCGACGCGCGACTCGCTCACCCGTGCCCTGACCGAAATCGACTGGAATCCGTTTGAAGTGGCGCACATCCCCGGCGATGGCGGCTGTCCCGCGCCTGAGTCGGCAGCGGTAGGCATGTTCGAGCAGGTCAGCGATAATGGGATGGAGAGCGTCTGGCGCGTCGATGCCGACCGTGATGCCTGGCTGATCGTCGCCGACACGTTCTATCCAGGCTGGACGGCGCGCGTGAACGGCGCAGATGCGCCGATCTACCCGGCGAATCTGGCATTTCGCGCGGTGCAGGTCCCGCCCGGCGAGTCGATCGTGGTGATGACCTACTCGCCCGGCTGGATCGCCCCTGGCGCGCTGGTGAGCGTCATCGCGCTAATCGGGCTGCTGCTGATCTCTCGTCTCAACGACCCGGTTATCCATAGGGAGGAGTGATGGTCTTTTCGCCTGTCCCACGCCGCCGCCCGCAGCTTCCCATCTCTGAACGCCGCGTGCTGCTGGGCTTGGGCGACCTGCTGGCAGTCTGCCTTGCCGTCCTGATCGCGCTGTTCATCTGGTCACAGGTGGCGCGCGAACCATTCAGCCTCGGCTTCGTGCTGGCGCAGAGCGGCTGGTTCGTCGTGCTGGCGGCGCTGTGGCTGCTGCTGGCGGCGGCGAACGATTTCTTCGACCTCAGGATCGCTGCCAGCCGCATGAAGACCTTGCAGCGCCTGCTGATCATCACCGCGCAGACGTGGGTGGTGTACGTCATCGTCTTCTTCCTCTCTCCGGTCGGCGCGCTGCCCAGGCTGTTCATCCTGTACTATGGCATCGCCTCGTTCATCCTGATCGCGGTGTGGCGCTTCAGCCGACCGTTCCTGCTCGGTTGGGTGAGCGAGCGCCAGCGCACGCTGATCGTCGGCGCGGGCGAGTCGGCTGAGGCGATGATCGCCGCCATTCATGAGGAAGCTGGTGGCGAATACGACGTGCGCGGCATCATCGCCAGCGCTGATCAGGTGGGCAAACAGGTGAATGGCGTGCCTGTGCTGGGCACAGGGGCAGACCTGATGAATTTCGCGCTGCGCGATCGTATCACTCACGTGATCGTCACCGAGTCAGGCAGGCTGGACAGCGAAACCTTTCAGGGTGTCATGGACGCCTACGAAGCCGGGATCACCATCGCGCCGATGGCGCTGGAATACGAACGCATCACCGGGCGCGTACCCATCCATCACATCAGCGGCGACTGGACGGTCGTCTTCCTGACCATCCGCAATACCGATGCCGTGTTCGACCCGTTCCCGCCGCTTAAACGGCTGATCGATGTAGCGCTGGCGCTGATCGGGCTGGCGCTGTTCGCCGTGATCTTCCCGCTCGTGGCGTTCATCCTGTGGATCGACTCGCCCGGCAGCATCTTCTACACACAGGTGCGGGTGGGGCGCAACGGGCGGCTCTTCCGGGTGTACAAACTGCGCTCGATGATCCCCAACGCCGAAAAAGAGAGCGGCGCGGTCTTCAGCATGCAGGGTGACCCGCGCGTGACGCGCTTCGGGCGCATCATGCGGAAGACCAGGCTGGACGAGCTGCCCCAGCTCGTCAATGTGCTGCGCGGTGACATGAGCATCGTCGGACCACGCCCGGAACGCCCGGAGCATGTCGAACGGCTGACGGCACGCACCCCGTTCTACCGCACGCGGCTGATCGTCCGTCCTGGGCTGACGGGCTGGGCGCAGGTGCGCTATCAGTACGGCTCGACCGACGAGGACGCGGAGGTCAAATTGCAGTACGATCTGTACTACATTCGTCATCAGTCGCTTCTGCTGGATGTCAACATCATGCTGCGAACTATCCGCAAGATCATCAGCCTGAGCGGGGTGTGAACGCCGATGCGCACGCTGACCATCGAACGCACCACCCTGATCATCCTCTTCCTGCTGGTGTTCGCGCTGGCGGCGCGTGTGCCGGTCGATACCGACACGTGGTGGCATCTGCGAAGCGGCGAAACCATCCTGACCGACGGTTTCATCCGCGCCGATTCGTTCTCGCATACGCTGAACGGCGCGCCCTGGGTCAATCACAGCTGGGGCGCACAGATCATCCTGTACACGCTGTGGCAGGCGGCGGGCATGACCGGGCTGGTCATCTACATGGCGGGGCTGGCGACGGCAGGCATGGCGTTCATCTACGCCATGAGCGCGGGCAGCACGTACATGCGCGCCTTCACCATCATCCTGGGCGCGGCGGCGGCGGCGGTATTCTGGTCACCGCGCCCGCAGATGCTCTCGTTTCTGCTCAGCGCCGTCGTGCTGTATCTGCTCTTTCTGTACGTCTATCGCAAAGTCGATCGGATATGGCTGCTGCCGCCGATCATGGCGCTGTGGGGCAACCTGCACGCTGGCTTCGCCATCGGCTTCATCTTCATGGGCGCGGTCATCGTCGGTGAGGGGCTGAACCGCCTGCTCAACCCGGCGAAAGCGGTGCTGAGGTGGCGGGCGATCGGTCGGCTGGTTGTGATCGCGCTGATCTCGGTCGCTGCACTGCTGATCAACCCGGTCGGCGCGAACATCCTGCTCGTGCCGTTCGAGACGGTGGGCATCGGCGCGCTGCGGAACTTCATTCAGGAGTGGAATTCGCCCAACTTTCAGGGGCGGGAAACCTGGGCGTTCATCGGGCTGCTGCTGGCGCTGCTGGCGGCGGTCGGCGTGGCACGGCGGCGGCTGAACTGGACGGAATTCCTGCTGATCGGCGGCACGACCTTCATGGCGCTGCTGGCGGGGCGCAATATCGCGGTGTTCGTCGTGCCGGCTGTGCCCATCCTGACTTTTTTTCTCGGCGACATCATGCGTGAGCGCGGCTGGCTGATCACCCCGGTACGCCGCATCAGCGGGCGCATGGCGTTCGTCAACGCGCTGCTGATCGGCGTCGTGCTGCTGGCGACGGTCGTCAAGACCGCTTCGGTGGTGCTGCCGCGCACCGTCGATGAGGTGATGCGTGCCTCGCTGCCCGTCGATGCGGTGGCGGCACTGCGCGCTGACCTGCCGCCTGGCGCGATGTTCAACAGCTACAACTGGGGCGGCTATCTCATCTACGCCCTGCGCGAAAAGCCGGTCTTCGTCGATGGGCGCACCGACCTGTACGGCGACGCCGTGCTGACGCGCTATCTGAACACGGCGATCGGGGGTGACGGCTGGCGAGAAACGCTCGACGAATACGGTATTCAGCTCGTGGTCATGGAAACCGCAAGCGGGCTGGCGCGTCGGCTGCGCGATGAAGCAGACTGGCGTGTGTTCTACAGCGACGAGGTCGCGTCGGTCTTTGTGCGGGCAGGGGAGGGCTGACATGTCGCGTTATACCCGTCAGGATGTGAGCATCAACGCGGCGGCGCTGCTGTTCGATCGGCGGCTGCTGGTCACGCTGTTCGTTGGCTTCCGGCTGCTGCTGCTGATCGTGTATCTGCCGCTCTTTCAGATGGGCGGAGAGCGTGGGCTGAGCGCGGGCGGCGACTTCTTCACCTACTACCAACTGGGCGCGCTCTCGCGCGAAGGGCTGCTGCCCTTCCGCGACTGGTGGAGCGAGTTCCCGCCCGTGCCATCGCTTGTCAATGTGGCGCTGTATCAGCTTTTCGGTCGTGACTACACCTCGTTCGCGCTGTCGTTCGCGCTGCTCATGCTCGTCTTCGATGTGGGCAATCTGCTGCTGGTGCGGCGCATCGGCATGGCGCTGCATGGGGCGGGGGTGGGTGCGCTGCTCGGCTGGGTATATGCGCTGCTGCTCGCCCCGACGGTGTTCATGTCGTGGAATTTTGAGCCGATGGTGGCGTTCTTCCTGCTGTGGGGGCTGGCGGAGCTGATCGACCGGCGCGATATGCGTTCGGCATTCGCCGCGCTCGTCGGAGCGTTCGTCAAATTCACGCCTGCGCTGCTGATCGGCGCGGTCTGGCGCTTTCGCCCACCCCGGCGCGCCTTCATCTACAGCGTCATCGTCATCGGCGGGTTTGCGCTGGTGTACGGCTTCCTGTTCACACAAACCCCGGCGATGACCATGCCCTCGCTGGTGGCGCAGTTCAACAAAGCGTCGTATCAGACGGTGTGGGCGCTCATCGACGGCAACTATCGCACCGGGAATTTCGGACCGATTCAGGAACGGCTCGACCCGGCAAATGCCTGGCGTGTGCAGGGCAATCCTTCGGTCGTGCCAGGCGTGGTTCGGCTGGGCGCGGCGCTGGCAATCGGCGCGCTCATCTTTTTCACCGCGCGGCGGCGCGACTCGTATGGCATGGTGGCGTTCACCGCGCTGGCGCTGCACATCTTCTTTTTACAGGCGCAGGGGTGGAGTCCGCAGTGGCTGATGCAGATCATCCCGCTGCTGCTGCTCTGTTTCCCCAGCCGGGTTGGGATCACCGGCATCGTGCTGCTGACCGGCGCGGTATTCATCGAATACCCATTCCTGTTCATCCGCACAGGGGACACGGGCGGCGAGATCGCGGGTGAGCTGCTTATGCCGTTCACTGTGCTGGTGGTGACGCGCACGCTCATCCTGATCGGCTTCAGCATCGCCCTGTATCGTGCGCTGCGGCGTGAGAACCTGGTCGATGGCGCGGCGGTTTGATCTCCGTTTTGCGCTGGTGTCGCTGCTCGTCGCAGCGGTGATCGGCTTTGGGCTGGTCGGTGCGCCGAATTTCACTGACGCCTACTACCATTTCAACGCCGCCCAACGCTGGGCATCCGGGCAGGGCATGACCGACGCCTACGTCTGGACGTACATCGGCGCGGCGGACTCGCTGCCCATGCCGTCGCATCTGTACTGGATGCCAATGACCTCTGCTGTGAGCGCTGCGGGAATCGCGCTGTTCGGCAGTGCGATCGGCGATTGGCGGGCAGCACAGGTTCCGCTCGTGCTGCTGACGTGGGGCGCGGCGCTCATCGCCTGGGCACACGGCGCGCGGCTGGGTGGGACGGCACGCCACGCCTGGGCTGCCGGGCTGCTCACGCTGTTTTCGCCGTTCTTCATCCGCTTCTGGGGTACGACCGATACCTTTGCGCCCTACGCTTTCTTCGGGGCAGCCGCGCTGTGGGCGATCGGCGCGGCAGTGGAACGCCCCGGCGCATGGCGCTGGCTGCTGGCGGGGGCGCTGGCGGGCGCGGGACATCTGACGCGCGCCGACGGACTGCTGCTGCTCGGCGTGGCGGGGCTGTTCGCGCTGCTGACGCCTGCCGCGCTCGTGCGTCGTGTGGGGTATGGCGCGCTGGTCACACTGGGGTATGTCGGCGTGATGCTGCCGTTTTTCGCGCGCAACCTGTCCATCATCGGCGCACCGCTGCCGCTCGGTGGGGCATCAGCCGTCTGGTTCACAGGGTACAACGATCTGTTCAACTACCCGCCGGAGGCGTCGCCGGCGATCGCGCTCGGCGAGGGGCTGTCAGGCTGGCTGGCGGGGCGTACCGATGCGATCGGGGTGGCGCTGGCGACGGTCATCGCCGTCGAGGGGATGCTCGTGCTGCTGCCCTTCATGCTCTACGGCGGCTGGCTGCGACGCGGCGATCGGGCGCTGCATCCGTTCTGGCTGTACGCGCTGCTCATGCACGTCGCCATGACGCTGGTGTTTCCGTATCCTGGGGCGCGCGGCGGATTGTTTCACTCAGCGGCGGCGCTCGTCCCGGTGCTGAGCGCGCTGGCGATCGTCGGCATCGATGGCGCAGTCGCAGCAGTGGCGCGTCGTCGGCGGGGATGGCGTGCGCTGACGGCACAGCGCTTCTTCACGTTCAGCGCCGTCGTGGTGATCGGCGCGGTCGGGCTGTGGATCGGCTGGCGCGGACGTGCCGTCGAACGCGATGTCCCGCCGCTGTTCATCGCGCTGAGCGAGGTGCTTCCCGCCGGAGCGCGCGTGCTGTTCGATGACCCACCAGCGCTGTATTACTACACCGCCCGCCTTGCGCTGGATGGGGTGGGCGTGGGCGGGGCGACGCTGCCCAACACCGGGCTGGCGGGCTTGCAGCGGTCGGCGCGACAGTATGCGATCGACTACCTGCTGCTCAAGAACGACCCGTCTGCTGTCCCGCCCGATCTGCTGTTCCATGATGAAATACCGGATTTTCTCGTCCCGATCCCATTTGCCAGCGAAGAAGCGAGGTTGTATGTCTTCCGGTTCGACGATGAATGAGCGGCGCGGCGCGCGCCCGTTGTGGCATGATGATCTGCTGCTGCTTGTGCTGACGGCAGCGCTCTGTGTCCTGTATGTGGGCACGGCGGGGGGCAACTTCCCGCTCGACGACAGTTGGATTCACCAGACATATGCCCGCAATCTGGCGACGCTGGGCGAATGGTCGTTCGTGCCGGGTGTGCCCAGCGCCGCATCGACCTCACCGCTGTACACGCTGCTGCTGGCGGCGGGATATACGCTCGGCATCCCGTTTCGACTGTGGGCACATGGCATGGGCGGGCTGGCGCTGGCGCTGACGGGTATGATCGGAATGCGGCTGGCGCTGCGCCTGCTGCCTGGGTCACGCTGGACGGCACGTCTGACCGGGATCGCCATCGTCGGCGCGTGGCATCTGCTGTGGGGGGCGGTGGCAGGCATGGAGACGGCGATCTTCGGCTTGCTCACCCTGCTGCTGATACTGCTGGCATGGCGTGAACTGGATGCGCCGCCCGGCTGGAGTGCCCTGATCGGGCGTGCGATGCTGTTCGGCGCAGCGGCGGGGGTGATCACGCTGGCGCGCGCCGAAGGGGTGGTGCTGGTCGGGCTGCTGGGCGTCGGTGTGCTGGCGGCACGACCTGGCGGCAGCGGGTGGGGTGGGCTGGTGTATGGCGCGGCGGCGGGTGTGGTCTTCGCGCTCATCCTTACGCCGTACCTGCTGTTCAATCTGGAGATGACGGGCGGGCTGCTGCCGGACACCGCAGCAGCGAAGCGGGCGGCTGCTGCGCCGCTCTTCCTGCTCAGCCTGCCGGAACGCATCGGCATGATGCTCGAACCTATCGCGGCAGGGGGACAGCTTCTGCTCGTGCCTGGGCTGATCGCGTTTGGCATTCGCCTGCTGCGAGAGCGTCGCCCACTGCTGCTGTTTGCGCCGCTGGCGTGGTCGGTCGGGCTGGTGGTCGTGTATGCCGCGCTGCTGCCGCTCAACATCCAGCATGGGCGCTACCTCATCCCGGCGCTGCCCGCCGCCATCGTGTGCGGCGTGAACGGCACAGCATGGCTGCTGTCACTGGGGCGGTCGTCAATGCCTGGGCGCGTGCTGACGCGGGCGCTGGCGCTGACGACGGCGGCGGTATTCGTCCTGTTCGCGCTGACGCTGGGGCTGCGCGCGTATGAGCAGGATGTGCGGATTATCGACGAGGAGATGGTGGCGGCGGCGTTCTGGCTGCGCGACAACCTGCCGCCCGAAGAACTGCTGGCAGTACACGACATTGGCGCGGTCGGCTACTTCGCGCCACGCCCGATTCTGGACATCGCCGGGCTGGTCACCCCGGAGTTCATCCCGCTGGTGGGTGACCCGGCAGCGATGTGGGCGCTGATCGAGCAGCGGGGAGCACGCTATCTGATGGCGCTGGATAACCAGATTCCCGGCGGCGACGTGGCTGATCCCCGGCTGTGCCGGGTGTTCACCACCGGGCAGGAACGGGCGATCCGCGCCGGAGGGACCAATATGAGCATCTATGCGCTCAATTTTGGCGCGGGCTGCCCGCAAACGATCCCCTGACTCAGTGGACAATTTGTGAAATCCGTATAATGATGATCAGGGAACAGGCATTATGCGTGTGACGGGAATATGAACACAGGTATGGATGTGCGGCGCGTTCTGGTCGCCAGTGGCGAGCAGGAGGTGATCGAGCAGGTCACCGGAAGTCTTGATGGGCGCGGATACGCTGTATATGCCGCCTATTCCCATCGGGATGCCGTGCATTTCCTCCGCAGTGAGCGCTTTGCCGCTGCGATCATCGATGCCAGGCTGATGCAGCGCGATACGGGTGAAGGCAGTATTGTCGCCCTTCAGCGGATGCACCCTCGCCCGCCGCTGCTCGTATACGACGTGCAGGGTCAGAACGGGGGGAGTTACGGCGATGCCAGGCTGGAGAAGCTGGATGAACAGACGCTGCGCGCTGCACTGCTGGTGGCGCTGCGTATGCCCAGGCTTTCCCCGGCTGAGCGCGTCCCTGATGAGACGCTGGTCTTCGTCAATGGCACGCCAAAGCAGGAACAGGAACAGCGCGATAACAATGCCACCGATACCTACTGGCGTGACGATCAGATCAGGACGCTGTTTGCCCTCAGCCGTTCACTGACAGAAGTGCTTGATCTGAGCGAGGTGCTGAATCGCGTGGTTGAGGCAGCGCGGCATCTGACGGATGCGGATGAGGGGATGATCCTGCTGCCCGACGAACTGTCGGATGAACTGTATCTGCGTGCCCGTGTGGGCATGGATGTGCAGGTGGCGGAGAATTTCCGGGTTCGCACTCAGGATACGCTGGCGGGGGCGGTGTACACCACCGGAAAGCCGGCGCTGGTCAGCGCGCACGGACCGCACAAGATCAAAACGGAATATTTTGTCCATGCGCTGCTGTATGTGCCGATCCTGCTGAATGGCATCCCGTTAGGAGTGCTGGGGGTGAACAATCGTGAGAAGCGCGCCCCGTTCAGCGAGCGACATCGTGAGCTGCTGAGCAATCTGGCATCTTACGCGGCGATCGCCATCAACAATGCGCGCACGCATGGCGAAAGCCTGCGCCGCGCACAGGAACTCAAGCTGCTGGTCGATGCAAGCCAGGCGATGAATGCCACGCTTTCGCTGGAAAAGACCCTGCTGGCGATGTGTGAAAGCCTGGCACGGATGTTGAATGTCCATGTGGTGAGCGCGTATGAAGTGAGCGACGATCGCCTGACATTGAACATACGCGCTGGGTTTCGTCAGGCACGCTGGCGGGCTGGCGTAGAAGAGATGATCAGCCTGAACCGCACGATCAGCGAGTCGCTGGTGCGCACCGGGGTGTTGGGGATCGACATGGACAGCCAGCCCGAAGCGCGCAATCTGCTGCGACGGATGGGGGCAGCGCACGCTTTCCTGCTGCCTGTCATGCACGGCGAGACGCTGTTTGGTGTGGCGATCGCCTACTACGCCAATGCGATGCCTGACCTCAACCCGGCGCGGCTGGGGCGGGTTGAGCGCCTTCTGGCGGAAAATGCACAGATACTGCTGGGTGGAACGAGCGAGCGGGGGACCTCCGGGGCATTTCAGGCGCTCATCGAACTGCGCGCACTGCTGGAGGCGAACCTGATCGAATTTGCGGTTGAGGCACAGGGCGAATATGCCTTTCGTGTGCGCTATGCCTATGGTGGCATGGCGCGCGGGCAGGGGTATATGCCGATTGGTCAGAATGCGCCGATCGTCTTCGATGAGGAATACACCCTCCAGACGACCATCGAAGCCGAGCAGATGTCGATGACCGCCTCGACGCTGCTCAACCGGGCACGCGGCTCTGCGCTGCTGATGCTGCCGCTGAAGGTGCGTGGAAACATTCAGGGGGTGGTGGCGATCATCGATACCCTGCGCCCTCGTCTGTTCGGCAAACGCGAGATCGATCTGGCGCGGGCGCTGCTGGGGCAGGCGGGTACAGCCATCGATAACGCGCAACTGGTGATCAACCTGGAGAACAGCCTGCGTGAACTGCGGACGACACAGGAAAAACTGATCCAGTCCGCGCGGCTGAGCGCGATGGGCGAACTGGCAGCAGCAGTGGCGCATCAGATCAACAATCCGCTGACGACGATCGTGCTGGATGCCGAACTGCTCATGGCGCGCTTTGTCGAGGGATCGCCTGTGCATGAGTCGGTCAGCGCGATTGCACGGGCGGGCAAGCGGGCATCGGGGGTGGTGCGTCGGCTGCTGTCGAGTGCCCGCCCGGATTCCGACGAAGCGCCGCCGATCCCGATCGATGTGATACACTCTTTGCAGGAGACGATGGCGCTGACCCGCTCCTACTTTGAGCGTGCCGGCATACGTCTGCTGTTCGAGATGGAAGCGCAGCCGCCGTTGTATGTGCTTGCACCGCCTGGGGCGCTGGACGATGTGTGGCTCAACCTGCTGCTGAATGCTCACGATGTGCTGATGGGGCGGGCTGAGCCGCAGGTGCAGGTGGTGGTGCGCGCTGAACAGGCTTCGAGACAGGTGGTGGTGATCGTCAGTGACAACGGTCCTGGCATCCCGGACGAGATTCGGTCACGCATCTTTGAGCCGTTCTTCACCACCAAACCGCACGGCGAGGGGACGGGGCTGGGTTTGTACATCTGTCAGCAGGCGACGGCACATGCGGGCGGGCAGATCAGTGCGGAAAATACCGGAAGTGGGGCGGCATTCACTGTACGGCTGCCCTGGGCTGATGATGATGTGCAGTGATGAAAGGACGTGACGGATTATGGCGCATATTCTGGCGGTGGACGATGATAATGAAGTGCTGGAGACGCTGGGGCGTGTGCTGCGCTATGAACAGCATGAAGTGATCCTCGCCAGCTCTGCGGCGCGGGCGCTGGAAGTGCTTCAGCGTACCATCCCTGATCTGATGATTCTGGATGTGATCATGCCGGAGATGGATGGGGTGACGCTGTGCCGCCGCCTGCGCCGTGATGCGCGCTATACCACACTGCCGATCCTCTTTCTGACAGCGCGCGGCAGCACCGAAGATATCGTGATCGGGCTGGAGGCAGGGGCGGATGACTATATCGTCAAGCCATTTGAACTGCCCGAACTGCGGGCGCGCATCAGCGCGGTGCTGCGGCGTGGTCAGCGGGAGCGGCGCAGCGATACGGTGCTGGAGATCGATGGGCTGCGCCTCGACTCGGACACCTACCGGGTGTACATCGAGGAGTCGCTGGTACAGCTTACCTCGACCGAGCATCGGCTGCTGCGCTACCTGATGGAGCATCCGAACCAGGCACTTTCGCCCGCGCACCTGCTTCAGGCGGTGTGGGAATATCCGCCCAACACAGGCGATCCTGACCTGGTGCGCGCGCACGTCCGCAATCTGCGCGCCAAGCTGGAGACACACTCCGAACGCAAGTACATCCGCACCATTCACGGCGTCGGTTATATGATCGCCACATGATGTGGGCAGATACGCTGCCTTTTCACAAATAATTCATATCGTTACAATGTTTGTGCGGTCCACTTTCCGGCTATACTGAACCCAGAGAATGGTGCGTTGGAGCCAGCCAGATGTACGAAATCATGATTGTGGATGATGATGTGCAGATGCTTGATATGGTCGAGCTGGTGCTGCGACGCGAAGGCTTTACGGTCAAACGAGCGGCGTCAGGGGCAGAGGCGCTGGCGGCGGTCACTGACGAGTCGCCCGATCTGTTCCTGATCGACTCGATGATGCCGGAGATGGACGGGATCACCCTGTGTCGGCGTCTGCGGGTGCAGTCACACACCGCCAATACACCGATCATCTTCCTGACTGGGAATACCTCCTCCAACAATGTGGTGGATGCACTCAACTCTGGTGGGGATGACTTCATCCGCAAGCCGTTCGTCCCGCGGGAGCTGATCGCACGGGTGCGCGCGCACATCCGCCGGTCGGCATTGTATGGCGAAGAAAACCTGCCGATCATCCGCATCCTGCCGGCTCAGTATCGGCTGTATGTGGGCGAAAAAGAGATCACGCTGACGCGCGTGGAATTTGACCTGCTGAAATTCATGTGCAGCGCGCCGCATAAACTGCATTCGACCGAAGACCTGCTGGCGGGTGTCTGGCAATATCCCAAAGGTGTGGGCGATGCGGCGCTGGTTCGCAACCACATTCACAATCTGCGCCGCAAAATTGAGGATGACCCGGAGCGCCCGCTCATCATCCAGTCTCGGCACGGGCGGGGATATGTCATCAAGGCACGTGTGCTGGTGGATGACGCCACCTGACGCGCGTCGTCCCACCCGCAGCATGGCACGCTTTCACACGTCACAGCTTCTGTTTCAGCACAATTCTCTATCAACTTCTGCACACAAGCACCACGTTCGAGACACCCTCCCTGTGGTATGATGCTTTTCAGGGGAGGTGTATCTCCTTCCCATCTTGCCTGCATGGTGGACGAGTGCTTGAGCGATGGGCGTGATCCTCAGACGAATACTGCAAATTCTCGATGGAACTCCGGCTGTATACGGCAAGCGCCAGGCGGGGCAGAGCATGGTGGAGCTGGCGCTCGTCACCCCGCTGCTGATCATCCTGCTGGCGGGGCTGGTTGAGATCGGCTGGTTTGCCAACAATTACATGCTGCTGCTTGACGTCACCCGTGCGGGCGCACGCCGTGCGACCGTGCTGATCGACCGCGAGTCGCCGCGTTCACCGGATTGGCGGCGTGAATTCACCTACGTGCCGCATACCTTTTTGACAGGGACTGACCCGGTGACAGGCGAAGACCTGACCGAGTATCGGATGCCGTTCATCAGCGCGCAGGATACCAACGCCAGCCGCCGCGAACACCGCTGGGAAGAAGCGACGGCGGATACGGGTATCTGCCGTCGTGTACGCCTCTTCTACAGCGAAGTGATCTGCACGATGATCATCTCGCTTGAACCGCTTCGCCTGAATCAGGAAAACGGGATCGACGACATCATCATTTCGGGCTTTTCGGTTGAGAACATCAACGGTGCGCGCCAATCTGGTTGGCTGCCGCCTGTGGCGATGCGTCCTGTCGCTGCTGATACCCCGCAGATGATCGTCGTTGGGCGCTACCCGGCTGAGGCGAACGAATGCGATGTGACAGGGGCGGGTGGGGTGTATAGTGTTTCCCCGCGCGAACCGCGCGATCCGTTCGATGTCAATGCCAACGGAGTGGTTGAAGATGGTTCAGGGGTAGCAACGGTAGATGGCAACAACGATTATGCCGAACTGACAGGGTATGATCCTGTTGCTGCTACGGTGAGTGCAGCTGAAAAGCAGGTTGGATTCTCGCTGTTTGGCAACCACAAAATTCCCGATACGCGCTGTGTGGGGTCGGAATGGACGGTCGCCGATGTTGAGCGGCTGATGAACATCCCAACGTTCGATATTCCCGTAGACAGCAACCCGGATAACATCCTTGCACGCTCGCTCATGCCTGGTCAGGGCGTAGCGCTGGTTGAGATGTACTGGGAACACACGATGCTGCTGCAGATTCCGGTGCTGTCGCCTGTGTTTACGGCAGTGGGCAATGCGGACGGCAGAATGATCATCTACGTTTGGGCGGCGTTCCCGCTGCCTGCGGTGGAACCGTTCATAATCTTTCCCTGAGTGAACGAGTATGATGATGAGAGATGGATCACGTGAATAATCTCATGAAGACATCGATATTCACCCCATTGATCAACACAATGCGTCGATTGACCCGGCGTGGTCGCCGCTTGCAGTCTGGGCAGGCGCTCGTCGTGCTGGCGATTGGCTTCATTGGGTTACTGGGCTTCGTTGGCATCGTCACCGATGTGTCACTGCTGTTCATCCGTTACAGTACGATGCGCCGTGCGGTAGACGCGGCATCGGTGGCGGCTGCCGGGCAGATGCGCCGCATCGCGGACAGCGACCCGTTAGATGCGTTCGCTCAGGATGAGGCGGATAGTGTAACGCGCCTTAACCTGGCAGCGCGTCAGTTCATCGAATTGTATGGTTTGAACCCCACCAATGTGCTAGTGGAAACCTGCCGCGTCCAGCGTGTCACACGTGATGTGAACGACAATGCGCTTGATCGTGCAGGCGTGCGGATCATGCTGGCTGATGGTTCGCCTAATCCCGCTGCCAATGAAGAAGATGTCCGTCGTTACCGTCAGCTCTGTACAGATGAAGAACTCAAACTGGTGCGTGTGACGGCACAGATCGAAGCACCGACGGTGTTCATGCGCCTGCTGGGGTATGACACTGTAACGCTTACGGAAAGCGCGATTTCGCAGACGGCGGTGCTGGATGTGATCCTCATCCTTGACGTGTCGGAGTCGATGCTGAACGAGACGACCTATGCCGACTGGGATACCCTCGACCCGCCGCGCGGCGTGCGTTACATGCCTCCGTATCTCGATCCGAATTATGATGACCTCCAGCTTGCCGATCTGTCGGCAGTGCCGCCGCGACCGTATGATCGGGATATGTGGTACAGCATGTTGATCAGCTCGCAGCGGCAGTTGACCGATGCGCTGCATCCGTTGATCGCTTACACCGGCACACCAGATGGTCTGCGTTATCAGATTGGCGATACGATCGTCGCTTTCGAGCCGAACGGTTCCGGTGGCTGGCAGGAATACACCGGGGCAGCCGCCTCTCCGGTAGGTCGGCTGGAGCCGCGTCAACTGTGTCAGGTGCGTGCGCTGCCGATCAGCGTGTATCCTGGACATTCGCCTGTCCCGGCATGGCTGCGTCAGGAGTACTTTGGGTACTTCGGCACGAACTACACCAACCAGTTCTTCGGCGACTACCCGAACGACCCCTCTGTGCCAGCCAACTTCCGCGGCTTTGTGCCCCAGTACAATTACTTCGGCTGCTGCAATGACCCGCTGGGCATTACGGATGCAAACGGCAACATGGATATGAGCAATCTGATCTGTCAGCCGTTCCGTCAGGCGCGCAATGCGGCTGCGGGTTTTCTGGCTCGTCTCGATTTTCTGCGTGGCGATCGTGTCGGCTTTGTCACTTTCGACCGCTACGCGACGGTCATTCAGCCGGTGGTGCGTAACCCGGCTGCCCCGCTCGATCCTAACCAGAACCTCCAGTCGGCGATGTTCGAGTCGGAAAACGGTATCTTTGATGGTTCGACCCGCCTGCGCTGGGGGGCGCGCGAAATCCTTAACCGGGTGATCGGCGTGCGGACAGAACAATCGACGTATCAGGATGTCACCGGACCGGGCGGCATTCGGGACGGATTCTGGGACCGCATCGTCGATGGCAGCACGCTGAGAACGTATGATGGTCTGATGAATGCGCGCATCGATGATTTTGTGACCAACCCGGCGTTAGGCGCATGTCCGTATGACAAGGCATTCGTGGGTGGAGCGTTCTCGCTGGCGCGCACCATGCCCGATGGCAGCCCACGCGGCGGCTCGCTCATCGACGATATGCACACTGTGCCGAGCTGGTATTCCGGGGGTGCAGAGCCGAAAGCCGTATCCTATGAATTCCGCGCCTCATGCAGCGGCACGAACATCGGTGGCGCATTGGCTGCTGCCAGCAATACGCTCTACACCGCTGGACGGCGCGAAGGTTCTGTGTGGATCATGGTCATGCTGAGCGATGGTGCTGCCAATGGCAGCAACACCGTTACGCGCAATGGCAACCCGCCTGGCACGCCGAACGTCTATAACCTGAATGTGTCCGGTTTTCATGAGCCGCTCAATGCAGTCGGTGGTACGACGCCTTTGACGGCGTGGCCCCCGCCTGCACCAGCCTATGGTGCGTTCGGCTTGTGCCCGTATGGCACATCCGCCAATCCGGGTGAGCTGCTGCGTGACACCATTCCGCCTTACTGCCAGGACCTGCTGCCCTACACCCGCACTTACTGCGGCACGGTCGCCCCGAATCCGGCTTTGCTCATCCTGGACGCCCACCCGAACTGCTATGAATTCTATGATGTGGACGACTACGCGCGTGACTGGGCAGACTGGATCGGCGTGGCGGCGCTGCCCGGTGCGATCACCGGGAGCGGCAGCGGACGTGTTGCCAATCAGCTTCTGCCCACTATTTTCACCATCGGCTTCGGATTGAATTTCGATGCTGATGATGGCAACCCGTGTGCAGGCAACGCCAACTGTATGCGTGGTAATCCCCCCGCGCGTCCAGCCAATCCGACGCAGATGCGTTGGCGCGAAGATTACCTTGGCGAGGAATTGCTGCGTTACATCGCCGATGTGGGCGATAACTTCCAGATCGATAACGATTACTGGCAGCGCAGCATGGGTGCGCGTATCGCCAACGGTTTCACGGGCGATGTCACCACAACCGACTGGGGTCCACGCGGGGCATGTGAAGAACCATTTGTGGTTGGCGACATTGGCGAGAATTATCAACCAATTCTGCCCCGGACGAGCTGCGGCAACTATTTCGTCGCTCAGGGTGAGGCGGAGCTGGTGGCAGTGTTTAACGAGATTGCCTCGCGTATGTTTACACGTCTTTCGCAGTAATGAGACCGGTCATGCTGATACCGGGAGGGTTGATGAACGAGCAGCAGCACACGATGACTGTACGACGACGCGGGCAAACTCTGGTGGAGTTTGCGCTCACCCTGCCTGTTCTGCTCATCCTGCTGTTTGGGGTGATCGAGTTCGGGCGCATCTTCCAGGCTTGGGTGACGCTGCAAAACTCGGCGCGCGCCGCTGTTCGCCTAGCAGCAACCGGGCAGTTTGACGATCAGCGTTATCGACTGGACACGCGCATCTACGATGATCGGGTATCCGGATATACTGGCGACCTCGACTCGATTGTGCCGTGCCAGGTCAATCAGAGACTCGATGCCTCGACTCAGGCAGAAAATGACTCGCGTGCTGCTGCCAACCGTGCCCAGCGCGGCACGCTGACCACGATCACCCCTTACCCCGGTGCAACACCGATCCAGGTTTACAGCGGGGGTGCGGAGAGCATCTATGCCACCTTTTACGGGGGTGACGACTGCGATCCGATCGATGCCGATGACCAGAACCGTCGGCGTGACCTGGCACGCATCCTCAGCATTTACGATGAGGCGCGGCGCGGCGCGGCGGGTCTGGCGCTCGGTCCGCAAATCCTGCCAGCGCCACCGGTAGGCGTACCAGCTGATCTGACTGGCTACCCGGATTACGAGACGCTTCCCTGGGCGTATCCCTGGTTCCGTCCTCTTCCTGGCGACCATGATGACAATCCGGCTACGCCGCCGCAGTACTATCGCCAGCGTTTCTCGGATGAAGCCGGCTGGTTCGACGTCATGATCTGCAGCAGCCGAGGCAAGCTGGATGATCGCAACAATCCGCAGCCTGGTAACCCAGCCAACCGCTTCCGTTTTCCCCCCTTCTTTCAGGAAGGGCCTTTCGGTACAGCCACTGATCCGCGCGCGCCAGCCTGTATGCTGACGGAATACCCGGCTGCCGGGGGCACGCTGGAAAGCCAGGGCTGGACGGATAACGCCTATAAGAACAATGGCGTGACGCCCGGCGTGCCCTGGTGGGATGCGGGCGGACCTGGCGATACGGTGGCGCTGGTGGTGACGTTCAACCATCCGCTGGTCACGCCGCTGGGCATCGCGCCGTTCATCCCGCTTCAGGCGCGTCGCGTCGCAGTCAACGAAGCATTCCGTGCGCCGCGTGCTGTACCGATCGCCAGTGACCTGCCGATCCTCAGCACTTTCTACACTGCCACACCATCGGATACACCCGAAACTGTCGGTCCGACGAATACACACACGCCGACACACACCTTCACCCCATCGGCAACCTTCACGGTATCGCCGACGTTCACGGCGACCAACACGCCCGTGTTCCAGTGTTCCAACATCTCGCTCAGCACCACGCTCAGTTATGTCGGCGGGCAGCAGATCGCGTTCACGCTGAATAACTCGCTCAGCTATCCGACCGAGCTGCGCCGTGCCCAACTGGTGTGGAGCCGGGTTGCGGGTGCGCCATCGCAGATCGCTCAGGTCTTCCAGTTGAATGGCAATATCATCTGGTCCGGTGCGGACGCGCCGAACACGGATGTGGGCAATGTCGTCACTGTCGGTCCGGGGACACCCACCCCGCTGGTCGGCACGCCGGAGTATCCATTCAGCACTGCGACCAACCTGCTCCTGCAGCCTGGGGCGAATACTTTCCTCATCACCTTCGCCAACGGACCGACGCTCACCGAAGGCATCATGCCGCGCCAGACGTTCAACGGCACGACCTTCTTCTATGACGACCTCAATGGCACGACCGAGTGCGCGGTCAGCTACAACTACATCCCGCCCGTGCCGACAGTCGGACCGACGCCGACGTTCACCAATACCCCGGTCTGCGAGGCGGGCGGCGTCACCGTGTCTCAGGTCATCTTCCAGCCGCTGAACATCGTGCGCTTCGACATCATCAACAACCGCACGGTCAACCCGGCGACGGTCATCGGCTTCAACCTCGTCTGGAACAAGCGTAATCCGTCGATGGTGCTGTCTGAAGTGTGGGGCGGCGGTACGGCTCCCGGTGCGCCTGGCAGCACGCGCCTGTGGGTCGGACCGGATGCCAACCCGAACACCAGCAGCGGCGAAGCCAGCTCTGGCGTCTCGCCGATCGAAGGGACCTGGGAGACCAGCCTTTTTGTTCCGCCTGGCGGCACGCTGCGCCGCGTCTTCTTCCTGTTCAGCGGCGGCGGCAGCGGCACGGTGGCGACGAGCTTCGGCTCCATTCCGGCGGACTTCAACAACACGACGTTCTACGTCGATGCGCCCGCCTGCCCGGTCTCCGTCTCCACACTGATTTCGACTGAAGTGCCCTCGCCGACCAATACCGCGACGCGCACGCCGACGAATACGGCGACGAATACGGCGACGCCGACGGCGACGTTTACGGCATCGCGCACGCCCACCTTTACAGCCACGTTTACGCCGTCACGGACGCTCACCCCGTCGATTACACCGACGCCAACACGGACATTCACGTGGACGAATACGCCGACGCGAACGAACACGCCGACGCGGACGAATACGCCGACGCGAACGAATACGCCGACGCGAACGAACACTCCGCTGCCGACGAACACTCCGTCGATTACCCCGACGCCGTCGCGGACATTCACGCGGACGAATACGCCGCTGCCGACGAACACGCCGACGCGGACGAATACGCCCCCGAATACGGCGACGTTCACGCCGACGTTCACGCGCACGAACACCTTCACGCCCAGCCCGACGCGGACGTTCACGCCGACCTTCACGGCGACACTGACGCTGACGGCATCGCTCACGCCGACGCCGACGTTCACGCGCACGAATACGCCGACGCTTACCCCTTCGATCACCGCGACGCGCACGCCCAGCCCGACCCGTACCCCGCTTGGTTCTATCGGTGGGGGCGGCGGCTAAACGCACCGGGATGACCCGGCAAACCGGGATGTGAAAAAGGGCGGGGTGGTCAGCCAGTGACCACCCCGCTCCTTTTGTATCCTGTGCGGGCTTGTGCCTGTGTTCCCGATCAGGGGATGCGGATGCCTGCCTGTGCCAGCTTTTCTTCAAGCTGTTCGCGTGTCTGGCGGAACGAGTCTTCCAGGTAGGGCAGCGCCAGCCACCCGGTCATCGCGCCGAAGATCGCCCCGGTCAGCACACGGAAGAAAGGCGTCGTCTCGCGCGGTTGCCAGAACTGGATGACCGACCCGGAGGGCACATAGCCGAACAACTGGCTGAAGCCGTCCAGAGCGATCGGCAGCACGCCTGCGAACAGATACAGCAGCAGCGGCAGCGGACGCAGACGGCGGCGTATCACCGGGATGCTGTAGATCACACTGAAAGCGAACATCGCCGCGTACAAAGATACGTCGCGCTGGCAAAGCGCCGTCTTGTAGCCCATCTGTTCTGTACCGAAGAAATCGCGCGAAGCGAACTGAAGCTCGAACGACCAGATCGATGGGATGAACGCCTCGACGGTTGGGAACATCCCGGTTGGGCGACCGACCCACGCGGCGAGCGCCTGGTCGAACTCTGGCGAGTCATCGATGTAGGCCTCATACGGCGTCAGGTCGGTACGGGCGATGCTGCGCGGGTAGGCATACTGATCGCCGAACAGGAAGAAGGAACGAAAAGCGAACTGGTGACAGAAAGGTCCATAGAGGAAATAGAGGGCGCGCGCCGGGGCGTCGAAGCCGAAGTGCATGAGCGTCGGCGCAGCCCAGGGCAGCGCAGCGTACAGCCCCAGCACGACCAGGAAGACGCGCAGCCAGTTTCGGGAGAAGCGCAGCAGCCCGATGTTGAGGCGCAGCCCCAGCGAGGGGCGGGAGGGAGGCGAATTCGCCATGAGGACAGGTCACTTTCTGTAGGTGGACACGCTGTCCCAAAGTGTACACCGAAGCGCGGCGCGGCGTCAGCCCGTCAGCAGCGGAGCGAGCGCGGTGCGCAGCCGATCGGCATCGACCGCGCCGTAAAACACGGCATGGATCAGTCCTCCGGGCGCGATGACAAAGGTGACGGGCTGCCCGCGCACGGCGTACAGCGCGGTGATCTGCCCGGCGGGGTCGAGCAGCAGGGGATAAGTGAGCGCATGGCGATCCGACCATGCCGCGATCGTCGCTGCATCTTCACCTGTGTTGACGGCGAGTACCTGCACAGTGGGCAGCGCCTCGTGCAGGGTTTGCAGTTCAGGCATTTCGACGGCGCACGGGATGCACCATGTTGCCCAGAAGTTGATGACCGTCGGCTGAGCTGTATCGAGCGCGAAGGATTCACCCTGATGTGTGCGGGTCGTAAACGGTGGCGCATATGCGCCGATGACCGGGGCGATGCGCGTCCCATCCTGACGGATGATCCCGATCCCGGCGGGATGTTCGGGCAAGCCCGCCAGCAGCACCAGCAGTGCCGCGCCCACCCAGCAGGCGAGCGCGGCGATCAGCCTGGCGCGGGCATTCATGACGCCGGGGCGTCGCCTGACATGCAGCCCGGCAGGTCGCTCAGGCTTATCGCGCCTTCGTACAGGTCGATGGTGCATTCCTCAAGCTGATACGAGAAATCGGCGAACTGGAGCGCAAAGTTCTGGCTCAGGCTTTGCAGCCGCCCGCTGGCGACCAGAATGCCGATGGCGATCAGGAAGATGCCCGACAGCACCTCGATCGCCCTCAGCCGCTTTTGCAGGCGGCGCAGGATGCCCTGCGCGCCGTCGAGCAGCAGTGCAGCGAGGATGAACGGGATGCCCAGACCGAGCGAATAGGCGGTGAGCAGCACGCCCGCCTGAGCCGGGTCGCCACCTGTCGCCGCCATCGTCAGGATCGCGCCGTAGATCGGTCCGATGCACGGCGTCCAGCCGGCTGAGAAGATGACTCCCATCGCCAGCGACCCGGCGTAACCCTGCCCGGCGCGTGCGGTCATCTGGCGGCGCGTGTCAGCATAGAGGGCATTTTGCAGCCCTATGATGACGCGCGTCCAGAAATCTGTCGGCGTGCTGAACGCACCGGCGATGAAGAACCACACCCCCAGCCCGGCGACAGCGGGCAGGGCGGGCAGCCAGTCCTCGAAAATCCAGGTGACGGCGATAGCGGTCAGCACCAGCGCCAGCACCGCCAGCAGTGGACTGCTGAGCAGACGCGGGTTTGCCAGCGCACGACGGAAGAGTGCGGCGAGTGCGCCCATGAAATGCAGCCCGAAGAAGATGATCAGCAGACCGCCCGCCCGCCCGATCACCCCGGTGAAGAAGCTGACATTCTGCCGCCCGATCAGCGACAGGAACGCCGTGCTGAGCAGCCCGATCGCCACGAATACCAGCGTGAAGCCCAGCACGAAGGCGAGGCTGTGCAGCACGGTACTCAGCCGTGCGCTGAGCGGTGGGCGTGCGAGGACGGCTGTGCCCTGCTGCATGGCGACAGTATGCGTGACGCGCCCACCCATATAGCCGATATACGCCGGGACGAGCGGCAGCACACACGGAGAGAGGAACGAGACCAGCCCGGCGATGACCGCCAGAAGGAGAGGGACATCCATGTCAGCGAACACACCATTTCTGAAGGACGAACATCATTCAGGACGAGTTTGCCCCGTCCTGTTCTTACGCTCATTCTACACCACTGCCACCCGATCGACCCGGCTGAACAGCCAGCGCGCCGCCCAAGCCGGGAGAGCGAGCTGCCCAGGCGCTGGGGTTGTGCTGTGCCAGGTTTTGCCGAAGAGGGTCAGATCGCCCGCCTTCAGCAGCCCAGGTACGCCATGATGCACGCCATCGGCATCAGTCAGTACATCGCCGGGCGTGCGCGCGCTGACCAGAAATGTGCCAGCGGGCACATCGACCGTCGCCGGCATCGACCCGATGAGCGTGCCCGTGCGATCGATGACCATAACCTGACCAGCTTCGCGGTCTGCTCGCAGCATCCAGCCGCCCTCGATCGCTTCATGAAAGGTCGCTTTGCCCCATGCCGCTGCGCGTGACCAGCCGATCGCCCCCTGCTCAAGGGTAACCCCCAGCCACATCCCGGTGCGCGTCTCCAGCCGATCGATCACCTCCACCACGCTGCCGATCGGGATGACCGCCTGCTGTGGCGCATCGTCGTCTGCCCAGGCATGGACAGTGGCATACGGGGCGATGACCTCTGCCCAGCCGACTTCGGCGGCGGGCTGTGCCGGGTCAGGCGCGGCGACGGGCTGTATATCGGCGGCAGGCAGGCAGCCGTCATCGGTATATGCCCAGCGCTCATCCATGCCATGCAGTGCCAGCAGCTCATGCTGCCAGACACGCCGCACGATCGGCGCATCGGGGTGTAAATGGCTGAACAGGCGTGTTGAGGTGAGCGCGCGCATTCGTGTGAGCGTTGGCAGCGCAGGTACGCTGATGGACGTCGGCAGGCTGTGCAATGCCCCCACAGCCAGCGCTGTGCCGGATGTGCCGAGGAAAGCGCGACGGCTGATCGGCATCCTAAACGACCTCAAGGGTGTACACGTGCGATGGGGCAGGCGCGTCTGATCCGCTGTCCACCCGGAGCGTCAGCGGAAACTGTCCGCTGTGCGGCGCACGCCAGGTAAGCGCCCAGGTGAGCCGACGCAAGCCCGCAGCCGGTTCATCGCGGATCGCGGTGATGTGTGCTGAGATGGGCATCCCGCCGCTGATGCTGAGCAGGATGTGTGCCCGTCCTGACCCGTGCGGGACGAGCGCCACGCCGCCCAGTGCGACCTGACCCCCGCTCACTGACTGATGCGTGAGCCAGGCAGCGGGCTGGATGGACGCATCGGGTGATGCGCCGCGTGATTCCCAGACGCCGCCGTCGTGCAAATGCGTCAGCGTGACACGTTCGACCCACTTGGCATGATTGTAGCCGCCGTTTCCAGGCAAGATCAGGCGGACGGGTGCGCCGTCATCGGGACTGAGAGGGCGATCGTCGCATCTGATGGCGAGCAATGCCCTGTCCAGCAGGTGCGAGGGCACAACAGTGGCGTAACCGTCTGCACTTTCGATGCGGGCAACCGGAGGCGCGCCGATCGGCGTCACCGACTGCATCAGTGCGCCCAGCGGGACACCGCACCAGATCGCTTCGCGGTAGACTGGGTTGGCGCGGGTCATCGGACAGATGACGGGTGACCAGCGTTCAAGGTGGGGCATCGCCACCAGGTCGGCATACGACCAGATGACCGGGTGGGCGACCGCGCCGATCACGGCGAACGACCACCACCGCACATCGATGGCGGGGGTTCGGGTGATCTGCTGGCGAAAAGGCATAAAGTGGGAGACCGTTCGGCTCAGCGGCGCACAGCGGCTTCGATGCAGTGCGCGCCGCTTGTGCCGATCAGCGTGCCGTGACGCACCCCAGCGGGGATGTCGATGCGATCCCCTTCGCGCAGTTTGACCCGCGCGCCGCTGTCTGGCAGGCTGATCTCGACGCTGCCTGTGACGACGTACAGCACTTTGGCGTAGCCATGACTGCACACTGGGTAGCGATAGTTGGGGGTGTTCTTCCAGTCGTAAGGGCGCAGCCCTTCGCTCTGCATCTGACGGGTGATCCGGGAGAGGGTAGGGTGCTGTCCGCCTGTCCAGCGGGTGACGCGCACCGGCGCGTCCTGTTGAATCGCCATAATGATTACGAAGCCTCTGTGCCAGTGTTATCTGTGGCAATTGTCGAACATTGTAAACGACATGCTGCATGATTGCCAGCGGGTGCGCTCTCAATCGCACACCTCTGAAGCGATGATACCCGCAAGCAGCGCGTTTTCCTCACTTTCTGTGCTGATCTCGCCATCCAGCCATGCGGCACGCAGCCGGGTGAGGATGACGCCGAAACACCGACCGGGGCGCAAACCGCGTGCCCGCAGCGTATCGCCGTTAGTCAGCGGACGCACATGCCGCCACGTCTCCATGAACTGGCGGGCACACTTGCGGGCGGGAAGCGGCAGCAGCGCGCTCAGCGTGAAATGGATGAGTGGGTGCGCGCCATCATGTGCCTCGAAAAGCGCAGTCAGTGCGCTGGGGCGGGCATCGGGGTGGACGCCGTGCAGCAGCGCCCGCAGCGCTCCGGCACGGGCGATCGTGTGTGCCGGGAAGAGCAGGCGCGTTCCAAGCTGAGCGCGGGCTTCGTCGGTCAGCGCTGCGAGGATCGTCAGCCAGCGGGCAGCGATCAGGTCAGGCGCGGGGTGGCTGGCAGCATAGTCGTCGAGCGCAGCGAACTGCTGACTGAGGTCGGTCGGCAGGGTGAAAGCGTCGTGAATCGCGGTCAGCACGCCTGCTGCTGCCAGTTTTTCCATCCCCTGTGCCGGGTTGGGTTCACCCAGCATGAGGGTGAGTTCGTTTCGCAGCCGTTCGCCAGTGACGGCGGGCATGACTTCCAGCCCGGCGTGCATCCATTGAGCGGTATCTGATGCGATGGTGAAGCTGAGCCGATGGGCGAAGCGCCAGGCGCGCAGGATGCGTGTGGGATCATCGATGAAGCTGTCCGGATGCAGTGCCCGCACAACGCCTGCTCTGAGGTCAGCGATGCCCCCGAACAGGTCGAGGATCGTCCCCCATTCCGGCTCCAGGCGCACCGCCAGCGTGTTGATGGTGAAGTCCCGCCGATGCAGGTCGTCATGCAGCGACGCCGGGCGCACAATGGGCAGCGCGCCTGGGCGGGCATACGTCTCAGTGCGGGTGGTGGCGAAATCGAGGTGATCGATCGGGCTGCTGCCTTCTGGAAAAGCGAGGGGCAGTGCAGCATCAGCCAGCCGCCATTTTGCTGTGCCGAAAGGCGGAAAAGTGTCCAGCTTTCCCCCGAAACGGGTGTGCAGCGTCTGAGCGAAGGCGATCGCGTTACCTTCGACGGTGAAGTCGATGTCGGTGTCATGGTTGGCACGACCGAGCAGCAGATCGCGCACCATGCCACCGACCAGGTACAGCTTCACCCCTGCATGATGTGCTTCGCGTGCCATCAGACGGATGAGCGCTCCCGCCCAGACGCCGAGCAGGGCATCGATGCGGCTGTCGTCGATCCTGGCATTCATGGTGCACCTGATGCTGCCTGGGCGGGCAGCAGGACGACCGGGATGCGTACCTGCCCTTCGGCTGTGGAAGGAGGCTGAGCAGCGCGTTCTGCCCGCCACACCAGATGTGCCCCTGCATCAGCTTCAATCAGCCGAATCTCCAGCCCATAGGGGCGCAGCAGCGCGGCGAACTGGTCGATGCTTGGGACATCTCCAGCCATCTCCAGCGCCAGACCATCGGGATAGCCCAGATTTGCCAGTTCCGTCCGCGCGGTGAGCGGGTTGAGAGGGGCTAAGCCCCGCTGAAGGGGCTGTGCGGCATACTGCGCCAGCACTTGAGCGAACGCCGCCGGGTCGATCGACTCAGTGACCAGGGTGAGGATTGCCGGGTCATCGAGCGGTGGCTGGCGTGCATCGAGCAGCAGCGCGATCGTCTGGTCGAAAGGCGGCGTCGGGGAGACAGGCTGCGTCTGGATGACGGTTGGGGTGGGGATGATCGCCGCCGGAAACGGGGTAGGGGGCGGGGCACAGCCCACCCACACCCACAGGCTGCCTATCAGCAGAAAGACGAGTCGGCGCACGGCGGTCTCACAGCATCTCCGGGAACCAGGGTCCGATGATGTTGCGCTGCAACATGCTGAAGGAGGTGCTGGCGTTGAAGAAGCTGAGCAGTGCGAAAGCGATGGCAGCGCTGCGATCGTCGCGCCCGCGCATCAGCGTGAACAGCCCAGGCTGAAGCACGACCAGCCATGCCATGTACAGATAGTAGGTGAGCAGGCGTTCCGGGCGCAGCCCGCTCAGGGTCATGATGATGCCGACCACGAGGATAACAGCAGCGAGGATGGTGATCGTCGCCAGTGCGCCCCAGAAATTGCCGGAGATCGGCTGATTACGCCCCGCCATGACCGCTGCCCACACGCCGAGAAAGAGTGAAAACAGGATGTGCGCGTTGAACAGGATGCTGTGAATGTCATTCACGTGGTGCAGCCTCTCAGCCGATGAACGTCTGGACGTAGAGCGCTTCGACCAGCCATGCCGCCATGATCATGTTGAACATGATGATCACCTGAATCTGCGCCGCGCCGCTGGCATCGACGACCACACCGCCACCGCCGCGCATGTCTCCTCCGTTGCGGAAGATCATGCTGACGGGCACGCTGGCGATGACGACCAGCGCCAGCCAGAGCGGGAACGCGCCCTGCACGATCGCTGCCAGCAGGCAGGTGAGCGCCAGCCCGATCGACAGGTACATCGCGCGGCGCGTGTTGGCTTCTCCCAGTACAATGGCGGTGTTGTACAGCCCGGCGGCGACATCCATGTCATAATCGCGCAGTTGGTTGTACAACTGACCGTAGACCGATACCAGCGTGACCGCGCCTGCCACGAACCAGACGATGCCGGGCGCATCGTGATAGACGAAATACCCTGCCAGCAGCAGCAGACCGCTGAGCATGAGCGAATGCGACAGGATGTCGGTGACGGGCCACGCCTTCAGGCGCACCGGACGCCACGAATAGAGGTGCGAAAGCAGCAGCGTCGCCACGCCGATGGCGAATACCCAAACCCCGCCCAGCGCATAGAGCGCCAGCGTGAGCGCGGCGACCAGTCGGCACGCGGCATAGCCCATCCGCACGCTGACGCGCCCGCTCGTCACCGGATTGCGGGCAGCCCGTGCGGGATCGCGCGCGTCGTCTGGCGCATCTTCAATGTCGTTGATCATGAACGCATAGGCGACGGCGAGGATGTTCGCCAGAGTGACGGCGATCAGCCGCCAGTCGAGGTGAATGTCGTTTGGGCGGGCAGCCAGCAGCGCGCCGATGACGGTGAGAGGGATGACGAAGGGGACGTATTCTTTCCAGCGGGTGAGCTGAATGAGACCGAAGAATGAGTCTGAATACGAATGCTGTTTCAAGCGGAACCTCCCGGTTAGAGCGGGGCATATGAGAAAATTGTGAACGTCCACCAAGCATAGCATGAATTGCCTTCATGCGATAAGGTGTACGTTGTTTCGGAATGACAAGTCGCACAAGGTCGGTGGCTGATCGATGGTTTGGGCAGGGCATGGAGGGGTTGTGAGCGTGCAGGGAATGTGGAAGATGATGATACGGGCAGGGATGATCGTCCTGCTGACGGCGTGCAATCTGTCCCCGGTGCAGGAGCAGGCGATCGCCACGCCGACGGTATTTCGCCTTGCTCAGGCGAGCCTGATTGCCCCGGTGCGTGATCTGCACGCCGCGCCCAGCCCGCCCACCGCGCCGACGGATTCCCCGACGCAGCAGGGGGATGCGCCGCGCTGTGCGTCCCGTGCCATCCCGCGCCATACTGCTGAGATCACACTGAATTATCGTGAAAAACGTGCTGATGTGCGCCAGACGATCGCCCTTGCCAACCCGCTCAGCCAGCCGACCGAGACGCTGGTCTTCAACGTGGAGGCGAATCGCACGCCTGGCGCGTTCATCCTGCGGAGTGCGGCGGCGGATCGTGATCTGGATGGGGTGGAGGTGGTGGGACGGCAGATCACCCTCGACCTGACCGCGCCCCTCGACCCAGGCTGCCTGATTACAGTGACGTTCAGCTACGGGCTGAACATCCCAGCCGTTGCCGAAGGGTCGGCTGGGCGGACGGGCTATTTCGGCTTCAGCAACCGGCAGGTTAACCTCGGTCATGCGCTGATCACGCTGGCGCACCATCGTGAGGATGCGTGGGCGACGTACAACATCACCGTCATCGGCGAACAGATCACCAGTGCCATCGCCGACTGGTCGGTCAGGCTGTCGCTGACCGACGCGCCCACCGGGGTCACCCTGGCAGCGCCTGGGCTGGTGGAACGGCTCGAGCCGAACATCTGGCAGATCACCAGCCTGAGCAGCCGCGAAGTGGCGTTCAGCCTGAGTCCGTTCTTTCGGCGGGCGGAAGCGATCAGCGAACAGGGGACGCTGGTGGAGGTATACAGCTTTGACAATGCCGTTGTCGATACCCCGGCTGGGCGTGTCGATGGGGCGGAGCAGGTCCTGACGGCTGCCACGCAGAGCCTGTCGATGTTCAGCGATCTGTTCGGCATGTACCGCGATCCGCGCTTTGTGGTGGTACAGGGCGATTTCCCGGACGGCATGGAATTCAGCGGGCTGGTGTTCGTGGGCGATCAGTGGTTCCGCACTAACCCAGGTACGGTCGAGTCTTACCTGATCATCATCACAGTGCATGAGGTGGCACATCAGTGGTGGTATGCCCGTGTGGGCAACGATCAGGCGCTTGCTCCATGGCTCGATGAGGCGCTCTCGACCTACAGCGAGCATATCTTCTACGAAGAGTTCTACCCGGAACGGGTGGACTGGTGGTGGGGCTTCCGGGTACGGATGTTCCTGCCCGCCAATTTCAGCGGTCGGCGGGTGGACAGCGCCGTGTATGACTTCGCTACCGTGCGCGAGTACATCAACGCGGTGTATCTGAACGGTGCGACCATGCTGCATCAGGTGCGCGATGTGCTGGGGACGGAGGCTTTCTTCGCATGGCTTCGGCGCTACGGCGATGTAGGGGAGGGCAGGGTGGTGGATGCGGATTTCTTCTGGGGACAGCTTGGGCTTGACGAGCAAAATGCGGTACAATCGCTCATCAGTGCGTTTATGCGTGGTCGGTAAGTGGACGCCCCCTTGCGCGATCGCCCCGGAATGGGATATAAACGCGATCACGACTAATTTTTGGCAGTAAGAATCGTAAAATCTGGAGGCGTATCTGTGAAGAAAATTTTGTCTGTCCTTCTGGTGGTGGCGCTGCTTCTGATGAGCGCATCGGTCATGGCGCAGCAGCCGGTCGAGCTGCGTATCACGTGGTATGACGACGGCAACGAGAGCCAGGTGTTGCGCGGGCTGCTGGATGAATTTGAAGCCGCCAACCCTGACATTCGCGTCGTGCTGGACATCGTGGCGTACAACACCATTCTGGAGCAGCTTCCTCTGCGTGTGCAGGCGGGTGAAGCCCCGGACATCGCCCGTGTGACCAATTTTGATGCCTACTACGGTTTCTATCTCGATCTGCGCCCCTACCTCGAAGATGCAGCAGCGTGGGAGTCGTACTTCGACCCGGCGGTGCTGGCGGCGCTGCGTTCTGGTGACGAAGATGTCGATGGGCTGCACGGTTTCCCGAATCAGTTCACCGTCTCTGCGCCGTACATCAACCGCACCCTGTTCGAGCAGGCGGGCATCGCCGTGCCGAGCGACACCAACGACGCAGTGACGTGGGCGGAATGGACGGAAGTGACGCGCCAGGTGGCGGAAGCGACCGGCACGCCTTACGCCGTTGCCATCGACCGCAGCGGTCACCGTCTGGCGGGTCCGCTCTTCAGCAGCGGTGCAGTGCTGTTCAATGACGATGGTACGGTCACTGTCGATACCCCCGGCTTCCGCGCAATGGCGCAGCAGTTCATCGACTGGCATACGGAAGGGATCACCCCGGCTGAGGTGTGGATCGGCTCCGGCGGCAGCTATGCGGCAGCGGCGGACTTCTTCATCAACGGTCAGGTCGTGATGTACATGAGCGGCAGCTGGCAGGTCAACAACTTCGCCAACCGCATCGGCGATGCCTTTGACTGGGAAGTCGTTCCGAACCCGTCCGGTCCGGGCGGCGCGTCGGGGATGCCCGGCGGTACGATGCTGGTGGCGTATGCCGCCACCGACCACCCGGCGGAAGTGGCGCGTCTGATGGAATATCTGGTGCAGCCGGAAGTGGCGCGCGCCTTCCACGAGCGCACGCTCTTCATCCCGGCGCACCTGGGCTTGGGTGAACTCGACTTCCAGACGGACAACGAAGCCGCCAAAGCTGCGCTGTCGGCATTTGCGGCGGAAGTGCCCAACCTCAGCCCGCAGGCGTATCAGCTTCAGTTCGGCGGCAAGGCGTTCGCCATCAATAACCCGATCCGCGATCGCCTGACGCAGGTGCTGGTGGGCGAGCTGACGCTGGATGAGGCGCTGGTGCGCTTGCAGCAGGACATCGATACCGCGCTTGCCGCCAGCTAATTCCCGGCGCGCAGTCACAGTCGGGCGCAGTCACGGTCGGGGGTGGCTGCGCCCGATGTTTTTTGTAAAAAGCGGATTGGAGATTCTGACCTTGACACTCCAGACACTTCTTTCACCGATCACTTTTTTTCTGTCATGGCTTTACCGCCGCCTGATCGACCTGCTCGACCTGATCATGCATCCCCTGCAAAATCTGGTGGGGGTGCGCGGCATGGCATATGTCTTCATTCTGCCGAATCTGGCGATCTTTGCGGTGTTCATCATCCTGCCGATGCTGCTCAACTTCGTGTATGCGTTCACAGGGGGGACGAACCTCTTCCCGCAAAATCGCCCGTTTGTGGGCATGGAAAATCTGAACATCCTGTTCACCTGCGATGATTTCTTCAACCCGAATAGCTGCCGTCAGGATTTGTTCTGGCGGGCGGTGGGTAACACGGGCAGCTATGTCTTTCTGCAGGTGAGCTTGCAGGTGGTGCTGGCGCTGATCACGGCGCTGGCGCTGAACAACAGCATCCGTTTTCGCGGTTTCTTTCGCAGCGTTTTCTTCTACCCGGTTCTGCTCTCGCCGGTGGTGGTGGCGCTCATCTGGCGCTGGATTTTGCAGCAGGATGGGCTGCTCAACGCGCTGATCGTGGCGCTGGGCGGGCAGCGCATCCCGTTCCTGCTCAACCCGACCTGGTCACAGACGTGGGTGATCCTCATCAGCGTGTGGGCGCAGATGGGCTTCTTCACGCTCATTCTGCTGGCGGGGTTGCAGGCGATCCCATCGGAATACTACGAAGCTGCCAGCATCGACGGCGCGAGCCATGTTCAGTCGTTCTGGCAGATCACGCTGCCGCTGCTCATGCCGACCATGTTCGTGGTGCTGGTGCTGTCGCTCATCCGCGCGGTGCAGGTGTTCGATCAGGTATTCGCCTTCACCGGGGGCGGACCAGGGACATCGACAGTGTACATGGTGCAGTACATCTACACCACCGCGTTCGTCAACCAGACCAGGGAATATGGTCTGGCGTCATCAGCATCGCTGGTCATGGCACTGTTCCTCCTCGTCCTGACGGTGGTGCAGCTCCGCCTCGGTCGGCGCAGCGAGATCACCTGAAGGAGCTGACATATGGCGACCATCCTGAATTTTCTGACCAATACACGCGGCAAGCGCCGCCTCGACATGACCGACTGGCTGACGTATGCCTATCTCACACTGGGCACGATCCTGATGTTCGGTCCGGTGCTGTGGCTGGTGCTGTCTTCGTTCAAGACGCCCACCGAGCTGATCCGCTTTCCACCGCGTCTGCTGCCCTATCAGCAGGAGACGGCGGTCGTGGCGGGCTTTGACAACCCGCTGCCCCTGTTCGATGTCACGCTCCCGGATGGCACGGTGCGGCGTCTGGCGCAGGCACGGCGCGTGGGCATCGAGGCGCAGATGATCGACCCGCAGGACCCCGGTGAGGTGGTGCGCGTCAACATCAACGACCGTACGCCCGTCGAGATCATCCGCTTCGACCTCTCGAATTATGTGGAGGGGGTGCAGCGCTTCAACTTCGTGCTTTACCTGACCAACAGCGTCATCGTCACCGTCGCGGCGACCTTCCTGACGCTGCTGTTCAACAGCATGGCGGCGTTCGCGCTGAGCAAGTACAAATTTCGCGGGCGCGACACAGTGTTGTTCCTGACGATCGGCACGCTGCTCGTACCGCTGTCGGTCATCCTGATCCCGATCTTTCTGGTCATCACCGAGATCGGCTGGAACAACAACCTGCTCGGCGTGATCGTCCCAGGCGCGGCGACCCCGACCGGCGTTTTCCTGCTGCGTCAGTATATGCTGACCATCCCGGATGAGCTGCTGGAGTCGGCGCGCATCGACGGCGCATCAGAGTGGCGCATCTATCTGCAAATCATCCTGCCGCTGGCGCGCCCGGCGCTGGCGGTGCTGGCGATCTTCTCGGTCATGTGGCGCTGGAATGACTTCCTGTGGCCCCTGATCGTTCTGAGCCGCAACGAATTGTTCACGCTTCAGGTGGGGCTGAACTCGTTCAAAGGCGAACTTCAGGTGCAGTGGAACCTGATCCTGGCGATGACCGTGCTGACACTGCTGCCGATCACGGCGGTGTTCGCTTTCCTCCAGCGCTACATCACGACAGGGATCGCCACGACGGGCATGAAATAGCAGCTACCCCGCATCGACGCCCCGTTTCCGCCGCTGTGGACGGGCGATGTGAACGACGATAACCGCGTCACGCCCACCAGTGTTCGCGTCGGGCTGGTGGTCATGCTGATGGTGCGGCAGGGGCGCTATCCGGTGGATGCGCCCCTGCGGTGATTGGGGAAATGGGCGACCCGGCGGGTGCGCCCCCTACTCCACCGTGACGCTCTTGGCGAGGTTGCGCGGCTGATCGACATCTGCGCCGCGCAGGATGGCGACGGCGTATGCCAGCTGTTGCAGCGGGATGACCGACAGAATGGGCGTCAGCAGCGCGGGCGCTTCTGGGATGTACAGCACGTGGTCGGCTTCGGCGGCGATCGCCTTGTCGCCTTCGGTGGCGACGGCGATGACCACCGCGCCGCGCGCCTTCGCCTGCTGAATCTGGCTGATCATCTTCTCGTACACCGCATCACGCAGCGCGATCGCCAGCACGGGCATCTTCTCGTCGATGAGCGCAATCGGTCCGTGCTTCATCTCGCCTGCCGGGTAACCTTCGGCGTGGATGTAGCTGATCTCTTTCAGCTTGAGCGCCCCCTCCAGCGCGATCGGGTAGTTGATCCCGCGCCCCAGATAGAGGAAATTGGCGTAGTGATGGACCTGCTGTGCCAGTTTGTGAACTTCCGGCTCGCGATCCAGCACCTTGCCCAGCAGATCGGGCAGGCGCGTCAGGTGATGCACATGTTCGCGCCGCGCCGCCTCGCTCAGCGTGCCGCGAAGCTGACCGAGATACACTGCCAGCAGATATTGATCGACGATGCTGGCGGTGAACGCCTTCGTCGACGCAACACCGATTTCCGGCCCGGCGT
>CAZTLS010000016.1:0-60851 GCA_964614405.1 uncultured Pleurocapsa sp.
TTCTGGATGACGGGCTGCCCGGTGCGCTCGTCTTTGCCGTCGATGGCCTGTTCGTTCGCCAGTACGGTTTGCAGCGTGTCTGACCAGTTGACCATCGCCTCACCGCGATATGCCAGCCCGGATTCGTAGAAGCGCTTGAACAGCCACTGCGTCCACTTGTAATAGATCGGATCGCACGAGACGGCTTCGCGCTCCCAGTCGAACATCGCGCCCATCGAACGCAGCTGCCCGCGCATCCGCTCGATGTTCTGGTACGTCCAGGTGGCGGGGTGGATGCCGCGCGTGACGGCGGCGTTTTCGGCGGGCAGCCCAAAGGCGTCGAAGCCCATCGGGAACAGCACATTGTAGCCGCGCATCCGCATATAGCGGGCGCGCGCGTCGGAAGGGGTCATGGCGTACCAGTGCCCGATATGCAGGTCACCGCTGGGGTAGGGCAGCATGGTCAGGGCGTAATGCTTCGGTTTGCTCCAGTCCACGCGCGCGCGGTAGATTTCATCGGCTTCCCACTGACTCTGCCACTTCTGTTCCATCGCCTGTCTGGGGCGCGGGATGCGTTCCTGCTCGCTCATGAATGCCTTTCATCCTTTGTGCTGTGCATGAATGCTGCTGATCATAACGCGAATGAAAACGAAAAGACACAAGCGAACTCCGCACCGTCTTGTCCGGCGCGTCGCTTGTGTCTGCGGATGTCCCTGTCGTGGCGGTCGTTATGCCGCGTCAGGGGGTGAAGTATCCCTGCTGGCTCAACGATACGGGTCAGGGCGCGGGCGGCGCTGCGGGCGCACCGGAACATGCACCGGGGCGCGGACGGGCTTGGGCGCGGGTTGAGGCTGGATAAGTCGCTCAAGCTCGCCCAGGATGTCGCGCAGTCGCTCTGCAATATCATCGATCGGTTTGCGGCGTGTCTTTGCCACGACGGTTCACCTTCTGATAAGGCATAAATTGGCGGGTTAACGCCGCATCATGCAGATTTTACCATGCCTTATTATAGCGCGGATCACGCGGATGCAACATTAAAATTCTGGTACACATGTCCGGGGTTACGCCGTCTCGCATCCTGCCGCCAGCAGTGCCTGATTGCCACTGGCGGGCAGGTTGAGCGTCTGCACAACCCGCCCGATCTGACGGGCATAGCGCACGGCGTGCATCGCCCCACCGTCTGCCTCAGACTCGACCATGACCAGCCGATCGCTGAGCGCAGCGATCAGCCGATTGCGGATCACCAGCCGCTCACGGCTGACGGGCATGTCTGGCGGGGTCTCGCTCAGCAGCGCGCCGCCCATCTCGATCATCTGTCTGGCGAGGGCGGCGTTTTCGGGCGGGTAGAGGTGGAAGAAGCCTCCGCCCAGCACCGCCGCCGTCAGTCTGTTGGCATTCAGCGCGGCGCGGTGTGCCAGCGTGTCGATGCCGCGCGCCAGCCCGCTGACCACGATCGCGCCGTCACGGGCGCGTTCCCTGGCGATGCGCGCTGCTTCGGCTGCGCCTGCCTCGCTCGGCGTGCGCGTGCCGACCACGCCGCTGGTGGGTGGGCGGAAGAGCGCCAGCAGATCGCGCGCGCCGCGCACGAACAGCAGCGCTGGCGGGTCGGGCAGGGCGTGCAGGCGGCGCGGATAGGCGAGGTGTTCGCGCGGGAGGAGGTGGATGTCGTGCGCGCGCCAGGCGTCGAGGCGGCGCGCGACGCTGGCGAGGTCGATCGCTCGGATGCGGGCGGACAGCACCTGTCCGATGCCGCGCACGCGGCGCAGCGCCGTCTCGTCAGCACGCAGGATCGCCAGCGCGTCGCCTCTGAACGACGAGAGCAGCGCATCCAGCGCGCTGCTCCCGATCCCTTCTGTGAGGCAAAGCGCAAACCAGGCGGTTTCGCGCTCGGTCATGCCAGCGGCAAATCCGGTTCCGGGATGGTCTGCGGTTCGGCGGGGGTATCCGGCGACAAGCCGACGATGCGCAGCACCTCTTCGCGTTCCACCGTCTCGTTGGTCAGCAGCGACTGCGCCAGCGCGTCGAGTTTATCGCGGTGGGTGCGCAGCAGGTTGACGGCATCGGCGTAAGCACTGTCCACCAGGCGGCGCACTTCGGCGTCGATCTGCGCGGCGGTCTGCTCGCTGTAGCTTCGCCCGACCGCCATCGAGTAGCCCAGGAAGGGCTGGCGATCGTCATCGCCGAAGTTGAGCAAGCCGAAATCCTCGCTCATGCCCCACGCGGAGACCATACGCCGGGCGATCGCCGTCACCTGCTGGAGGTCGTTGCTCGCCCCGGTGGTGATCTCGCCGATCGCTACTTCTTCGGCGGCGCGCCCGCCCAGACCGACGATCATCCGCTTGTACAGATAATCGCGCGAGTACAGGCGGCGGTCATCTTCCGGCTGGAAGGCGGTGATGCCGCCTGCCTGCCCGCGTGGGACGATCGTCACCTTGAAGACTGGGTCTGCACCGGGAGAGAGAGCAGCAGTGATGGCGTGCCCCGCCTCGTGGTACGCCACGACGCGGCGCTCATGCTCGTTGGAGAGCGGCGGCGCTTCCGTGCCCAGTGCGATGCGCTCGAACGCCTGACTGAAGTCGGAGGCGAGGATGCGCTTGCGGTTGTGGCGTGCGGCGTTGAGCGCCGCCTCGTTGGTCAGGTTGGCAATGTCCGCGCCGCTGAAGCCGACGGTGACTTTCGCCAGCGACTCCAGGTTGACATCTTCGCCCAGCGGTTTGCCGCGCACATGCACCTTGAGCATCTCCAGCCGTCCGTGACGATCCGGCAAGCCGACTGTCACCTGACGGTCGAAACGACCGGGGCGCAGCAGCGCCGGATCAAGCACGTCGGGGCGGTTGGTCGCCGCCATGACGATCACGCTCTCGGTTTGCTCAAAACCGTCCATCTCGGCGAGCATCTGGTTAAGCGTCTGTTCACGCTCGTCGTTACCACCGCCCAAGCCCGCGCCGCGCTGCCGACCGACCGCATCGATCTCATCGATGAAGACGATCGCCGGGGCGTTGCCCTTCGCCTTGCCGAACAGGTCGCGCACGCGGCTCGCGCCGACGCCGACGAACATCTCGACGAATTCCGACGCGGCGATCGAGAAGAACGGGACGTTTGCCTCACCCGCCACCGCGCGCGCCAGCAGCGTCTTGCCCGTCCCAGGCGGACCGACCAGCAGCACGCCGCGCGGGATGCGCGCGCCCAGCGCGATGTACTTGTCCGGTTCTTTCAGAAAATCGACGATCTCGACCAGTTCGCGTTTGGCGGCGTCCTGCCCTGCCACATCGACGAAGGTGACTTTGGGCTTTTCCGGATCGTACTGACGTGCCTGGGTGCGTCCGAAGCCGAACACCCCGCCCATCTGCCGCTGAGCGCGGCGCGTTGACCACAGCAGGAAGCCGACCAGCAGCAGCAGCGGACCGAAGTTGAGCAGGAAGAGCAGGATCGGGTTCGGCTCGGTCACGCGCCCGACGATCGTCACGTTGTTGGCGCGCAGAATCTGCGGCAGGTCGGGGTCGGTGATCGGCAGCAGGGTGGTGGTGAAATTGCGCGACTCGCGCTGCTGTACGCCCTGCTGGAGCAGCGGAGAGCCATTGGCGGGCCAGCGCACCGGGTTGATAAAGACGCCCGTCGCGGTGGATTCCTGAAGCACAACCTCGCGCACGTTGCCGTTCGTCACCTGCTCATAGAACTCGGAGTAGGGGATGGCGATCGGCTGATTGGGCGAGACGCTGTTGACCATCTCCGGCAGGCGCAGCAGGCTCCACAGAATCAGCGCGCCCAGCAGGAACACCCAAATCCAGCGTGACCAGTCGAAATTGGGCATACCGGGTGGACGATTACCATTACCGGGGTCATTTTTGTCGTCCGGCGGTCGGTTGTTCGGGGGTGGGAACATCACACAGCCTCACAATAGGGTAGACTCACTCACGCTACAGCGTAAGGGTATCGTATTAGATGCGCGTAAACAATTCCTTCAGGGCGGGATAGAGCGCCTGATAGTTGGCGTAGACCGGCGCATAGCGGTCGGCGTCGGCGGTGGGGACGGTGATGTCTCCCGTCTGGATAGTTGCACGGCACGCCGACGGCACATCCGGGTACAGCCCTGCGCCGACGGCAGCCAGCAGCGCCGCGCCGAACGCCGCGCCCTCAGTGCTGTTGGTGGTGGCAAGTGGCGCATTCAGGATGTCCGCCATGATCTGCCGCCACAGCGGGCTTTTCGCCCCGCCGCCGCTGATGCGCGCTTCGCGGACGCCGCCCGGCGCGTTCGCCTGAATCAGGGTAAAGCTGTCCTTCAGCCCGAATGCCACCCCTTCCAGCACGGCACGGGTCATGTGGGCGCGGGTGTGGCGCGCCGTCAGCCCGACGAACGCCCCGCGCGCCAGCGGGTCGGGGTGCGGGGTGCGCTCTCCGGTCAGGTAGGGCAGGAAAAGCAGCCCTTCCGCCCCTGGCGGGATGTCAGCGGCAGGCGCGAGCAGGGTGTCGAACGATTCGCCTGGGGCAAGCGTGTCGGCATACCATTGCAGCGACCCCGCTGCGCTGAGCATCACACCCATGAAATGCCACATGCCGGGCACAGCGTGGCAGAAGGCGTGCAGCCTGCCCTGCGGTTCGTAGGCGTAGGCATCGAGCGGGGCGAACACCACGCCAGACGTGCCCAGCGACAAGCCGATGATCCCCGCTTCGACCGCGCCGACACCCACCGCGCCCGCCGCCTGGTCGCCACCGCCACCCACCACAGGCGTGCCCGCCCACAAGCCCGTTTCGGCAGCAGCATGGGCGCTGATCACCCCGGTCACCTCCGACCCCTCCGCCAGACGGGGCAGCCACGATGCCGGAATGTCCAGCGCGCTGACCACCTCGTCCGACCAGCGGCGGTGCGCCACGTCGAGCAGAGATGTGCCCGCCGCATCGCTCACGTCCATCACGTGGTCGCCCGTCAGCATGAAGCGGATGTAATCTTTGGGCAGCAGCAGATGACGCGCCCGTGCAAATACCTCCGGCTCATGATCGCGCACCCACAGCACTTTAGGGGCGGTGAACCCGGTCAGGGCGCGGTTGCCCGTCAGGGCGATCAGCCGATCGAAGCCGAGACGTTCGGTCATGGCGTTGCACTGGGCGGCGGTGCGCTGATCGTTCCACAGAATGGCAGGGCGCAGCACCTCGCCCGCATCGTCCAGCAGCACCATGCCGTGCATCTGCCCGGTCAGCCCGACGGCGGCGATCGCTTCCGGGCTGACGCCTGGTGCAGCCAGCACTGCACGAATCGACGCCACCATGCCTGCCCACCAGTCGGCGGGGCGCTGCTCGCTCCACAGTGGGTGAGGCTGCTGGATCGGCTGGGGGGTGGAATGCGAGGCGATGACGCGCCCCGCCTGGTCGATGACCAGTGCTTTCGCTCCGGTGGTGCTGATGTCGAGACCGAGTAACAGGGTCATGATGTATTCTCCCTAATAGAAAATGCCGGAAATTCGGAAAAAATTCATGTGAACGCTCTCTGAAAGCGCTTGCAAGATATGCTAACTATACCGTACAATCCATCTTTGTATCAGTATTGCGATCTTCTCCCGTATCGCTTTATGGGATGACGCAGCAGCCTGCCGGAAGAAGGGTGTTCTATGCGGTTCGTGCGTGACGTTTTACAGCGGATTATGATCAGTCTTTTCGTTTTCGTCCTTGCCGCGCCAGCGCTGGCACAAACTCAGGATGAGTTTACCATCGGAATTCTGGCTTTTAACCCGGAAGGTTTCATCGAAGAGATGAGCGCGCTGGGGTATGTGGAGGGGGAGACCGTCCGTTACATGACGATCTCGCTGGAGGGCGTTGCGCCGGATAGGATCATGCAGGCGTATTTCGAGCAGGTTCAGCAGATGATCAGTCTGCCCGTCGATCTGCTGGTCGTGCAGACGGATACCGATGCGGTGATGATGCGCGCCCAGACAGACATCCCGATCGTGTTTGCCATCTCGGACGATCCGGTGGTGACGGGCGCGGTCGCCAGCCTGCTCGCCCCTGGCGGGCGCACGACCGGCGTGGTGAGCAACCTGCACCATACCCGCCGCCTGCAACTGCTCAACGAGATCAACCCGGACACCCGCGCGGTGTACTATCTGTATTCTGCAAACGCGCTGGAAGGCGAGTTCATTCTGGAGCAGGTACGCGCGCTGGGTGAAGAGCTGGGCATCCGCATCGACGCCGCGCCGGTCAGCGATCTGGAGACAGGGCTGCGTGCGCTGGAGCAGGTTCCCGAAGACATCGACTGGCTGTTCGTCACGCCGTATCTGCCGTTCGATGAGGCATTTCAAAGTGCCCTGCGCGCGGTGTCGGCAGAGCGCAATATCCCGATCGCGGGTTTTCTCGGCTTCCCTGTCGAGGGGTATGTGGTCAACTACGGACCGGACCTGACGATCACCACGCGCCAGACTGTCCAGATCGTGGATCAGATCATGCGCGGGGCTCCCCCGGCGGATATTCCAGTGATCATTGCGGAGAACCGTTTCGCCATCAACCTTCAGGCTGCCGAGGAGCTGGGGGTGTCCGTGCCGCTCAGCATCCTGCGCCAGGCGGACCTGATCATCCGCCCCGGCGATGTGCAGCCCCCCAGCATGTTCAGCGATTCCTGATCCGATGCCAGCCCCCCTGACTGAAAAGGAAAGGCGTCCATGCTGAACAGCCTGCGAACGCGCCTCATCCTCATCTTCCTCGTGCTGGTGTTCATCCCGCTTGCCGCGATCAGCATCTTCAACTTTGTGAGTGGGTTCAATGTGCTGATCGACCAGTCCACGATCATTCAGCGTGAGATTTCCCAGCGTGCCGCCGCTTCGCTGTCTGCTTATTTTGGCGAGCGCGAAGCAGAGCTGTTCACGCTCACCCAGGTGTACGGCTTCGATGAACTGTCCTCCGATGCCCGACGGACTGTCCTGCTCACCCTGCTGAGCAAGCAGTCTGCCTACTATCAGGTGTCGGTGGCAGATGCAGCGGGGCAGGAAACCCTGCGCGTCACGCGCGGTGAGGTCGTCACCACGCGCAACCTGCGCGATCTGAGCGCTGACCCGACCGTTCAGGTCGCCCTGGAGACCCGCAATCCCTCATTCAGCGAGGTGTATTTCAACGAGGCAGCGCGTGACCGTCTGATCAGCCTGGTCATGCCCGTCGAAGACCTGCTGACCGGGCAGATCGGCTATCTGCTGGTGGCGGATATTCGCTTCCAGACGATCAGCGATGAGGTGCTGCGTGTGCTGAACCTGAGCGAGGGCACAGAAGCATTCATCACCAATGATGCGGGAACCATCCTCGCCCACCGCAACCCGAACTTTGTGCTGCGCGGCACGGTGTTCAATGCGCCATCTGAGGATGGGCGGGCGGCTGGCTTGGATGTGGAAGAGGCGATCATCGCCAGTACAGCGCTGCCGCTCGCCAACCAGACCCTGCGCGTTGTGACGCAGACAGATTACGAAGTGGTCATCGCCCCAGCCAGGGCGCGTCTGGCGACGACGCTGGGCGTTGTGGCGGTCATCCTGATCATCTCCACACTGATCATCGCTTACGCCTCCAACCGTCTGGCACGCCCGATCCTCCAGATCGCCCGTGCTGCCGCTGCGGTGGAAAAGGGCGATCTGAGCGTTCGCACGAACGTGCCAGGCAGGGACGAGATCGCCTCGCTGTCGCAGTCGTTCAACGCCATGACCAGCCAGCTTCAGGAACGGTTGAACGCGCTGCGCGACAACGAAGCGCGCCTGTCGGCGGTGGTGCGCGCCCTGCCTGACCTGGTGGTGACGATGGGGACGGACGGGCGGCTGATCGAATTTTACGGCGGCTCGATCGTCCCACCGGAGTTCGAGGCGAGTCAGTTTGTCAATCAGACCGCGATGGATTTGGTCCCGCCCGAAAACGCCGGCGTCATGCTCGAAAAGTCGCGCGAAGCCATCCGCACCGGGCAGGTGCAGGTGTACGAATTCACCATCGATCTGCCGTTTGGCAAGCAGTCGTTCGAGGCGCGTTACAGCCGTCTGAACGACAACGCCGTTGTCATCGTTTCGCGTGATGTCAGCGAGCAGAAACGGCGCGCTGAAGAGCGCGAACAGCTCATCCGCGATTTGCAGGCAGCCAAGCGCCTCGCCGAAGAGAATTCGCGCCTGAAGTCGGAATTCCTCTCCACCATGTCGCACGAACTGCGGACGCCGCTGAACGCGATCGAGGGGTTCACCAGCGTGGTGCTGCGGCGCATGGGCGGGGCAGAGTTCAACCAGAAGACGGAAGATTATCTGACGCGCGTGCATTCCAACAGCCGCCGCCTGCTCAGCCTGATCAACGACTTCCTCGACCTGTCGCGCGTTGAGGCGGGGCGTCTTGAACTCGCCAGCCAGCCGTTTGATCCGGCGCAGCTGGCGCGGCGCTGGCAGTTGGAGATCAGCGTGCTGGCGGAGAAGAAGGGGCTGACGTTTGACTGCCGGATTGCGCCTGATCTGCCTACGCCGATGTATGGCGACGAAGAAGCGATCAGCAAGGTGGCGATCAACCTGCTGAGCAATGCCATCAAATTCACAGAGCAGGGCGGGGTCTCGCTGCACATCAGCCACACTCCGACCGAGTGGGAAATCACCGTCAGCGATACCGGGATCGGCATCCCGCCGCACGCGCGTGAATTCGTCTTTGAGGAATTTCGTCAGGTCGATCAATCGTCGCGGCGCAAATATGGCGGAACCGGGCTGGGGTTGGCGATTGTGCAGAAATACACCCGGTCGATGGGCGGCAGCGTGAGCCTGAAAAGCGAAGTTGGGCAGGGCAGCACGTTTGTCGTTACACTTCCGCTGAAGACAACCGCATGAATACCGAGGTGAGAAAGATGCTCAGTTTACCCCCTGATCTGCTGGCTGGCTGGGATATTGTCGTGGTGGATGACGAAGAAGACAGCCTGCGCCTGGCGGAGATCATCCTGCTCGAATATGGCGCGAACGTCCACACCGGGATGAATGGTGTGGAAGGACTGGAGCGCATTCGCGCTGTCAAACCCAAATTTGTCATCAGCGATCTCTCGATGCCCGAACTGGACGGCTGGGGGCTGCTGAGCGCGCTGCGTCAGGACGAGACGATCAGCCACATTCCGGTCATCGCGCTGACCGCCCATGCGATGGTGGGCGATCGTGATCGGGCGGTGGCGTTCGGGTTCCACAACTATCTGTCCAAACCGCTCACGGTGGACACCTTTATCCGCGATCTGGTCAATCTGCTGATCGCCATCCCATCGCTGGCAGATGACCTGAATATCTGAAAGGACAACACAGTATGCCGAAAGGTTCATGGCGTATTCTCATCGTGGAGGATGACCTCGACGGGCAGGCGTTGATCGCCACCCTGCTGGGACATTTCAATATCCCGCTTGATGTGGTGGACAATGCGGAAGAAGCAGAACGCTTGCTGTTTCAGAGCGATGCGCATTACCACGCGGTGATCATCGACCTGGCACTGCCTGGAAAAGATGGCTGGCAGCTGCTCAGCGCCATCCAGTCTGACCCGAACACGGCGGAGCTGCCGTGCATCGCTGTCACCGCGTTTCACAATTCCAAGCTGCGTGAGGAAGCCATCCTCAGCGGGTTCAAAGCCTATTTTCCCAAGCCGATCGATGCGACCTCGTTTCTGAGAGAGCTTGAAACCATTCTGTAGAAAGCGCTGCCGCCATGCCTTATCAGATCGAGTGGGACGAACCGGGATCGATACTTGCCCTGAGGCTGATCGACCGTGTGACGCTGGACGAATTTGATCGCATCGATCAGGAGGTCGCCGCACATTTTGCCGAAGCGCCTGAAAGCGACAGTTTCATGCTGATCGTCGATACCGACAGCGCCAGCAGCGTCCCTCAGGACTTCACACGCCTGCAGATGTCTCAGCGATACGCTGCGGGCAGCACGCCCAAACTGCGCCATATCCTGGTCGTGTCTGGCAAAAACCGTCTGATGCGCCTGATGATGCTGCTCATCTACAACCTGTGCAGCCCCAACCTGCGCTTTTTCGACACGCTGGATCAGGCGCACGGGTTTGTGCGTCAGGTGCGCCACTCCACGCTGCGGGCGCATCCAGGCACATCGTAACGCGCAGCACCTGAATTCATTCCCGGACTTCATTGACGGGGCACTGCACACATCGTCGTGCAGTGCCTTTTTCGCTTCACCTGCCCTGCACCCCGCACACTGTGGGGCGTGTCAGGCGCGTGTGTCATGTACAATGGAAAAAATACGACCCCGTTTCTGCACCCGCGTGCATGAAAACCGATGCCGGAGGCATTGCCCTGATCATGAGCTACCCTGACGACAACACCATCCTCTCGCGCGATCGGCTGAACGACACGCCTGCGCCGCCTGCGGTCATCCCCTGGGCGCTGCAAGGCTATTTCGACGGCGAGATCGATCTGGTTCAGGAACTGGCGTCGCGCTATCCGCAGATGCCCATCATGTCGCTCTTTCACGCCCGCACCGTCGAGGGGCGCTCGCCGCGCGGCGTGGCAGTCATCGGCACGCAGGACGGCGCGGCGTCGCTGGTAGCGGAGATCGATGTGCATTCGCGCGCCATTCAGTTCACGTTCATCCTGGGATCGCTGCTGGGGCTGCGCTTCCGCCCCGGCGCGCTCTCCCGGCTCGATCGTGCCGCGTGGATCGAACCGATCCGCCGTGAGGCGGGGGAAGTGGCATTTCTGTGGAACGCCAAACGCTGGGAGCAGGATTATCTGATCTGCGCCGCCAGCAAGACCTTCACCTACCTGTTCGCCTTTTCGCCCAGCGGCACTCAGGCAGCCGCCCGCCTGACGCCGGAAGTCACCCGCCGCCTGCTCGACTGGCTGGCGGGCTACTGGTAACACCCACTCATCCGCCCGATCACAACGCACGAGGGATCATGAACCATCTCGCTGATCAGACCAGCCCGTACCTGCTCCAGCACGCCGACAACCCGGTAGACTGGTATCCCTGGGGGGAAGAAGCCCTGGCGCGCGCCCGCGAACTGGACAAGCCGATCCTGCTCAGCATCGGCTACAGCGCCTGTCACTGGTGTCATGTCATGGCGCACGAGAGCTTCGAGGACGAAGCCACCGCCGAGATCATGAACGACCTGTATATCAACATCAAGGTCGATCGGGAAGAACGCCCCGACCTGGACGACCTGTACATGGCGGCGGTGCAGACGTTCACAGGCGGGCACGGCGGGTGGCCCATGACCGTCTTCCTGCTGCCGGATGGTCGCCCGTTTTACGGCGGCACATACTTCCCGCCTCAGCCCCGTCATGGAATGCCCTCGTTCCAGCAGGTCCTCGTCGGCGTCTATGACGCCTACCGCCAGCGGCGTGATGAGGTCGAGCGCGCCGGAACGGACATCGCCGCCGCGCTCCAGCGGACGCGGCTGGGTATCGGCGGCGTGACGGGCGAACTGAATGCCGATCTGATCGACGCCGCAGTGGAGGGGATGCGCGGCGCGTTCGACCGTCGTTTTGGCGGTTTCGGCGGTGCGCCCAAATTCCCCAACCCGATGAATCTGGAGTTCCTGCTGCGCGCGGGCGATGACGATGCGCGCGCCCACGTGCTGCACACGCTGCGTCGCATGGCACGCGGCGGCATTTACGACCAGATCGGCGGCGGCTTCCACCGCTACAGCGTCGATGCCATCTGGCTGGTTCCGCATTTCGAGAAGATGCTCTACGACAATGCGCAGCTCAGCCGCGTCTACCTGCACGCCTGGCAGGTATCGGGCGATCCATTCTTCAGGACGATCGCCTGTGAGATTTACGATTACATCCTGCGCGAGATGACCGCCCCCGAAGGCGGCTTCTACAGCACCACCGATGCGGACAGCGAAGGCGAGGAAGGCAAATTCTTCGTCTGGTCTGCCGCTGAGCTGCGCGCACTGCTCGGCGACCGGGCACGTATCGCGCTGGAGGTGTTCGGCGTCACTGAGCGTGGCAATTTCGAGGGGCACAACATCCTGTTCATCCCCAACGACGAGTCGGTGAGCGCGGAACGGCTGGGCATGACCGTCGAGGCTCTGCGCGCCGAACTCGACTCGATCCGCGATGTGCTGTTCGCCGCACGTTCGCAGCGCGTGCCGCCCGGCTTGGATGACAAGCTGATCACCGCCTGGAACGGCATGATGCTGGCAAGCCTGAGCGAGGCGGCGCGCGTGCTGGGGCGTGAGGATTACCGCGTCGCGGCGCTGCGCTGTGCCGAATACTTCGACGCGCACATGCGCGTGGGCGATCGTCTGCTGCGGACGGCGCGCGGCAGCGTCATCAGCCCGCTCGAAGGCTTCCTTGAAGACTATGCCTGCTGGATCGATGGGCTGCTCGAACTGTATCAGACCACGTTCGACCGCCGCTGGTTCGCCTGGGCGCGTTCGCTGGCAGATCATGCGCTGGGCGCGTTTCGTGCCGACGACGGCGGCTTCTTCGATACCTCGACCGCGCACGAGGCGCTCATCGCCCGTCCGCGCACGCTTCAGGACAATGCCACGCCCGCCGGGGCATCGATGTTCGCGCGCGATCTGCTGCGGCTGGAGGCATATACAGGTGCGGGAGAATACGGCGAAGCGGCGCAGGCGGCACTGGCGCTGCTGACGGCGGCGCTGCGCCAGGTTCCGCAGGCGTTCGGTGAGGCGCTCAACGCGCTCGACGCGCTGGTGAAGGGGATCAGCGAGGTGGCGGTCATCGGGGCAGCCGACGATCAGCGGACGCGCGCCCTGCTGGAGGTGCTGCATACTCGCTTTCGCCCGAATGTCATCACCGCGTTGGCGGAGGCGGATGTGGAAGGGGAAGATGCGCTCATCCCGCTGCTCAGCTACCGGCTGATGCGCGGCGGCGTGCCGACTGTCTACGTCTGTCGCAACTTCACCTGTCAGATGCCTGTGACTACCCAGGAGGCGCTGGAGCCACTGCTGCCCGCGCCGATCGTCCATTCTGCATCGTAAAGATGCTGAGATAGTGTGAGCCATGAGTGGAGGTGCTGGCATGACCACGACCGATGTGCAGATCGGAATGCCGCTGGTGGTATATCTGGAGCGTGCCGATCGGGAGGGAGCTTTTGAGATTATCGATGGGGAGGAGATCGCCCAGATGCCAACCGTCATGGGACACAATGACATCGCTAAACGCCTGTACGAATTTCTGCTGATCTGGCTGCGTACTGCCGATGCAGGGGCATACCTGACCTATGAAGTGCCGTTCGTGATCAGCCAGCAGCCGAATTGGGTGACGGGCGCGCGTATCCCTGATCTGATGCTGGTGAGTGGAGTACGCTGGCAGGCGTACATCACCGCCACTCCTGATTGGCGGCAGAAACCGCTGCTCATCCCGCCCGATCTGGCGGTCGAGGTGATCTCGCCGACCGACGCCTACAGCGCCGTCAACCGCAAGGCAGAGACGATGCTGCGCGATGGGGTGCGGCTGGTCTGGCTGATCGACCCGTTCACGCGGCTGGCGACCGCTCTGACCGCGACCACGACCCATCGCATCGATGAGGCAGGTGTGCTGGACGGCGGTGAGGTGCTGCCGGGCTTCAGCGTGTCCCTGACGGAGGTGCTGGCATGACCACGACCGATGTGCAGATCGGAATGCCGCTTGAGGAATACCTCGACCGGATCGGTGGCGAGGGCTTTTTCGAGATCATCGATGGGGAGGAGATCAGGCGTATGCCGAATGTGAGCGGACATCAGGACATCATCGCCAGAATCTACATGCTGCTGCATGCCCATCTCATGCGTATCGGAGATACGGGATATGTCATCTTTGACAGCGCCTATATCACTGAAGAGCGCACCGACTGGGTGAAGGGATCGCGCGCGCCGGATGTGCTGTACTTCACCGGGGAACGCTGGACGGCATATGTGGCACGCTACCCGGACTGGCGGACGCGCCCCTTCCTGATCGCGCCCGATCTGGCGGTCGAGGTGATCTCGCCGACTGACGCCTACAGCGCCGTCAACCGCAAGGCAGAGACGATGCTGCGCGATGGGGTGCGGCTGGTCTGGCTGATCGACCCGTTCACGCGGCTGGCGACCGCTCTGACCGCGACCACGACCCATCGCATCGATGAGGCAGGTGTGCTGGACGGCGGTGAGGTGCTGCCTGGCTTCAGCGTCCCGATGGCGGAGGTGCTGGGGTGATCGTCAGTGATGCCCATGATCAGTTCCGGCTGATCCTGCACACCGTCGTCGGAGCCGCCTACACAGCAGCGGGCTATCATCTGGAAGAGCGACCGACGCAGTGGGCGGGCGGCTTGTTCCGCTATGCCAAAGTGCTTGAGGAGGGCACATACGCCGGGATGCTCAGCGTGCTGGAATACCAGCACCTCTATTACCCGGAGCAGGAAGTCGGTCGCTTTCGTATCGCCCTGGTGCGAAGCGCACTGCCCGGCAAGCCCCTGCCTGACGGTCAGCAGCCCGCCCGCCGTCTGCTCACCGGGCTGATCTGGGGCGATTTCGGGGTGCGTGTGCTGCCCGACCCCGAATACTGGTGGAGTTACGAGACGGTGCATGAGATGGGCACGGGCATGGCAGAGAGCGGGCAGCTCGCTGTCGGCTATGGGATGCCCTGGCTGTCAGGCGATCTGGTTTCGCCGCGCCGCTGATCACGATGCCGACGCGCGAGGCAGCACGAAACTGAACCGCGAACCCTCTCCCAGACGGCTTTCGACGTGCAGTGTGACGCCGTGCTGCTTGAGGATCGTGTAGACTATCGCCAGACCCAACCCCGTCCCCTCAACGGCGAGATGTTCATCACGCCGCACCCGAAAGAAGGGTGCGCGGATGTTGGGGAGGTCTTGCTCAGGGATGCCCAGCCCGGTATCGGTCACGCTGATCTCCACTCCGCCGTTCACAGGCTGGATGCTCAATGTCACGTTGCCACCGTGCGGGGTGTATTTGATGGCGTTGCTGATCAGGTTGTCCAGCACCTGCTCCAGCCGATCGCGATCTGCAATCACATCGATCATGCCGTCGGTAGGCAGGATGTGCAGGCGAATCTGACGGGCAGCGGCGGGCAGTGTGAACTGTCCGGCAGCCCATGCCAGTAGGTCGATCGCGCGGATGGGGGTGAGTTCGAGCGTTGCACCCGTCTCCAGCTTCGCCAGATCAAGCAGCCGGGCGATCAGCCGGGTGATCCGCATCACCTGCTGATCGATGTTGTCCACGTGATGCGCCAGCCGCTCGCGTTCGGGGGTTTCGATGCGGCGGATCATGTCCAGCGTCAGTCGGATCGAGGCGAGGGGATTTTTGATGTCGTGGGTGGCAGTGGTGAGCAGTTCATCCTTGAGGTCGTTCAGCCGCGCCAGGCTTTGGCGCTGGGTTTCAGCCTGATGTGCCTGTTCTCGGAAATGTTCTGCTTCTTTGCGCGCCGACTCGACCTGATAGCGGGCGTCCATCTGGCGCAGCGTGCGATGGCGTTCGGCATCCAGCGCGCTGAGCTGCTGTTCGTGCAGGCGTTTCTGCCAGATGAACGCGCCCGCGTAATCGCCCAGGCGTTCGTGGATATGCACCAGCGACGCCAGCACGCCGTCGATCCAGGTCAGGAAGTTGTAGGTCACCGCCAGTTCCCATGCCTCGGTGAGCGGGGCGATCGCCGCGCCGTACTGCCCGCGCGCGATCAGGATGTCGCCCAGGTCGCCCAGGGCGACTGCGCGGCGGCGGCGCAGCACATGGCGTTCGGTCAGCCGCAGGGCACGCGCGTTGTAGAGTTCCGCACGGTCGAGGTTGCCGGCGTCGAAGAAATAGCGGGCGGCGCGGGTGTAAAAATGGGCGAGGTCACTCGGTGTGGCGTCCTCGCCCAGCCTGGTGAAGATGTTTTCGGTAGTGGTGATCAGCGCCTCGCCATCGGTGTGATTGTGCATCCTGACGTAGATTTGCAGGATGTTGCTGCCCAGGATGGCGCACATCGTCAGATCGCCGACCTGTTCTGCCAGGTCGAAGGCGCGCCGCGCATAGTCGAGGGCAGGGGGATAGTCGCCGCTGAACTGGTAGACCCCGGCAATGCCGTTCCAGGCGCGGATGACTTCAGACTGATCGCCACTTGCCTCGCCCAGTGCCGCCTGTTGCAGGTGATATTCCAGCGCGCGGGTGAGATCATTCAGTTCGCGGTGCAGCACGCCCATGAGATACAGCGCCTGTGCCTGACCGTGCGCATCCTCCAGTTCACGAAACAGCAGCAGCGCGCGCTCAGCGAACTGGCGCGCCTCGACATAGCGCGCATCATAGTGCGCGGCGAACCCGGCGATCTCCAGCGCTTCTCCCATGAAGTGCGGTGGCGGATCGCTGTGGATGATCTGCTGTGCCAGCATGTCGGCATCAGCATAGCGTGACTCGTCAAGCGCACGGCGCGCCTGTGCAATGCGTTCAGTGAGGGTAGAGTGGTCGTTCACAGAGTCATGCGCCATTGATGTGTTTCGGAAACCCTGATCGATGGTAACATGCGCGCACGCCATTCTCAATCACGGCGGGAATTTTTTACTTTTGATATATTCGACGGTGGGCAGGTTTGTGCGATGTCATAATAGAAACGTTTTCAGGGAACGGTGATCGTCGTCAGGTGCAGTGCATTATCCATGAACATCTCTTCCGGCGCGCGCACCGCCAGCCGATACGGGCGATGGGTGCTGTACCAGCCGACAAACAGCGGATACAGACCTGCTGGAAGCGAGTCAGCAGGCACAACGTGCGTCGTCATGTGGCGATCGCCTGCCCGCCACCAGCGGGTTGCCAGGGCGGGAGGCGCGTCGCCCTGCGCGATCAGGCGATGCGTCCCGTCTGGCTGATATGCGCCGTCGATGACATGCACCAGCACGGTGTAGTCCTCATCAGGCGCGGCGATCGCCTCCCAGAACAGGCGCAGCATCGCCCCATCCCAGGCATGACCGAGCAGGCGGATGCGTTCATCGAAAGTGATGTCCGCATCGGCGGATATGGCGTCAGCGGGCAGAGGGGCACGCGCAGCCGTCGGAGAGACGAACCCTCCGGCAGAGAGCATGACCGGGGCGATCGGCGCGCCGTCGGGCGTGGTGGGGTCGATGCTCTCCCCTTCGGGAAATTTCCACCAGCCGATGTAGGCGCGCAAATCGAATGCGCCGATGACGCTCAGGGGCAGGCGTACTGTGTAGTGATCGGGATAGATCGCGCCTGGCGTCCACGTGCGGGTACGCAGACGCCCGTAGCCTGGGTAGGTGGGCAGCGCGGTCAGGATGTGGTCATCAGGGGCGATCAGGCGGATGAACAGGCTGTAATCGGCGTCAGACGGGCGCACGGGCTGCCAGAACAGGGTGAGCGCCACTTCGTCGCCTGGGGCGTGGCGCGCTTCCTCGACCTGATAGCCGACCAGCGCCACATCGCGGAAAAGCACCCGCGCGGGCTGGGCATCGGCGGGCAGCGCCTCGACCGGGGCAGGCGAGGCGTACATCGGCATGATGATGGCGAACGGGTTGACGAACGCGAACACCCCCAGCGCGGTGATCGGCAGCGCTCGCGTCCATCCCCGCCGGGTGAACAGCCCGATCGCCGTGTCGATGCCGATCGCCAGCGTCCCGGCGATGGCGACCATGTACGGGAAGAGCAGCCGCCCCTGCGACGCCGCCGTCTGCGAGGTCCACGCAATGAGGCTGATCAGCCCGATCGCCAGCGGCAGCAGCGTGAACGCGAACCGGGCGCGCCCGTCGGCATCCATGCGCGTCAGCGCCAGCACTGCTCCCGCTGCGCCGATGAGCATGACTGCATCCATGACCGGGTAGAATGCCGGAAAGGTGAACAGGTTGAACCAGCCGAACAGCCCCCAGAATGAGGTGCGCAGCCCGGTGAATTCTTCGGTGAGCAGCAGGTCGAGCGGTGGCGCGGGGCGGCGACCGAAAATGTCGAGCATGGTGTTCGTGCCGAACAGTTCGCCATACAGCATCAGGTTGCGCGCATACCACCATCCGGCGATGCTCACCCACGCCCCCACTGTCAGCCCGCCGAGCAGCAGCAGCCCGCGCAGGTCACGATGCCGCCAGGCGGCGTAGAGCGCGGCTGCGCCCGCAGCGGGCAGCATGACCAAGCCGCTCAGCTTGCTCAGGCTGGCGCACGCCAGCAGCAGCGCCAGGATGAGCGACCGGCGCGGCGTGAAGCCGTCACGCAGCATGAGCAGCACCGACCACGCGATCAGGCTGTTGCACGCTGTGACGAGATTGTCATTGTTGACCGAGGCGCTGATGAACAGGAACTGTGGGTTGAAGGCGACCAGCCCGGCAGCCAGCAGCGCGACGGGGGGGCGGCTGGGCATGAGCAGGCGCGCGCTCTGCCAGACTGCGAACACTGTGACCGCACCGCACACTATGCTGAAAGCGCGCGCGATGAACACTGCCAGCGTCGTCCCGCTCAGTGACGGGGGATAGGGCGAATCGTGCAGGATGAGGTTGATGTTGCCGCGCGCGCCCGGCACACCGATGATGGCGTGCGGGTTGTGCAGGCGAGTGGCGTCGAAATCGCTCCAGTCGGCAAAGCGGGTGAGCAGCCCGGTGATCAGGTAGTAGAGCGGCGGCTGGCTGCCTTCCTGCTCCCATGCGGTCTGCTGACCGACGACCTGCACAGGCAGCTCCCCCGTCGTGGCGACGTGATGCATGAAGCCGACGTGCGTCAGCTCATCAGGCGACTCGTAGATCGGCACAGCGAAGGCATAACAGCACGCCAGCGTGATGAAGGCGATGAGCAGCAGGGGCAGCGGACGGGTGAAGGTCGAATACATGACATTCAATTCCGAAAAATCGAACCCATTGCGTCAGGACGGTATATACTATCCTGAAAAACTGATCTGGCGACCAGGCGATCACAAGAAAGATACACTGATGGCGTTCAACTACATATTATATGGCTTGCATATCCAGTCTGACGTGCCTCTGGACGGATTGCAGGTTGTGGATGCGGTTTCGCACCCCGACGTGCGCGTGACCGAGGGCACTACCCCCTCAGCGCTGCCTGGCGCACACAGCGGCGTGCTGTACGAGGTGACACCGCGCGAGTTCCTGCTGAACATCGAGGGCATCGCCCGCTATCACGTGCAGGACGGAGAGCGCATCACTGTGCAGCCCGCGCTAGGTGCGGATGATTCTGCGGTGCGCCTGTTCCTGCTCGGATCGGCGCTGGGGGTGCTGCTGCATCAGCGCGGGATGCTGCCGATGCACGCCAGCGCGGTCGCGGTGGACGGGCGCGCTGTGCTGTTCACAGGAGCAAGTGGGGCGGGCAAATCGACGACGGCGGCGGCGCTGGCGGCGCGCGGCTATCCGGTGGTCGCCGACGACATCACCGTCGTGTATGCCGATGATGCGGGTGCGGCGGTGGCTGCGCCCGCCTTTCCGCAGATGAAGCTGTGGGCGCAATCACTGCGCGCGCTGGCGAAAGAGACCGATGCGCTGACTCGCGTGCGCCCCGAACTGGAGAAATACAGCCTGCCGATCGCCGCGCAGTTTCATCCGCAGCCTTTGCCCGTCGCGCGGATGATCCTGCTCAGCGCGCATAACAAGCCGGAGATCGAGATCAGGGCGGTCACCGGGATGGGCAAGATACGGATGCTGCGTCAGCAGGTGTACCGCCGTCGCATCATGGAGGAAATGCAGGCGGACAGCGCCCATTTCGCCGCGCTGACGGCGCTGGCGCGCACGGCGCAGCTTTCCACCCTGCGCCGCACCGAAGACATCACGCGGCTGAGCGAGGTGATCGACCTGATCGAGGCGGAGATGCGGGCATGAAGGGCATCACCTGGCTGGCATCCTACCCCAAAAGTGGCAATACCTGGATGCGCGTCTTCCTGACCAACTACTGGCGCGATGCGGACGAACCCGCTGACATCAACGCCCTGGAGGAGACGCCGATCGCCAGCTCGCGCGCCATCTTCGACGACGCGCTCGGTGTGGACTCGGCAGACCTGACGCGCGACGAGATCGACCGTCTGCGCCCCGCCGTCTACCGCGCCTACGCCTATGACAGCAGCGGCGAGAACCGCTTCAACAAAATCCACGACGCCTACCTCTACCTGCCCGACGGCACGCCGATGCTGCCGACCGATGTGACCGCCGGCGCGATCTACATCCTTCGCAACGTCTTCGATGTCGCGCCGTCGTATGCCAATCACAGCGCCCGTTCGATCGAGTGGGCGGTCAAAGCGCTGTGCGACCCGGATCATACGCTGGCGGTCTCGCGGCAGGGCGTGGCGAATCAGCTTCACCAGCCGCTGCTGACGTGGAGCGGGCATGTGCGAAGCTGGATGTCGGCACAGGGCTTCCCGATCCATCTGGTGCGCTATGAGGACATGCTGGCGGACCCGATGACGGCGTTCAGCGCGGTGGTGCGCTTCATCGGCGGTGATGCCGACAGCGATGCCGGGCGCGCGCGCATCGACAAGGCGATCCGCTTCTCCGCCTTCGACGAACTGAAGAAACAGGAACAGGAAAAGGGCTTCCGCGAAAAGATGTATCGTGTAGGCAGCTTTTTCAACCAGGGCAAAAGCGGGGCATGGCGTGATAAACTGACGCCTGAACAGGTGGCGCTGCTTTCTGAAGCGCACGCCCCGGTGCTGAAACAGTATGGTTACATGGACGAAGAAGGGAACATCCTGTGCTGACGCTGCACACCCGCATCCAGCGCGCGCCAGACCTGCTGGCGACCGAGGTCGATGGCGACCGCGTGATGCTCAGCCTGAGGACCAACAAATACTACGGCATGAAGGAGATCGGCGGGCGCATCTGGGACCTGCTGGAACAGCCGACCACCCCCGATGCAGTGATCACGATGCTGATCGCCGAATACGCCGTCGATCGCGAGACGTGCGAGCGCGATACCCTGCGCTTTCTGGAGCATCTGCACCGCGAGCAGTTGATCGACGCGCAAGACGGATCGTGATCGTCCGCAGACTGCGCGCTTTCACGCGCCTGCCAGGTGAAACGCGCACGCTGATCGTCGAGGCGGGGCTGGCGCTGGCGCTGGGTGCAGTTCTGGCGGAACTGCCGCTGCGCTGGTATGCCGGCTGGCTGGGTGAGAAAGATGTGGATCACCCTGTTGCAGCGCACGACCCGGAGACGAATGCCCGCGCGCGCGCCGTCGGCTGGGCGATCCGCCTGATCGCCGGGCGCGTGCCGTTCCGTTCCAACTGCCTGCCTCAGGCGATCGCTGCGCGCGCGCTGCTCGGTCGGCGCGGGCTGCCCGTGACCGTGTATTTCGGCGCGGCGTTCGCCACCCGCGACTCGCTCAAAGCCCACGCCTGGGCGCAGAGCGGGGCGATCACCCTGACCGGAAACAGCGCGCGCCGGGGCTTTCACATCGTCGCCCGCTTCACCCATTCAGCGAAAAGGTAGCCCCCAGCCCATGTCCGCAATCTGTGGCATTTTCCACCGCGATGGCGCGCCCGCCAGCATCGACGCACTCATGCCGACCCTGACCGCGCTGGCGCACTATGGCGATCGTCCACCCCGCACGTGGTCGGAGGGCGGGGTGGCGCTGGGACACGTCATGAACGCCCTGACGCCGCAGGATGCGCTGACGCCGCAGCCCGTCACGCGCGGGGCGTACACCATCGTTGCCGATGCACGCCTCGACAACCGCGCCGACCTGTTCGCTGCGCTCGATGTGCCGTCCGTGCTGCACGCCGACACTTCCGACGCCGCGCTCATCCTGATGGCGTATGCCCGCTGGGGAGAGGCGTGCCCCCAGCACCTGATCGGCGATTTCGCCTTCGCCCTGTGGGATGCTGACGCGCGCCGCCTGCTGCTGGGGCGCGATCCGATCGGCGCGCGCCCGCTCTTCTACTGCCTGACGCCGAAGCGTTTCGCCTTCGCCAGCGAACTCTCCGTCCTGCTCGACATGCCTGGCGTCGAGCGGCGCATCAATGAAGATGAGATCGCCCGTCTGCTGCTGACCCGACACGGCTTCATCCAGACGGACAGTACGTACTGGCGCGATGTGTATCCGCTGCCGTTCGGCTGTGTACTCACGGTCAGCGCCGATCAGCACCGTCAGCGCCGCTATGACGACTTCACGCCGCGACGCGAGGTGCGCTTCGCCTCGATCGACGGCTATGCCGATGCGCTCTACGCGCTGGTCGAGACGGCGGTGCGCGATCGGCTGCGCCTGGTGGACGGGATCGGCGTGGGCGCGCACTGTTCCGGCGGCATCGACTCGTCATCGATCGCCGCGCTGGTCACGCGGGCGCGCCGTGCCGATGGGCTGCCCGCCCCGACGTGGTATTCGTGGTCGCCCCCGCCTGAACCTGGCACGGACATCGAAGCGACCGAACATCGGCGCATCGAACGGCTGGCGGCGCGCGAGGGCGTGACCGTGTACTATGCCGATACCGTGCGCCAGCTTCAGCCGATCGACCCGGCGCGCTACCCGATCAACACGCTGACCATCGAACAGCATATGCAGCCGATCGCCGCCGAACACGGTGTGCGCCTGATGTTCAGCGGGTGGGGGGGCGACGAAGGCATCAGCTTCAACGCGCGCGGGCTGGCTGCGGAGCGTCTGCTGCGCGGGCAGTGGCGGGCGCTGGCGCGTCAGCTTCGGCTGAGGCGCGCGCTGAAGGGCGCATCCGAACTGCGCGCGGCGCTGGGGCGGCTGTGGGATGCTGCGCTGCTGCCGACGCTGCCCGATGCGCTGGTCGACCTGCTCTATCCCGCGCCGCCCTCCTATATCCATCCCGACCTGCTGCGCCGCACATCAGGTCGGCGCGCCACCCCCCCAAGCCCACGCGAACGCGCCGGGGCACACACCACGCAGCGGCGGCTGCTGCGGCATGGGCACATTACCGAGCGTATGGCGTGCTGGGCGTGGTCGGGCGCACGGCATGGGATCAGCTACGTCTACCCGCTTGCTGACCGCCGTGTGCTGGATTTTGCCCTGTCCATCCCGCCAGACCTCTACCTGCAGGAGGGCAAAGGGCGCTATCTGTATCGCCGGACGATGGTGCGGCTGCTGGGTGAGGCTTTCGTCTGGGATACCGTCAAGCGCGATACCGCGTTCATGGAGCGCGCGGAAGAAGCGCGCGCCCGCCGAAGAGAAGAGAAGCTCGCCAGCGACGCGCCCGCTCTGAAGCTGCTCGATGGCGGCGTGTGCCCCTGGGTGGATGCCGATCGGCTGCGCGCGGCGATCGGCAGCGGCATGTGCCAACCTGGCACGTCGGAGGCGCGGCTGCGCGTCGCAGCGGATACGGTGCTGCGTATCTGGTCATTTCGCAGCCAGGCTGAAACAGGCAGAGAGGAAGGGACATGAACCGCTTTTCGTCACTCAACCCGCAGGAACGCCCGGCGGGCTGGCGGGCGCTGCGCGCGCAGATCCCGTATGTGCCGCGCGCGCTGGCGATGGTGTGGGCGGCGGCGCGCGGGCTGCTGATCGCGTGGCTCATCCTGCTGGTGATCAGCAGCCTGATCCCGGTGCTGACGGTGCTGCTCACCCGCGAATCGGTGGACAGCGTGGTGGCGCTGGTCGAGGCGGGCTATGCGCCGGAAGCGCTGACGCGCACGATCACGGCGTTTGCGCTGCTGGCGGGCGTGCAGATCGGGGGTGACCTGCTGGGCTTTGCCCTCGGTTACGTGCGCAATATTCAGGCGGAACGGGTGCGCGATTACATGACGCGGATGATCCAGGACAAGGCGGTCACGCTCGATCTGCGCTATTTTGAGGCGCAGGGCTTTTACGACCTGCTGCACCGCGTGCGGATGGATGCACGCCAGCGACCGCTCAGCCTGCTGGAGAACGTCGGCACGCTGCTGCGGACGGTGCTGTCGCTGCTGGGCATGGTCGGGCTGCTGATCGCCTATTCACCGCTGCTGCCGCTGGTGCTGCTGGTCGGCGGCGTGCCCGCGCTGTGGTCGATCGTGCGTTACAGCCGCCGGTTGAACGCATGGCGGCTGAGCATCTCGACGCTGGAAAGGCGCTCGACTTATTTCGATCACATCCTGACCGACCAGCACAGCGCACAGGAAGTGCGCCTGTTCGGGCTGGCGGATCACTACCGCCGGACGTATGCCGAGGCGCGCGCAGTGCTGCTCGACGGGCGGCTGCGGCTGGCGCGCGGCAAAATCCTGACCGACCTGGTGGTGACGCTGTTCGGCATGGTGCTGGTGGGCGGGGCACTGGTGTGGATGGGGCTGCGGGTGATCGCAGGTCAGGCGTCGCTGGGCGATCTAGCGGCGTTCTACCAGATTTTCAGCCGCGCACAGGGCTTGTTCGGGTCGCTGATGAGCAGCGCCGGGGAGATTTATCAGAATACGCTCTTCCTGCACGACCTGTTCACCTTCCTGGCGCTGGAGCCGCACCTGCCGGAAGCGGAGGCACAGGCGGGCGGGCGTATCCTGCCGCTGCGCGATGCCATCCGCATCGAAGGCGTGTCGTTCAGCTATCCTGGCAGCAGCCGCCGGGCGCTGGAAGATTTTTCGCTCACCCTGCCCGCCGGGCAGATCACCGCGCTGGTCGGCGAAAACGGGCAGGGCAAGACCACGCTCATGAAGCTGCTCTGCCGCTTCTATGACCCCGATGCCGGGCGCATCACCTGGGACGGCGTGGACATCCGCGATCTGCCGCTGGGCGACCTGCGCCGGTCGATCACCATGCTCTTTCAGTCACCGCTGCGCTACATGGAGACCGCCGGGCACAACATCGCCGTCGGCGATCTGCGTGGCGGGCATGACCGTGAGGCGATCGCCGACGCTGCCCGATCGAGTGCGGCGGATGTGGTGGTGGCGAAGCTGCCTCAGGGGTACGACACCATGCTCGGCAAGTGGTTCGGCGGTGAGGAGTTGAGCGTCGGGCAGTGGCAGCGGCTGGCGCTGGCGCGCGCCTTCCTGCGCGATGCCCCGCTCATCATCCTCGATGAGCCGACCAGCGCGATGGACTCATGGGCGGAAAACGACTGGCTGGCGCGGGTGGGCGAACACGTCGCCGGGCGCACGATGGTGATGATCACCCACCGCTTTACGACTGCGATGCTGGCGGATCGCATTTACGTTATGCAGGACAGCCGCATCGTTGAGCAGGGCACGCACGCCGAACTGCTGGCGCTGAACGGGGTATACGCCGCGTCGTGGCAGGAGCAGATGCGGCGCGCGGATCAGGCGTCGGCGGTGTGACGGGTCACACGCGCACGCGGATCACCTGCTGGTCGGTGACGACGTAAATCTGCTCCAGCGCGTCAAAACGGTATTCCGTCGCCCCGGTGAAGCGGCTGAACGCCGGGAAGACGAGCATGTGCGCCGTCTGGATGAAGGCGGGCAGGGTGATCTGCTGCCTGCCGCGCCCGCGCAGCGTCCACGACGGGTGCAGATGCCCGCACAGCACGAATCCGCTGGCGTCTGGCACAGGGGCATGGCTGAGCAGGAAACCCGCGTCGTCGTGCAGATGCGGCAGGACGGTGATCCCCCATGAGGTGGGCAGCGCACCAGACGCCGGATCGTGATTGCCGACCACCAGGTCGATCTGTAATGCGGGGTGGCTGGCGCGCCACGACGCCACCGCCTCGACGATTGGCGGCTGGAAGCTGTGCCGCGAATGGGTGAGGTCGCCGAGGATGACCAGCCGCCGCGCCCCGGTCGCGCTCAGCGCGGTCGTCAGGCGGTGCAGGTCGTCGTGGATGTCGGCATCGGGCAGGGGGATGTAAGCCGCGCGAAACGCCGCCGTCTTGCCCCAGTGCGGGTCGGCGATGTAGAGCGCGCCGTGATCGGGGCGGTAGAGCGCGCGCTGAGGCAGCAGACGGACGACCTCGCCCCTGAACGTGATCTCCAGCATGGCGCTCACTCCCAGCCCGCCGCTTTTTCAAGCTGGCGCACCATGCGCTGCACGCGGTCTTCGAGCGTCTCGCTGCTGACCGTCTGGCGCAGGCGATCGACCATGAGCGGGAAGCCGAACGGCGAGACGCGGCTGAGATCAGCGATGATCACCCGCCCGGCGGTGATCCGCCTCAGCGCCCCACGCAGGCGCGAGACCTCAAGCTGCAAGCTCAGCACCTCGCGCCGCGCCTGATCGAGCAGCGGGTTGGCGGGGTCATAGCGCGCCAGCACATCGAAGATCAGCCCGCTGGACGCCTGAAGCTGCTTCATCGTCTTGCTGCCGCCAGGATAGCGCGGATGCACCAGACCGGATACGCGGGCGATCTCGCGGAACTGACGGCGCGCCATCTCCGTCTCGTTCACGCTGCGTTCGATGTCCGCCTCCAGATCGTCGGCGGCGAACAGCCCCGCTGCCAGCGCTGCATCGAGCGGCGGCGGGTCGGGCGAGAGCAGTTCAAAGCCGTAATCGTTGGCGGAGAGGGTGAAGGTGATCGGCTGATGCTGCGCCAGCCGGAAGGCGATCAGCGCCGCCAAGCCCTCATGCACCAGCCGCCCGGCGAACGGGTAGACGAACAGATGCACCCCGTCACGGCTGGTCACCCGTTCGATGAGCGTCTCGTCGCGGGCGGGCACGTGCGAGAGCCGCATTTGCAGCGCGAAGATCGGGCGCAGCGCGCGCATCTCGTCATCGGTGAAGACGCCTGCCCGCGCCTCATCGAGCCGCCTGCGCACGGTGTCGGTCAGCGTTTCGGAGAGCGGCAGCCTGCCGCCTGTCCAGCGCGGCACGACGCCCTTGTTCCCTTTGGCGCGGCGCACCCACACCGTCAGATCGCGCAGCATGACGAATTCCAGCATTTTGCCACCCAGTGTGAAGGTATCGCCAGTCTTGAGGCGGCTGATGAACGACTCTTCGATCTGCCCGACTTTGCCGCCGCGCAGATACTGCACGGTGAGCGCGGTATCGCCGGTGATCGTGCCGATCGACATACGATGCAGCCGCGCCACCGAGTCGCTGGCGACGCGATACGCGCCGTCGGCGTCCGCTACCCGCTGATACTGAGGATAGCCCTGCAACGCCGCGCCGCCGTGTGTGACGAAATCGAGTGCCCATGCCCACGCCGCGCGCGTGAGCGCCCGATACGACCACGTTGAGCGCACCTCGTCGTAGAGCGCGTCCGCGTCGAAGCCGCCGCCCAGGGCGACCGTGACGAGATGCTGCACCAGCACGTCGAGCGGGTGGTCGATGGGCGGGCGGTCTTCGAGTTTGCCCTCGCTCATCGCCAGCCGCGCCGCGCTCACCTCCAGCAGTTCGAGGGCATGGGCGGGCGCACAGATGACCCGGCTCTCCGCGCCGGGCTGGTGTCCGCTGCGCCCGGCGCGCTGCATCAGCCGCGCCACCCCTTTCGGGCTGCCGATCTGCACCACCGCCTCGACTTCGGGAAAATCGACGCCCAGGTCGAGGCTGGAGGTGCAGACGACGCATCTCAGGCGCGACTCGCGCAGCGCAGCCTCGACCCAGGCGCGCGTCTCCGGGGCGATGGCGCTGTGATGCACGGCGATCAGCCCGGCAAGTTCCGGGTCGGCATCGAGCAGGGCGTCGTACCACAGCTCGACCTGAGCGCGCGTGTTGCAGAAGAGGAGGGTGGTGCGGCTGCGCCGGATGATCGCCATCACCTCCGGCAGCAGGCGCAGACCGAGATGACCCGCCCAGGGGAAGCGCTCCATCGACTCCGGGATGATGCTCTCGACGACCAGCCGCTTGCTGGCGTCCCCGCGCACCAGATGCCTGCGCGCGATCTCGCCCGTTTTCGGGTTGGCACGCCCCAGCAGCGCAAACAGCGCGGTGTCGAGGTCGCCCATCGTGGCGGAGAGACCCCAGGTGCGGACATTCGGGTTCCAGCGGCGCAGGCGCGCCAGCGCCAGTTCGGTCTGTGTGCCGCGCTTGCTCGCCAGCAGTTCATGCCACTCGTCCACGACGATCAGGCGCAGCCCGCTCAGCAGATCGCGCGCGTCCCCCCAGGTGAGCATGAGCGAGAGGCTTTCCGGGGTGGTGATGAGCGCAGTCGGCGGACGGCGGCGCTGACGGGCGCGCGCCGACGACGAGGTATCGCCTGTGCGCACCTCGACCGTCCAGGGGATGCCCAGTTCCGCCAGCGGACGCTGAAGCGCGGCGGCGGTATCGCCCGCCAGGGCGCGCAGCGGCGTCACCCAGATGACGCGCAGCGGCGGCGCGGTCTGGGTGCGCTGTCCGTCGGTTTCCGCCAGCCATTCCGCCAGCGCGCCCAGCCAGGCGGCATACGTCTTGCCCGTGCCCGTCGGCGCGTGGATCAAGCCGCTTTCACCATTCAGGTAGTGCGTCCACACCTCCCGCTGAAACGGAAAGGGCTGCCAGCCCTGTGCGGCGAACCACGTCTCCAGCGGGGCGAGGCGCGCGGCGGTCGAATGCGGATCAGTGGTCATGGGGTCAGCATCGCCTCGATGGTCGCCAGGCTGTCGGCATCGTGCGGCGTCTTGTCGCGCCGCCAGCGCACGATGCGCGGGAAGCGCACGGCGATGCCGCTCTTGTGCCGCGCCGAACGCTGGATGCTCTCGAAGGCGATCTCGAAGACCAGCTCCGGCTTGACCGAGCGGACTGGTCCGAACTTCTCGGCGGTGTTGCGGCGCACGAACTGATCGACCTCGCGGATTTCCTCGTCCGTCAGCCCGGAATACGCTTTGGCGAAAGGGACGAGCTGCCCGGCGTCATCCCAGACGGCGAAGGTGTAATCGGTGTACAGGCTGGCGCGCTTGCCACTGCCTCGCTGCGCGTAGATCATCACAGCTTCGATGGTGTACGGTTCGATCTTCCATTTCCACCAGTCGCCGCGCACCCGTCCGACCCGGTAGGGCGAGTCCAGCCGTTTGATCATGAAGCCCTCGACGCCGCGTTCCCGGCTGGTATCGCGCGCGCGGGCGAACGCCTCCCAGGTCGGCTGCGTGATCACTTCCGAGAGCAGCAGCGACGGCGACGCGACCTCCGTCACCAGCCGTTCCAGCCTGGCACGGCGTTCGCGCAGCGGGGCGGCGCGCAGATCACGCCCGTCCTGCTCCAGCAGATCGTATGCCAGCAGCACGACCGGGACCTCGCTCATCAGCTTAGCGCCGATCGTCTTGCGACCGATCCGCCGCTGGAGCGCAGCGAAGGGCATGACGCGCCCGTCCTTCCACGGCAGCAGTTCGCCATCGATAACGCAGCCGTCCGGCAGCGCGCGCGCCACGCCGACCACCTCCGGGTAGCGGTCAGTGACTAGCTCCTCGCCGCGCGTCCACAGGAAAATTTCCCCGGCACGGCGGATGAGCTGCGCGCGGATGCCGTCCCATTTCCATTCGACCTGCCAGTCATCCGGCTGCCCCAGCGCCGACTCCGGTTCGCCCTCCAGCGGATACGCCAGGAAGAAGGGATACGGCTGGCTGATGTCGGCGTCTCCGGCGCGCGGGGAGAGCAGCGTGCGGTAGAAGTCGGCGCTCGGCGACCACGCGCCCATCAGCCGATGCGCGATGATCGCCGCGTCGATGCCGGAGACCTGCGCCAGCGCGCGCGTGACCAGCCTGCGCGAGACGCCGACGCGAAACGCCCCCGTGAGCAGCTTGTTCCAGATGAAGCGTCCACCCCGGTCGAGTTCGCGCCAGGCGCGCGTCACGCTGGCGCGGCGTTCGTCGTCGCTCATCGTTTGCAGGGGCAGCAGACGTTCCTCAACCCAGACATGCAGCGGCAGGTCAGACCCCGCGCCGGGGTCGGGCAGCAGCAGAGTGATCGTCTCGGCGATGTCGCCCACGCTGTCGTAGCATTCGCGGAACAGCCAGTACGGGATGCCGGTCTCCGCCGTCGCCCACTCGCTGAGCGTGGTGCTGCTGACGACGCGGCGCGGGTGCTGCCCGCTCAGGAACCAGATCGCCCATGCCGCATCCTGAGGCGGGGCGACGGCGAAATAGTCCACCAGCGCGGCGACTTTGGCGTTGGTCTTGTTCGTCTCGTCCAGCAGGGTGTAGAGCGCAGTGAACTGCCTCATTCGCTCCCCTCATCGTTGTCCTCGTTTTCGCCGCTGAAGCGCGTCTCATAGCCGCGCGCGTCGATCCCTTGCTCGCGCAGCCAGCGCACGAATGCTGCGACGTAGCCGTGTGTGACGCCGACCTGCGCTGCGCCGCTGGCGTCGATGGCGCTCTTCAGCCCGCTCCAGTCGGCGTGATCGGACAGGACGAAGCCGCGATCGACCGCGCGCCGCCGCCGCGCGCCGCGCACCTGCATCCACCCGGAGACGAACGCCGAGGCGTGGTCGCCAAATTTGCGCGTCCAGGGCGTGCCGCGCGCCGAGAGCGGGGCGAGGATGAGCGCGCCCGCCCAGTCCGGTTTATCCGCCTCCTCGATGTGCCGGGCGACGTGGACGGTGTGCGGCAGGCTGATCCCAGCGGCGCGGTACGCCTCGGTCATGCGCTCGACCGCGCCGTGCGTGAAGATCGGGGCGATGCCAGCATCCAGGCCCGCCAGCACGCGCTGTGCTTTGCCCAGCGCATAGGCGTAGATGATGCTGGCGCGTCCGGCATCGCGGTTGGCGCGCCACCAGGCGTTGATGGCGGTGAACACCTCGTTCTGCGGACGCCAGTGGTAGATGGGCAGGGCGAATGTCGCCTCGGTGATGAAGGTGTCGCAGCGCACCGCCTCGAACGGGGTACAGGTTCGGTCATCCGGGGTTGTCTTGTAATCGCCGGAGATGACCCACACCTCGCCGTCATATTCGACACGCACCTGTGCCGACCCCAGAATGTGCCCGGCGGGGTGCAGCGAGACGCGCACGCCGTTGATCGTCACAGCGACGCCGTAGGCGGCGGTTTGCAGGGGCGCATCGCTCCCCAGCCTGGCGCGGAAGACCGTCTCGCCTTCGGCGGAGACGAGATACGCGCCGCACCCGCGCGCGTAGTGGTCGGCGTGGGCGTGGGTGATGACGGCGCGCGGTACGGGCTGCCAGGGGTCGATGTGAAAATCGCCCGCCGGGCAATAGAAGCCCTTGTCGGAGAGAGTGATCAGGTCAGGCAAGATGCGTCCCGATCATCCCCCCTCAGCCGCCTTACGACGGCGGCGCGGTTTGGGCGCGGCGGCTTCCGGCACAGGGGCTGGTGGGGCTGGCGTCTCTTCGACCGGCTGCTCCACGACCGCCGCTTTCGCCTTGCGCCTGCGTTTCGGCGGGGCGGGTTCAGCGGGAGGCGGCGCTTCGACCGGAGCCGTCATTTCGACGATCGGCGCGACCGTCACCTCGATCGGAGCGGGGGCAGCCGCCTTCGTCCGGCGACCGCGTTTGGGCGGGGCAGGCGGAGCGGGTTCGGCAGGCTGCGCCTCCACGACAGGCTCATTCACTCTCACATCGTGATCATCCGGCGGGGCGAGCAGGTCGCCAGCCGGGACGTGCCCGTCTTCGTCGAGGTCGTCAAAGCGGAACGGCTGAAGGTCGATCGTGCCGAACACCTCTGCTGCACGGAAGGGGCTGGGCATGGGGCGCTTAGGCGACCCTTTTCTGTTCCCCCTGTTTTCAGAGCGTGGTGCAGGACGGACTGGTTCGGGCTGAGGAGGTTCGGGCTGCACTGGCTCAGCCTGCACAGGTTGTGCGGTCTGCTGCGCAGGATGCGTTTTGCCGCTCCGGTTGTTCAGCCGGATGGCGACCGCCCCGAACGAGCCGTCCTTCGCTTTTTCGCGCTGCACCTCGAACAGGTCGGGGTGGGCGGCGACGAGCAGGGCGAGCTGGCGATAGCCATAGGTGCGCGGGTCGAAACCAGGGTCGAGCTGGCGCAGGCGCGACCCGAATGCGCCGAGGTTCGCCCAGCCCGTATCGCCGACCGCCATGTCAAACGCGCGCATCATGAGCGTGGTCAGATTGGGCTGCACGTTCTGCGTATCGGGATCGAAATCGGGGAAGAGCGCATCCGCCAGCGAGTCTGTCACCGCATCGACGGACGGTTCGATGGCTTCCGGGGGCGGGGGCAGCAGCGCCGGCTTCTTCTCCGGCAGCAGCGGCTTCTGTGCGCCGATGGGCGAAGCGGGTTTCTTCGTCCGCACGGTCAGCACGGGCGCACCGCCAAACGGCGACTGGATCATCGCCGGGCGCGGCGCATCGAGCAGGTTTTCAGTGTAGACGAAGGTGTCACAGGCGTTGACGAAGGCGCGCGGCGTGGTGCGCCTGCCGATGCCCATCACGAACAGGTTCTTTTCGCGGATTCGCATCGCCAGCTTGGTGTAATCGCTGTCTGACGAGACGAGGCAGAAGCCGTCCACGCCGGATGTGTACAGGATGTCCATCGCATCGATGATCAGGGCGCTGTCGGTGGCATTCTTGCCGACGGTATAGCGGAACTGCTGGATCGGCTGCACGGCGTAGGTGTGCAGGGTCTGTTTCCAGCTGTTCATCGTGCTTTCCGTCCAGTCGCCGTAGATGCGGCGGATGTTGACCACGCCGTATTTGCTCGTCTCGGCGATCATCTTGTCCATCAGCTTGGGCTGCGCATTATCGCCGTCGATGAGCATGGCGATGCGGCGCTGGCTGGATGTGGCGTCAGACATGGGGTTGTTCACTCCGTGAAACAGGGATGCGGGGCGCGCCCGCTCAGGGTCAGGGGCATGGAAATGCCGTCAGGCGAATATCGCTGAACGAGCCGCGCATATCGCACGGGACGCGGAAGGCGATCACATTGTCCTCAAGGGTGACGTAATCGGTCACGTCGAGGCGCAGCGGCGTCTCAATGGCTCCGAAATCGCGCCCGTTGAGGTAAAACCGCGCTCCAGCGGGCGCGCTGTCGATGCACAGCACATACGTCACGCACACCTCGCGCAGAGGCAGATCGAACCGCTTTTGCAGCCAGGCGATCCAGTTTTCGGCGCGCGTCTTGTCGAAGCGCCATTTCGCCAGTGAAGGCAGGGTGAACGTCTCCATGAATTCGTACAGCGTCGGGATGTCCTCAAAGTAATCCAGCGACCAGCGTTCGTCCAGCGAAATATCCGGGATGGTGCTGCTCATGACGGGCAGTGCCTCACAACTCAACGGCTTACAATGCTGTGACACTGATTGTAGCAAAGAACGCCGCCCCGTGCAGGGCGGCGCATCTCAGTCATCGTCGTCGTCCTGCTGTGCCCCGCTGAGCAGCCCGGACAGCCATTTGATCGTATCGACCGCGCCGTGCGGGTCGAGATCGCCGGTCATCAGCATCCGGTCGATGTCTTCCGAGCGGCGGACGAGCGTCGCCTTGCTGCGCTGTTCGACCATCAGCGTGATCAGGTGCGCCAGTTCCTTGAGATGGTTGGCGAGGATTTTGCGCTCATGGACGGGAATACCGTCCAGATGCGCTTCGATCTCGGCGCGGAAGGTGGGGGGATCGAAGATCAGCACGCGGCGGCTGTTGGTGTCGAAGGCTTCAGCGAGCGACTGGATGACGCTGAACGCCGTCGAGACATCTTCGGCAAACTGGCTGAGCGTGCGTTTGCCCAGCATCCGCCGATACGCCAGCGTCGTGCCCAGGATGGCGCGCAGATCGTCGGCGCGGCGTCCTTCGGGCGACCGTTCGGGCAGGGCTCGCTCCAGCCGCTGCAGGTGAGCAGTCTGCGCGTCATGGGTATATTCGCGCCACCAGCTCAGCAGGGCAGCCCGTGCCGATCCTGCCCAGTGCAGCAGGCTGGAGAGGCGCATGATGCTTTCAGCAAATTCGCCTTCATCTTCCACCTCCGCTTCAAGGATGCCCGTCAGCCGCCGCAGTGCAGCGCGAGCGGTAAAATCCTCTTTCAGTTCGCTGGCGATGGCGATCATATGCCAGAGCGCATCGGTCGTCAGTGCGACTTCCTGGTGCTGCTGCATCAGCCTGGCGAGCTGTTCCGCCCAGTCGAAGCGGTCGGCGTCCCACTCGGTGGAGTCGAGCAGCCCGACATAGACTTCCGCCGCGCCCTGCTGGGTGAGATGCCCGTTGGCGATGAGCTGCGCCACGATCGCCAGCGACTCGCTGGTGCTGCGTGCGCTGGCGCGCAGTGCGCTGGAGAGCGCGTAGGGCAGCATCGGGTGATCGCCCGATTTGCTCACCAGCAGGTAGAACAGGTCTTCGCGCCGATCGCGCAGGCTGAGACTGAGCAGCGCAGCGAGCGCGTCAGCGGGCAGCCACGCGAGCGACTCCGCCGCGCCCCACGCCTTGAGCAGTTTTTCGGCGATGGCAGCCGCGCCGTTTTCACTGCGAGTCAGCGCCCACACCCGTTCGATGACGCGCGGGGTGAAGATGAGCGGCTGTTGCAGGGTCGTGGCGCGGTACAGCACCGACAGGAAGACCTCGGCGCCGAATTCGTCATACAGCTTGTCGGCGTCTCCTGTGCCGTGATGCAGAGCGACGCACAGCGATTCGGGCAGCAGGCAGCGCACATTCTGGTCTTTCAGCAGCCCGTCGAGCAGCACCGGGGTCCGGCGCGCTGCCAGCAGCACCAGACCGCGCGCCAGCACCGGGTCAGTGGCGGCGCGTTCCTGGGCAGCGACGATGCCGGCGTGCAGCACATCGTTCAGCCCGTAGGCGATTGGTTCGCGGGCGATCAGCCTGAGCCAGTTCATCACCGTCTCGCTGTCGCCATCGGTGATCGCCACATGCAGCGATGCCAGCGCCGCCACCTTCATCCGTTCACGCCACACGGCAGCGCGTTCCGGGTTGGCAGCAGGATCATCATGCACCAGGCTGATCGTGCTGCGGATGAAGGTGTAGACCGTATCCGGGCGCATCGGGAGGATGCGTTCCAGCCGCGCCCACAGGTCGGCGTCGATGGCGGGATGCGCGTTCATCCACTCTGCTGCCAGTTTTGCGGCAGCCGCGTCGCGCGTATCGAGAAAGTGCCGCAGCAGCCGTCGTGCCGCGTCGATCTGGGCTTCCCCCGTCGGTGGGTTGGCGCGCAGGGCTGCGACATCAGGGGCAGTTTCATCGGTGGGGAGTGATGGGGTTGTCATCACAGTGTTCTCTCACAACCAGTACATGATTTGGGAAACCGGGGCGGCGTGTTTCAGTCGTGTGGGTGGAGGAAACGCGCGCTGTGCGGGCGGCGTTCGAGCAGATAGCTGACATAGCCGAGCATGATGCGTTCGGCGTCGTCATGCAGGGCGCGCGTCATCTTCAGCCCGCGCACAGCGTCATAGGGGCTGCGCTGGATATGGCGCAGCAGCTTGAGCGTCGGCAGATTGATCGCCACATGAGACGATCCGCGCACGGCATCGTGCGGGCACACCACACCGCCTTCGGCATAACTGAAATACTGATCCTGGGGCTGGATCGGTTCATGCCCGATCACGCACTCGGTCAGCTCCGGGCGAAAGCCGACCAGATCGAGCAGGTGCATCTCGAAATAGCGCAACGCCAGACGCGGGTCAGGGTCGGCATTGATGCGGGCGAACGTGTCATCGAGCAGGCTGAACAGCCTGACCGGGTACGTCTCGCCTGGCGAGACGAAGCGATCGACGATCTCGGCGGCGTAGGCGGCACAGCCGCCGCGCGTCAGGTCATCGCGCAGCGCCAGATTGGGAGTCACCAGCTCCACCTGCACGGCGATGCCCAGTTCGCGTCCGCTGTTGATGAGCATGTCGGCGCGGGTGAACAACTCGACATGTCCGGTGCGCGGGCTGGTCAGTTTGCGCGCACCTTTGGCGATCGCCTCGATCTTGCCGTGATGCGGCGTCAGCACGATCAGCACGCGATCCGCCTCGCCCAGGTCGAAACGGCGCAGGATCAGCCCAGGGGTGCGGAAGGAACGTTCAGCGCGCGGCATGGTCATGAGGGTGAGGCAGTGACGCCGGACCGAACCCACGCGGCAGCAGATCGCTCAGCGGGGCGTCGTACAGGACGGTGTGCGCTTCATCGACCAGCACCACGCGCAGCGCCGGGGCGAACTCGTAGAGCATCTGGCGGCAGATGCCGCACGGCGACCCGCCGTTCGGGGTGTAGACGACCAGCAGATCGAACGCCCGCGCGCCCTCGCTGATCGCCTTGACCAGCGCTGTCCGCTCCGCGCAGATGCCCGCCGGATAGGAAGCGTTCTCCACATTGCAGCCGGTGTAGACCGTCCCGTTCAGCGTGCGCAGCGCCGCCCCGACCGGGTAGCCGGAATAGGGGATGTAGGCGCGCGTGCTGGCGTCATGGGCGGCGTGGATGAGGGTCTCTAAAGTGGGGTCGATCCGGGGTTCGGTCATCGGCTTTCGCGGTCACGGTTGGGCGCTGCACAGGGCGATGCCGTCGCCAGACAGCGCGTAACGGTCGATGCAGGCGGGGACAAGCGCGCTTTGCCCCTGGCGGATGTCAAGCGCATCGGCACGGTCGGTCTCCAGCCGCAGCGCGCCATCGAGGACGGTGAGCGCATGAAAGCGACCGCGCGTTTCGATGCTGTGCGCTGCGTCGGGAGTCAGGGTGCGCCGCACGGTGATGAACCAGGGCGAGTCGAACACGGTGGCGATGTCCTCGGCGCGTGGATGGGTTACTTCGGCGCGCAGCGACGGATCGGCGACCTGCATCCCCTTGTCGATGTGCAGCGGGCGCGGCGCGCCGTCCAGCCCAGGGCGATCCCAGTCGTACAGGCGGTAGGTGATGTTGCACGACTGCTGCACCTCATACACGAGCAAGCCCGGACCGATGGCGTGGACTGTGCCCGCGCGCATGAGCAGGGCATCGCCCGCGCTGATAGCGACCTGACTGAGCAGCGGACGCAGCGACCCGCTGGCGAGGGCGCGGGTGATGTCCGGCGCGCTCACCCCAGGCTGCAATCCGTTGATGAGCGCCGCGCCGGGGTCAGCATCGACGATGTACCATGCTTCATTCTTGCCACGCGGCAGCCCTTCGAGGCGGCGGCAGTCGGCGTCATCGGGATGTACCTGCACCGACAGCCACTCGTTGGCGTCGATGAATTTGATGAGCAGCGGCATCCCCTGTGCCGGGTCGTTGCCCTCGCCGATGAGCGCTGTGCCGAAGCGCACCACCAGTTCGCCGATCGTGCAGCCTGTGTGTTCGCCGCTGGCAGCGCGGGCGCTGTCGTGCAGTTCCCACGCTTCACCACAGCGCATGGCGGGCGGAAGCGGCTTGCCGAGCCGGGTCTCCATTCTGCGCCCGCCCCATACGATCTCATGATAGGCAGGGGCGAGCAGAAACGGCGTGATGGGGCAGTGCGTTGTGTTCGTCATGCACGTTAGTATACCCTATAGGGCAAACGCATATGAAGTCTCAATGGTGCATATGGGAGATCGTTATCCGCTTTGCGAAATGCCTGTTCACGATTCCCGCTTCTGTGGCGGGTCGAGCTCCAGCTCTTCCAGCACAATCATCCGAATTTCGGTGACGCGCTTCAAATCGAGATCATTGGTCAGGAAGGCGTCGCAGTGTGTGATGATTACAGTGGCAATGTGCAGCGCATCGGGTGTTTTCAGGTTGTATCTGGCGCGCAGTACGGCTGACTGCCGAGCGATCGGCATATCTACCGGGATCATTCGTAAGCCTGAGGTCGTCCCGAACATCTCGCTGTAAGCCCTGACCAAAGCTGTATCTTCGTCTTTCAATGGCTTCGTCAGAGCTTCTGAAAACGCAATCGTCGATGCTGCTACATCAAAGAGACCGTCATCGAGGTATTGAAAGATCGCCCGCATTTTGTCCACATACAGCGCACGCTTTTCGGTAAAGTAGATGAACGGGGCGGTTTCGACATACAGTAAACGCACCCCAGCCAGTGCATCGCTGATAATCAATCACGTGCGGTCAACCCATTCGCTGCGAAGCCGTTTCAGATATTCCTGCGGGTCTTCATCATCCACCGTGTGTGCAGCAATGCCCTCAAATTCAAGGATGCTGCGTCGTTCAGGTGTCGATCCCGGCTGTGCGACCAGATCGATCAGCCGCTTGACCAGTTCGACACGTTCCGCATACGACAATCTGCGCGCCTGTTCCAACATCTGACCGACATTCATCATTGGGCTGCTTTCACTCATCTTCACGCGATTATATTACGCTGACAGCACAATCTTCCTATGACTTCACTTTCAGTATAAGCCCGTTCGCAGGCGCGAATGCAGATGAGGTTGATGTACAATCCAGACTCATCGTGTTCGCTTTCGCAAGGGTCATCATGCTATTCGATCTGGGCATCGTCATCGTCACCTGGAACACCCGCGACCTGCTGCGTGCCTGCCTGCACACCGTCTATGCCAGCACCGGGCTGACGTTCACCGTCGTGGTCGTGGACAACGACTCTGCCGACGGCAGCGCCGAGATGGTGCGCGCCGAATTCCCGCAAGCGCATCTGATCACCCCAGGCGCGAACCTCGGCTATCCCGCTGGCAACAACCTCGGTCTGCGCGCGCTCGGCTACCGCGCGGCGGGCGAGGTCGATGCCGATGCACCGCGCTATGCGCTACTGCTCAACCCGGACACTGAAGTGCCGCCCGATGCGCTGGCGCGCATGGTGGCGCTGATGGACGCACGACCGGAGATCGGCGTCGCCGGACCAAAGCTGGTGCTGCCTGACGGGTCGCTGGACAAGGCGTGCCGCCGGGGGTTCCCCACGCCGATGGTCTCGCTGTATCATTTCACCGGGTTGTCCAAACTATTCCCTCGCAGCCCCCGTTTTGGGCGGTATAATATGACGTATCTTCCCGTCGATGCCGAGGCAGAGGTGGACTCGGTCGTCGGGGCATACATGCAGGTTCGCCGTGAAGCGATCCGCGATGCCGGGCTGCTGGACGAGACCTTTTTCATGTATGGAGAGGACATCGATTGGGCGTTTCGGATAAAAAGCGCCGGATGGCGCGTCGTCTACCATCCGCAGGTCGTGGTCAAACACGTCAAGCGGGCGGCAAGCCGACAAAGCAAACGGGCACAGTTCGAGTTCTGGCGGGCGATGCTGCTGTTCTACCGCAAGCATTATCGCCGCACGACTCCGCTTTGGCTGCACAGCCTCATCATAACGGGGCTGGCGATCAAGGGGGGACGTCGTCTGTGGACGGACATCCGCCAGCCGAGTCCGTGATCGCCCCGCCCGCCCGCCGCACTGACCCGGCGCGCGGGCTGCTGAACAGCCTGCTCATCCTGACGGACATCGGCGCGCTGACGCTGGCTTTCGTGCTGGGCTATTATGCGCGGACGGCGCTGCCGCTGTTCAGCCCGCCGCCGCTCATTCAGCCGCCTCTCGAACGCTACCTGCCCACGCTGGTGCTGCATGTCCTGACGATCGTCCTCATCTTCTATTTCAGCCAGTTGTATCATCTGCGCCGCGCCATCAGCCGCATCGACCACGCGCGCAACCTGATCGGCGCAGTGACCGTCGGCGCACTGATGGTGAGCGGCATTCAGGAACTGGTGTTCAAGAATACCTTCCTTGAGCCGGTCGATTATCCGCGCAGCATGTTCTTTTACGTGTGGGTGTTCAGCATGATCGGCGTGGTCACCACGCGCGAACTGAACGCCGCTCTGCGCCGCTTCATGCGGCGTCGCGGCTGGGAACGCGCCAACCTGCTGGTCGTCGGCATGGGGCAGATCGCCCGCGAGATCATCCGCAAAGTGGAGGGCAGCCCGGAACTGGGCTATCACCTGATCGGCGTGGTCAGCGCGCGGCGTGACCTGAAGAACCCGAATTTCGGCGGCATGAACATCCCCAATCTGGGCGTGTATACCGACCTGCCCGCGCTGATCGACCGTTATAACATCGAGCAGGTGATCATCGCCCTGCCCGATGCCCACCGTGATGAGCTGTTCGAGCTGATCCGGCTGTGTCAGCGCGGCAAAGTGGATATCAAGATTTACCCGGACATGTTCGCCTACATCGCGGGCGATCTCTCGGTCGATGACCTGGGTGGGACGCCGCTGGTCACCGTGCGCGACATCGCCATGCGCGGCTGGCGGCTCAGCCTCAAGCGCGGCATGGACATCGTGGGCGCGGGCTTCGGGCTGATCGTGCTGTCGCCGCTGATGCTGCTCACCGCGCTGCTGATCCGGCTGGAGTCGCCAGGTCCGGTGTTCTACACCCAGGTGCGGATGGGGCTGGACGGACGCCCGTTCCACATGATCAAGTTCCGTTCGATGCGGATGGATGCCGAAGCGACCGGCGCGGGCTGGACGGTCAAAGACGACCCGCGCGTGACGCGCACCGGGCGCTGGATGCGAAAGACGAACTGGGATGAGATTCCGCAGCTGATCAATGTGCTGATCGGCGAGATGAGCCTGGTCGGTCCGCGACCGGAACGCCCGGTCTACGTGCAGCAGTTCCGCGAACAGATTCCGCGCTACATGGATCGCCACCGCGAAAAAGCAGGCATGACGGGCTGGGCACAGGTCAACGGGCTGCGCGGCGATACCTCGATCAGCGAGCGCACGGTGTTCGACCTGTGGTATATCGAGAACTGGTCGATCTGGCTGGACATCAAGATCATCATCCGCACCATCCTGAACACGGTGCTGCGCCGCGACCACAACGCCTACTGATGAACGAGCGGGAGCCTGCTGCATCATGGATTTGCACACCCTGACCGAAGCGATGCACGCCTTCGTCGCCGCCAAAGGCTGGTATGCGCCGGACTCGAAACGCCCGCAGACGCCGCGCAACCTGGCGATCTCGCTGGCGCTGGAAGCTGCCGAAGTGCTGGAGCTGTACCAGTGGGGCGATGAGGCGCGCCATCCCGAAGAACTGCCCGGCGAACTGGCGGACGTCATGCTCTACCTGCTGCAGCTCGCCAGTCTGAGCGGGATCGATCTGGGTCAGGCAGTGCTGGACAAGCTGGCGCACAACCACACCCGCACCTGGGACGATGCCCCGCCCTCGCCGTGAGTGGCTGCGGACCTCGATCGCCTGTTACAAAATCTTCGTTTTGCCGCGCGTGCATTCTGGATTACAATTTATCTCGTCAGTGAGTCACGCATTTCACCCTGTCTGAACACGGTGAATACGATACGCTGCATCATGAACATCGGGGCGAAGAGCATATTCTCACCGCGTCATCCCTGACGCGAAGGGCGTGACGGGGTGAGAATATTCCCTTAATCCCAATGAGCGTGGAAAGCTGGCGGGAAAGTTGCGTCAGACGCACGCGGCTTTCACCGATTGCCCTGCCGCTTATCTGAGTGAGTCACGAATGCTTGGCGTTTTCAGGATGGTGCAGGGGGGAACCCGCGCGTGGTACATCCTGATGTGCTGATGGAACGCACGTTCGTGATTTCCTGTATTCTCCCTGTAAAAGCACTCCTCCAGACAGATGGTCTTTCCGTGACGCGCTGCATCTCTATCGGCGGCTTGTCAAACAACAGAAAGGTCTTTTGTCTCCATGTATGCCATGTTTTCACACCCCAACCCTTCGCGTGCCAATCTCGTCTTCAGCAAACATGCGCTTGAAAGGATGGAGCAGCGCATCATCAGCGAGGACATGGTGCGCCGCACCGTCATGCGACCAGACCGGCACTACGTCGAGGATGACGGCGACACCAAATTCATCCGTACGGTCAACGGCGTCAGACTGCACGTGGTGTGCAAACCCCTTTATGATCAGGACAAATGGCTGGTCAAATCCACCTGGGTGCGCGGCGAGGACGACAACGGCAACCGAGTCGATCGTTATGGACGTTATCTGGGCAAGGCGCGGCGCTACACGCTGCCACGCGGATCCCAGCTTTCTGAACGCCGCCCGATCCGTCCTCTGCCACCCAAGCCCGCTGCTTCGGGCATGTGGCTGAGTCTGCTGCTCTTACTGCTGCTGATCGCGCTGGTGGGTGGGCTGGTCTATCTGCTGCTCGCCCGGTAGGGGATAACTCCCGCTGTCGTCTGGCAGCAATATAAGAAGTTTGCTAAATCTGCTGCCCAGCCGCTTGACGGCTGGGCATGTCCTTGTTATCATGTCAAACGTGATTAGCACTCAATGCGGATGAGTGCCAGGATAATCTGGACATCCGCACGTTGTGACACTGTTTACCCATCAGGAGGCAAGTAGATCATGGCGGTCAATATTCGTCCTCTCGGAGACCGGGTCATCGTCGAACCGATTGAACAGGAAGAGACCATCGCGGGCGGGATGCTCGTCCTGCCGGAAACCGCGAAGGAAAAGCCGCAGCAGGGGATGGTGCTGGCGGTCGGCGCGGGGCGTCGTGATGAAGACGGCGAGCGCATCCCGATGGATGTCGAGGTCGGCAATCGTGTCCTGTTCGCCAAGTATGCGGGCACGGAAGTGAAAATCGACGGCAAGAAGGTCCTCATCATGAAGGAAAGCGACATCCTCGGCATTCTGGACTGATCCAGGCTGAGCGGCGGTCGCTTTTTTTCTGTCCCATACACATACAGCACACACGACACATACCACTGATTCAACACCTGTTCAGGAGAATGAAACATGCCTGCCAAACAACTGATTTTCCGTGAAGAAGCCCGTCGCGGTTTGCAGCGCGGTGTGGACAAGGTGGCGGAAGCCGTCGCCACCACGCTGGGTCCGAAGGGGCGCAACGTGGCGCTGGACAAGAAGTTCGGCGCGCCGACCGTGACGCATGACGGTGTGACGGTGGCGAAGGAGATCGAGCTGGACGATCCGTTCGAGAACATGGGCGCGCAGCTTCTGAAGGAAGCCGCCACCAAGACGAACGACATCGCCGGCGACGGCACGACCACCGCGACGGTGCTGGCTCAGGCGATCGTCAATGAAGGGCTGAAGAACGTCGCCGCTGGCGCGAACGCGATGCTGCTGAAGCGCGGCATCATGGCGGCTGCCGAAGCTGTCGCCGCCAACATCCGCGCGCAGGCGATCTCGATCAGCACGAAGGACGAGATCGCGCAGGTCGCCAGCGTGTCCGCCCAGGACAGCGACATCGGCAACCTGATCGCCGAAGTGATGGATCGCGTGGGCAAGGACGGTGTGGTCACCGTCGAAGAGTCGCGCGGGCTGGAATTCGAGACGGAATACGTCGAAGGGATGCAGTTCGATCGCGGCTACATCAGCCCCTACTTCATCACCAGCCCTGACACGATGGAAGCCGTCATCAACGAGCCGTACATCCTGATCTACGAGAAGAAGATCAGCGCCGCTGCGGACATCGTGCCGCTGCTGGAGAAGCTGGTGCAGATCGGCAAGCGCGATGTGGTGCTGCTGGCTGAGGATGTGGACGGCGAAGCCCTGGCGACGCTGGTGCTGAACAAGCTGCGTGGGATGCTGAACGTGCTGGCGGTCAAAGCCCCCGGCTTCGGCGATCGCCGCAAGGCGATGCTGCGTGACATCGCCATCCTGACGGGCGGCACGGTCATCAGCGAAGAGACCGGTCGCAAGCTGGAGACGGTCACCCTGCAGGACCTCGGTCGCGCGGGCAAGGTCGTGGCGACGAAGGATAACACGGTCATCGTCGATGGTGCGGGTGACGCCGGGCAGATCGCCGGGCGCATCGAAGAAATCCGCCGCGAGATCGAAGCCAGCACGAGCGACTACGACAAGGAAAAGCTCCAGGAACGTCTGGCGAAGCTGAGCGGCGGCGTGGCGGTCATCCGCGTCGGCGCGGCGACTGAGACGGAACTGAAGGAAAAGAAGCACCGCGTGGAAGACGCGCTGAGCGCCACCCGCGCCGCCGTTGAGGAAGGCATCGTCCCCGGTGGTGGTGTCGCACTGGTCAACGCCGTCGCCGCGCTGGACAGCCTGAAGCTGGGCAACGAGGATGAGCAGACGGGCGTGACGATCGTCCGCCGCGCGCTGGAGACCCCGATGCGGAAGATCGCCGCGAACGCGGGTGTGGATGGCGCGGTCGTCATTCAGGAAGTGCGCCGCCAGCAGCGTGAGCAGGGCAACCACAAGATCGGTTACAACGTGATGACCGGCGAATACGGCGACATGATCGCCGCCGGCATCCCCGACCCGGCGAAGGTGACGCGCGGCGCTGTCGAAAACGCCGCCTCGATCGCCTCGATGATCCTCACCACCGAAGTGCTGATCACCGACGTGCCGGAAAAGGAAAAGCCCGCCGCCACGCCCCCCATGCCGGAATACTAAACCCCGGCTGAGGCAGACCTGCGGTCACTCACCCCCGCCCGAATCAAACCGGTGCGGGGGTGTTTTTTTGTCCGGGTGGAACGATTACGGAATTTCCCAGACCGCTTCGCCATTCAGCAGCCTGGCGAGCTGGTGGGGAAAACGGTCGGCATCGAGCGGTTTGCCCAGAAAACCCTGAAATCCCAGCCGCCGCGCGACGCCGATCTCGCTGACATGCACGGTATACGCCACTACCGGGATGTGCGCGGTGCGCGCATCCGCCTTCAGCCGTTCGAGGACCTGATAGCCGTTATCGCCTGGCATCTCCAGATCGAGAAAGATGAGGTCGGGCGGGGCGTTCTCCAGCGCCCAGTCGAGCGCGGCTGCGCTGTCGAGGGTGGCGCAGCCGATCGACTGCGCGCTGAGCAGTTCGGCAAGCACGCTGCGGTTATCGGCGTTGTCGTCGATGATGAGTGCCTGGATGGACATGGGCTTCCTTTCAGTTCTGCGCTTCAGCTTTGCCAGACTTGCTCGCCCGCCAGAATGCGGCTGAGCGATGAGGTGAACGACTCCAGATCGATCGGTTTGGCGATGAAGCCCGCGAAGCCCATTTTGCGGCAGCGCGGGATCGCCTGAGACGGGTCGGCGGCGGAGACGGCGACGATCGGCGTGGTGGCGAACGCCTGATGCGTGCGGATTTCGGCGAACAGCGCATAGCCTGATTCGCCCATCAGCAGCATCAGGTCGAGGAGGATCAGATCGACCGGCGCGAACTGGTGCAGGCGGTGGATGGTCTCTCGCCCCCACTTGTCGAACTCGCTGATCGCCCCGGTCGGCATGAGTGCCATGCGGACGACCATGCGATTTTCGGCGTTGTCTTCCACCACGAAGATGCGTTTGCTCTTCAGCGAAACGGGGTGGGGCTGCGGCATCGGTTGGGTTTGGGTGATCATAGAATGGTGTTCCACAGGGGGTGATGGTTCAGGATGAGGGTGAGCATGTCCGGGAAGCGGTCAATATCGACGGGTTTGGGGATGACGCCGTTGAAGCCCGCTTCCTGAAGCTGTCGAACTTCCTCGTTCATCACACTGGCGGTCAGGGCGATGATCGGAAGCCTGGTATAGGTGGGATGATCGCGCAGCATCTTCAGCATGGCGAAGCCGTTGTGCGGCGTGACGTGAATATCCAGCAGCACGACGTCGGGCGGGGCGGGCAGCCGCTCCACGCGCGCCAGAAAATCGGTGCTGTCCTCGAAGATGACCAGCGAGGGGATGCCCATCATCTCCTGCACGAGCAGCTGCATCACCTCGCGGCTTTGCAGGTCATCCTCGACGTAGAGCAGGTTGGGTGAGGTCGCCATGCTGCCTCATCCATCGATCTGCGCCAGCAGGTCAGCGCTTCTCAGTGGCAGGCGCACATGAAAGGTCGTGCCGACGCCTGGGGTACTCTCGAACCAGAGCGCCCCGCCGTGTGCCTGCGCCAGGCTGCGGGCGATCGCCATGCCCAAGCCTGTGCCTGAACCCTGTCGCAAACCGGATCGCGTCTGGCGGAATGCCTCGAATACCGCCTCGTGATCTTCCGGCGCGATGCCGACGCCCGTGTCCTGCACAGTGAGGTGTACGTCCTCTCCCTCACGCCAGGCAGCGACCGTGATCGTGCCGTCGCTGGTGAACTTGCAGGCGTTGGCGACGATGTTCAGCATGATCTGGGTGATGCGTTTGCGATCGCCGACCATCGGCGGCAGGTCCGGGGCGATGTGGCTGATCATCTGCACCGGCTTGTCGCCCAGCAGCGGACGCGCATTCTCCACCGCCTGCCCGATGATGTCCGGCAGCGACAGGTCATCCTCGACGAACAGGGTGAGCGCGCCAGACTCGATCTTCGACATGTCCAGAATGTCGTTGATCAGCGCCAGCAGGTGCTGCCCGCTGTCCACCACTTTGCCGATCGTCTCCGTCTGGCGGTCAGTGACCGGACCCATCACCCCGCGCGCTACGAATTTGCTGTAATTGATGATGGCGTTCAGCGGGGTGCGCAGCTCATGCGACATGCTCGCCAGAAATGCCGACTTGACCTGATCGGAACGTTCAGCGCGTTCACGGCTGCGCTGCGCTTCTTCGACGGCGGCGCGCAGGTCGCGCGTGCGATCCTCAACCCGCGTCTCAAGCGACTGGATGAGATCGCGCAGCTGATGGTCGCGCTGGGCGATCTGCGCTGCCATGTCGTTGGCGGCATCGACAATGACATCGAGGTCACGCCTGCCGGAGGTGGGCAGGCGCAGTTCATACGCCCTGGCAGCCAGCCCTTTCAGCCCGGCGCTCACCTGCCCCAGCGGACGGCTGAGCAGCCGGCGCAGCAGCACCTGGCTGGTGACGGTGATGACGACGACCAGCACCAGCGCCGAAAGCCCCGTCGAAAGCAAAGCATTCTGGCGTTCGCGCTCCAGCGCCTGCGTCGTCAGCAGCAGTTCGACCGTGCCGATCAGCCGATCCTCAAAGCGGATCGGCGCAGTGGCGGCGATCAGATCGACGCTGCCCGTGTCATGTTCATGGATGTAGACCTCGCGCCCGCTTTCATCCAGCACGCGCACGCGCTCGACATCTTCGTTTTCGGCGTAGATGAGCGTGCTGCGCTCGATCGCCGGGCGGTTGAAATTCCACAGCGGCAGCTCCAGCACCAGCGCCAGTTCGTTGGCGGTCGTCTGGGCGCGCTCTGCCAGCGCGATTTCAAGCTGGCGTGACTGGATCAGGTAGAGCGCGCCGTTGACGGCGAGGATGCTGATGAGCGTGGTGATCACCAGTCCGCGCGTCAGGCTGCCGATGACGCTGCCTCCGCGCACAGGCGGTGGCATGGTGGCTGAATCGACCGTGAGCGGTGGACTCTGCGGTGTCGAAAGAGTGGTCATATGTGCCTTAACCCTCGCTCTGCCCGCCTTCAGGGATGAATGGGGTGATGCCATACTGCTCGAACACGGCGGCGTATGTGCCGTCATCGATGATCTGCGCCAGCGCGCGGTTGAAGCGTTCGGTCAGCGCGGCGCTGTCGGGGTAAGCGCGAGAGACCATGAGCGCATCCGGGCTGACGTCGAAGGGTGCGGCAAGCGTGCGGAAGCGCGCGGCATCCTCGCTGAAATTGCGGTTGATCAGCCAGCCCGCGATGTATTCGTGGACGGGGAAGAGGTCAACGCGCCCGGCTTGCAGCTTGCGAAGGTTGTCCAGATCGTCGCTGCCTTCGTCCAGCATCAGCCTGGCGGCTTGCAGGCTGGGGATGTACCAGTAGCCGGATGAGACGCCGATGCGGTAGGCGCTCAGGTCGCTCAGCGAGTCGTAGGTGATGTCCCGTTCGGCGTCGCCGTAGTAGAACCACATCGTGCGGGCATAGCTCAGGTTGTCGGTGAAGTCGAAGCGGGCGCGGCGTTCGTCGGTCGGCACGTAGGGGAATGCCGCCCACGCATCGCCGACTTCGACCAGGTGCTCGGCGCGTTCCCAGGGGTAGAACTCGACGCGTACGGGCACGTCCATCGCGGCGAACACGGCGCGCACGATCTCGGTGTGGATGCCACCGCCCTCGATCGACTCACTGGTGAAAGGCGGAAATTCCCCGGTGACGACCAGCACTTCGCTGGACGCCGCCTGGGTCGGCACGGCGGTGGGGCGCGGGGTCGCGGTCGGCGCGGGGGTGGGGGAACATCCGGCGATCACGACAATGCACAGGCAGAGGATGCTGATCAGAGAGAAGATACGCGGCATGATGGAGTCTCCGATGTGTACGCGCGAGCAGAGTAAAAAAAGCAGTGTTGCATCAAGGGAACTATTACTGTGAAGTCAATTTAACAATCTATAATATACACCGAAACCTGGATATATCAATATTGTGATTTTTTTGAGCAGATCAGGGGAACCCCCCCCTCTCACACTGCATGATGCTGATGCAGGGAGAGGGGATTTGCTATTTGTCCACCGTCAGGGCGAACCCCTGCATGAACTGTTTGTGCAGCGCCACGAACAGGATAAGCGGTGGCAGCGAAGCGATGATGCCCGCCGCCATCAGCAGCCCGAAGTCGGTCTGCAAGCCGGCGCGCACCGTGCCGCGCACGCCCACCTGGATCATCTGCTGTGCCGGGTCGGTCACCACCAGCAGGGGCCACAGATACTGATTCCACGCGGAGATGAACTGGACCAGTGCGTGCGCGCCGATGACATTCCACGACATCGGGATCAGCACCGCCAGCAGGAAGCGCAGCGGGGTCGCCCCGTCGATCTGCGCCGCCTCCGCCAGTTCGCGGGGGATGTTGTTGAAATGCTGGCGGAAGAGGAACATGCCCGCCGCCGTCGCCAGAAAGGGCAGGGTGAGCGCCAGACGGGGATATTCGCGCCCCCAGCCCAGCTCGCCCATCATGCGAAAGAGGGGCAGCAGGATGATCTCCGTCGGCAGCAGCAGGGTGAACAGCACCGCGAAGAAGAGGATCGTCTTGCCGGGGAAGCGGAAGTAGACGAACGCCAGACCCGCCAGCAGCGCCAGGATGGTCTTGCCGATGGTGACGACCAGCGCCACGAGGGTAGTGTTGATCATCAGCTGCCCGAAATTTTCGCGTGTGAAGAGTTCAGCGATGTTCGCAAACAGGTCTTCGCCTGGCGGGAAAAGCTGCGGCGGGCTGGCGAACGACTGCTCCAGCGTGAGCGTGGCGAGTTGCAGGGCATACAGCGCCGGCACAGCTAGCAGCAGGCAGACGGCGATCAGGCTGAGGTGGACGCCCCAGCGGGTGCGATCGCGGCGCGGCGGCGCTCCCCCGGTGGACGGCTGGGTCAGGTTGCGTGGTGCGCTGCTCATCTTGCCTCCGCAATCCATTTGGTGAGAGCAGCGCGGGCGTTGCTCGTCAGGCGGAAGTTCATCCGCACATGCCCGGTCGCGTCTCCCACCACAACCGGGCGCAGGATGAGCGTGCCGTCCTGCTTCAGCCCGACGCCCAGATACGCCTCACCCGTCCCGACCTGACGGGTGGTGGTCAGCCCGTCATTCGGTTGCAGGCTGGCAAGCACGTGGCGCATTTCGGCAAAGCTCAGGCGCAGGGCGACCTCGAAGAACCCCACACCCGCCGCGATGAGCAGCCAGATGCCTTCGCGCCGGATGGTGATCTCCGGGATGAGCGCGCCCGTCTCCGCGCCGCGCAGGGTGAGCAGATGATTTTCGTCGTCTACCAAAGTGGTATCCAGCAGGGCGAAAGCGCGGGACATGTGATCTTTTTCCTTGTCATGGGCGTGCGGTCGGTTTGACTTGCAAGTATAGCGCGAACAAAGGCGGGTGTCGTCATATGACATTCTGCACCTGCCACTTGTGCCTTTCATCACATGCCCGCCAGCCCAGCCTCATCTACCATTAAGGCATCAAACACAGGCGAAAAACATTGAGAACAGGCATTGCCATGAGACGACTTACGGTTCCGTTTTTCATCATCGTCGTGCTGCTCGCTTCGGCTTGCGGGCGCACGGACATCACCCTGACCAGTGTTCCGACGCGCGTCCCGCCTCGTCCGACTGGTGTGGCAGCCGTGCCCACCGCCGCCGTGCCCGCCGCACCGACAGAGGTCGTCGCCGCTGCCCCGATGCCGACCGCCGTCACGATCGGCGATGCGGCGCGCGGCGCGACGCTCTACACCACCACCTACAACACGGCTCAGGGACCCTGGGCGTGCAGCCTGTGCCACAACACGGGCGCGGTGCGGCTGGTCGGTCCGGGGATGGGCGGCATCGAGGCGCGCTTTGCGGCATATAACCTGAATGTGCCGCTGGAGAACTACATCCACGACTCGATCGTGCATCCCAACGACTTCATCGTCCCGGCGGACTCTGGCGGTGCGTACCCGCCCAACCTGATGCCGCAGAACTACGGCGAACTGCTCAGCGAGCAGGACCTGTCCGACCTGGTGGCGTATATCCTGTCGCTGCCCTGAAACCCGTGATCGCAAACACAGTTGAAAACTGGAGAGATGAGACATCGTGAGCGCTGAAACCTTTCCCCCCGTGCCCGAAATCGTGACCGACGAGCCGCCCGTCTACAGCGACGAACCTGCCGAGCAGGATCATTCGCCCGGCGCGCATGGCTCGCCGCGCGGCGCAGCCGCCTTCGCCTTCCTGATGCTGTTCGGCTATGCGGTCTACCTCACGCTGGTGTGGCTGGAAGTGATCGGGCGGGGGAACTGACATCATGCACATCGACAGACTGGAACGATACTACCTGATCGCGGTGGCGGTCGTGCTGGGTGTGTTCTTCGCGGCGCTGGTTGGCGCGGCGCTGATCTTCGGCATCCGTCTGCCGTCGAATGGTGAGTTCATCAACCCGCTGGCGCTGGGCGATACACGCTTCGCCAATCCAGGCGTGCGCGATATGGGCGACGGGCGCTATGAAGCGACGTTCATCGCGGCGATGTGGCGCTTCCAGCTGGGGACGGGCGAATTTGACGAGACGGGGCATGAGGTGATGCGCGTGCCCGTCGGCAGCACCGTCACCTTCAACATCACCAGCCGCGACATCACGCACGGCATCCTGATCGAAGGGATGAATTTCAATATGCAGCTCGTGCCTGGGCATGTCGCCCGTCAGACGGTGACCTTCACCCGTCCCGGACGGTATCACGCGCAGTGTCACGAATACTGCGGGCGAGACCACGCCAATATGTTCTTCACCGTCATCGTCGAGGAACCCGCCGCTGCCGCTGCGCCTTCCGCGTGAGCGCGCCCAAGTCGCCAGATACCGCCCCTCATGCGGGCTTGAACGAAGGATGAAACTGACATGCAGGCTGCAACCCCGCTTTCCGAAGTTCCCGCCGTCAGCGCCCCGGCCGCTTTCCCCAGACTGGGGATGCTGCGGAGCGAACGGACGCTGATCGGTGCGTTCGTCGCCGTCGCGCTGCTGGCGCTCAGCATTGGGCTGCTGCTCGGTCCGGCACAGACGTACCGCCGAGCCCCGGCACTGGGCTGGGAAATCCCGGTCTTCTCGTACTACTATCAGGCGCTCACGCTGCACGGCGTGCTGAATGCGCTCGTCTTCACCACCTACTTCATCGTCGGCTTCAGCTTCTTTGTGGTGCAGCGCACGCTTCAGCGGATGCTCGCCAGTATCCGGCTTGCGTGGCTGTCGTTCGTCCTGATGCTGGTCGGCACGGTGCTGGCGGGTTATGCCATGCTCACCGGGCAGGCGAATGTGCTGTACACCTTCTATGCGCCGATGCTGGCGCACTGGACGTTCTACCTCGGTCTGGCGCTGGTCATCGTCGGCTCATGGGTGGCGGGCGGCGTCATCTTCGCCACTTACATCGGCTGGCGCAATGAACATCGCGGGCAGGCTGTGCCGCTGGCGGTCTTCGCCGTCATCGCCAACTTCATCATGTGGATTTCCGCCTCGCTGGGCGTGGCGATCGAGGTGCTGACGATGCTGCTGCCGCTCTCGCTGGGCATCATCCAGACGACCGACCCACAGGTCTCACGCATCCTGTTCTGGTTCTTCGGGCATCCGCTGGTCTACTTCTGGCTCATCCCGGCGTACATCTCGTGGTACACGATGATCCCGGTGCAGACCAAAGTGCCGCTGTTCAGCGATGCGCTGGCGCGGGTCGCCTTCCTGATCATCATGGTCGTCTCGATCCCGATCGGCGTGCATCACCTGTTTGCCGACCCAGGCGTCAGCGAAGTGGCGAAAGCCATGCACAGCGCGCTCACCTTCGTGGTCGCCGTGCCCAGCTTCCTGACGGCGTTCAACATCGGCGCGACGCTGGAACGCGCCGGGCGGGCGCGCGGCGGCAAGGGCTTGCTCGGCTGGATACCCGCGCTGCCCTGGGGTGATCCGCTGGTGACGACGCAAATCCTGGGGATGCTCATGTTCATGGTCGGCGGGGTGACGGGGCTGGTGAACGCTTCGTTCACGCTCAACATCGCACTGCACAACACCACCTGGGTTCCCGGTCACTTCCACACCACGCTGGCGGGCGGCGTCTTCATGACCTACATGGCGATCCTCTACTGGCAGCTTCCGCTGCTCACCGGGCGCAAACTGTTCGCACCCCGCCTGGCGCTGGCACAGGCATACACCTGGTTCTTCGGGATGCTGGTGTTCGGCTTCAGCATGAGCCGCGCCGGGCTGGAAGGGGCGACACGCCGTACCGACGTGGGCAACATGCAGTACGTCAGCGAAGCGTGGGCTCCCTGGCTCAACGCCAGCGCCGTCGGCGGGACGATCCTGCTGGTCAGCGTCATCCTGCTGCTGATCGTGGCGCTGGGCACGGTGTTCTTCTCGCGCGGGGAACCGCAGCACGCCGCCCCGATCGTCACCACCGCGCCGCGCAATGCCCCGCTGTGGACGGAACAGTGGACGCTGTGGATCGGGCTGATCGTAATCAGCAACATCGTCATGTGGGGTCCGGTGCTGCTGCAGGGGCTGAACTTTGCCGGCGGCTTCTGGGCACGCGGCGTCCCCATGCCATGAACGTCTACACCATTCCGGGGCACGGCGCGCCCCGCCCCGGTCACCCGGATCGTGACCTGACCGTTTCTGACGAGGAGAACCAGGCGATGACCCCTTCGGCACAATCGACCCCCACGCAGGACTCGTCCCTGTGGATGACGCTGGCGATGGCGCTGCTGGTCGGCTTTGGGGTGACGCTTTTCCTGTTCGCGCTGCTGTACGTGCGTGATTTGCGGATGCTGGCGGAAATGCCCGGCGTGCTGTGGGACTTCCTGTGCGGCGTGCCGCGCGCCGATGGCGCGACACTTCCCATTCTGCTCGGTCTCAGCGCCCTGTCGTTCATCGGCGCTGCCGTGTTGTGGACGGGGCGTGCTCTGCTCCGTCTTTCGCCCCGTGTGACAGCCTCACAATAAACCCCCGTTTTACCCCTCACTTCCCCCTCTCCCGGTGCTGCCCCTCAGTGCCTTCAGGGAGAGGGGATTGTGTTATACTGGTGAAAAATTTCACGCAGATTGTGCGTGATCGGATCGACATAAAAATGAGGTCTCTGCCATGAAAAGATCGACTGTACTGCTGGCGCTGTGTATGGCGCTGGCAATCGTCGTGCCTGTTTTGGCACAGGATGGAACCGCCACCCCTGTCCCGCTTCCTTCGGTCATCGATCGCCCGTCTGAGCGCCCGCCGCGCGTGCCACCCGGTCCACAGGTGGACACGGGCGCGCTGGAGGTGGTCAACGCCTGGGTGCGTCCTGTCCGTGCCGGGGCGACGACCGCGCTCTACCTGACGATCGCCAACACGACTGCCGATGACTACACACTCACGGCGGTCAATGTCGATTTTGCCGCCATGACCGAACTGCACGAGTCGATGATGCAGGGCGACATGATGCGGATGCGCGAACTGGAGGGCGGCATTCCCGCTCCGGCGGGCGAACGCACCGCGCTGCGCCCAGGTGGGCTGCACGTCATGATCATGGATGCTGCGCGCGCACTGGATGCCGGCGATGCCGTGCGGGTCGAACTGGTCTTCACCGCTGCCGACGGCGAAGGCGTGACCATCGAAACGGCAGCGCGGGTGAGCGATGAGCCGCTGCCAGACACGGTCTATTTCGATGTCGTCAGCCCGTATGCCCACATCGTCACTGACGCCGACGGCGCGGTCAGCGCGCTGGAGGTGTTCGGAGAAATCTACAACTGGGGCGCGCCTTTCGTCGCCGTGTCGGGGGTTCGCGCCGCCTTTGCCGGAGAGGGGGAAGTGCGCGAGACGATCGTCACCGACAGCGGGCTGGCGACGCGGCAGGTCGCCGCGCTGACCGCGCCGTTCACTTCCCGCCTCATCCTGCGCCCGAACGGGTATTTCGCCAGGTTGAGCGCCCTCTCTGACGGCTTTGAGCCGGAGGTCGGCGCGGCGTACAGCGCGGTGCTGCTCTTTGAAGATGGGACAGAATACCCGTTCGCGTTCATCGTGCGCCCGGCGGAGGAATCATGAGCCAGAAGACCCCCACTGCTGATCCGCGCCAGCGCGTCCTCGTCTTCGCCGGGGTTGCGCTGATCGGCGTCTTCGCCATCGGCATCGCCGCGCTGCTGCTGGTGCGCGCGCAGCTCGACGCCCGCCCGACTCCGACCGCGCCGCTCATGTCCAACGGCATCACCGCGCTCGACGCGCCACGTGCGCTGGTCGATTTCACCCTGCCGGGCAAGGACGGCGCGCCGCTGGCGCTCAGCGATCTGCGCGGGGCATATACCCTGCTCTTTTTCGGTTATACCCACTGCCCGGATTTCTGCCCGCTCACGCTGAGCGAGTTCCGTCAGGTACGGCGGCTGCTGGGCGAGTCGGCGGAAGCGGTGCAGGTGCTGTTCGTCAGCGTGGACGGCGCGCGCGATACGCCCGATCTGCTGGCGGAATACGTCAACCGTTTCGACCCGTCGTTCTACGCCATGCAGGGCGATGAGGTGACACTGGCGCGCATCAGCGCCGACTACGGGCTGTTCTACGAGATTCAGCGGACAGACCCCGCCAGCACCAGCTATCTGGTCGATCACACCACGCCCAGCTACCTGATCGACCCGGAAGGGCGGCTGGTCGCCATCTTCTCGTTCAGCGCCACGCCGGAGGCGATCGCCGAGTTCATCGACGCGCGCCTGGCGGCGTAAAAACACGGGGCGACCCGCCAGCCGGACGGGTCGCCCCGATGTTTATCTCCCGCTGCGCGCCAGTCGATCGGGGTCGAGCAGCGGGCGATGCGCGATGCCTGGCGGCAGCTTCAGGTTGAACGCCAGCACCTCGCGGTTGTAGCGGGCGATGTCCTCGCGTAGTTTGTCATCGATCCGGCGCGCCGCCCGCTCTCTGAGCATCTGCGCCGTCTTTTCGAGCGCCTTGCCCTGGGCGATCCAGTCCGGGAGCAGGTCGTTCTGCTTCATGAGGCGGTACGCCTCTTTCATCTCATCCGGCGTATAGGGGTCATCGCCTAGCGCCATCGGCTTGCCTGCGCCTGGCAGATTGTCGAAATCACCGCGCGCCATTGCCGCACGAATGGCGTCATCGATGGCGCTCATGTCAGGGAACCCGCAGCGTGGACTGCACGCGGTTGGCGGCGTCGATCAGCGTGACCACATCGCCCGAACGCAGCAGGGGGGCATCGCGGTTCTGGAACAGGGCGACCGGGGTGTTCGTCCCGGTGCGCGTGTTCACCGTCACCAGCCCGCCTGTGAACAGCCGCTGTTCGGGGAAGGTGTACACCGTTTCCCCATTGACGCGCAGCGTCCAGCCATTGAGATCGACCACCGCGCCGTTGTTGCGAATCTCGACCGCTTCGCTGGTCACCACGCCTGCGCTGACGACGCGGGCGATCTCCATCTGGGCGCTGGCGGCGGTTGGAGGCAGGGTGGCGGTCGGTGTGTTGCTCGGCGTCGGCGAGAGGCTGGGCGTGAAGGTGAGCGTGGGCGGCGTGCCGGTGTTCGATGGGGTGAGCGACGGGGTGAGCGCCACCGCCTCGGTCGCCTGCTGCGCCAGCGTCAGCAGGGGGCAGCCTGGCAGCGGGACGATCAGTACCTGCCCGATCGAGAGCAGGGAGGTGGTCTCCAGCCCGTTGACGGTGAGCATATCGAAGCCGCCCGCGCCGTAGCGTTCGGCGATGCCGAACACGGTGTCGCCTTCCGCGACGGTGTGCAGGGTGCAGCCTGGGGGCAGGGCGGTCGCCGTCGTCAGCACCGCCCCGCCGAGGCTGAGGATGGTCGGGTCGATGGTGGGGGCGGCGGCGCGCGTGGAAGCGCTTGCCCCGGCGGCATCGAGCAGCCCCGGCGGCAGGTCGATGCGGTCGGGCGTGCCAGGAAGCGGCGTCGCCGTGACCACGACGACGCGCGGCGCGGTATCCGGGTTAGGGGTGGTGGTGATCAGGATCGGCACGGTGATCACGATCTGTTCGCGCTGCGGGGTGGTCGCTCCGCTGTTGAGGAAGGACACCGCCGCCAGCGTGACCGCCAGGGTCACGATCGCCGTTATCAGGATGTAGCCGATCGGGATGCGCCGCATACGCTCGTCACCTTTTTTTCAAGCCTGTACGTCCCTCAGTATATGTCGGGATGGGGCTGCGGGCAATCCGCGCCCGTGCGCCTCATCTACTGACCCGCAGCGTATCGATCGCTGCCCGCTCGATCGCCAGACCCGCCCGGTAACGCTCCATGAACGCGGTGAAGCCTGCCACGTCCGTCGGATCGGGGGCGATCGTCATGCCGGTCTGCGCGGCGAATACCCGCTCGTTGAGGTACGCCTCCAGCGAGTAGCCAGGCACGCCGAAGCGCGCGTAGGCGGCGAGCAGCGCGATGCCCCATGCACCGCCCTCACCTGCGCTTTCCATGACGGCGATCGGCACGCGCATGGCAGCCGCCATCACACGCTGACCGACCTCTTTCGTCTTGAAGAAGCCGCCGTGCCCCAGCACGCGGTCGATGCGGATCGCTTCGCCTTCGAGGATGTCCAGCCCCAGCCGCATCGCGCCCAGCGCGGTGAACAGGTGGACGCGCATGAAGTTCGCCAGCGTGAAGCGGCTTTCCGGCGTGCGGACGAACAGCGGACGCCCTTCCTCCATGTGGGTGATGTGTTCGCCGGAGACGTAGTTGTACGCCAGCAGCCCGCCGCCGTCCGCCTCGCCCGCCAGCGCCTGCTGATAGAGCGTCTCGTACAGGCGGGCTGGGCTGACCTCGACGCCGAGCGCGCGCGTGAACTCGGCGAACAGATCGACCCAGGCGTTGATGTCGGAAGTGCAGTTGTTGCTGTGAACCATCGCCACTGCGCTGCCGTCAGGCGTGGTCACCATGTCGATCTCCGGGTAGGGTTTGGAGAGCGGCTTCTCCAGCACGATCATGGCGAAGACGGATGTCCCGGCGGAGACGTTGCCGGTGCGCTGTCCGACGCTGTTGGTGGCGACCATGCCCGTCCCGGCGTCACCTTCAGGCGGGCAGACGGGGATGCCGGGCTGAAGCTGCCCGGTCGGGTCGAGCAGTTTTGCGCCTTCCTCGGTCAGCACGCCGGCGCTCTCGCCCGCGACGCGCACGGTGGGCAGGATGGTTTCCACCGCGAGATCGATCCCGGCGAGTTGGAGGCGCTGGTTGTACAGGGCGATCATGCGGCTGTCGTACTGGCGGGTGTCGCTGTCGATCGGGAACATGCCCGACGCATCGCCGATGCCCAGCACTTTCTCCCCGGTCAACTGCCAGTGGACATAGCCCGCCAGCGTGGTCATGAAACGAACGGATGCGACGTGCGGTTCGCCGTTGAGGATCGCCTGATCGAAGTGGGCGATGCTCCAGCGCTGCGGGATGTTGAACTGGAACAGGTCAGACAGCTCCTCTGCTGCGCGCCCGGTCATGGTGTTGCGCCAGGTGCGGAAGGGGACGAGCAGCGTGTCAGCATCGTCGAACGCCAGATAGCCGTGCATCATGGCGCTGATGCCGATCGCGCCGATCGTGTGAAGCGGCGTATCGTATGCTTTCAGCACCGCCTCGCTGATCTCCCGATAGACCGCCTGTAAGCCCGCCCACACCTCGTCGAGGGGGTAGGTCCAGATGCCGTTTTCGTAGCGGTTCTCCCAGTCAAAGCCGCCGGAGGCGATCGGGGTGTGATCGCGCCCGATGAGGACGCCCTTGATGCGCGTCGAGCCGAGTTCGATGCCCAGCGCGGTGTCGCCGGATGCGATGGCGCGTGCAATTTCGTCGTGGTTCACGCCTGTTTCCCTTATCTGTCGTACCTGTGTGCGCTCACATGATGATAGGAGGTATGGGAGGGGAACGCAATATTTGAGATAGAGGCTGATTCATGGGCGGGTAAGGGAGAATGAGCGATCGACATTCTGGCGCTTCACCAGAGCTGAGCTGGGTCAGCAGAGGTATCGGCAAACTCGTTCTGGCATCTGTTTGTCCCCCAACCTTACCCCGGAAACCTGGCGGCTGAGCGCAGCCAAACGGGGTGAGGTCGCATGTACAGAGAGAACCAGACTGCGATTTACTGGCGATCTGGTGCTGGAAGTGTTTTACTTATCCGCAATGCCGAGGGACCGTGCCAGTGCGGGATGACGATCGTCAAAGTGAGTCATATTCCTGATCCAATCCCCACGCGCACGACGTAGATCATTCTGACTCCCCGCTCAGGTTGGACGGGGCGGGGGATCGGGGCTATAATCATCGGCAACGACCAGTGTTCCTGAGACACACGAGTCGCGCAACTGCGACGGAGCGAAAGGCAGCGCATTATGAATTTCGGACCGACCGAGCTGATCATCATCCTGGTGCTGGCGCTGCTGCTGTTCGGCGTCGGGCGTATCGGAAAGATCGGCGGCGAACTGGGCAGCGCGGTACGTAATTTCCGCGAAGGACTGAACGGCGGCGAGAAGAAGGCGGACAGCGACCCCAACGCCCCGAAGGCGTGACCAACCGCCATCTCCGCCGGAGATACGCCCAGCCCGCCTGACGGGTTGGGCTGCTTTTCATACCCTCTCCCCGCTTCTTCCCCTGACTCCTGGATCTGTCTGTAAATTCGTTTTTGGCGTCTGTTTGCCCCAACCTCACCCCGGAAACCTGACGGTTTCCTGCCCCTCTCCGTCGGAGAGGGGCGGTTGAGTGCAGCGAAACGGGGTGAGGTCGGAGCGACTTCATCGCCCGATTTTGCGTAATCTCTGGGGGGACGAAAACGCATTCTCCCACTATTTCGGGCGATATACAGAACGCATGTTCCGTTCTAATCCAATTCTACCGGATTCCGTGTTATGCTATGCTGTATGTGCGTGGGTTATGGATTTGACCCACGCGCGCTGTGTTGGAGCGACAGGACGACAAGCTGATGAGCCGGTTTGACGATGACTATCAGGACGATGATGCCCGTGATGACGAGGATGAAGGCGGTGTAGGCGGTTCGACATCGCGCAATCCGTCCGGCGGGGCGTCTGTTCGTGGGGCGGGGCTTCCCTCGCAGCGTCCAGCGTCGCCGGAAGGCGGCGGTTCAACCCCCGCGCTGTTTCCACGCCAACCTCTGACCGGGGGCGGAGGCGGGACGCCCGTGCGTCCACCCTCTCCGCTCAACCGCCCCGGCGTGCCTGGCGGGGCACGCCCATTCAATCTCGATGATGATGACGAGGATGAGGGTGAGAAAGACGCGCCCAAACCCACGCCGCGTACCTCGGCGTTTTCCTCCCCTGCACCCAGCCGACCGGAAGAGCGGCGCGACTCGTCACCACCCGCCCGACCGAACGTATTTGGCGGTGCGCGCCCGGACGAAAAGAAGGATGATCCGCCTGTGCGCTCTTCGCTCGGTGCGCCCGGCAAACTGGACTCGTCCGCTGCGCGCCCAGCAGCGCCCGGCGGCGCGAAACCGGATGATAAGGCTGCACAGAAGCCCGGCGGCGGCTTAGGCGGTTTGGGCGGCGGCGGGAAAGACGAGAAGAAGGATGACCCGAAACCCGCTGCAAAGCAAGACGACAAGTCTGGCGATAAACCTTCCGGCGGCGGGATGTTCGGAGGGCTGACATCGCGCATGTCGGGCATCGGCGGTGGCAGTAAGGATGAGAAGAAGGACGACGCCAAATCTGCCGCGAAAAAAGAGGATAAGCCTGGCGATAAATCCGCAGGTGGGGGCGTCGGCGGGTTGGTGAGCGGGCTGACGTCGCGGATGCCGGTTATCGGCGGCGGTGGGAAAGACGAGAAGAAGGAAGATAAGTCCGCCGCAAAAAAGGATGACAAGTCTGACGACAAAACCGCAGGCGGGGGCGTCGGCGGGATGCTGGGCGGGCTGAAGTCGCGGATACCGGGTATTGGCGGGGGCAGCAAAGACGAAAAGAAAGCGGATGCCAAACCTGCAGGCGCTGGTGCATCCGCTGCTTCCGCGCCATCTGCGCCTGCCGGGGGCGGTGCGCGCCCTGCCGGGGGCAGTTTGGGTGGCGGCGCGCCCGCTGGCGGCGCATCAGCTTCCGGCGCGCCGAAGGCTGAGTCGAAGAAGGATGACAAATCCGCCAGCGGCGGCGGTCTCGGTGCGCGTCTGCCAGGGTTTCCCGCTTTCGGCAGTGGCGCGAAGAAAGAAGACAAGTCAGCGTCGAAGGCAGGTGCGAAATCTGCCAAAGGCGCATCGCCCAGCTTCATGGATCAGATTCGGGCGCTCAATCCGTTCTCCGGCGCGGCGAAAGACAAGAGCAAGACGAAGACGACGAAGGGCGTCAAGGTCGAGCAGGACGGGCTGACCCTCGACAACAAGCTGGACATCCTGGGCATCGGCATGGTGATCGCCTCGCTGGTGATGCTGCTCAGCAGCCTGTCGCCCACCAAAGGGGCGATCACCGAGACGATCAACAATGCCCTGTCATATGCTTTCGGCTGGGGTGCAGTCGTTGTGGCGGTGGTGGTGCTGGCGGTCGGCATCTGGCTGCTGGCGCGGCATTTCGGGGATGAAGCGCCGACCGTCAGCCGCACACGGCTGGTCGGTTTCATCCTGCTTTTCGTCGGCGGGCTGACGGTGGCACAGTTCATCGATGCGTTCAATTATCAGGTTGGCAGCGGGCAGGACCTGCTGATCACCCTGCGAACCGTCTTTCTGCCGATCGCCTACACGATGGGGCGGGGCGGCGGCTTCGTGGGCGGTGAGGTGTATTACCTGCTGCTGAGCAATTTTGGCGAGGTGGGTGGTTTTCTCGTCGCCATCCTGATGGTGATCATCGGCGTCATGCTCAGCCTTAACCTGACGGTGGCGGACATGGCGGTCATCGTGCTGAGCAACCTCCGCAATCTGCGCGATGCCAACCGTCGGCGCGCTCAGCGCGTGGCGGCGCACCGTATGGAGCGTCAGGAAGCGCTGGCGAAAGCAGCTGCTGCCGCCGCCGCAGCCGCCGCTGCTGCGGCAGCGCTCAACCCGCCGAAGCAGGAACCGCTGCCTGCCCCGGCACAGCCTGCTCTGCCGATGCCCCAGCCCGCGCTGGCAGCGGGCGCGCCGGCTGTGCCCGAAGAGCAGCGCAGCATCTCGATTTCGACCGGTGGGCGCACCAGCACGATGACTTTCCCGACGGGCGCGGAGAGCGTGCCCGTCCCGGCACAGGCGTTCACGCCGCCCGTGCCGTCTGCCCCTGCCCCCGCTCAGGGGGAGCGTGGTGGTTTGT
>CAZTLS010000016.1:60907-69414 GCA_964614405.1 uncultured Pleurocapsa sp.
CCAGGCGGCACAGCCTGCACCTGCCCAGCCTGCGCCTGCTCAGCCGAACGTGGTCGGCGCGGCGGCAGCGGGCTTAGCCGGGGCAGCGGCGGCGCTGGCAGGTGGGGCGGGCAAGCCGACTCCGCCGCCTGCGCCCGTTCAGCAGCCGATCGCGGTCAACCCGGCGACGCCGACCTACTACTCCGCCAAACCCGCAGCGGAGAATGCCACCGCTGTCCCTGCTGCGCCGCCGACTCCCGCGCCAGTTCAGCCGACCCCTGTGCCGATGCAGCCCGCCGCTGCTGCCGATCCGTTTGCGGGATCGGCGGATGTGCAGCCCGCCAGCCCGCCCCGTTTGCAGCCGCAGCCCTTCCAGCGTACTCCGCTGACTGCTGAACCGCGCACGGAGTCGCCGGTCGATCGCGAGACGCTGCCGTCCTTCAAGGGGACGAGCGATCTGTACGCCCCAGGCAACCCGGTGCGTCAGCCCGCTGCCAGCGCAGAGACTCCGCCACAACCCGCCCTGCAACCCCCGGCTGCCACGCCGGGCACGACCGTCCCGGCAGCGCCGCCGTCGGTGCGGGCGGCGTTCAGCGCGGATGTCAACGCCATCGCTCAGGCTCCGACGCGCCGTGTGAACAAGGAATGGAAGATGCCTGATACCGCCGCGCTGCTGGCTTCGGGCGATGATCAGGAAGTCGATCACGAGCTGCTGCTGCGCCGGGCGCGCATCATCGAGGAGACGCTTTCCAGCTTCGGCGCGCCAGGGCGCGTGGTGGACGTGCGAACGGGTCCGGTTGTGACGCAGTTCGGCGTCGAGCCGGACTATATCGAGGTGCGCGGCGGCAAGAAGAACCGCGTCAAGGTCGGGGCGATCGCCGCGCTGGACAAGGACCTGCAGCTTGCGCTTGGGGCGCGTTCGGTGCGTATCGAAGCGCCTGTGCCTGGCAAGGGGTATGTCGGTATTGAAGTGCCGAACGAGAAGGCGGAAGTGGTTCGCCTGCGCGATGTGCTGGAGAGCGAGCAGTTCAGAAAGACGCGCAGCAAGTCGCCGCTGGGTATTGCGCTGGGGCAGGGCGTGGACGGCACGCCCGTCGCGGGTGATCTGGCGTCGATGCCGCACCTGCTCATCGCGGGTACGACGGGTTCCGGTAAATCAGTATGCGTCAACGCCATCATCACCAGTATGCTGCTGAACAATACGCCGCGTCAGCTCAAGTTCATCATGGTGGACCCGAAGCGCGTCGAGCTGACGCAGTACAACGGCGTGCCGCATTTGATCGCCCCGGTGGTCGTCGAACTGGAACGCATCGTCAGCGTGCTGAAATGGGTGACGCGCGAGATGGACGAGCGCTACCGCAGGTTCAGCCAGGCAGCGGCGCGTAACATCGAGGACTACAACAAACATCTGCCCGCCAGCGAAGAGCCGATGCCTTACATCGTGGTGATCATCGACGAACTCGCTGACCTGATGATGCTCGCGCCGGACGAGACGGAGCGGGTGATCACGCGCATCGCGGCGCTGGCGCGCGCGACGGGCATTCACCTGGTCATCGCCACGCAGCGCCCGTCGGTCGATGTGGTCACGGGGCTCATCAAAGCCAACTTCCCGGCGCGTATCGCCTTCGCGGTGGCGGGCAGCGTGGACAGCCGCGTCATCCTCGACCAGCCTGGCGCGGAGCGTCTGCTGGGGCGCGGTGACATGCTGTATGTCAGTGGGGATGCGCCTGCGCCGCAGCGTTTGCAGGGCGTGTACGTCAGCGACCAGGAGATCGGCAACATCACCCGCTTCTGGCGGTCGCAGGTGACCGACGAAGAGCTGATCGCCATGTCGCGCCCGCTGGGGTCGGTCCTGAGCAGCGATGACGAGTCGCGCGGGTCGTCGGGCAGCAGCAGCGCCGGGTCGGGCGCGGCGATCTTCAGCCGCAGCGCATCCGGCACATCGTCGTCATCGGCGATGCCCTGGGAGAAAGACAGTGCTTCCCGTGCTGCCCGTGCCCGCAATGAACGCCTCGATCAGGAGGATGACGATCTGATGGACGACGACGGCGCAGATGATGATGGCGACGATGTGGGTGACGAGCTGTATGAGCAGGCGGTCGAGATGGTGCGTCGGCTGAACCGCGCGTCGGTCTCGCTGCTTCAGCGGCGGCTGCGGATCGGCTACACCCGCGCCGCCCGCCTGATCGACATGATGGAGGAGCGCGGCGTGGTCGGACCGGCTGTCGAAGGCAGCCGCCCGCGCGATGTCATCATGAATCCGTAGACGCACGGCGCGGACGCCGCAGCACGTCCGCCTTGAGCTGTCCGCATCCGGCGTTGATGTCGATGCCCCGGCGGATGCGGACGGTCGCCGGGATGCCATAGCCCGCCAGTGTCTCGATGAAAGTCCTGATGCGCGCCCCGGCGGACGGGTCACCGTCATAGCCGGAGGTGGGGTTGAGCGGGATGACGTTGACATGACAATGCACACCCCTGAGCAGCGCGCCGAGCGCGTGCGCCTGTTCGGGGGTGTCGTTTTTCCCCTGAATGAGCGTCCACTCGAAGGTCATCCGTCTGCCGCTGCGTTCGGTGTAATCGCGGCAGGCAGCGATCAGTTCCGCCAGCGGGTAGCGCCTGTTGATCGGCAGCAGGGCGGAACGTTCGTCGTCGGTGGCGGCGTGCAGGCTGACGGCGAGCTTGACCTGCACGCCTTCTTCGGCAAAACGGCGGATCGCCGGGACCAGCCCGACGGTGCTGACGGTGATGTGCCGCGCGCCGATGCCCAGGTCGCGCATCAGGCGGCGGATCGCCTCCAGCGTGGCGTCATAGTTGTGGAATGGTTCGCCCATGCCCATCAGCACGACGTTGCTCAGCCGTTCGCCCTGCTGCGCCAGATGCGCTGCGAACAGCGCTGCCTGTGCGAAGATTTCAGCGGCGGTCAGGTGACGGGCGAAGCCCATCTGCCCGGTGGCGCAGAACACGCAGCCCATCGCACAGCCCGCCTGGGTGGAAATGCACGCGGTGCGGCGATCGTCGTCGTATTCCATCAGCACCGACTCGATCAACTGACCGTCGGGCAGGCGATACAGCCGCTTGAGCGTACCGTCGGCGCTGCTCAACTCCGTCTCGATGGCAAAGGCGCCGAGCTGTGCTTCCGCTCTGAGGCGTTCGCGCAGCGCGCGCGGCAGCGCAGACATGGCGTCGAATGAGGCGGCGCGCTGCTCATACAGCGCCGTCCAGAGCTGATCAGCGCGGTAGCGCGGTTCACCCCATGAGGTGATGAGGGCGGTGAGCGCTTCTTTGTCGAGCGCGTACAGGTCGATCATGATCGTCCTCCAGGACGGTTGGCGCGGATGAGCAGGACGAACAGCGCCGCCAGCAGCACGATGAGGACGCCCAGTACCCCGGCGCGCGTCGTCTCTGGGTCGAGCTGGTCGATGAGTGAGGGGGTGACCGGGGTGGGGACGGGCGTGGGCGTCTCCAGGCTGCCGGGGGGACGCGGCGTCGGCGGAGCGGTGCGCGCTTCGGTCGGACGCGGGGTGATCGTCGGCGCAGTGGTGCGCGTGGGCGGTGGCGTGAGCGTGGCGGTGGCGGTTGGCGTGGACGTCGGCGTGACGGTTAGCGTGGCGCTGGGCGTCGGCGTCGATGAAGGGACGGGCGTCGGCTCCTGATAGGGTGAGACGCCGAACGCCGCATCTGCCGATGGCGAGAAGATCCACGCATTGACCGCCGGGAGGATCGCTTCGGGCGCGATGTCGATGAACTCGCGCAGTGCGGCATCGAAATCGTCCGCCCCGGCGATGCGGTTCGCCAGCCGCAGCACGCCGAGCGCGCCGATGCGGTCGATGAGCCAGGCGAACAGGGCATGGCTCTGCGCTGACCAGCCGGGATCGGGGTCAGCGACACGCAGGGCGTCGATCGAGTAGATTTGCCCGGTGCGGAAGCGCTGGCGCGCGAGGGTGAGCAGCGCCGCGTCGGACGCCGGGGCGTAGAAGCGGACGAGCGACTCGCGGAACCACGCCGGGACGCGCTTGCCCGCCCATGCGGAGTCGTAGAAGGCGGCGAGCAGCCGGGCGGTGAAATGCGTCTCGATGCTCACGCCGCGCGGCGGTCTCATGATGCGCCGCGTGCCCAGCGTCGGCGGCAGGCGGAGCGGGTCGCACGGGATGGCAAACCCGCTGGGGGAAGGGACGGTATAGAAGCGCCGACGCCCATCTTCGAGGCGCGACTCACAGCCGACGGTGGCATCCTGCGGATAGATGATCCAGTCGATCGGTGGCGTGCCGCCCGTGTTCTCCGCCATGCGCGCGTAGATGGCGGGCAGGTCGATGCCGAGCCTGGCGAAATCGGGCGTGATGGCGAAGCGCGCCGGCGCACCGGATACACGCACTACGCGCCAGGTGTGGCGTGGATCGGTGAAGATGACTTCGGCGTCGTACTGTGCCGTCCGCCCATCGCGCAGGGTCAGCTCCCACAGCACGCCGACCGTCTGGAACCACTGCGGCGGGGCACTGGCGGGAAATTCCCACGTGTAGCGCAGTTGTGCCTGGGCTTCATCGGCGTAGATCGCCAGCGTGCGCGCATCGGCGATGGTGATCGGGTTGGCAGGGCGACCGTCGATGGTGAAGGTGAGGGTGATCGACTCGACGCGACGGGCGGGCACGGTCAGGTCGAGGGCAGCGTGCGCCGCCTGCGGATAGAGCAGCGCCAGCCCGCCACCGCGCACGATCGGTGGGGCGATCTGCGCCTGAGCGGACGCGGTCAGCAGCAGGAGCAGAGCGATGAACAGTGCGCGCATCCCGTTCAGCCTCCCGCTGCGCCCGCCAGAGCGAGTTGGACGAAGTTGAAGACGAAGTGGGCGCTGATGGCAGCAGGTGTGCCAAAACGGTCGCGCAGCCAGCCGAAGGCGAGCGATGCGCCGAAGAGGGCGAAGGTTGCCGGAGTCAGCGTGTACTGGGTGTGCAGCAGGATGAAGAAGATGCTGGTGGCGACATTGCCGAAGGCGGGCTGCACCGCGCCGCGAAAGAAAACCTCTTCGCCGATGCCGACCATGATCGCCAGCAGAAAGGCACTGGGCAGCGATCCGAATCCAGCGGCAAGCTGCGACGAGGCGGCAGTCTGTGCGGCGAACTGTTCGGGCGAGGTGAGGGCGATCCACACCAGTGTGAAGACGAACAGCCCGCCGATCAGCACGATGCCGGTGAGCGCGCCGACCGCCAGGTCGCCGGGCGAGGATCGGTGCAAGCCCAGCCGCGCCAGCGCTGCGGGGAGCGTCCGCCGCACGCCGACTCCGACGCCGATGGCAGCCGCCAGCAGCCAGAGCGCCTGATTGAGCAGCACATCGACCAGCGAGGGCGTGCTGGCGCTGAGGCTGTTCGCCAAACCCTCGACTCCGCCAAGCGAGACAACCTGACCGATGGTGATCAGCACGAACAGCACAGCGAAGGTGACGGCGGCGGTATGCACCGGGGACTCCGGGTCGTAGGTGGCGTGGGCGGGCAGGATGGCGCGCAGGCGGGCGCGGGCGCGCGGCTGGATGACGAACACCCACAGCAGCGCCAGCAGCCCGACGCCGACCGCGCCGAATACGACCCGCACTGCTGCCGACGATTCGCCCGCCAGCACCGGGGCGGCAAGCGCGAACAGGCTGAGCAGGATGAAGACGCGCAGAAAGCGCACCAGCGCCTCCGGGTGATGCGGCGGCGGGAGGGCAGCGCGGTTGGCGGCGTGCAGCAGGGCGACGATACCGCCGATGGCGAGGGCGGTGATGAGGAAATTGGCAAAGTTCATGCGGGGTGACCCCGTTCCAGGCGAATGTCCCTGAATTATACGCCGGAAACGGGAAATTTCGCGGTTGACCCATGTGGGCGGGACGTGGTATATTTTCCGTTAAGCTGCACTGGAGGGATGGCCGAGCGGTTTATGGCAGTGGTCTTGAAAACCACCGTGCTGGTTTCCAGTACCGTGGGTTCGAATCCCACTCCCTCCGTGAGAAAGCTGTAAATGGGAAGGTGCCAGAGTGGTCGAATGGGCCCGCCTGCTAAGTGGGTATACGGTCGTAAGGCTGTATCGAAGGTTCGAATCCTTTCCTTCCCGCACGATTGGAGCTGACGCGAACAGGCTCCGGGTGAAGCGCCGGCAATTATGCCGCCGCTTTTTTTTCGTTTTGGTAAAGCATGACTTACAAGGGGAAAGCAACCAATGATGCGTTTTGCAACTACATCAATCCTTATTCTTTATTCTTTCATTCGTGCTGACGTTGCTCGGCTTGATATGGTCACTCACAGTCCCCGCTGAATTACGAGTTGCGCTGTCCGAAGCGGGACAGTGTACTGATCCCCTGGAATTGGACACAAGGCTAAATGAAGTATCCTATGTTCAAGAAAGGGATGACAGATGCGAACCAGACGGACGTTCACAAGCGCGTTCAAGAGCCGGGTGGTGCTGGAACTGCTGAGCGGGGAAAAGACCGTTGCGGCGGCGTGCCGGGAGTACGAGCTGACGGGGCAGATGGTCAACGACTGGAAAGCGCAGTTCTTGGCAGCCGCACCACAGGCGTTTGAGAAAGGCGCGCCCAACAGCGGGGATGCAGAGCGGATCGCGGAGCTAGAGCAGATGGTCGGGAAGCTGACAATGCAGTTAGAAATCGCAAAAAAAGCCTCGCGCTGGCTGGATGGGGCGTCGCGCAGAAACGGCAAGCGGTGATGACACTGCGAGCGGAAGGGTATCCCGTGGCGGAGGTCTGTACCGTTGTTGGGCTGGCGCGCAGCACGTTTTACCACGCTGCCGAGGAGGGTGAAACCGACGCGCTGCGCCAGGCGCTGCTGACGGTGGCGGGTGAGTACCCGACCTACGGCTATCGCCGTCTGACGGCGCTGCTGCGCCGAGCGGGCTGGACGGTCAATCACAAGCGGATTCAGCGGCTGATGCAGCAGATGGGCTTGCAGCGACCGGTGAAAAAGCGCAGGACGCGCACGACCGACAGCAGTCATCCCTTCCCGCGCTATCCCAACCTGGTCAAGGGAGAGACTGCTGCACGCCCGGACGCCATCTGGGTAGCGGACATCACCTACGTGCGCTAGGGACAGGGCTTTGTCTATCTGGCGGTGCTGATGGATGTGTTTACCCGTGCGGTGCGCGGCTGGCATCTGAGCCGCTCGCTGGATCATCACCTGACGCTCAAGGCACTGCAACGGGCGCTGGCGAGTGGACACTGCCCGCTGATCCACCACAGCGACCAGGGGCTTCAGTATGCCTGCAAGGACTACACCGACCTGCTGAAAGCAGAACACGTACAGGTCAGCATGAGGTCAGCATGGCAGCCGTCGGCAAGCCGGAAGACAATGGCTATGCCGAGCGGCTGATGCGGACGATTAAAGAGGAGGAAGTCGATCTGAGCGAGTACGCCGACTTTCACGAGGCTTACCAGCTCATCGGGCGCTTTCTGGATGATGTGTATACCCGCAAGCGCATTCACTCGGCGTTGGGCTATCTCACGCCGGCGGAGTTTGAGGCACACTGGTTGACACAGCAGACAGAACTGGTGCTAAAATAAACATAAGCACTTTTGTGTCCAATTTTTTGGGGTCACTACACTCGTTGCTTGCCATAAATCCCCCACATACTCGTATGGTTGGGGCAATTGCAGAACCGCCATGCCCCAGCATTGCCATTTGGTGTTATTGCGGCAGGTACAAATATAAGCCGAGATCACACAGGCTGTGAAACCCCATGCGCTGGTAAACCGGAAAACCCTGTTCCGTAGATTGCAGCACCGCCAATTCATAACCTGCCGCTCTGGCATCCTGAAGAGTCTGGAACGTCATCAGGGTGCCGATCCCCCGACGTTGAGCATGGGCTAAGTGGCAACACTCATGATGCCAGCGACTCCAGCGTTCATAAACAATTCGGCTGTCGCAACCGGCTCACCGTTGAGATACCCCAGATAACGCTTCGACCGGCTGCCGGGTTTATGCAACTGCGCCACAGTCACATCATGAATTGCTCCGAGAACTTCCTCCGAGATACCATGGGCTATGCCAACGATACGCCCCCACATACGTAGGTCATCGCCAGCTTCAGGCTCGATTTCACGCAGGGTAAATCCTTCGGGGCTGCTGACAGCGGTGTTGATGGTACTCAGGTCAATTGCCATTGCCGGTGTCTGACCGGGGATAAACCCTTGTGCCTTCAGGTGTTCTCCCAGTTCATGAGACTCTACGCCCGGTTCGACCCACCAGAACAGCGGCACGCCTTTGGCCTGCGCCTGAGATTTGACTGTCGCAATGGTGGAGTCCATGGCATCAGGGTTCAGACGCGCTCTAAAAACAGCGTTAAACAGAGGTACAGGAACCCCCGTGAAGAAACGCACATAATCGCTGCCTTCGTAAACGTCCGTCCCATAACGGGTCCAGTAGCGCCACAGGTTCTCGGTCATGGCTTGTATTTGTTCGGCTGTGCTTGCCTTTGCCGATAATTGGCTCATGTTGATTGTCCTTTGCTTAGGGTTATGGTTCGAGTGTCAATAGAAAGGCGATCAGGTCGGC
>CAZTLS010000017.1:0-62513 GCA_964614405.1 uncultured Pleurocapsa sp.
TGATCGTCGAGGGGCTGAAGGACATCGCCATGACGCTGGATGTGCCCGTCTGGTCGATCGTGGCGGCGGATCGCGATGGGTTGAAGAGCAAGCGCATCCACCTGTTCCACCTGCGGGGCAGCAGCGCGCTCGACTACGAGTCCGACATTGCCATCATCATGAACAACAAGTATCAGATTCTCTCGAAGGATCACGTCAGCTTCAACCCGTACACCGCCAAGCAGTTCCGCGACTGGGTGGTGTTCACGATCGAGAAGAACCGCGCCGGGCGCGCCATGTATGACATGGAATTTCAACTGCACGGGCAGCATTTCGCCTTCGACCCGCGCGGGCAGAAGGTGCAGCAGCAGCTGATCGACGACAAGATCATCGAGACGTAAATCCATATCCATCCCAGCCGAACAGAAAACAGCCGGGCAGGGATGATCTCCTGCCCGGCTGTTTTTACTGAATGACTGTTGCAGCCTAGAGCGGTCCGCCCATGATGACGCCGATGCCGTCGCTGTCCAGTACCGAGCCATCTCCGGCGAGCGAATCCGCCGTGAACGTGAGCAGCGCGCCAGGGGCGATGCCGCGCAGTTCGATGGCGATCTGCCATGTGCCGACGCGCGCGCCCGGCGTCACCGTCACATCGCGCACCTGATCGAGCAGCACACCGCCATCCTCATTCAGCAGACGGATACGCACCCGGCGACTGCCCTGCGGATCAGCCGTCCCCGCGATCAGCAGCGCCTGATTGGGGCGGATGAGCGAGCCGGGCAGCGGCGTAGTGATGCTGACGAAATCCGGCTCTTCCGCCCCATCGCCGAACACCACGTTGACGCTGGCAAACGCGATCACGCTGCCGTCGATGGCTGAGGTCGAGAACGCCAGAATTGTGCCGCGAGTCCCAGGCTGGAGATCGACGCGCGTTTGCAGCGCCCATTCCCCCTCTCCACCGACCTGAGCGTTGATCAGCGTCGTCGGCTGCTCGAACAGCACATCGCCCGTCTCACTGACCACACGCACCACGACATTGTTCTCGAACAGCCGCGCCCCGCGCCCACTGATGGTGAACTGCGTGTTCACAGGCAGAACCGTATACGGCGCGGGATCGCCGATGCTGACGAACGGCTGATCAGCATCCTCACCATAGAACACCGTGATCGAGTCGGTCAGTTCCGGCGTCAGACCGAACGGTGCGTCGGCATAGGCGAAGAGCGTGCCCACCGTCCCGGCAAGCGACTGAATGTTCAGCAGGGCTTCCCACACCCGGTTACCAGCGGCATCCGCCGGGCGCAGCGTGGCGATCCGCTCATCGATGACCGTGCCCAGCGGGTCAAGGGCGCGCACACGCAGCGTGCCGTCAAACCCGCCCGACACCAGCCCCAGCACGCGCGTTTCGCCGTTTTCGCTGATCGTCCCGCCGGAGAGCGGTGAGGTGATCACCAACTGCTGCACATCCTCGATCGGCACAACCGACGTCGGCTGGAAGAAGACGTTGACCGAGACATTCGCCAGAATGCCGCCGCCGCCCGAACGCACGAACGCATTGATCGTGCCTGGCGTCGGCTGATCCAGCACGATGCCGCCCAGCGAGACGCTCCACCGTCCGGCAGCGTCGGCGCGCGCCGTGCCCTGTGCCAGCACACGCCCGGCGCTGCTGATGGCGCGCACGAACACATCCCGCCCGGCGAGGTTGACGCCGCTGCCGTTCACCAACACGGCAGAGTCCGTACCGACCGTCGTGCCGACAGCAGGGTTCTCAATACGAATACCGATCGTCGGCTGCGGCGTCGGAGTGAGCGTGGGCGGGATGCGCGTGGGCGTGAAGGTGACGATCGGCTGGCGCGGCACGCGAAGCTGCTGCCCGACGAAAATCTGGTCGGCATTGGCGATGCAGTTAGCATAGGTCAGATCAGCCAGACTGATACCAACACGTGACGCAATCCGGTTGAGCTGATCGCCTGGCTGCACGACGTAGATGAACCAGTCAGCACGCACAACGCACGTCGCGCCATAGCTGACCTCGACCTGAGCGACGGTGCGCGGCGCAGCGGTAAAGGCGATGATCCGCCCGCGCATGCCTGGCAGAATGCCCGTCGGCAGCGGCAGCAGCGCCGCCCAGCTTCCGTCGGCATTGGGAGTCACGGCGATCTGCGACAGCACCGTGCTGAAGGCGTCCACCGCGCGCAGCGTGAACGCGCCGGTCACATTGGCGCTGAACCCGGTCACCGTCACAGGCGCGCCCGCCACGCCAACCGTGTTATCGCGCGCGGGCTGATTGATCACCAGAATGGGCGCAGTGGTGAGGCTGGTATAGCGTACATTGACCACATTCGCGGTGGCGACGATGCCACTGCCCACCTGAGCGATCGCGCGGATCGTGCCCAGCGTCCCGTCTACGATGCCCGACGCCAGCGCAAACGTCACCGTCCATGCCCCGTTGATGCCAGGCGCGACGATCCCCTCACCGACCGGTGTCGAGCCGATGAACGCCGTCACGCGGATGACCGCGCCGACGGGCAGGTTGAGGTGCGTTCCGCCCACCGTGATCGGCTGTGCCGTCACGACGTTGGCGTTATTGACGGGCGTGGTGATCACCAGCACGGGCGTCGTGCCCGTTGAGGTGGCAGTCGGCGTTGCGGTCGCCGTTGCGGTCACCGTTGCGGTCACCGTTGCGGTTGAGGTCACTGTGGGCGTAAAGGTCACAGTCGGCGGTGGCAGCGTCAGCGTGGCGGTCGGCGTCTCTGAAGCGACTGGCGGCGTGACCGTTGGGGTGAAGGTCGGCGTGGCGATGGGCCACACCACGCTGATCTGTGCAGACGCGACCACAATCGCGCCATCGAACAGTTCGGCGCGCACGACGCCTGCCGGGTCGGTGGGCACATTATCGACCACCACCGAGGCGGAAAAACTGCCTGTCTCGCCGAGCGCGACCGTGCGCTGCCCGACCATCGATGCACCGCTGAACAGGGTCACCGTCACCTGTGCGCCGGGTGGAGGATTGGTGGTCAGCCCGGTCACTCCCACCGGGGTGATGAGCAGGGTATCGCCGTTTGACGGGCTGGTGATGCTGATTGTCGCGCCCTGCGCCAGCGCGCCCGCCGCGCTGAGCAGGAAAAGCAGGATCGCCATCATCCAGAATGGCGCGGATCGGCGTGCGATCATGAAAGGACTCCTCCCGTTATGGGCATACAGACTGCACACTTAACATTATTTGTCACTTTCGGGAAAATGAAAACAGACCTCTTGCCCGGCGTTCGCCCTACGGCGAAGTTTGAAAAGACAAACATGAAAAAGCCTGGTAAAGCGTTTTGCACAGGTTGCATAAAACACACACGCCGCCCGGATGGACGGCGTGCGCTGCACAGGCAGGGCGAGATTATTCGCCCTGCCCCATTGTGAAACCGGGTTCACCGTCGAAATAGTACAGGTTCTCCGTTTTGATAAAGTCGAACCCGGCGGCGTGAACCCGATTGAGCAGGTTGACGATCTGCCCAGGGGTGATCGCTGCGTTCTTCTCCTCGGCGAAGAAGCGGCAGCGCCAGTGATCAGTGCAGAATGTTTCCGGCAAGCCATTCGGGTACACCTTCTGACCGCGATTGCTGATCATCGACAGGCGCACGCCATCGCCATTTGCGGCGCTCTCCAGCGCTGCGCCCAGCGCATCCGGGTTGCGATCGCGGTTGAACAGGAACACATCGACGCCGACCAGCGTGCGCTGTGCGGGTGGGGGCGGGGTGTACTTCGCCAGCGGAATTCCGCTGCCCGCCGCGTAATGCACCGGCTTGAGCGTTTCCGGCTGCTTGCCCAGCCGGGCGATGACCGCATCGGCAAATTCGCGCGTGCCCACTTCCTGCTTGCTCACACCCGTCTGCACGCCGCGACGATACACATCATAGGTATGAATGCCCTCTTCGAGGGTCCGCAGCCAGGCGTTATGCACCCGCTCCGCCACCTCCGGCTGACCGATATGCACCAGCATCATCACACCGCCCAGCAGCAGCCCGGACGGATTCGCCAGATTCTGCCCGGCACGGCGCGGCGCGGAACCGTGAATCGCCTCGAACATCGCCGCCCCTTCACCGATGTTGGCTGACCCCGCCAGCCCGACCGACCCGGCGATCTGCGCTGCCACGTCGGACAGCACATCGCCATACAGGTTGGGCAGCACGATCACGTCGAAGTCCTCAGGCGTGTCCGCCATCTTCGCTGAGCCAATATCGACGATCCAGTGTTCATTGGCGATGTCCGGATATTCGGCAGCGACCTCATCGAACACCTTGTGGAACAGCCCGTCGGTCATCTTCATGATGTTGTCTTTGGTGAACGCCGTCACCTTCTTACGCCCATTGGCGCGCGCATACTCGAAGGCGTAGCGCACGATCTTCTCGGAACCTGGGCGCGAGATCAGCTTGAGGCACTGGTAGACCTCATCCGTCTGGCGATGCTCAATGCCCGCATACAGGTCTTCCTCGTTCTCGCGCACGATCACCAGGTCCATCTTCGGATGTTTGGTATCGACGAACGGGTGATACGACACGCACGGGCGCACATTGGCGTACAGACCGAGAGTCTTGCGCGCCGTCACGTTCAGGCTCTTGTAGCCGCCGCCCTGCGGGGTGGTGATCGGCGCTTTGAAGAACACACGTGTACGCCGCAGCGACTCCCACGACTCCGCCGCGATGCCGGAGGTGTGCCCTGCCAGGTACGCCTTTTCACCGATCTCGATCGTCTCGATTTCAATGTCAGCACCCGCAGCCTGAATAATGCGAAGTGACGCATCCATGATTTCCGGACCAATGCCGTCGCCATGCGCCACTGTAATGGGGACTTTGTTCGCCATAACGCGAAACGCTCCTTGATTGAGAAAACCTGCCGGGAAAAGTCAGTGCAGCGGCTTGTTCGTGTGCCGAAAAGCAAGCCAGCCGTGACAGCGCATCAAGTATCGCATCACGGCTGGCTATTGTGCCACAATTTTCAGCAGCGGCTAATCGAAAATATCGAACAGGTCGCCCAGCGTCCCGCGCCGCTTACGTTTTCCGGTATACGGATCATAGCGGTAACGGTCATCATCGTCATCATCATAGCGAGGGGGATACCCCTGCTGAGGCGGAGGCATATAGCCCTGCTGAGGCGGAGGCATATAGCCCTGCTGAGGCGGAGGAGTGGGAGGGGCAGGAGGCGCAGGCGGACGCTGCTGGGCATAGCCCTCCGCTGCGGCAGATCGCTCGATGATCTTGTCCAGTTCACCGCGATCCAGCCATACCCCCCGGCACTGCGGGCAGTAATCGATCTCGATCCCCTGCCGCTCACTCATTTTCAGGTCAACTGTCTGGCATACCGGGCATTTCATGAGACACATTCCTTTACATGAACAGTACACGTCACGCATTTTGAGACTACATACGCCGGAGCAAGCCCCGGCGTTGCACACCATCTGATCAGCCCTGCTTCAGCACGCCCCGGCGGATGAGCAGTTTTTCCAGTTCCACCCCCCAGAAGACGATCGTACTCAGCACCAGACACAGCATGAGCTGTTCCAGCGTCAGCGGCGCGGTGTTGAACAGGTCATTGAAGAAGGGCAGGTAGATCGTCAGCAGTTGCAGCACGATCGTCACCGCCACCGCGCCGATGAGCAGGCGATTGCCACCCAGTCCAACGGTGAACAGCGACTCGCGGTGCGAGCGCAGCGCCAGCGCGTGCCCCATCTGCGCCAGCGTCAGGAAGATGTACACCATGCTGTTCCAGGCGACATCGCCGTTTGCCGCCCGCTGATCGGTGCTGAACGCCCAGTAGCCCAGCATCAGCCCGGTGATGCCCAGCAGCGCACCGACGATGACGATGTGCCGCCCCAGACCACGCCCGAACATGCTCTCATTCGGCGCATACGGCGCGCGCTGCATCGCCCCTTTCTCGCTGCGCTCCACGCCCAGCGCCAGCGCAGGCACACCGTCGGTGATCAGGTTCATCCACAGGATTTGCAGCGTCGTCAGCGGCAGCGTCAGCCCGGAGATGAGCTGCGTGAAGAGCAGCACCACCAGTTCGCCCGTATTGCTCGCCAGCAGGTACTTGATGAAGCGGCGCACGTTGTCGTAGATCGTCCGCCCCTCTTCCACCGCACTGACGATGGTGGCGAAGTTGTCATCCAGGATGACCATATCCGACGCCTCTTTGGAGACCGCCGTCCCGGTGATGCCCATTGCCACGCCAATATCGCTGCGCTTGAGCGCCGGGGCGTCGTTCACGCCGTCACCGGTCATGGCGGTGATGTGCCCACGCTTTTGCAGCGCGCTGACGATGTTCAGCTTGTGTTCCGGCGAGACGCGCGCGTACACCGACACCTTCTCGACCGTCGCCTCCAGTTCGGCGGCGTCCATCTTATTCAGATCGCGCCCGGTCAGCACGGTATCGCCTTCTTTGGCGATGCCCAGTTCCCGCGCGATGGCGAACGCCGTCAGCGGGTGATCGCCGGTAATCATGACCGGGCGAATCTGCGCGGCTTTCGCCACGCGCACCGCCTCCTTGACCTCAGCGCGCGGCGGGTCGATGATGCCAACCATACCGACGAACACCAGATCATGCTCAACGCCTGCTGCGGTGATCGGATCGCGGCTCGGATCGACGAAGTGGAAGCCCAAACCCAGCACGCGCAGCCCGTCCTGCGCCATGTCGTTGTTCATGGCGATGATCTGCGCGCGGCGCTCATCAGTCAGCGGGACAACTTCCCCCGCTTCCCAAACGTGCGTGCTGACCTCGACCAGCCCATCCACCGCCCCTTTGGTGAAGGCGATCGCCCGTTCCGGCGTCAGACCGAGCAGGTCGATCAGATAGCGTTCCGCCTGGGTCGGTACAGCCTCCGGAGACAGCCTGTGAATGGTGGTCATGCGTTTGCGGTCGCTGTCGAAGGGGACTTCCCCTGTACGAGGCAGCACCTGCTCCAGACGCGGTTTGAGCAAGCCGTATTTCGCCGCCGCATCGACCAGCGCCGTCTCGGTGGGGTCGCCAACCAGTTTGTACGCCCCGGCTTCCTTGCCCTGTTCGAGGATGGTGTCGTTGCACAGCGTATCGCCCGCCAGCATGATGGCGACAGCGCTGTCCGTGCTGACGCGTCCCGTGCCGTTGGTCTGCACCAGGCTGTTATAGCCGATCCGCACCACATCCTCGATGCGTGAATGCGCCCCAAGCACATCGATCATGGTGACGGTCATCTTATTCTCGGTCAGCGTGCCCGTCTTGTCCGAGCAGATGGTGGTGACGGAACCGAGCGTCTCGACGGCGGGCAGCTTACGGATGAGCGCTCGACGGCGCAGCATCCGCTGAGCGCCCAGCGCCAGCGCGATCGTCACGACGGCAGGCAGCCCTTCCGGCACAACGGCAACGGCGATCGCCACTGCATTGAGCAGCACATCCTGGATCGGATCGCCAACCAGCAGCCCGATCACGAACGCGATGCCCATCACGACCAGCGCACCGCGAATCAGCACATTGCCCACCTCATCCATGCGCCGCTGGAGGGGCGTCTTTTCGCTCTCCACGCTCTGGATGAGTTCGGCGATGCGCCCAAGCTGCGTCTGCATCCCCGTCTCGACGATGACCGCTGTGCCGCGCCCGTAGGTGACCGATGTGCCCATGAAGAGCATGTTATGCCGATCGCCCAGCGCAGCATCCGGCGCGGAGAGCGCATCGGCTGATTTTTCCACAGACTCCGACTCGCCGGTGAGCGACGCTTCCTGCACGCGCATATTGACCGCTTCGATCACCCGCGCATCGGCGGGCACGATCGACCCGGCTTCCAGCAGCACCACGTCGCCGGGCACGAGATCGCGCGGGTCGATGTCGCGCACTGCACGCCCCCGGCGAACACGCACCAGCGGGGCAGCCATGCGCTTGAGCGCCGCCATCGCCTGCTCTGCACGGTATTCCTGCACCACGCCCAGCACCGCGTTCAGCACGACAATGGCGCTGATGGCGATCACACTGTCGAACTTGCCCAGAAAGCCGGAGATGACTGCCGCGAAGATGAGCAGCAGCACCAGCGGACCGGTGAGCTGTTCCCACAAAATTTCGAGCGGCGTGGTCATGCGCGCTTCGACGAGTTCGTTTTTGCCGTGCGTCTCCAGACGCTGTGCGGCTTCAGCGTCGCTCAGCCCGGTTTCAGGAAGCACATTCAGACGGTTGAGGGTGGTATGGGTGTCCAGCGTGTGCCAGTCTGCACGCGCCTGGGGTGCAGCATCAGTCGGCTTGACTTGCGGTTGTGCCAGCATGGGTAGAGATGATCCAGTCGTTGGGGTTTGGATAGATGAGAGATGAGGCGGGTTGAATGATCCGAAGGCATACAGAAACGAAGCAGTCCAGCATCAATGCCTCTGCTGCACAGCCGAATATGATGATACCTGCCTGTCCGAAAATATCTCCCCCTACTAAAAGGGGGTTCTCTCGTTATTGAAAAAGATATGAATGTTCAGACAGATTAACAAATCACGCCATTTTGACCCCTTATGACCCTTTATCACAATTTTTAACGCCAAATGCCTCTTGTCAAAATTTTTAAACTGACATATAGTGTGTGGACGTGGGAATGTTTTCTGATTTTCCCTGTTCTTCACCCCCGCTTGAAACCCGCGCAGGAGGCAGCTTTGGCAGCAGTGACATCATCAACTCTTCCCCCACAGGATGGGGCGGCGACTCAGGGCTGGACGCCGAAAACGTCCGGCAATCGGTTTGCAGGTCTGCTGTACATGCTGCATGGCTACCGCCTCGCTTACCTGGGCGCAACGCTGACGCTGGGCATGGGCGCAGCCGCAAAAACAGCGACCTACCTGCTGCTCGGCTATCTGGTGGACAATGTGCTGCTGGGCGGGCGCGTGGGTGAAGCGATCGCGCTGATCGCGTTCAGCTTCATCGCGCTGGCGTTCATCGAAGGGGCATTCACCTTCATCAGCGGCACGCTGGCGGCGCACACCGCCGAAGGCATGGCGCGGCGTCTGCGCGATTATCTGTACGATCATCTGCAACGCCTGACCTTCACCTATCACGACAGCAACAAGACGGGTGAACTGGTGCAGCGTGTCACGTCCGACGTGGACGCGGTGCGCCGCTTCTGGGCGGAACAGGCGATCGGGCTGGGGCGAATCCTGCTGCTGTTCGGCGTCAACTGGGCGGCGCTGCTGACGCTGCATGTGCCGCTGGCGCTGGCGACGGTGATCGTCGTGCCTGTGCTGGCGCTGGTATCGATGTACTTCTTCACGCGCATCGAACGCGAGTACACGCGCTTTCAGGAACAGGAAGGCAAGCTTTCCGCCACGTTGCAGGAAAACCTGTCCGGCGTGCGCGTGGTCAAGGCATTCGCGCGCCAGCGTTTCGAGATGGACAAGTTCGAGGCGGACAATTTCGAGCATTTCCGCCGTGCCAACCGCCTGCTGATGTGGCATTCGGTCTATTGGCCCATCACCGATGTGATGGCGGGCTTTCAGATCGTCGGCGCAACGGTGCTGGGCGCGCTGCTGGTGATGAACGGCGAACTGAGCATCGGCGGGTATGTCACCTTCGTCGGGCTGGCAGGCTGGATCATCGAGCCGATGCGCGGCTTGGGGCGCATCATCGTCGCTGCCTCCGAGGGCTTGGTGTCTTACACGCGCGTGGCGAAAATCGTCGAACAGCAGCGCGAGCCGCTGACGCTGGGCATCCGCCACCTTGACGCGCCGATGCAGGGTGAAGTGCGCTTCGAGGGCGTCAGTTTCGCCTACGACAGCCGCAGCAGCGCGGGCGAGCAGGGCGCGACGGTGCTGAACGACATCACCTTTACCGTGCATCCGGGGCAGACGGTCGCGCTAATCGGTTCGACGGGTTCCGGCAAGACGACGCTGGTCAGCCTGCTGCCTCGCTTCTACGAATACACCAGCGGACGAATCACCATCGACGGCGTGGACATCCGTGACATGGCGAAGGAGACGCTGCGCGCCAACATCGGCATCGTCGAACAGGAGCCGTTCCTGTTCTCCCGCTCGATCCGCGAGAACATCGCCTACGGCGTGCATCGGGATGTGACGGATGATGAAATTTTCGCGGCGGCGCGCGCAGCAGATTTTCATGACGTGGCGCTGTCGTTCCCGGAAGGCTACGATACCATCGTCGGCGAGAAGGGCGTGACGCTCTCCGGCGGGCAGAAACAGCGCGTGGCGATCGCCCGTGCCCTGCTCAAGAATCCGCCTATCCTCATCCTCGACGACTCCACCTCATCGGTGGACAGCGAGACGGAAGCGACCATCCGCGAAGCGCTGGCGAACCTGATGCGCCATCGCACCACCTTCGTGATCGCCCATCGCGTGCAGAGCGTGATGGACGCCGATCTCATCCTCGTGCTGGATCAGGGGCGCATCGTGCAGCGGGGCACGCACGACGAACTCGTCTCGCAGCCAGGCTTCTACCAGCGCATTTACGACTTGCAGGCGCGCATCGAGAGCGAACTCGAAAAGGAAATCGCAGGTGTCTGATTACGGCTATCAGGAAGAAGACTTCCAGGCAAAATTCAACGGGCGAACGCTGCTGCGTATTCTGGCACAGCTTCGCCCGCACTGGCGGCTCGCCGCCGGGTTCGTCCTCTCCGTCAGCATCGTCTCGCTGTTCAACTCAGTGCAGACGTGGCTGGGGATGCGGATCATCGACGATGCGATCATCCCAGGCGATGGCGATCGGCTGATGCAGATCGCCCTGATCTACGGCGCAACGGTGCTGGTGATCGCGGTGTTCGTGTTCGCCTTCATCTGGCTGACCGGGATGCTGGGGCACAAGGTGCAGTACGAGATGCGTAAGCGGATGTTCAATCATCTGCAAACGCAGTCGATCAGCTACTACAACAAGACGCCCGTCGGCTGGATCATGTCCCGCCTCACCTCCGACGCCGAACGCATCGCCGATCTGGTGACGTGGGGTTTGCTCGACATCACGTGGGCGCTGATCAACATCCTGACGGCGTTCGCCTTCATGCTGACGATCAACTGGCAGCTCGCCCTGCTGGTGTTCACCATCATCCCCATTCTGGTGGCGGTGGCGATCTGGTTCGAGCAGCGCATCGTGACGCAGTTCCGCATCGCGCGCAAGGCGAACAGCCGCATCACCGGGGCGTTCAATGAGAACATCACCGGCGTGCGCGTCGTCAAGGCGATGAACCGCGAGGCGCGCAATCTGGAGGAGTTCCAGGTGCTGACCGGGGATATGTACCGCGCATCGTTCCGCGCTGCGCGCCTGTCCTCGCTGTTCCTGCCCGCTGTGCAGCTCATCGCGGCGATCGGGCTGGGCGCCATCGTGTACTTCGGCGGCGGGCAGGTCGAGGCGGGCGGCATGACCATCGGCGGCTTGCAGGCGTTCATCAGCTACATCACCTTCATGCTGTGGCCCGTGCAGGATTTGGCGCGCGTGTTCGCCTCAATGCAGCAGGCGATCGCTTCGGCAGAGCGCGTGTTCTCACTGCTCGACGCGCAGCCGGACATCACCGACAAGCCGGACGCGCTGGACGTGCCGTCCGTCGCGGGCGACATCGTGTTCGAGGATGTGACGTTCTGGTATGAACCGAACACCCCGATCCTGAAGAATTTCAATCTGACGATCCGTCAGGGCGAGACGATCGCGCTGGTCGGTCCGACGGGCGCAGGCAAATCGACGCTGGTCAATCTGGTGTGCCGCTTCTTCGAGCCGAAAAGCGGACGCATCCTGATCAACGGGCACGACTACACCCTGATGACACAGCACGCCCTGCAATCCCGGATCGGCATGGTGCTGCAAACGCCGCACCTGTTCAGCGGTTCCATCCGTGAGAACATCCGCTACGGTCGGTTGGAGGCGACCGACGCTGAGGTCGAGGAAGCGGCAAAGCTGAGCGGCGCGCACGAATTCATCACCGCCCTCGACGGCGGCTACGATGGCGAAGTGGGCGAAGGCGGCAACCGCCTGTCCGTCGGGCAGAAGCAGTTGATCAGCCTGGCGCGCGCGGTGCTGGCGAACCCGGAGATTTTCGTCATGGACGAGGCGACCAGCTCCGTAGACACGCTGACCGAGGCGCTCATCCAGCGCGGCATGGAAGTCATGATGCGCGGGCGCACCAGCTTCATCATCGCCCACCGCCTGTCCACCATCCGCCGTGCCGACCGCATCCTGGTCATCGAAAACGGCGGGGTGAGCGAGATGGGCACGCACGCCGAACTGATCCGCGCGCGCGGGCACTACTACAACCTGTATACCCAGCAGTTCCGGCGCGAACGCGAAGCCGAACTCGGCGTGTTCGATGCCGATGTGCCTGAACCGGAAGCGGTGCTGACCGCACTCTGACAGCTTCTCACCACTCTCTGAGGGGGAGTAACCCTCCCCCTCTACCCCACCGCCATCACCTGCGGGAAAATCTTGCCTGGGTTGAGGATGCCGTTCGGGTCGAGCGCGGCTTTGATCGTCCGCATCACGTCCAGCGCTGCGCCGTGTTCGCCTGGCATGTACGGCGCTTTGCCCAGCCCGACGCCATGTTCGCCCGTCGCCGTGCCGCCCAGCGCGATCGCCTTCAGCACGATGTCGCGGTTCATCGCCAGCGCCCGCTGATATTCCCCTTCATCGGCATACGGAAACTCGACATGCACATTGCCATCCCCGGCGTGACCGATCATGTACACCGTCAGCCCGTAGCTCACCTTGAGCGCTTCCACCTCTCCGATCAGTTCGGGGTAAGCGCTGATCGGCACGGCAACATCGTTGATGAAGAAGCGTTTGCCGGGGTGCGAACGCACCATGATCTCATACGAGTGGTGGCGCGCGTGCCACAGTTTGCGCCGTTCGGCATTGTCGGTCGTGGCGCGGAACGACAGTGCGCCCATCTCGTCGCAGATGCCCCGCACGATCGCCAGCCCGTCTTCCAGTGATCCTGGGTGTGCAGCGTGAAATTCCATGAACAGCGTGGGGTGATCCGTCAGGTCGAGACCGTCCGCCTGACGCAGCATGGCACAGTGCGCCGCATCGACCAGCTCCAGCGCGGCGGGGTCCAGCCCGCTGCCGCGCACCGCCACCACTGTCTCGACCGCCGCCTCGATTGAGGGGAATGCTGCCACCACCGCGCTCATATGGGCGGGCACAGGGATGAGCTTGAGCGTCGCCTCGGTGATGATGCCCAGCGTCCCCTCGCTGCCCACGAACAGATGCAGCAGGTCATAGCCCGACGACTGCTTGACCGAACGCGATCCGACGTGGATCAGCCGTCCGTCCGCCAGCGCCACCTGCATCCGCAGCACATTGTCCTTGCTCGCGCCATACCGCACCGTCCGGATGCCAGCGGCGTTGTTCGCCAGCATCCCGCCGATCGAGGCGTTCGCGCCTGGGTCAGGCGGGAAGAACAAGCCATCGCGGGCGAGGACGGCGTTCAGGTCTTTATGCCCGATGCCAGGCTCGACCGTCACCTGAAAGTCGTCGGCATGAACGGTGAGGATGCGCGTCATGCGCTCCAGCGAGAGCAGCACCCCGCCGTACACCGGGATCGACCCGCCTTCCAAGCCCGTCCCCGTCCCCCATGCTGTGACCGGGACGCGGGCGTCGTTGGCACAGCGCAGCACCGCGGCAACCTGCTCGGCGCTGGTAGGAAAGACGACCACATCAGCAGGGTGAGCGGCGTGGTGCGACTGATCGCGGGCGTGCAGGTCACGGTCTGCCTGAGTGGTGCTGACGCTCTCTGCGCCGACCAGCGCGGTGATCTGCGCGACAAATTCCTGTGTAACAGGCTGAAAGGAGGTGTGCATGATCAATTTTCCCTGTTATCCGAACAAACCGCGCCGGCGCAGGATGACGCCGTGCGAGAGGGTCGTGTAGCCGCCTGTGAGTGGGGTGAAGACGGGGCGCATCTCCTGCAGAACGGGGTTAAGGTCGCGCAGCCCGGTTCGCCGTTTGATGAATTCCAGATAACCGCCATACTGCCGGAACCAGCCCTGCACATCATCAACGGGCAGTTCCTTGTCCCACACCCATTTGTCGGTGGTGTAGAAGTAGTACATCGGGTAGATGGCACAGGTGACAGCGGAGACGCCGCGATTCTCATAACCCCACAGATCGACGCCGACCTGCCCCGCCGCTTCCGCCATCAGGCACAGCGCCGCGCACGCCGCCACCTGACGGTACATCGCCCCGCCGTGCCCGCCTTCGATAGCGCGCGGGATATGCCCCTGCGGGCGCACATCATGGTCGATCGTCTGGCGATAGACCTCGACGCCGATCTCGAAAATTTCCTCACGCTCCAGAATGACGCCCGCGCCCAGCACCAGCGCCGCCATCCACAGGTTCTCGACGAACGAGTCTTTGTATGGGCTGGTCCCCAGCGTGTTGACGCGCTCTTCAAAGCGGTTGAGCCAGCCCGCACGCCGCACGAACGAGAACGCCGGATGATCGCGCAGCATCTCGAAAGCGTGCCCCAGCATGAGCGTCTGCGCCACCGTCTCCAGATACGGCATATCCTCCGAGAGGGGTGACTCGACGGCGCGTTCGATGCGGGCGATCGCCATCTCGCCCGCGTCCGCATCATCCAGGAAACGCCAGGCGAATCCGCCGTAGAGCGGCGAGTCGTCGGGGTGAGTACGCAGATGTGCCAGCGCCTCTGCCTGCGGTTCGCCCGCCGGGGCGCTGCGGGCGCGCTGTACATGTTCGGTGCTGAAATACAGACCACAATGTCGTGGGGTGAACATAGGATATTTTTTCAGGTGTACTCTGCTCTGACAGCGATTTCGCGGAAGTATAACATGGCGCGCGGGCAAAAAGAATCGATTCGCATATAATCCAGTGTGAAGGAACGTACGAACGGGATGCGAGTGAAAGCCGAACCCATGATGAGCGATGATCCGCAGCACAAACCGCCCTTTTCGTCCGATCAGCCCGGCACAGAGCGATCGACGGACAGGCTGTCGCCCGTGCGCCCTACGCCTCAGGGGGATGTGCCCACACGCGCTCAGCCATTGCCCGCTCAGCCGCCCACACCCCAGCCCCCGCCCCCCATGACACCGCAGCAGCCCTCCCCCGCTGTCGCCCTGAGCGCCCTGCGCCAGAAGATGGAAGCCATCGCCGACGAGTTCGCGCGCGGCAAGCTCAACCGCGATCAGTTCTACGCCCTGCACCGCCGTTACAGCGAGCAGCGTACCATCATCGAGCGGCTGCTGGAACGCAACCCGGATACCGATGCCTGGAAGCACGTCATGGGCACGCCTGGGCAGACCGGGTTTCTGCGGACGCATTTCGCGGCGCGCACACTCTACTACGTGGTCTATCGGGAGGGCGAGCGCCTGCCCCTGACACAGGGCGGCGGCGAAGAGCCGGACTACGCGCTGCTCGACAGCATCGTCAGCCCGATCTGGAAGATGAAAAATCGTCCGCGCCAGGGGTTGGGGCGCAAGGCGATCGGCGAGCAGAAATGGCTCATTCTGGCTTCTGGTGAGTATGCCATCACGGTGGTCGTCTGGTCTACCGAGCCGTCGCTCAGTCAGGCGCGTCTGGTGCGCGATCTGCACGCCGATTTCGAGCGCGCCAATTCTGCCGCTCTCGCGCGCGGCTGGATCACCCCCGACAGGATGGTCTTCCCACAGCGCGCCCTGCTTCAGTCGAACGGCTGACGGGTCACACCGATGACGAGCGCGGGATGGCGCTCAGGTGCGACAAACTGGTCACGCACAGCGTCCCCGCCAGCGAAAATGCCAGCACGCCCTTGCTGTTGATGCCGACCGCCCCCAGCGCTGCGCGCCCCGCTTCGGGCATGGCGCTGTTCTGCACCCGGCGCGCTTCCGCCAGCAGATCAACGGCAAAACGCTGATGCGTGGGGATCAGCCCGCTGGTGTTGTATACGCGGATGATGTTGGCGTCGAGGTCGGTCAGCGCCAGCTTTTTGCCGTCGCTGGAGCAGCTCATCGCGCCGACGGTGAAATGCACCGCCGTCTGATAGCGCACCTTGCCCGCCATGTCCACCGCCAGAAGCTGCCTGCCATCGGTGATGAACACGCCCGCACCCGCCCGCCCAGGGACCATGATCGGGCGCATGTCATCGCTGATCGTAATTGGGATGGAGAACGTGCCGACGTAGGCACGTTCGCGGTACAGCGTCAGCCTGGCATCCGCATCCAGCGCGGCGATCATCGCCCCGGTCGAGCGGTCGATCGTCAGCGCCACGAACGGCGGCGCATCGGCAGCATATGCTGTCGGCGGCTTGAGCGCTATCTCCCCGCCCTCGCTTTCGAGGAACAGCTCGGTTCCGCCCGCGTGAATCAGGCGGCGGTCACCCTCTTTGGTCTGAAAGATCGCGCCGTTTCGCACACGCACATACGGAAAAGTGACGTGGTTGGGCGCGTGCAGCGAGTCCAGAAAGGGACGCCACCCCCCTTCCGTGCCCCGTTCGCGGGCATCAGGCAGGTCGAGCATCTGCGTATGTTTCTGTGCGCCCGTCTGCAAATCGAGCAGCACCACCTGCGTCCCGCTCAGCCACGCTGCAAGCAGTGACGGCTTGCCGGACAGAATGTCCAGCCGTTTGATCGTTCCTTCAGTGATGTGTACACGCCAGGACATCCATGCACCGCCTTCAACGTGCCCCACATGTCGGTAGCTGCGCTTCGCCTTTCTTAATTTGAGCGATAACGCGCATTTTTTGCAAGCGGCTCAACAGGAGCTTAACCGAACTCCATCAGGAATTTAACCCGCTTTGCCTGGATTTAATCCCTGTCTGGTCAGTTGAGCGTGGTCTCGACGCGAATCTGCCCTCGCCCCGCCACCAGCGCATAGCGCACCACTTTGGCTGCCGTGCGAATATCGACCGCCTGCAGCACATCGCCGACCAGTCGGTCATAACGCGCGCTGTCGAACTGCGGTTCGATGCCGCTGCCGCGCCGATCCAGCTCCAGCCGGGCAGCAACCGGGCGCGGCACGACCAGCACCAGATCGCCCTGCCCGGCGGTCAGCGTGCCGATCAGTGCGTCATCCTGCGAATACACCGGATCGTAATCGGGCAGCGACACCAGCACATTGCCCGCCGCTGACGTGACATTGAGCGACTCGATCTGCGCCCCACCCAGATTGAGGAGCATATCCCCCTGCTGAGTGGTGAACACCAGGTCGAGCGGGACGCTGGGGGGAATCTCCAGCCGCAGCGTGCCCCGCCCGACCGTCTCCAGCAGCGGGAAATCGCCGCTCTGCCGTTCTTCGTCGAGCGTAAGGGTGGCGGTGCTGTCTGCACCAACCTGATAATCGATGCGGATGAGATTGTCGGCGCTCCCGGTGAACAGCCCGACTACACCAGGGGCTGTGCCCGTGAGGATTTCCACATCGGTCGCCAGTGTGCTGACGCGCACCCGCAGCAGCGAGAGCGATGGGTCAGCAGGCTGAGCGATCGTCTGGCGCGTCTCATCGCGCTGCTGCCCGGCGCGCGACGAATAGGCACTCCAGGCGATCGTGCCGACGAGCGCACCCGTCAGCGCCAGCGCCACCAGCCCGCCAAGCGGCACGCGGCGGCGCAGCAGCAGCACCAGCCCCGCCAACACGAGCAGCGCCGGCAGTCCACGCACGATCAGGTCGTCCAAGCCGATGGGGATGACGCCGAGCGAACGGGCGATCCACCAGCCTGCCAGCGCCAGGGCGATCACGCCCCACATGATTTCAGTCTGCCGTCGCATCACGCCCGCTCACCGGATTTGTCGGAGGAAGAAGAGGATCGCCAGAACAGCCGCCGCGCCCTGCCAGAAGAACGGCACGCCATCCGGCGTGACGAGCAGCCCGTTGTCGCGCGCGTACCAGGCAGCAGCAGACGCAGCGATGAGCAGCAGCACCAGCACCGTCGGCAGCCCACGCCGCCGCTCCAATGGCGACTCCAGCGGCATCAGCCACCAAAGCACGACGTACAGAATCCCAAACACGCCCAGGCTGACGAGCGTCAGCAACGCGAACACGAACCGCAACAGCCAGGCAGGAGCGCGCAACCCGGCAGCAATTCCGCCGCACACGCCGCCGAAGACCCGATCAGAAAAACTTCGCCGCATCGCTTTTCAGCGCCATTTCGTGTAGGTCGATCATGCCGTTAACTATAGTGGGGTGTGCAAAACACGGCAAGCGTGAGATGCGCTGACGGCACTGTGCAGGACGGGCGCGCAGCGCGATCAGCGCGTCGATGAGGGGTTGGGCGCGCGCAGCAGCGAAACGGTCAGGCGGGCGCGCCCGAACTCGACCTCATCGCCATTCCGCAGCAGGTAGAGGCGTTTGGGTTCGATGCGAAACCCGTTGATGCGCGTGCCGTTGGTGCTGTTCAGGTCTTCGATGTACAACGCCCCTTCGCTCAGGCAGAAGGCAGCGTGCATCCGCGACACCCCGTGTGAGCCAGCCAGGATGGGGGTCAGGTCGATGGTCGGCGCTGCACCCTCCCCCGCGCGCCCGACCACCACCGCGCCCCAGGCGAGCGGCGCGGCGAACATACGCCCGCTGTCGGCACATTTCAGCACCAGCCTCAGATCAGCCGAAGGCGCAGCCGCAGAACGGCGCGCATTGGCATTGACACCCTCGCCCGGTGTAACAGCGTGGTCTTCATTCGATTTCGCCATGCTGAAGAACAACCGCCGTGACTGATCCAACTCTATCCCTTTAATGATGTGTGCGCGGGGCAGGTATCTGCTGGTATACGTATTGTATGGCTTTTGTGACATATTCGGGCGCGTAAGCGACAATTATTCGGAAATTTTTCAGAACTTGCTTTCCCGCGCGGAAATGGGATCATGGTGACGATGGATAGGCACGCGACAGAGAATGGGTGATCGTGATGGGCAATCCTCTGCGACTGTGGATGATCGGGCTGATCCTGTCAGTACTGGCTGTGGCGCTCACACTGCTGCTTCGCTCCCCACTGGCGCTGGAACAGTTCTCGCCGCTGATCACGCCGCTGATCGCACGCCTGCTCACCCTGCCCGGCGACCTCAGCGGATGGGCGGGACGCATCCTGACCGAGATCATCCTGACGCTGCTCTTCGGCGGTCTGACGCTGCTGCTGCTTGGCGGGCGCACCGGACAGACGCTGGAGATCGCTCAGGCACAGCCCATGCGCGCTGCCCTGTTCGGGCTGGGCGGGGCGCTCACCGCGCTGACCTTCCCCGTGCTAGCTGACTGGGCAGGCGGTGCAACCGGGCTGCTGATGATCATTGCGGGAGCAGAAGAACTCGGCAGGGCGATCGCGGTGCTGGTCGGTCAAACATCTGCCGGGCTGGGTGGGCTGGCGCTGATCGTCATGCTGCTGGGCGGGCGGTTTGTGTCGGCACTGGTTTTGGCGGTACTCGTCATTCCAGAACGATGGGGGCAGACGCGGCGCACCATGCTGACGCGGCTGCTGTTTGCCACCGGGCTGATCACCGTTATCGGCATCATTCCGTTTTTCGGCTGGCTGATCAGCCTGCTCTTTGCGCTGGTCGGCACGGGTGCGTTCATACGGGCGCTGATCAGCTTCACGCCGATGCAGGCTCTGAGCAGCACGACCGACCCGGCACGGCTGCCCCCGCCGCCGATCGAAGACCGACCTGCCGCGCCAGGCATGGACAACCTGCCCAGCGGATTCACATGGTGGGAATGAACGCCTCTCCATCCGCCGCGCTGACTGATACAATCATCCGGCATTTTCTCGATCGAGGCATGACTTCGACACACGAAATGAGCCGTATCGAATGAACAATCGTCAACGCGCCATTGTGATCATCGGGCTGGTGATCAGCGTGGTGTTTCTGGTGCTGGCATTTCAGGGACTCCAGCCAGGCGAGGTGCTGGAGTCGATCCGCAGTGCCAGCGTACCGCTGCTGATCGCCGGGGCGCTGTGGTATCTGGCATCGCGCATCGTCATCGCCCTGCGCTGGGGATTTCTGCTTCGCAGCACCCGCGCCGTCCCTGTGCGTGACCTGCTGGAGCTGGTGTGCATCGGCTATATGGGCAACAATGTGTATCCGCTGCGCGCCGGAGAGCTGCTGCGTATCTTCCTGCTGCGCCGCGAACAGGGCATCCCGGTCATCCGCACGACCACCGTCATCGTGGCGGAGCGCGTGTTCGACGGCGTGGTGCTGCTCTCATTCGTCGTGCTGGCGGTGCTGGTGCTGGACATCGGCACGCCGGAGGTGCGGACGATCATTAGTCTGGCAGCGCCATTGTTCGCCGCCGCGCTGATCGTCTTCTTCGCCCTTGCCCTCAATCAGGCGCTCTTCCGCCGTCTGCTGGGGTGGGTGTGCGATCGGCTGCCCGCCGCCATCGGGAGCAGGCTGCGCGGGCTGGGCGAACACGTCATCGATGGGTTGAGCGGCTTGCGGACGCCAGGCGATCTGGCAGGGACGATCGTCACCTCTTACGGCACATGGCTGCTGGAAGCGGTCACCTACCTGATCGTCGCCTGGGCGATGGGCTTGCCCCTCGACCTGCTGCCCGCGCTGCTGCTGGTTGGGGTGATCAATCTGGCGGGGCTGATCCCGGCATCACCAGGTCAATTCGGCGTATTCGAGGGGTTCGCGCGTATCGTGCTGGTCGGGCTGGGGGTGGGCATCACCGAAGCGACGGCGTATGCGCTGGTGGTGCATCTGGTGCTGTGGCTGCCCGTCACGGTGATCGGTTTCGCGCTGCTGGCGCGCAGAGGGTTGTTCGGGATGCGCGCCGTCGCCCAGGCAGGGCAGTCGCTGCGCGCAGAGCAGGCAGGTGAGGAGCAGAAGGTATGAAGATCGGGATCATCGGCGCGGGCGTCACCGGGCTGTCGGCAGCATGGGATTTGACGCGCGCCGGACATGAAGTGACGCTCTACGAGGCGGGCGATCAGGTCGGTGGGCTGGCGAGCGGCTTCCGCGATGCGGGCTGGTCGTGGTCGCTGGAAAAGTTCTACCATCACTGGTTCGAGACCGACTCCGACCTGCTGCGGCTGGCTGAGGAACTGGGGGTGAGCGATCGCCTCGATTTCCGCCGCGCCAAAACCAGCTACTGGATCGACGGGCAGATCGTGCGCTCGGAAATTTCGCCCTCGGCGCTCTTCCTGCCGCTGCCGCTGCTGCCGAAAATCCAGTTCGGGCTGGCGGGGGTGTTCATCAAGCTCACCCCGTTCTGGCAGCCGCTGGAGAAAGTCACTGCCCACAACTGGCTGATGCGTTACATGGGCGCGCCTGGTTACGAGAAATTCTTCCGTCCCCTGCTGATCGGCAAGTTCGGCGTCGATTACGACAAGGTGAACATGGCTTGGATGTGGGCGCGCGTCAAAGCGCGATCGCTCAAACTGGGCAACTTCAAAGGCGGGTTTCAGGCGTTCATGGATGCTTTCGCCGACGCAGTGCGGGCGCGCGGGGCGGTCATCCACCTCAACACCCCGGTCGAGCGGATCGACCTGGAAGGGGTGCAGCCGACGCTGACGGTGAACAGCGAACGCATCGTCTTCGATCGCGTCCTCAGCACCACATCGCCCTCGCTCATGCTCAAACTCGCCCCACGCCTGAACGACACAGCCTATGGGGATCAGTTGAAGGAACTGTACAGCATTGGCGGTTTGTGCGTGGTCGTCGCGCTCAGGCATCAACTGCTCACCGACGGCACGTACTGGCTCAACCTGCCCGCCGAGAGCGCCGAAAGCCGCAAGAATCGCTTTCCATTCCTGGCGCTCGTCGAACATACCAACCTGTTCGACCGGGCGGATTACGGTGGCGATCATCTGGTGTACATGGGCGATTACGTCCCGCCCGGTCACGAATATTTCCGGCTGAGCGAGGAGCAGTTGTTCGAGCGTTTTGTCGAGGTACTGCCGCAGTTCAACCCTGCCTTCACCCGCGACTGGGTACGGGCGTTCTGGGTGTTCCGCGCGCCGTATGCCCAACCTGTGCCGTTCGTCAACCACAGCAGCCGCATCCCGGCACTGGCGACTCCGCTGCCAGGAGTCTACTGGGCGAGTATGAGCCAGGTCTACCCCTGGGATCGGGGGACGAACTTCGCGGTCGAGATCGGGCGGCGCGTCGCGGCGCAGATGATGGCGCGCGTCAGCCCTTCGGCGTCCGGCTGATCGAGTCACGCAGTTTTTCCACCAGCGCGCGCTGTTCGTCGGTCAGCTTGTCGGGGATGGTGATCAGCACGCGCGCGTAGAGATCGCCAAACGTATCGGGCTTGTTCAGCACAGGCATCCCTTTGCCCGCCAGACGGAGCTTGCGCCCGGACTGCGTACCCGGCGCGATGCGGATTTTGAGCGGGCGTCCCATCGTCTCGACTTCCGCTTCGCCGCCCAGCAGGGCGGTGAACAGGTCAACGCGCACATCGGTCGTCAGGTCATCACCATCACGGGTGAAGCGCGGGTCGTCCTCGACATGGATGATCAGGTAGAGATCGCCGGGGCTGCCCCCGCCCATGCCAGGTTCGCCTTCTCCGGTGAGGCGGACGCGCGTGCCCGTGCGCGCCCCGGCGGGGATAGTCACCCGCACCGACCGCTCACCGCGCGTGACCAACCGTGTCGTGCCTGTATAAGCCTCCTGAAGGGCGATCGTCACTTCCTGTTCCAGATCAGCGCCATCCATGCGGCTGAAGGGCGCACCTGCCCCGCGCCGTCCGCGCTGATTACCGAAGATGGACGAGAAGAGGTCGTTCATGCTGTCAAAATCGATATTGGTGGCGGTGTAGCCGCCAGCGCCAGGAGGCGCGCCCGCGCCGCCCATGCCGGGCGTCGCCGTGCCGAAGCGGTCATAGTTGCTGCGCTTCTCTTTGTCGCTCAGCACCTCATACGCCTCGTTGATCTCCTTAAAGCGCGCTTCGGCATTCTTATCGTTCGGGTGGGTATCGGGGTGGTACTGTTTCGCCAGCCGCCGGAATGCCTTCTTGATCTCCGCTTCGGTGGCGGTGCGCGCCACCCCAAGCGTCTGATAGTAGTCTTTCGCCATCGTTTCTCTCCGAATCAGTGATTGATCTGATCGTATGCCCGGCTGAGCGACGAGTCAATCAGCCGGATGAATTTCTTACGCAGATTTTACGCCTCGATCTGTACCAGGATGCACAACGCCACCGCATAGCCGATGACCTGCTCGCCATCGTTGACCTGCACGCGGATCGGTCCCTCGAACGGGTCGGCGGCGATCATGCGGATCGGAGCGTTGAGCGCCACATCGCGCTCCTGCATGTGCCGGATCATCTCCGGGTCACTCGTCCTGATCTGAGCGACATGCCCACCCTGCCCCGGCTCCAGCGCGGGCAGCGTGACCAGATCGCGTTCGATGACCGTGCCGTCGGCTGACGGAATAGGGTCGCCGTGCGGGTCGATGAGCGGATCGCCCAGCTTGTGGGCGATCGCCTCGACGAAGCGGTCAGAGACAGCGTGTTCCAGCCGCTCCGCCTCAGCATGAACCTCATGCAGCGCATAGCCCAGCTCCCGCGTGAGGTACAGCTCGATCAGCCGATGCCGACGGATGATGCCAATGGCGATGGCACGCCCTTCCTCAGTCAGCATGACGCCGCGATATTTCTGATAATCGACCAGCCCGAATTGTTCGAGGCGCTGTGCCATGTCAGTGACAGACGGCGCGGTCTTGCCCAGCACTTCGCTCAGTGTGTTCGTCGAGACGCGCTCGTCCCCCTGTTGCAGGCTGTACACCGCCTTGAGAAAATTCTCGACGGCTTCTGACTTGATCGAAGCGTCTGTCATGCCCACCTTCCGCCCAGTGCATCTCACACACCCCGATTCTAACACGAACATGGGCGGGTTCATGTGCCCGCGCGCAGCACCTCAACGCTGACGCTGCTCGCCGCCTGATTGCCCACCGCGTCGAAGGCGATCGCGGTGAAGGTATGCGTGCCCAGCCCGGTGATCTGCCAGTCCACCGCGTAGGGCCAGCTCACATCTGCACCGAGGAACTGATCGCCATAGTAGAACTCTACCCGATCGATCTTGAGATTGTCCGAGACATCCGCCGTCAGCGCGATCGCGTCATCAGCGGGCCACCGATAGATTCTGCCGGGCACGGTCGAGTCGAGGCTGATCTGCGGGGCGCGGTTGTCGATCGTCACCTGAACGGCGTCGCTTTCGCGCGTCTGGTCAGTCATCACGGCGATCAGGCGCAGGCTGTACAAGCCGTCCAGCGCGCTGGTATCCCACAGCGCGAGAGGGCGACCCGCATCGAACACCGTCTGCTGCCCGCCCACGCTGATCCACTGTGTCGGGTTCAAGCCCTGTCCGTATTCGAGCTGGGCATAGCTCACTCCCGATGAGCGGATGTCAGCGTAAATCTCCACCAGCCCACCGATATAGTCGAACGACGCCGGACGTTCGATCCGTACCGTATTGAACACCTGTGGACGGCTCACATCGTCGTATTCGGTCGGCGGCAGCGGCTGGCGGTTGGCGACCCACCACTCCATCGCCGCGCCAGACGGCGGCACGAAGAAGCGCGCCTGAGTGCGAAGCTCCGGCGGGGTGTTGAAATTCGCCAGCCTGCCCGACTGATCGTTGATCTCGACCATCTGCCAGTAGGTATCAACCTGAACGGGCTGCGTGCCATCCAGAAACAGTTCGTTGATGACCGGGCACGCGCCGTTCGGCAGCAGCCCGGAGGTGCGACACACCACTCCTTCCACAACAGACAGCGGACGTTCCCAGCGCGCCGGCGCGCCGCCCCGCGCGTGCAGATACTCCGTCAGCGCACGCCATATCCCTGCCGCCGCGCTGATCGTCCCTTCCGCCAAGCCGACCGGCTCGCGATCCTGGCGGTGCAGCACCACGCCGACCACATAGCTGCTGGTATAGCCGACCGCCCAGTGCCGGTCGCCATCTCCCGCCACACCTGCCACCACCGCTGCCGGGACACTGCTGTCAAAGGCGCTGCCCTGTCCGTACAACGTCCAGCGCGTATCCTGATCCGCCAGCATGTCATTGACCAGATAGGCCGCGCCAGGTTCGAGGATGGGCGTACACACGTCCAGCGAGGTGCAGGTGCGCGCCCGCGCCGCGTCGTATTCCCACAGCAGCGTCCCGTCAGACGCCTCGATGCGCCTGACCGCCACCGGGTCTCTGCCCCGGAAACCGCGCGCAACGGGTACAGTCGGCGCGCCGCGCATATCGCCCAGAGTGGCGAACACCGAATAGGCATAGGCGATGTCCAGCAGCGAGACCGCCCCGCCGCGCTGAAGCAGCAGCACATCCGCACGCGCCTCTTCCAGGCTGTTGATGCCCAGCGAATGCGCTGTGCTGACCACGCCCGCCATACCCTGTCGCCAGGCGATCTCGGCGGCGGGCGGGATGCGCCATGCCCCCATCGCCTGACGCAGATTCATCGCCCCGCTGAAGGGCTGCGCCGGGTTGCTGAAGGTGTAGATCAAGCCCGCCTGCGCGCCGGGAAACTGGTTGGGGATGTCGAACACCATCGACGCCGGGGTACTCGTGCCGCTCAGCAGCGCATTCAGGTAGACGAATGGCTGAAGCGTGACGCCAGGCGCGTGTTCGACGGCGGTCGCCTCGCCGACCATCGCGGCGATCTCCCCTGTGCGCGCATCCAGCACTACCATCGCCCCGGCATCGGGCGGCAGACCACGCAGCGCGGGAGCAAGCTCGCTGTAGAACCCTGACGACGTACACGACCGATCCGGCGCACCCCCATTCATGCGGCGCAGCGCATCCTGCCGCAGACAGGTGAGCTGCTCATACAGCGCCAGATCGAGTGTGGTGGTGATCCGCAGCCCGCCCAGCGCCACCAGCCGCGTGCCATCATAGCCCAGCCCATCGAGCAGCGATGCCGCCTGACGCCGCGCATACACCGTGAACTCCGGCGCGACCGGCGGCAGATAATTCCCACGCACGATCGGGGTGATACGCGCCACCGCCGCATCATACGCCGCCTGATCGATGACGCGCGCATTGAGCATCGCGCGCAGCACATCGCCCTGCCGTCCGCGCGCCGCGACCTCGCTGGAGAACGGGTTATACTGCGGCGCGGACGGCACAGCCGCCAGCATTGCCGCCTCATCAAGGGTCAGATCGACCGCGCGCTTGTTGAAATACAGCCGCGCCGCCGCCTCAATGCCGTATGCCTCACCCCCGTAGTAATTGGTGTTCAGATGCCATTCGAGGATGTCACGCGGGCTGTAGCGGCGTTCCATCTCGCCGATCAGCACGATCTCCCGCGCGCGAATGGCGTTCAGATCGCGCGTTGCCGCACCAGACGCCGGCGCGATCACCCCGCGCACCAGCCGTCCGGTGATCGTCGAGTCCGGCGGCAGCGTGCCGACGAGCTGATTCTCCCAGTAATCGGCGATCGTCCGCACCAGTGTGCGCGGCGGGCGGGTGAGGAAGCCCGCATCCTCAGCGTGCAGCGTCGTGGCGATGACCGCCGGGGGCAGCGTGTCAATATCGACCCAGGGCAGTGCATCGCCACTGAATGTCCGCAGCGAATACAGCACCGTGCTGCCACTCGCATCGAGGATTTCGGTGGCACGTTCCGCCGCCTGACTCGCCGCCCCCTCGCGCGAGAGCGGTGCGCTCCCCAGAATGTCAGCGAAGGACAGTGCGGTGGTGACGAGGAAGGTCGTCAGCGGCAGCACCACGATGAGCATCACCCCGGCGATGACCCCGCCCCAGGCGATCGCACGCTGCGCCGCCGCCGCACGACGCCGCTCTCCCCGCCTATGCCGCCGCCAGATGATACGCGCTGCTGAAGACACACCTGTACTCCTGCATTCTTCCTTTGCAATCCGCCCGCCATTGTACAGGAGCATCCGCCAGCGGCACAACCAGCATACTGCCCGCCGTCGATCGATGTATTACTGGCAATATTGTTACAAATCGGGTATATTTATTACGATCTGAACGGGCAGCATCGTTATACAGCAGCGAGAAGGAAAGCGTGCATGGGCAGAACAAAAGTGCTTCTTGTAGAGGATGATCCGAACATCAACAAGCTGGTGACGGATTATCTGCAAATGCACCATTTCGATGTCTACAATTTCTTCGACGGACCTGAAGCGCTGGATCACCTTCAGCGACGCGGGCTGCCCCATATCGCGCTGATCGACCTGACGCTGCCAACCACGCACGGCTTCGAGCTTTCCGGGCGCATCAAGAGCATGGCAGACGTGCCGATCGTGTTCATCACCGCGACCAGCGATACCGAAACGGTCGTGCAGGGCTTGCGAAATTATGCCGAAGATTTCATCGTCAAGCCGTTCGAGCTGCGCGAACTGGAAGCGCGCATCCAGGTCGTGCTGGCGCGGATGCCCAGCCTCGACTATGCCAATTCGCCGATCATCCCGATCGACGACAACCTCAGCATCGATTTTGCGCACAACCGCATCGTGCTGAACAACACTGCAACCTCGCTCACCCCCACCGAGTCCAAACTGCTCTCCATCCTCATCCGCCGTGCCGGAGAGGTGGTGGAGAACCGCCAGCTCATCGCGCGGGCTTGGCCCTCCGAAGAAGTGTACGAGGACACCCTGCGCGTCCACATGCACCGCCTGCGCCGCAAACTGGAAACCGACTCGCATCACCCGCACTACATCCGCACCGAGCGCGGCACAGGGTACATGTTCACGGTGCGCCCACCGGAAGATGTCATCCTCGATGAGGATGAAGGGTGATCGCCATCAGGCAGCCATGAGCGGTCATATCTACGACGAGACGCTGCACGACGCACAACTGACGCTGCACCTCACCCATGCGCTCATCACCGTGCAATCGCCGCAGGAAATGGTCGATCTGCTGCGCGAACACTGGGCGACCCACCGGCGCCTGTCGAGCTGCGTGCTGCTGCTGTATGGTGGGGACACGGAAGACGCCGCGCCTGGGCAGCGCGCCTATCTGGAATTGCAGGGCACATGGTCGCGCCGCGTCGGGTCCGGCGGGGGGACGGGTATTCGCCTCTACCTCAACGACTATCGGGGACTCATCAACCGTCTCGATGCCGAGTCGATCGTCTACCTGCCTCATCCTGACGTCATCCGCGCCAGTTTCGACCCGCTGGTGCGCGGATTTCTGCACGCCGAACGCGCCCGCTCGCTGGTGCTGATCGGCTTGAACCGGGCGGGCATTTCGTTGGGCGTGCTGCTGATCGCCAGCGACCGCCCGTATGCTTTCTCCCCGGCTGAGCGCGCCCAGTTCCGCTTCATCAGCGACTATCTGACGCTCAACCTGAACGCGCAGATGCTCTCAGCCCGCCGTCAGGCGATGGCGCAGCATCACAGCGCCCTGCTCAATGCTGTGCGCGATGGGGTCATCATGGTGCTACCATTCGACAAAGGCGGGCGCGTCTTCTTCGCCAACCGCCGCTTCCATCAGCTTTTCGAGGTGGGCGGCGAAAGCGATGGCGATTCGCTCATCGATCTGCTGGGGCGGATGCGCGTCGCCGAAACCACGCGCGAGGAACTGCGCACCGCCTGGCTGAGCATCCCCCCGCGCGCCCCGACCATCCTGCGCGGAGAGTTCAGCCGCCTCAATGCCGATGGACAGCCGATCGACATCGCCTGGTACAGCGCTCCGGTGGTGCGTGAAGGGGATGATCAGGTACTGGGTCGCATTTACACCTTTCATGACGTCACCCCGGAACGTACCGCCCAGCGCCTGCGCGCCGCCTTCCTCTCGCGCGTGTCGCACGAACTGCGTACCCCACTCACCTCGATTCGCGGTTTTGCCGAGTTCATCCTCGAATCGAGCGGCGATCAGCTGCCCGCGCTGGCGCGCGAATATACCGAGATCATCCTCGCCAGCGCGCGCCATCTCAACTCGCTCTTCACCGACCTGATCGAGATCACCCGTGCCGAAGCGGGCGAACTCAAGCTCAACCGACGTCCGATGCACCTGCCCGACCTGATCATCGATGCCGTTGCCCAACTGGAGATGCGTTACCGCGCGCGCCAGCAGCAGGTGATCATGATGCTCGACGACGACCTGCCACTTCTGTCGATCGATGCTGACCGCATCGCTCAGGTGATCTCCAATCTGCTGATCAACGCCATCAAGTATTCCCCTGAAGGCGGGAGCATCCACATCTCGACCACGCGGATCATGACGCTGGACGACCTGCCCCCCTCTGCGCCGCCAGGTGTGCTGCTGCCTGCCGTGCTGGTCAGGGTGAGCGATCAGGGAAAGGGCATCACGCGCGAAGAGATCGAGCAGGTGTTCATGCCCTTCTACCGCACCGAAGACGCCAAACGCCAGAAGATCGAAGGCTCAGGGCTGGGCTTGGCGGTTGCCCGCAGCATCATCGAAGTACATCGCGGCAAAATCTGGGGCGAGCCGCACGGCGAGGCGACGGGCGGCTGCTTCATGTTCACCCTGCCGATGCCATAGCCGCATCATACGCCCGCTTCATGCGCGCCAGCCCCTCGACCAGTGTCGCACGCGGCGTGGCGAAGTTGAGCCGCACGAAGCCCTGCCCACCTTCCCCGAACATCGCCCCGTCATTGAATGCCACCCGTCCCACCTCCAGGAAATGCGCGGCAGGCGATACGCCCTCCGCCAGCGGGAGATCGCGGCAGTCGATCCATGTCAGGTAGGTGGCTTCCGGCACGGTACAGGCGAGGGCGGGCATGTCAACCGCGATCGTCTCGAACACCAGATCGCGGTTGACGCGCAGATACGCCAGCGCCGCTTCCAGCCACGCATCGCCATGCTGATATGCCGCCAGCCCCGCCGTCAGCCCCATCGCGTTGACGAACGCACCCATTGCATACCGCCATTCGTTCATCCGTTTGAGCAACTCGGGGTTGGTGATGACCGCCGCGCTCATGCCCAGCCCAGGGATGTTGAACGTCTTGCTCGGCGCGATCAGCGTGATCGTGCGCGCTGCCACCTCCGGCGCAAGCGCGGCGATCGAAAGATGCGCTGTGCCGGGGTAGACCAGATCGCAGTGAATCTCGTCCGAACAGATGACCAGATCATGGCGCAGACAGAGGTCGGCGATGCGCTCCAGTTCAGCGCGCGTCCAGGCACGCCCGGCGGGGTTGTGCGGGCTGCACAGCAGCAGCAGGCGCGTCTGTGGGGTGACGGCAGCCTCCAGCGCATCAAAATCGATCGCGTATTCCAGACGCGATCCGGTTCGAGTTGCGACCAGAGGGTTAATCTGCACGGTGCGCCCCTGATTTTTCGGTGAACTGAGGAAAGGGGGATAGATCGGCGTCATCGTCAGCACCGCCTCGCCCGGCGCGCCCACGATGTGGCTGACGAAGTTCAAGCCCATCACCAGCCCTGGCAGAAAGGCGATCTGCTCGGCGCTGACCTCCAGCGCATGGCGGACGCGCAGCCGATCGACCAGCACATCACGCAGTGTCGGCTCATCGAGGTGATAGCCGAAAATACCATGATCAACCCGCGCGTGCAGCGCATCGATGACTGCCTGCGGCGCGCGAAAATCCATATCAGCGACCCACATCGGCAGCACATCGCGCTCGAACCAGTTCCACTTGACACAGCCGCTTGCGCCGCGTTCGATGAAGACATCGAAATCGTTGATCATGGTCTCATCCCTCAGTTGTCAGAATATGAACTCAGAACAGTGTCGGCTGGGCAGGGGATGAAGGCACATCCCCTGCGCGCGCGCTCTTGAACGCATCCGCCTCGCGCAGCAGTTCACGCGCGCTCTGCAAGCCGCTTTCGTTGAGTGTGCCGAGCATGGCAGCCAGTTCCTGCACACGTTCTTCAGGCGTGTCCAGCGGGGTGATGCGGGTATGCGTGCGCCCCCCCTCCACCAGTTTGGCGACGCGGTAATGCCGATCGGCATAGCCGGCAAGTTGTGCCAGATGCGTGACGACCAGGACCTGATGCTCCCCCGTCAGCCCCCACAGCTTTTCGCCGACCACCGACCCGACGCGCCCGCCGATCCCCTGATCGATTTCATCGAAGATCAGCGTCGGCATCTGGTCTGCCTGCGTCAGCACGCGCTTGAGCGCCAGCATGATGCGCGCTGCCTCGCCCCCCGACGCCACCTTCGCCAGCGGACGCAGCGGTTCGCCAGGGTTGGCGGACATGAGAAACTCGACCGTATCGACCCCCGTTTCATCGAATGCCAGCCGACGATCTCCCACATACGCGCCATCTGCTGCTTCGCGCTGCGTCATGCCGACCTCGAACTGCGCCCGTGCCATCCGCAGATCGCCCAACTCATTCACGATCCCCTCGCTCAGGCGGCGGGCAGCAGCGGCGCGTGCCCGGCTGATGCGTTCGGCAAGCTCTCCGATGTGGCGCAGCAGTTCGTCCTCCTGCGCGCGCAGGGCTTCCAGCCGTTCGCCGCTGTTCTCGATGCCGTCCAGTTCGGCGCGGGCGCGTTCAGCATATGCCCTGATCGCCTCGATGGTCGCCGCGCTGAAACGCCGCTTAAGCTGATTGATCACCTCCAGCCGCTCTTCCACCTCATCCAGCCGTTCCGGGTTGTATTCCACCCTTTCGGCATAGCGGCGCATCGACAGGGCAAGCTCCTCCGCCTGAGCAGCACACGCTTCCGCCAGATCGTATTCTTCGCTCAGCGACGGATCGACCTGTTTCAGCTTCGCCAGCGTTGCCGCCACCTGCACCAACTGATCAACGGCGGACTCCGGTTCGCCGGGCACATCCTCGCCGTAGAGCAGGCGCAGCGCCTCGCCGGTCAGCCTGGCGAGCTGCTCGCTGTTCGCCAGCAGATTGCGTTCCGCCTTCAGCGTCTCGTCTTCGCCCGGCAGCAGCCCTGCTGCCTCGATCTCGTCAATTTCATCACGCAGCCGATCGGCGCGGCGCTGAAGCGCATCGGCATCGTCAGTCAACTGACGAATTTCGCGCCGCGTCACGCCCAGCCGACCGACGATCGTCGCCAGCGCCGCGCGCATGTCCATCAGCCCGGCAAAGCGGTCGAGCAGGTCGAGATGCGCGGCGGGCTTGAACAGTGACAGGTGCGCGCTCTGCCCATGCACATCGACCAGCACTGCGCCGATCTCGCTCAGCACATCGGCGCTGATCGTCACGCCGTCCAGCCGCGATGAGGAGCGCCCGTTGGAACGCACTTCCCGCATCAGGGTAAGGACGGCAGGCGGTTCAGCATCCGGGTCGATCAGGTTTTCCCGTTCCAGCACCGGGGTGACCAGGGCGCGGGTGACCGGGTTAAGGCGAAACACCCCCTCGACGATGGCGCGGTCTTCCCCGGCGCGTACCAGCCCGGCGTCCGCCTTGCCGCCCAGCAGCAGTTCCACCGCGTCGATGATGATCGATTTCCCGGCTCCCGTCTCGCCCGTGATCACGTTCAAGCCGCCGCCGAATGTCAGTTCAAGACGGTCGATAATGGCAAAATTCTGGACGCGGATTTCTTCGAGCATGACATCCTCAACGATCAACAGTGCAGCACCCGGCACACGCGCCGAACGCTCTGTCCTTTATTGTACATCGCCCGGCACAGCCCCGCGCACCTCATCGGACGGTTTGCGCGGCTCCAGCCGATCGAGCAGCGATCGATAAAAGTAATGGCGTTCGCGCAGCCTGGCAAAGCGGCTGACGAGATGGCTGGATTGCACACGCACCCGATCGCCGGAATGCAGATTCGTCCCAGGCATTCCATCGGCAGACAGCACCGTCTCGGTCTGTGTGCCTGGAGGCGACACGACCACTTCGACACGCGCCCCCTCCGGCAGCACGATCGGGCGGTCGAGGCTGAGGTGTGGGGCGACCGGGACGATGAGAATGCTGCGCTGTTCCGGCGGCAGGATCGGTCCGCCGCTGGCAAGGGCATAGGCAGTCGATCCGGTAGCAGTGGCGATGATCAGCGCATCAGCGTTGTAGGTCGTCGTCCAATCCCCATCAATATAGGTATCGAGGCGAATCATCCGCGTGACCGTCCCCCGGCTGATCACCACATCATTCAGGGCGTGCATGTCGGCGATCATCTCACCGTGACGCCATACTTCGGCGTTGAGCATCATGCGTGTTTCGATCCAGTAGCGCGCGTTGACGACCTGTTCGACATGTCTGTCCCAGTCTTCGGGCGACTCGATTTCGGTCAGAAAACCCAGATAGCCCATGTTGACACCCAGCACCGGCACGTCAAAATCGGCACACACGCGCGAGGCGCGCAGCATCGCCCCGTCTCCGCCAATAGCAATCACCAGGCGCGTGCCGGGGATAAGCGGACGCAGGCTGAGACTCGTCCATTTTTCCGCCACCCACACCTCAGCTCCCTGTGCCCTCAGTGTGTCTGCGATGCGCGCAGCGACGACAGCGGTCTGCGGGCGCGTGGGGTGGGCAAGCACTCCAAAACGACGATCGTGGGTATCCAATCTCATCCTCAGGTTGATTCGGCTTCAGACGGTCTGGCGTGGGGCATCAGATACCAGTCTAACGCTGAAAGGGCGTGTGTGCCATGCACAACCCACAACCAGAATAGCACATACGTTCAATATTGACCATGATGATTGTATTGCAGAGCAGATGAACAAATTAATGGCGCTTAAAATTTCAGCACACACAACTTAACAATTTTCCCGGTTTCTATTAAAACCGCACCGCTACCATTCGATTTGGTGATGACGCAGGATGTCATCGCATCCTTGCCAATGGCTTCAGGAGACTTACACACATGTTCAAGCGTCTGTCGTGGATTTTTGTTGTTCTCGCCCTGGTCGTTCCCTTCGCTGTGATGGCACAGGAAGCGACTCCCGAACCGATGATGGAAGAGGAACTGATCGCCCTGCCGGAAGTCGATCCGCTGAGCGTCACCGGCAACATCATCGTCGCGGGTAGCTCGACCGTTTTCCCGCTGACTGAAGCCGTCGCGGAAATCTTCCTGGCGGATGGTTTCGCGGGCACGATCACCGTTGACAGCATCGGCACGGGCGCGGGCTTCGAGCGCTTCTGCGTGGCGGGTGAAACTGACATCGCCAACGCCAGCCGCCCGATCCGCCAGAGCGAGCGCGATAGCTGCGCCGCCCTGAACCCGCCGCGCAACCCGATCGAAATCCGCGTGGGCACGGACGCACTGGCGATCGCCGTGAGCCGTGAGAACACCTTCCTGGAGAGCCTGACGATCGAGCAGCTCGCCAAGATTTACAGCGGCGAATTCGCCCGCTGGTCGGATGTCGATGCGTCGTACCCGAACGAGGCGATCCAGCTCTACAGCCCCGGCACGGACAGCGGCACGTTCGACTACTTCGTCGAGGCAGTCATGCGCCCCGGTCTCGGTGGTCTGAACCAGGCTGACGGCGAAGCGGCGATCCTGAATGCGGCTGGCATCCAGTTCAGCGAAGATGACAACGTGCTGGTGCAGGGTGTCGAGGGCAGCCAGTTCGCCATCGGCTACTTCGGTTTCGCCTACTACATCGAAGACACCGACCGTCTGCGCGCGGTGGCGATCGATGGTGGCGATGGCGCGGTTGAGCCGGATACGGACTCAGTGAACGAAGGCACGTACGCGCTGGCGCGTCCGCTGTTCATCTACACTGACGCTGGCATCATCGCTGCCAAGCCGCAGGTTGGTGCGTTCGTGGTGTACTACCTGGAGAACGTGAACGAAGTGGTCGAGAGTGTGGGCTACTTCCCGGCTCCGATCGCGCAGCAGAACGAAGCGCGTCAGAACATCATCGACGCGCTGATGGGCGGCATGTAATACAAACTCTGTTGTAAGGCACGTCAGGCGGGGGTGGGCTTACTGCCCGTCCCCGCTTCGCGTTTGCGTCATGTCGCTCATCGTCATCCGCGACCTCCATCCCTCCACGAGGAGAAGCCCATGCAAACTCAAATCGAAGCTGGACGTGAAAGCGGCGTGATCAGCAGCGCTGTTGCCCAACGGCGTGCCAAATCCACGCTGTTCAAACGTCCCCGCCCATCAGAAACGGTCATTCAGACCTTCCTGCTGGCATGTGGTATCCTGTCGATCCTCACCACAGTCGGCATCGTGGTGGTGCTGGGACGTGAGTCGCTGCTGTTCTTCGGCAGCGGTGTAGTCGATCTGGTCGAATTCTTCACCAGTACACGCTGGCAGCCGCGCATCGGCGAATTCGGCATCCTGCCGCTGGTGCAGTCCACGCTGATGACCAGCTTCATGGCGATGCTCGTCGCTATCCCTCTGGGGCTGGGATCTGCGATTTATCTGGCGGAATATGCCCCGGCGCGCGTGCGTGCGACTTTCAAACCGATCCTGGAAATTCTCGCGGGTATCCCAACCATCGTGTACGGATACTTCGCGCTCACTTTCATGACCCCCCTGCTGCGCGGCATCTTCGGGCAGGATACCGTACAGATCTACAACACGGCATCTGCGGGTCTGGTCATGGGCATCATGATCCTGCCAACGATCAGCTCGATGAGTGAAGATGCGCTCAGCGCCGTGCCGCGCGCCCTGCGCGAAGCCTCGTATGGTTTGGGTGCGAACAAGTTCGAGACGGTCGTCAAGGTTGTCCTGCCAGCGGCGCTCTCCGGCATCCTCGCCGCCTTCCTGATCGGCATCTCGCGCGCGGTCGGCGAAACGATGATCGTGGCGCTGGCGGCGGGCGCGGGTCCCAACTGGTCGTTCCCGCCCAACTTCTTCGTGGCGGCGGAAACGATGACCGGGCATATCGTCCGCATCAGCGGCGGTGACATCAGCTACGACTCGATCGACTACAACAGCCTGTTCTCGATCGGTCTGACGCTGTTCGTGGTCACACTGGGTTTGAACCTGCTCAGCCAGTGGGTATCCAAACGCTTCCGTGAGGTGTACCAGTAATGAGCGCCATCGGAAATACCCCCGTGACGAACTATATGCCCAACGAGGTGGAGTTCCAGCGTGGTCTGCGCGCGCGTAACCTGCGCGGCGGCATCTGGGCACGGTTCTATTATCTTTCGCTGATCATCGCCATCGTGGCACTGGTGGCGCTGATATTCAACATCGTCAATGAAGCGTTCGGTTATGTCGGTTCGGTGTACGCCATCGAACCGGAGGATGTCGTGCCTGGGCGCGATTTCGACTCGCTCAATGAGCCGGAACTGGTCGCAGTGCTGAACCAGTATCAGGCGCGGCGCATCCCGGTGTACATCCGCGACACCATGAGCGTGGTTCCAAACACTGTATTTACGCAAACCCCACTGGGCGAAGCACTGCGCGGGCGTATCGTGCCGGAAGAATTTCTGAACCTGACCATCCGTGAAGCGCCGACTGAGGTACAGCTCCAGATTCTGAGCGACAACCTCTCGGTGGAGGAAATTCGCTCCATCGTGGAGAGCGACGTCATTCAGGAACGGGTGGTCAAAACCTGGTCACTGTTCGACTCGCTGTTCAACTTCGGGCGTATTCAGGAAGAATTCAATCAGGGCAATGTTGGGACGAACCTGTACTTCAAATCCTGGGTCAGCCTGGACTTCCTCAATTCGCCCGGTTCCAGTTCGCCGACGGTGGCAGGGGTTCGCACTGCGCTCATCGGTACGCTGTGGGTGGTGAGCATTGCGGTTCTGTTCTCCTTTCCGGTCGGCGTCGGTGCAGCGATCTATCTGGAAGAATATGCCACACGCAGCCGCTTCAACCAGCTGATCGAGACGAACATCCGCAACTTGGCGGGCGTGCCGTCGATCATCTACGGTCTGCTCGGTCTGGCGATTCTGGTGCGTAACCTGGAATTCATCACACAGGGGCGCACGATCCTCTCAGCGGGTCTCACGCTCGGTCTGCTCATCCTGCCGGTGATCATCATCAACAGCCAGGAAGCCCTGCGCGCCGTGCCCTCGTCCATCCGCGAAGCCAGCTATGGCGTCGGTGCGACCAAATGGCAGACGATCTGGAATCAGGTACTGCCTGCTGCCATGCCAGGCATCCTGACCGGGACGATCCTCGGTCTGTCACGCGCGGTGGGTGAAACCGCCCCGCTGGTGGTGATCGGTGCATCGACATTCATCACCATCGACCCGAACGGTCCCTTTGACAAGTTCACCGCGCTGCCCATCCAGATTTACCAGTGGACTGCGCGTCCGCAGTCGGAATTCCGCAGCATCGCCGCTGCCGCTATCGTCGTCCTGATGGTTGTGCTGCTGCTGCTGAACACCAGCGCCATTATCCTCCGCCAACGATTCAGAAGGAGCTTGCAGGGATGACTCAGAATGGGGCTTACGCGATCGAACTCAGGAATGTGGACATCTATTACGGTCCGAAACTCGCCGTCAAGGATGTCAGCCTGAATATTCAGTCACGCCGCATCACCGCCTTCATCGGACCATCGGGCTGCGGCAAGAGTACCGTGCTGCGTTCGATCAACCGCATGAATGACCTGATCCCAGGCGCGCGCGTCGAAGGCACGGTCACCTTTCAGGGGCAGAACGTGTACGCGCCGACTGTCGATGCGGTGGAAGTCCGCCGTCGTATCGGGATGGTGTTCCAGAAGCCGAACCCCTTCCCCAAGAGCATCTACGACAACATCGCCTACGGTCCGCGTCTGCTGGGCGTCCGCAGCAAGTCCACGCTGGATGATATTGTCGAGAAGAGCCTGAAGGGGTCGTACCTGTGGGATGAGGTCAAGGATGACCTGAAGAAATCTGGTCTGGCGCTTTCCGGTGGGCAGCAGCAGCGCCTGTGCATCGCCCGCACGATCGCCGTCGAACCGGAAGTCATCCTGATGGACGAGCCGTGTTCTGCCCTCGACCCGATCGCAACGCAGGCGATCGAAGACCTGATGAAGATTCTGGTCAAGCAGTACACGATCATCATCGTCACCCACAATATGCAGCAGGCGCAGCGCGTCGCCGATTACACTGCCTTCTACAGCATCCGTAAAAAGGAAGAGGTGGCGGGCAAAGAGAATCGCTGGGGCATCCTGGCGGAGTTCGCGCCGACCGAGCAGCTCTTCAGCGCGCCCGAATCTGAAGAGACGGAGCGTTACATCCGGGGCGAATTCGGCTAGACCGACATCCCGATATACACGAAAAGAGACCCCGGCACACACGCTGTGTCGGGGTCTCTTTCTTCTGATGCCACAAACCGGATGCTCAGTCCTTGAACACGTCTGTCCGGCGATCATCCGTCACCGGGATGCGCGCGCGCACCACATCGACGTAATCGAGGTCGATCTGCGCAGTCGCCAGACCAGGTGTCTCGCCATACTCGACCACGATGCGCCCCCAGGGATCAACGATCATCGAATGCCCGCCGAACGTCTTGTCGCCGATGACGCCGACGGCATTGGTCGCCGCGATGTAACACTGACATTCGATCGCCCGCGCGATGAGCAGCGCCCGCCAGTGATCCAGCCGCTCTATGGGCCACTCTGCCGGGACGAGGATGAGCTTTGCGCCCTGCATGGCATAGCGCCGGAACAGCTCCGGGAAGCGCAGATCATAGCAGATCGCCATCGCCGTCGTCCCCCAGGGCAGGTTTTCCACCCAGGGTGACGCACCGGGTTGCAGGAAGCGATCTTCTTCCATCAACCGGAAGAGGTGCATCTTCCGATAGACCCCTTGCAGTTTGCCGTTCTGGGCGATGAACGCCGCACTGTTGGAGACTTCCAGCCCGCGCTTTTCCAGCACCGAACCGACGATGGAGATTTTATGCTGCGTCGCCAGGGTGGAAAGCTGGGCGAAAATGCCCGTGTCGAGCGGGTTTGCCAGTTCACGCGCGCGCTCCAGCGCATAACCGGTTGACCACAATTCAGGCAGGATGATCAGGTGCGATTTGCGCTGTGACGCTTCCGCGATCATCTCGCCAGCCACCGCCAGGTTTTTACGCACGTCGCCCAGGGCGATGTTCATCTGCCCCAGCGAAACCATCAGTTTGACCATGTTGCCCTCACCGCTGTCCTATATTCAACACACCGGATAACGCCTGCCACCGTTCAATGATCGCTGCGATGATCGCCGCCTCATCCAGACGGGTGGTATCCACTTCCAGCACGCCAGGCAGCCCGCGCACCGCCCATTCGCGGCGCAGCACGCCGATCGCCCGGTCTCGCTCTGTGGGGTTATGATAACGTGCGCCCATCGTCACATGCAGGCGGCGCAGGACCGCATCCAGCCGCGCCATCAGACACAGGATAAGCGCATTCTCACCGAAACGCTCGACCATGCCCGTCAGCGCCAGCAGCCGCCCGTCGATAAGAAGCACTGAACCGCGTACCAGTGCGGCTTCCTCCAGCACCTCACTCTCCAGCGCGCGCAGGCGGGTTTCTCCATAGTATGCCCGATATTCCGCCAGCGGCATATCCGCCCGCGCCTCAAGGCGCGCCTCGAAATGCACGAACGGCATTTTCAGCCGTTCGGAGACGCGCCTGGCGATGGCGATCTGCCCGACAGCGGCATAGCCCGTCAGGAGCAGATTTTTATCGACCGAGGTCGTCAGCATGAGCGGTCAGCGCCAGCCAGGGAACCAGGCATCGAGCAGCGCGGGCATCTCATCATACGTCCGCACACGCGCATCCGGCACGACGTCAGTACGCGCGCTGTAATCCACCTTGTGCGTGATGCGAAGGATGGTGCGAATGCCCAGCGCGCCCGCCCCGCGAATGTCGGCATCGAGATCGTCACCCACGAACACCACCTCGTCCCGCTGAACGTTGAGCGTCTTCAGCGCGCGGCGGAAAATATCCGGGTGCGGCTTGACCACGCCCACATCAGCGGCGGAGATGCGGCACACCGGGAAATAGTCGATCAAGCCATGCCCGACCAGTTCATTGTCGCGCAGCGTCATCGGCTGGGGCGCATTGGTCACGATGCCCATTTCCACCCCATGCTGCCGAAGCAGATTGAGAACGGGCGGCACATCGGGGAAGACGACTGTGCCGGGGATGACATCCCAGGCATACGCCTCCAGGCAGGCATCCATGTTGACGCGCTCGCGCTGTGCGCCGAGATCGACAGCCGCGTCCAGCATCAGGCTGCCGACGTTGACGGCGCGCATCGTGCGCCCGGCATCGCCCCAGGCATCCATGACGCGCGCCTGGTACGCCTGCATGAAGGTGTCGAGGTCGGCGCGGAAGTGCCCCTCCTGCTGGAAGTAATCGACCACGCCGCGCAAATGGCGGCGCTGAAGGTCACCCCAGTCGATGTCGAAATCACTCCAGTCGATCAGCGTATCGTCGAGGTCGAACAAAACAGCTTTCAGCATCAGTTCGTCTGCGCTCCCTGCGCTCTCCATGTCAGCAGCATATCATCGATTCCCTGGCGATAATCCGGGAAACGCGGTGTCCAGCCCAGCGCCGTCTGTGCGGCGGTCGTATCCGGCTCGACATGCACCGCGCTCACATCCAGCGGCTTCGTGCCGAACAGCAGCCCCGCAAGCGACGGGCGGTTTCCGCGCGCCGGGCGTGTCAAACCCTGGGCTTCGGCGAAGTAATCCAGAAAACTGAAGGGGGAAGCAGGCGAGCCCGCTGCCACATCGATCACCTGACGTTCCGGCTGCACCTGCACCGCCAGCAGCACAGCGCGCGCCGCGTCCGCCGCGTGCAGCCACCAGGCGTGGGCGTTCGGGTCGCCGCCGCTGACGCCGCGCCCCATCTTCAGCCCGTCGCGCAGGGCAGCCAGTTCCGGCTGTTCCGCGCCATACAGAAAGCCGAAGCGCAGCACACAGCCGAGTGTGCTGCACCCCAGCACAAGCTGCTCGCCCGTGCGCGCCGCATCGATGAGCGCCGCAGCCGTGTCGTCGTGTCCGCCAGCGAACAGATAGCTGGTATGCACGACATAACGCACTTCAGCGGCGGTAGCGGCTTCCATCAGCGCCTGCGTGCCATGCGTCATCAGGGTCATCGCCGCGTCATCCCACTGAGCGCTGCCCAGCCCGTGATTGATGTTCTGCGGGGCGAGGTTGACGACCACATCGGCGTTCGCCGCCTGCATCGCGCTGCGAAGTTCGCCCGCGCGCAGCAGGTCAGGAAATGCCGGAATACCGCCATCAGCACGGATCAGGCGCGCATCGTCGATGCTGCCGCTCGCCGTGCCAAACACGCGATACCCCGCAGCGGCAAGCTGGCGCACCACCGCCCGCCCCACCACGTTGGTTGCCCCCGTCACAAATACGTTCAGCGATTGCGCTGGTGTGGTGATCTCGTTCGCCATCTTCCATCCTGTCCTGTGGGCTGTCTGGCTTGTGCAATGCGAAGCCTCCCGATTATGCCATGCCCACGACGATGGTTCAAGCAAACGACCGGATTCACCTCAGTTCCAGTCGCCGCCGGAACGCCGCCCACCCCGCCGGGTATCCCGGTCGAGCGGGTGCGGTCTGCCGCTGCCTCCGCCACCGAGCAGGGCACGCTTTGCCTTCTGTACATCGGATTCATGCTTGAGCAGCACGGTGAGCGTGTTCTCCAGCGTTTCACGCTCCAGGCTGTCGGCATTGAGCATGACCAGCGCACGCGCCCAGTCGATAGTCTCCGACACGCTGGGGTTCTTCTTCAGGTCAAGCGATCGCAGCCCCTGTACCACCTCGACCGCCTGCTGCGCCAGTTTCTGGCTCATCTGCGGCACGCGCATCCGCACGATGCTCACCTCCGTTTCAGCAGAGGGATAGTCGATGAACAGATACAGGCAGCGCCGTTTGAGCGCCTCAGACAGTTCGCGGGTATTATTGCTCGTCAGCAGCACGGTCGGCTGATGCACCGCACTGATCGTGCCCAGTTCCGGAATCGACACCTGAAAATCACTCAGGATTTCCAGCAGGAACGCCTCGAATTCGGCATCGGCGCGGTCGATCTCATCGATGAGCAGCACGACAGGCTGCGGCGAGGTGATCGCCTTGAGCAGCGGGCGCGCCAGCAGAAAGCGCTCGGAAAAGAACACATCCTCTTCCTGCGCCAGACGATCCGCCGCGCCTGTGAGCGACTCCGCAGTCGCCAGCACCTCGCTCAGCTTGTCGCGCAGCAGTTGGGTGTAGAGCATCTGTTTGGCGTATTCCCACTCGTAAAGCGCCTTGCTCTCATCCAGCCCTTCATAGCACTGAAGGCGAATGAGCGGACGCCCGCTGATCTTCGCCCACGATTTCGCCAGTTCTGTCTTGCCGACGCCAGCGGGTCCCTCCGCCAGCACGGGTTTGCCAAGCCGGTCTGCGAGAAACATCACCGTCGCAATATCGTCTGTGGCGATGTACTGCTGATCGCGCAGCGATGCCTTCACCTGACCGATGTCGTTGAGCATGATCCGCTGTCCTGTTCTCTCGTCTAGCTTTCGGTGTGTTCGATCTGTTCGTCAGTCTTGCCGAAACGCCGGGTGCGCCTGGAATATTCCTGGATCGCCTTGTACAGCTCAGCCTTGTCGAAATCGGGCCAGTAGGTGCGCGTGGCGTAATATTCGGCATATGCCCCCTGCCAGATCAGGAAATTGCTCACGCGCAGTTCACCGCTGGTGCGGATGATCAGGTCGGGGTCGGGCAGGTCAGAGGTATACATGTAGCGGCTGAGCAGCGACTCATCCACAGCATCAGCCGGAATGCCTTCGCTGATGATACGGCGAACGGCGTGGACGATCTCATCGCGCCCGCCGTAATTGAAGGCGATGTTGACGATCAGCCGCGAATTGTGCGCCGTCAGCGCGACCGCATCGTGAATCTTGCGCTGGAGGATCGGGCTGATGCCCTCCAGCCTGCCGATGTGCCGAAGCTGCACCCCCTGGCGGTGCAGCTCATTCAGTTCGCGATCGATGACCGTTTCCAGGATGCGCAGCAGAAGCTGCACCTCAGCGGGCGGGCGAGACCAGTTCTCGGTCGAGAAGGCGTAGATGGTCAGGATTTGCACCCCGAACTCGACCGCCGCCTCGAAGATACGGCGCAGATTTTCCGTCCCCTGTCGATGCCCCTCCGATCGCGCCAGCCCGCGCGCTTTCGCCCAGCGCCCATTGCCGTCCATGATGATGGCGATATGGCGCGGTATGCGCCCGCCAGGTTCCAGCGCATCCTCGATCTGTCCCTGCACTCCTGCAACCATCATCCTGCCCACCTTCGGTGATTCGGGTTCAGACTTCCAGAATTTCTTTTTCTTTAGCGGCGCTGCGCGCTTCCAGATCGGCGATCGATTTGTCGGTCATCTTCTGGATTTCCGCCTCACCGCGCTTCTGCTCGTCCTCCGAGATCATGCCTTCTTTCTCGAAGTCCTTCAGGTCGTCATTGGCACCCCGGCGGATATTGCGAATGGCGACGCGCGCCTCTTCGGTCTTCTTGTGCAGGAAGCGCACCAGTTCCTGCCGCCGTTCACGGGTGAGCGGCGGCATGTTCAGGCGGATCACTTCGCCGTCGGCATTCGGGTTGATCCCGATGTCCGACTGCTGGATCGCCTTTTCGATCGCTTTCAGGCTGCTCTTCTCATACGGACGGATGAGGATTTGCATCGGCTCTGGCGTGGAGATGGTCGCCATCTGGCGCAGCTCGGTCATCTGCCCGTAATACTCGACATGCAGCCGTTCCACCAGCGCAGTGCTGGCGCGCCCGGTGCGGATACCGTTCAGGTCATCCTCAAACACCTGCACCGTCGAACGCATCTTGTGTTGGGTTTCTTTCAGCACATCCTCGATCATGATTTCACCTCAGCGCGGCAGATGACGACGCGCTCCTCCTTCGGTAAACACACTGCCCCACAACGGATTGAGAACCCCGATTGTACCAGAGACGCAGGCGATCCGCGCGGAAAGCGGCACATCACCATCATACTACACGCTCACCCCGCGCGTTCCGTATCGATCAGGCGTGTTTCCAGCCCTGCCAGGTTCGCGCACCCCATGCCGCATACAGGATGACCGACCCCGCCGTTGCCACGTTCAGGCTGGCGACCGCACCGCGCATCGGCAGCGTGAGCAGCAGATCGCAGGTATCGCGCACCAGCCGCCGCAGCCCCTCCCCCTCGCTGCCCAGCACCAGACCGATCGGCATGTTCAGGTCTGTCCGGTCGAACGGCGCGGCGGTCGGGCTGACATCCAAACCGACCATCCACACATCCTGCGCCTTGAGGTCACGCATCGCCTGCACCAGATTGGTCACCTGCACCACCTGAAGATGCTCCACCGCGCCAGATGACGCGCTGACCACTGACGGCGTGACGGCGACGTTGCGCCGTTCCTGCATGACGATGCCATGCACGCCCACCGCATCCGCCACGCGCATCAGCGCGCCGACGTTCTGCGGGTCTTTGAGCAGGTCGAGCAGCAGGATGAACGGCTTTTCCTCGCGCGTTCTGCTCAGCGCCATGACCGCATCCAGTTCAGCGTAGGCATAGCCCCCGGTACGCAGCACCATCCCCTGATGATTGGTGTTCCCCGCCAGGTCGTCCAGGATGCGGCGCGGCACGCGCTTGACAGGCACGCCCTTCTCCGATGCGACCGCCATGATCTCTGCGACCACCCCCTTGCCTTCGATGCCCTCCGCCACGACCAACTGCTCGATCTGCCTGCGACCCGCCCGCAGGCATTCCATGACCGACCAGTGCCCATACAGAAATTCGCTCATGATCGTCAGTCCACACGCCAGATCGTGCCATCGGCGCGATCTTCCAGCACCACGCCCACTTTCGCCAGTTCGTCGCGGATGCGGTCGCTCTCCGCCCAGTCACGACGGGCACGCGCCTGCGCGCGCATGGCGATCAGCATCTCGATCAGCGCCGCTTCACGCGCGCCATCGCCCCCCGTCACCGCCTCGTGTGCCGGGACGATGCCGAGTACGCCGCCACCCAGATCGCTGTAGAGCGCATCGATCGCCTTCAGCGTGTTCATGCCGACCGTCTGCCCGCTGTTGAGCAGGCTGTTGACCGGGCGTGTCAGCTCCAGCAGCGCCGCGAGTGCGCCAGGCGTGCTGAAATCGTCATCCATCGACTCGATGAACGTGCGCCGTGCCGCCTCGACCTCGGCGAGAATGCCATTGCCATCATCGCCCTCCGGCGCGGTGTTCAGCGCACGACGCACCAGGCGCACGCTGTTCATCAGCCGCTCCCAGCCGCGCGCTGCGCCTTCCATCGCCTGATCGTCGTAGGTGATCGGGCTGCTGTAATGCACCGTCTGGAAGAACATCCGCACCACTTCGGGGCGGTAGCGCTCCAGAATATCGGTGATGGTGACGAAATTCTTCAGGCTTTTGGACATCTTGACGGCGTTGCCATACGCATCCGGCACGAGCAGGCTGCCAACCAGCATCCAGTAGTTGGCGAACGGCGCATCATTGGCGCACTCGCTCTGCACGATCTCGGACTCGTTGTGCGGGAACATGTTGTCGATACCGCCGCCGTGAATGTCGAAGGTCGCGCCGAGATACTTCTTCGCCATCGCCGAGCATTCGATGTGCCAGCCTGGAAAACCCTCTCCCCAGGGGCTGTCCCAGCGCAGGATGTGATTGGGTTCAGCGCTCTTCCACAGGGCAAAATCTTCCGGGTGGCGCTTTTCAGTGCGGACGGTTTCGCGCGTGCCCGCTTCCTGCTGAGTGATCGTGCGGTTGGAGAGCTTGCCGTAATCGGGCGCAGAGGTAATGTCGAAATACACGCTGCCATTGACGACATAGGCGAACCCCTTGTCGATCAGCGTCTCGATCATTTTGATCTGTTCGGGGATGTGCCCGCTGGCGCGCGGGGAAATATCCGGTCGCCCCACCCCCAGCCGATCCATCGCCTCGAAATACAGCCTGGCGTAGCGTTCCGCCACCTGCATCGGCAGCGATTGCGTCTCGCGCGCTTTCTTCAGGATGCGATCCTCGTCGCTGTCCAGCAGATGTCCCACATCGGTGATATTCTGCACGTACAGCACACTGTAACCGCTGAAACGCAGGTAGCGCACGATCGTGTCGAACGAGGTATACGTCTTGGCGTGCCCGATGTGCGACTCATCATAGACCGTCGGACCGCACACGTACATGTTCACCTGACCGGGGGTGATCGGGGTGAATGGCTGTTTTTCGCGTCCGAGGACATTGTAGATATGCAGTGTCATGGTTTTCTCGCAGGCGATCCGGGATAGAATACACGAGATTGTAGATCAGAAATTTACCCGAACGTAGGTCTAAGAATGACCAACCCGCTCACGCCACACCCCGCCCCACCCGCTGTCACCCGTCGAGAATGGGTGTGGGTGGCGCTGTTTGCCCTGCTCGTCATGGCGCTCAGCCTGACGCCCTATCTCGTCGGCGCGGCACAGGCTGATGAGCGCTGGGCATTCAGCGGCTTTGTGTACGGCATCGAAGATGGCAATTCCTATCTGGGCAAGATGCGCCTCGGCGCGCGTGGTCTGCTCGATTTTTACCTCTTCTACACCCCCGAAGCCCATGACCCCGCGCCGTTCGTCTTTCTGGCATACATCCTTCCAGGCTGGCTGGTCGGGCGGTTCATCGCCCCCGACACTCCCGCCCTCACCCCGGCGCTCATCGTCACTTTTCACGCCGCACGTCTCCTGTTCGGCGCAGCACTCATCGCCTTCACCTATGCCTTTGCCGCCCACTTTCTGGAAAAAGTGCAGACCCGCCGCCTGGCGACAGTGCTGGCGACCTTCGGCGGCGGCTTCGGCTGGCTGCTGATCGTCAGCGGGCAGCCCGACCTGTATGGCGCGCCGCCGCCGGAATTCTTCATCCCCGAAGGTTTCGGCTGGATGCTGCTGCTCGGCATCCCGCATCTGGCACTGGCGCGCACCGCGCTGCTGGGCGGGTTCCTGTGCCTGTTCGCGGCGCAGCGCCGCGATCGGGGCTGGCTGGGCTGGGCAGCCGGAGCAGGGATATGCTGGACGATCATGGGCGCAACTGTGCCTTTCTATCTGGCGGTGGTGTACGCCGTGCTGGCTGCGTGGGGCATAGCGGCATGGCTGGGCGAACGCCGTTTTCCGCGCGCGCTGGCGGTGCGCATCATCAGCGCGTGCGCCGTCACTGCCCCGGCATTCGCCTACTACTTCGTCACTTTCGCCCGCAACCCGGCATTCGCCGTCTGGTCCGGGCAAAACCTGCTGGCTTCGCCCACGCCGCTGCTCTACCTGATCAGCTATGGGCTGATCGGCACGCTGGCGGGCTGGGGCGCATGGCAGGCATGGCGACTGGGTGGGGGCTGGCGGCTGCTCATCGCCTGGCTGGTCGCCGCGCCCGTGCTGGTCTACCTGCCGATCAACGTACAGCGACGCATGAGCGAGGCGGTCATCCTGCCGCTGGCAGTGCTGGCGGCGCTGGTGCTGGAGCGCTGGCGTCCGATCGTGCGCGCCCCGCTGCTGGTGCTGCTCATGGCGAGCAGCGGCATCCTGCTCTTCGTCGCCCTGCTGACCGGGGCGCGGGGGGGTGCGCCGGAGTCAGCAGTGTTCCACCATGCCGACCTGATCGCGGCGTTCGACTGGCTGAACGCACAGGACGAAGAGGATGCCATCGTGCTGTCCGCGCCCACAGTGGGCAATGTGCTGCCCGCATGGGTGAATATGCGCCCGGTGATGGGTCACGGACCGGAAACGCTCTTCTGGAAGGACAAAACGCGCGCCATCGAACAGTTCTTCAGCGGCGCAATGGACGCCGCAGCACGGCGCGCCCTGCTGGAATATCCGTGCGCGGCAGATTTCCCGTGCGCCGGCGCAGTGCGCTTCATCATCGCACGGATGCAGGATGACGGCGAATGGCAGACCGATCCTGGCATCGAAACGGCGTTCGCCAGCGGCACGATCACCGTCTACCGCACAGACGCCGCGCTCACCCCTCCACAGGCTCAGCAAAGATGATGCGCCCGGTCGGACGGTTGATCAGCTTGGTGACGACCACCTCGATCGTGCGATCCATGTGCATTCTGCCGTCCTTGATGATCACCATCGTGCCGTCTTCGAGGTAGCCCACGCCCTGCCCAGGCTCCGTCCCATCCTGAATGACGCGGATGGTGAAGGACTCGCCGGGAATATAGGCGGAACGCACGGCATTCGCCAGTTCGTTGATGTTCAGCACCACCGCGCCCTGTGCGGTCGCCACCTGATTGAGCGGATGGTCGATGGTGACGATCGCGGCGTTCAGCCGGTTCGCCAGCACGATCAGCTTATCATCGACAGCAGGCACTTCTTCCGGGTCGTCCTCGATGATGCGAAAGGCGATGTTGGCTTCACGCTGGAGTTCGTTGAGCTTGCTCAAGCCGCGCCGACCGCGATTGCGCCGCTGGGCATCGGTCGAATCGGCGACGCGATGCAGCTCAGAGATGACGAAGCGCGGCACGACCAGCACGCCACCGATGAAGCCCGTCTGGGCAATATCGACGATGCGCCCGTCGATCAGCACGCTGGTATCGAGCAGCAGCATTCGTCCCTCGCCACCCAGCGCACCCGGTCGGCGAGGCGTCCAGCCCAGCCATTCCTCGAAGAACACCCAGATTTCCCGCGAACGCACGAAAAACAGCGCTGCACCCGTATACACCGACAGCAGCATGACCAGCGATGGCACGAGTGATCCGAAGGGCATCCCCAGCGTGCTGAGCGGATAGGTGAGCAGCAGGGCGACCAGTGCGCCCAGCAGCACGCCGATGATAGTGGTGAACAGCACATCGATCGGCACTTCGCTCAATGCCCGGCGCAGCCAGCGCAGCGGGCGTACCGTCAGCCAGGGGGTGAGGATCAGCCCGAACAGCACGCCGACGAGCGCGAAGATGAACGATACCGCCAGTTCATCCAGACGCAGAAATGCAGCCGCCTCCACGCCGAGGCGCGCCCCTGCAAAAGCGAAAATGACCATCCCGACCATGCGGGAGGCGAAATCGATCGACATCAGGTACAGCTCCTCATACCGGGTGAGGTGGCATGACGATCCGCCTCACCCGATTGGTGATAACGCGCTTACGGGTAATTACGATTGAGCATCCGCGCGTAGGGGATGGTCTCACGCACGTGGGGCAACCCGCAAATCCAGGCAACAGTGCGCTCCAGCCCGATGCCGAACCCGGCATGAGGCACGCTGCCGAAACGCCGCAGGTCGAGATACCAGGCATACGCCTCACGCGGGATCGCCATCGTGGTGATGCGCTCTTCCAGCAGCGCCAGGTCGTAGATGCGTTCGCTGCCGCCTGTGATCTCGCCATACCCCTCCGGGGCGAGCAGGTCAACACTGCGGCACACCTCCGGTCGTCCGTCAACGGGCTGCATGTAGAACGCCTTGACCGCCGTCGGATAGTGATACACGAACACCGGGCGATCGAACATCTCCGCCAGCGCCGTCTCGTGCGGGCTGCCGAAATCTTCGCCCCAGATGATCGCCAGCAGCGCCTTCTGGTCCGGGTCATCCGTCTCGGCATGGCGCTTCTGCAGCCGCTCGACCGCCTCATCATAGCTGATGCGCGCAAACGGCGACCGGATCGCCTCAAGGCGGCTGACATCGCGTTCGATGATCTTCAGTTCTTCCTGATGCCGCTCCAGCACGCGCTCGACAATCGAGACGATCATCCCCTCTTCGAGGGTCATCATGTCTTCGAGGGAGAGGTACGCCGCTTCCGGTTCCATCATCCAGAATTCCTGAAGGTGGCGGCGCGTCTTGGACTTCTCAGCGCGGAAAGTCGGACCGAAACAGTACACCTTGCCGAACGCCATCATATTGGCTTCGTTGTACAACTGCCCGGTCTGCGCCAGATATGCAGGCACGCCGTGAAAGTCGATCTGGAACAGGTCGGTGGTGTTTTCGCCCGCTGCCGGGGTGAGGATCGGCGTATCGACCAACAGGTAGCCCTGCGAGTCCATGTAATCGCGCAGCCCACGCTCAATGGTGGCGCGGATACGCAGAATCGCCCACTGGCGGCTGGAGCGCAGCCAGAGGTGGCGGTTATCCATCAGAAACTCTGTGCCGTGTTCTTTCGGCGTGATCGGGTACTCGTGCGCTCCCTGCACCAGCGTCAGCGACTGGATGCCGATCTCATAGCCGCCCGGCACACCTGGGGCGCGGCTGTCGGCGCGCACCGTCCCGGTCAGGATGATCGACGATTCCTGCGTCAGGTGGCTGGCGATCTCGAAGTCTGCCTCGCTCAGTTCTTTTCTGAACGCCACACACTGCACGATTCCCGACCCATCGCGCACCTGAATGAATTGCAGTTTACCCTTGTCGGTACGGTTGTAAACCCAGCCGCGAATCTCCACCGTCTGATCGACGTGCGCGGCGATGTCACTGATTCGGATGCTCACCAGTTCCAACCCTTCAATGAAAAAGCGCTCTGTTTTTTGTGTGCTGCTGCAACAGCGCATGGCAGGTTATAGACTTTCATTATACCTCAATTCGCTTACCCGGCGGCAAAGCACCGCCTTTTCGCCCGTCAATGTGACGTATGTGCGGGACGCCATGAAATTTTTATGAATTTTGTTGATGCGCCGTGAATTTCATCACACAGATCGGCTATCATTTTCATTGAACACTCAGCTTTTACCAGACGCGCCCCAGCCAGGGGAAGTTGTGAGGTGGAATCGCATGGACATCAACGCACAGACATCGTTCTTCTCGATCGATGACCACACCGCCCTCACACGAGTGCGCCTGCTTTCGGCAGAAGCGCAGCCCGATCGGGGAATTGCGGCCGTTGCCGAGCGGATGCAGCGCCTCCAGCGCCTGCTGATGCACCGCCTGATCGCCGGCGGAAGCCCATTGCAACCCTGCTGGGAACGGGCACAGCAGGTCGTCCCGATGTCATTCGCCAGCGCTGCGCCGATCGACGGCTTTGCCTTCGCCTTCATCCGCACACAGGCGCAGGCAGCCGCCATTGAGCGCATGATGGGGCGCTGTGGCAGCACAGATGCGGCGCGCCACCCCGTGCTGGAGGTGCGCCTGACGCCGGACTATTTCGTCACCGAGATCATCGTCTCACCGATGGCACGGCTCGACCAGCGCAACCTGATGGGCAAACTGCGGCTGGAACGCCACCGTGCGGCGCTGCGCGGCTTGCTGGCGCAGGGCTGCGGAATGCTTCGCCTGGGCTTCTGGCATGGTGAGACGCTGAACGACTCGCATCTGACGTGTGAGGAACTGCTGCGCGGCGACATCCTGTCGCGCTGGTTCAGCACCTTCGCCCCGGAACACGAGTGGCTGCGGATCGGGGTATGGCTGGAGCCTGGGGCGCGCTGTATCGAGACGGAACTCTCGCACTTCGTCATGCTGCTTTCGCGCATCTACACCTTTTTTGCCTGGACGAGCGGCAACAACTTTCAGCAGCCTGACAGCGGGTCATGCAGCGTCAGTCCCGAACCCGTCCTGTAGGGCGATCGCCCCGCCCAACCTGCCGGATTTCTGTTACAATGCGGGCACGTTTTCTGAAAGGCGTGCCCGCACCTGTTTTCCATCATGCCAGCCAACGATCACCCCACCCCGACTCAGACAGCCAGCGACCTGCGCCAGCGCCTCAGGACAGCCGCGATCGCCATTCCGCCCGTCCTGCTGATGGTGTGGGCAGGGGGTGTGCCGTTTGCCCTGCTCATCGCCGGGCTTGGGGCACTGGCATGGGCGGAAGTATGGCACATCGTGCGCCACCGTCTGGAAGCGGTCGCCCTGGGGATCGGGTACATCACCCTGCCACTCATCCTCACGCTGCTGCTGCGCGCCCGCGAAGACGGGTTGTTCTGGGTGATGGCGGTCATCCTGCTCACGTGGTTCGTCGATGCGTTCGCCTATCTCGGCGGTAAGCGCTTCGGCAGGACGCCGCTGCACGCGCGCATCTCGCCGCACAAGACGGTCGAAGGGGCGATCACGGGCTGGGTGGTCAGCGCGCTGCTGATGATCGGGCTGCTGGCAGCATACGGTCGGCTGGAAGCGGAATGGCTGGTGCTGCCGATCATCGGTCCGCCGGTTTCGATCGCCGGAGACCTGTTCGAGTCGGCGCTGAAGCGGCGCTATGGCGCGAAGGATTCGCACCTGCCGCAGATCAATCCGCTGCCTGGGCACGGCGGCATCCTTGACCGAATCGACAGCCTGCTGTTCATCTGCCCGTTCTGTATGCTGTGCATCACCCTGATGGGCTGGTGAAACTCACCCGGCAAGGCAGGCAACTTTGCGTCGCCTGATATAAAATGATAGAGATTTTGCAGTGCATGGGACGACACCGGGCACACAACTCATACACAGACAGGGAGCAGTGATGGCGGACAATGCGCGCGGGCAGGCGCCCAATCGTGAACAGCTTTTGCAGATGGCGATCAGCGCCGCCAAACAGAATAACAAAAATGCGGCGCGGCTGATGTTTCGCCAGATTCTGAGTGAAGATAAAGACAATGAACGCGCCATGATGTGGATGGCGAAACTGGCTGAGTCGAAGGAAGAACGCAAGGTCTGGCTTCAGCGCGTGCTGTCCGTCAACCCGGCTAACGACATCGCGCGCGATACGCTTGACCGCCTTTCCTACAGCCGCAGCGCCCGCGATAACCGCGTGCTGCTCATCTTCGGCGTGCTGGCTGCTGTGCTGATCGTGCTGGCGATCATCATCGTGGTGGTCGTGCTGACCAGCGCGCGCTAACCGGCATCCGTTCTGCACCGCGCATCATCTACTGAGGGAGTGAACCGCGTTGACTCAGGGACCGAACATTCAGGAACGGCTGCGCGAAGGCATCGACGCAGCCAGGCGTGGCGATCGCCTCACCGCGCGGCGTATGCTGCAACAGGTGCTGGCGTATGATCGCAATAACGAACTGGCGCTGATGTGGATGGCATCAGTGGTCGATACGCCCGAAGAGCGCATTTCCTTCCTCCAGCGCACCCTTCAGGTCAACCCGGATAATGCCCGTGCCCGTGAAGCGCTGCGCCGCCTCGGTGGAGATATTCCCGCTGCCCCTGCACCCCGCCTTCAGGCAGACTCGCCGCCGCGTCTGCGCCCGGTATCCCCACCGCCTGCCCCCACCGTCGGGGATACGCCCAGGCGCAGTAACAATACCTATCTCTTTCTGGCGGGCGCGGTGCTGGTGATCATGGTGGTGGTGGTCGGCGCGGTACTGCTCAATCCCTCGCGCAGCGGCGTGCCCGCCATCCCTACCGCTCAGGGGCGTGGGACATTGCAGGCGTTCCTGAATCCCACCGCCACGCCCACGCGCGATACCAGCCCGCCCACCGCAACGGTGTTCACAGGCGTGATCGTCACCTTCGACCCAGGCATGTTCACCCCGCTGCCGCCGACCTTCACCCCTACTCTGACGCCGACCAACACGCCGACGCCTTTCCCCTCGCCCACGCCGCTGATGCTGGATTCGTTCCGCATCCTCTACAGCGATTTTGAGCCGAATGTCGCCCTGCCCAGCCTGTACCGCGCTGATGCGAACGGTCTGGGCGAAGTCAAGCTGTCTTCCGGGACGACCGAAGGCTTCACCGATCTCGCCCTCTCGCGCGATGGCGCGCAGATCGCCTTCATCCGCCCGGTGTCCACCGAGGGCAATGAGATATTTTCTCAGCTCTTCATCGCGCCATTCAACGACCCTTCAGCGGCGCGCGCCGTGACCAATCTGCGCGCCAGCATCGTGAGCAGCCCGGCATGGTCGCCCGATGGGCAGCGCGTGGTCTTCGTCGCCAATGACGCACAGGGCACACATCTCTTCCGCTATAGCGTCGCTACGGGTGAAGTCGTCGCGCTCACGCGCGGGCGCGGGCGCAATATCGACCCGTCCTACACGCCCAACGGCGACATCCTGTTCGCCACCGACCGCGACTCGCCTGGTTTCACCGAAATCTACCGCATGAGCGGCGAAGGGCAGAACCCGGTTCGCCTGACCGACGATGCGGGCAGCAGCTTCGCGCCCGTCATGTCGCCCGATGGGGCGCGCATCGCCTTCATCAGCGACCGCGCAGGCGATGCTGACCTGTATGTGATGGACGCCGACGGGCAGCGCGCCTTCCTGATCACCATCGACGACAACGGCGCGGAAGACCGCAGCCCGGCGTGGTCGCCCAACAGCCGCTACATCGCCTTCGCCTCTAACCGTGAGGGCGGCGTGTTCGCCTGGTACGCCGCCGACCTGCTCGACCGCAACCGGATTACCCGGCTGACGAACAACGATCGGTTCCCGCAATCGCTCAATTTCATCCCGTAGCCCCAGGCTGCGGCTGTGACCTGACTGGCAAGCTTGATGGAGAGGTAGCGCGTGGCTTCCAAGAACGACATTCCCGATCTGCTCCGCAGGGGCATCGACCTGATCAAAGAAGGCAAAAAAGCCGAGGGGCGCGCCCTGCTGGAGCAGGTCGTTGAGCTGGATGAGAATAATGAAAAGGCGTGGTTCTGGCTCGGCTCGGTCGTCGAGACCGACGAGGAACGCCGCATCTGCTTCAGCAATGTGCTGCACATCAACCCGAACAATGAAAAAGCGCAGCGGGCGATGAACGCGCTCGAAGAGCGCATGAAGACGAAAAAGCAGACACAGCGCGAAGCCGAGGTCATCGCGCGCATCCCGCGCAGCCAGTTCAACCTGATCGTCGGCATCGGCGCAGGCGTGGTCGTCCTGATTCTGCTGGTCGGCATCGTGGTCATCGCCGGGAACAACAATCGCATCGCCTCCGAAAATGCCACCGCCGCCGCTTTTGCCCTGACCGCGACCGGGCAGCGCAACGCAGAAAGCACGGCAGTGGCGCTCTCCACCGCCAATGCCCTGGCGATCGCCGCCACCCAGACCGCGCTCGTGCCGACGGAAGTCCCGGTCACGCCCGTCACACCGACGCCAGACATTCCCACCCTGCCCCCGACATGGACGCACACCCCCTCGCCCACCCCGCTCGTCACACCGACCGCGCTGCCCGCGCCGCTCGGTCTGACAGGGCGGCTGGCGGTGTGGGGCGGGCGCGATGAACTGCGGACCGGCTATCTGCCGCTCGGCTTCTTCAACCTCGACTTCGGCAATCAGTACAACCGCATCGGCGATGAACTGGGCAGCAACATCAGCATCACCGGCAACGGGCAGCGCGTCGCCTATGAGCGCTATGACGGGCTGCTCTTCTCCAGCCTGATCGAGGTGACCAACCTCAACGGCACGGAGACGATCAATCTGGCGGATTTCTACAGCGCCGAGGGGGTGACTATCGTCCAGCCCAGACAGCCGAATATCGATGCCACCGGGCAGCGCGTCACCTTCGTCGCCCGTACCCGCAACCGCCAGACCAATCAGGTGTTCGTCATCGAGATCGGCGCAAACGTCCCGCGCGGCGAGCGCGTGCGCCAGATCACCGATGACGATGTGGATTACGGCTATCCCGTCTTTTCACCCGATGCCTCATCCATCGTGGCAGTGCGTTCCGACCTCAACCGCGCCGCGCCGGGGGTCGATCTGGTGCGGATCGATGCGCGCACGGGCGGCAAGTTCCTGATCACCAACGATCTGCAAACACAGATCGAGACGATGCCGCGCTGGTCGAGCGATGGGCTGCTGGTCTACTATTCGTCGGCATCGCCCACCAACCCGAACAACCATGACGTGTTCAGCCGCCGCGCCGACGGCACAGGCTCGACCCTGCCCGTTTACCGCGCGCCATTCAACGTGCTGTACCCGGTGATGAGCCGTGATGGGCGCTATCTGGCGTTCGCCAGCGACATGAGCGGCAATTTCGACATCTTCATCTACGACACCCAGACGACGGCGCTCAACCAACTGACCAGCAACCCCTGGGACGAATTCCCAGGCGGCTGGTGGCAGCCGTAGAGTCAGGGCAGCGCCCGGATGCGGGCGATCAGGCGGGTGGTGCTGCGATCAGGCACGCTGTCGATCAGCACCACCCGCCCGCCCATCGACTCGACCAGCGCCCGTTCGGGCAGAGGTTTGTCATGATAATCGCCCCCCTTGACGTACACATCCGGTTCCAGCGCCGCGATCAGCGCATGGGCGGTGTCGTCCTCGAACACGATCGCCCCGCTGACCGGGGTGAGCGCAGCCAGCAGGCGCGCGCGTTCCACTGCGGGCACGAGTGGACGTCCTGCGCCCTTCAGCCGCTCCGTGCTGGCATCGCCATTGACGCCGACCAGCAGCACATCGCCCAGAGCGCGCGCTTTCTCCAGATAATCGAGATGACCGACGTGCAGCAGATCGAAATGTCCATTGGTGAACACCACCACCGCGCCCGCCGTGCGCCATGCCGCGCGCCGCGCCCGCGCCTCGTCCAGCGTCAGCACCTCACCCATACTCCCTCCATCACATCGTCATCCGCACTGTGCGCCGGGAGGTCGTCATCCTGACCGCGCGCCCAGGCAGTGTATCACAACGTCTCACCCGCTGGATCGGGCGTCTGCTGGTGACAGCGGCGTGTGCAGCAGTGCTGGTGGTCAGCGCTCGCTCGATCGCGCTGTTCATCGAACACGGCGAGATGGCGATCGCCTTCCCCTACACGCTCAATTACGGGGAGGGTCCGCTGCTCGATCAGACGATGCGCCTGACGCGCGGCGAACCTCTCTACCCGCCTGACCTGACACAGCCGCCTTACACCATCACCAACTACCCGCCGCTCTACATCCTGGCACAGGCTCCGTTTGCGGCGCAGCATGGCGCGGCGTTCTGGTACGGGCGCGCCATCTCCTTCGGTGCAACCATCGCCGCAGCGCTCTGCCTGGCGCTGCTCGTCTGGACGCTCACGCGCGACCCGGTCGGCGCGGTGGCGGCGGGTTTGGCGCTCATCGCCGTGCCGTACATCTTCGGCTGGTCTGCCCTGACGCGCATCGACGCGCTGGCGCTGGCGTGCAGCCTGGCGGGGCTGGCGCTCATCGCCCGCTGGCATGAACGCGCGTGGGGGTTGATCGCTGGGATCGCCCTGCTCACCGCCGCCGTCTATACCCGCCAGACGTATGCCCTGGCTGCGCCGCTGGCGGCGGCGTGCTGGCTGCTGGCGCGCGGCGGCTGGCTGCGCGCGCTCGGCTTCGGCGTGGCGCTGGGGTCGGTGGTGCTGGCGATCTTCGCTGTCGCGCTGGTCGGCACGCGCGGCGGATTCTTCACCCATCTGATCACCGCCAATGTCAACGCCCTCGATCCGTCGCTGATCGCCTTCTACATCGATGAAGCAGGACGGCATCTGCCCATCCTGATCGTCGGCGGAGGCGTGGCGCTGGCGATCGCGCTCATCGGCGCACGACCGGCGGCGTGGCTGGCGATCCCCTATACGCTGGGCGCGCTGGTCAGCGCGGCGACGATCGCCAAAGTCGGCTCGGACGTCAACTACCTGTGGGAGTTGAGCGCGGCGCTCTGCCTGCTGTGGGGAGTCGCGATCGCGGCGCTGCGCCGCGTACCCGCCCTGCGTGCCGGGGCGCTTGCGGTGCTGGCGGTGCAGATCGCGTGGGCGGTCGATCTGTCGGCGGGCAAATATCACCCGCTGCTGACCGAGCGCATCGTCAAGCAGGAGCAGATCGCGGCGATCGCGGTGTTTCTGGAGTCGCATGACGAGCCGGTCATCGCCGATGAAGCGATGGGCGAGCTGGTGCTGAGCGGGCGGTCGATCGCCTTTCAACCGTTCGAGTTCAGCCAACTGGCGCGTGATGGCATCTGGGACGAGACGCCGTTTCTGGAAGCGCTGGCGCGCGGCGATCACCCGCTGGTGATGATCTACCAGCCCTACCGCAATCCATCACTGCGCTTTGAACGGTGGACGCCTGCCATGCTGCGGATCATCAACGACCGCTTCCGCCCGCTGCTCCAGCGCGGCGAAACGACGGTGTACCAGCACATCGGCTCATGACTGCCCGTTCAGGAACGCCAGCACGCGCGCGTTGACGTATTCCGGGCGGTCGTAGATCGTGGCGTGTCCCGTGCCAGGCACGATCTCCGCCTCCAGCCTGGGGATGCCCCGGCAGGCATGGCGCACCGCCGCGCGCGGGTTGTAGATCGCCTCATGCTCGCCCACCAGCAGCAGCGACGGCGCAGTGATCCGCCGCAGTCTGGCGATCGGCTCAGGGCGCACGAATTTCATCAGCGCGCGCCCCGCCATCCACAGATCGCGCGGCGACGGGCGCGTTCCGTCGAAACCCGCCAGCGCCGAGATGTCGTAGTGGCGGATGACCAGCATGAGCGCTTTCGCCACATCGCGGTCGAACTCCAAGCCCGACCCAGGCGGGGTGAACGCCATCTTAAGCAGGCGTCGCCCGGCGGCGTCGTTCTCCCGCCCGAAATTGAGGATGAGCGGCACGCCGCTGCGGACGAACACCCGAAACTGCGCCAAACCGACCGGGGAGAGCAGCACCAGCTTCTCCACCCGCTCCGGCGCGTAGACCGCTCCCTGCATGGCGATCCACCCGCCCAGACACACGCCGACCACATGCGCCCGGTCGATCGCCAACGCATCCAGCGACTCGACCAGCCAGCGGGCGTAGCTGTCATCGAGCAGCGACAGCACGGTCGGCGCGCTTCTGCCAGGATGCCCAGGCACGTCGAGGGCATACACGCGGTAACGTTCGGCGAACGGGGCGATCTGGTTCTTCCACAGCGGCGCACTCGCGCCGAAACCCTGAATCATCACCAGCGGCGGACGGTCGGGGTGGTCTGCACCGGCGGTGAGCAGGTGCGTCTCGCCGAACGAAGTGGCGATCACGCGCGACTCGACCGGGATAGGCAGCGCTTCGACCATCTGGTCATACCAGCGCTGCATCGCCTCATACCCCGCCTGGGATTTGTACATGCGTGCCGGGGTAGGGGGGTGCGGGGAGGTCATGGGCTGATCCTGTATACTCTCAAGAGACATAAGCCTGATTTTCTCATACGATTATGAGCAGAGGCGGATAAGGCGCAAGCCGGGCGTTCATCCCGGTCTCATACCCGGCGGCTATATTTGTGAAAACGGGTACAAACGCACAACTGGACGATCGACCATGCCGCACAGTCTGATTCAGATTCGCACGCTCAGCAAACATTTCACCGAGGGAGAACGCACCCGCCACATCCTCGATGCAGTCGATCTGGATGTGTACACGGGCGAATTTCTGGTGCTGCTGGGCAAGAGCGGCAGCGGCAAAAGCACGCTGCTCAACCTGATCAGCGGCATCGACCGGGCGGACGGGGGCAGCGTCACCATCGACGGCACGACGATCACCAGCATGGACGAACGCGCGCTGACGCTGTATCGCCGTGACCGGATCGGGATCGTGTTTCAGTTTTTCAATCTGATTCCAACACTGACTGTGTTAGAAAATATCATGCTGCCCGTCGAACTGGCGGGCGGGCGGGCGGATGCACGCATCGCGCGCGAGCTGCTGCGCCGTGTCGGGCTGGGCGACCGCGAGGACGCCTTCCCGGACAAGCTGAGCGGCGGTGAACAGCAGCGCGTTGCTATCGCCCGTGCGCTGGTCAAACAGCCGCCGCTGGTGGTGGCAGACGAGCCTACGGGCAATCTGGACGAAGAGACGGGGGGGCAAATTCTGGCACTTTTGCTAGAATTAACTGTCAAATCCGGGCGTACACTTGTAATGGCGACACATAACCCGGAGGTGGTCGTCCTGGCAGATCGGGTTTGCCGCATTCATGACGGCAAACTGTTGATTACACGCGATCAAGTCGGTGAAGGAGTATTCACATGACCGACCCTGACCCCATCGTTGTCAAGCAGGTGATTTCCGAACTGCGAGACGTGAACAAAGAACGCCGTCGCACCGCCGTCATGAAACTCGGCATGTTGGGCGGCGACGAAGCCGTGCTGACGCTCATCCGGGTGGTGGGCAACCGTCATGAAGACCTGATCGTGCGCGGGCGGGCTGCGCTCATGCTGGGCAAGCTGGGCGATCCGCGCGCCGTCGAGCCGCTCATCGATGCGCTCGACGCCCCTGGTTTTCAGACGCCCGTCTACGCTGCCGAAGCGCTTGGCAAGCTGGGCGACGCCCGTGCCATCGAGCCGCTCATCGAGATCGTCAATACCCACAATGACCGGATGCGCGACGCCGCTCAGAAAGCGCTGCTCAATCTGGGCTACACCTTCGGGTCGGATGACCCGGAACAGCCGTGAACCAGGCTGTACACCACACGTGATCATCCTTCGGGGCGGTGAAATTCACCGCCCCGATCGATTCAGAAGGGAAATGAGAAGCCGATGAAATCCTCCCTGCTCCCCCGCCTGATCGCCAGGCACATCTCCAGGCGCACCTTCCAGAGTGTCCTGCTCGTGCTGGGCGTGGCGCTGGGCGTCGCCGTCATGGTGGCGATCGATCTGGCGAATAATTCGTCCAAACGCGCCTTCTCGCTCAGCACGCAGAGCGTGACCGGGCGCGCCACCCACCAGATCGTCGGCGGACCCGCCGGGCTGCCCACCGACCTGTACCGGGCGCTGCGCGTCGAGGTCGGCATCCGCGACGCCGCACCCGTCGTGGACGGCTATGCCCAGGTGCGCGAACTGGGCGACCGCGCCATGCGCGTGCTGGGCGTCGATCCCTTCGCCGAAGCGCCTTTCCGTGCCTTTCTGAGCGAGGTGAGCGTGGATGGAGGCGAGCAGGCGCAGTTCGACGCCATCACTACCTTCATCGCCCAGCCCGGCAGCGTGCTGATCAGCGCGCGCACCGCCCGTGAAGCCGGCATCGCCATCGGCGACCCGGTCACGCTGCTTCCACCTGGCGAGGCGGTGCGCGCGCGCGTGGTCGGTCTGCTGGGCGAAGATGCCGACTCTGAGGCAATCGACAGCCTGCTGCTGATGGACATCGCCACCGCACAGGAGATCGTCGGGATGCCGGGTGCGCTCAGCCGAATCGACCTGATCGTGCCGGATGGCTTCGACCTGGCGCGCATCGAAGCGCTGCTGCCCGAAAGCGCCGCCCTCACCACGCCGAGCGCGCAGAGCGCCGCCCTGTCGCAGATGACCGCCGCCTTTGAACTCAATCTGCAGGCGCTCAGCCTGCTGGCGCTGGTGGTCGGCGTCTTCCTCATCTACAACACGGTCTCGTTCAGCGTGGTGCAGCGGCGCGGCGAACTGGGCATCCTGCGCGCCCTCGGCGCGACCGACCGTCAGGTGCTGGTGCTCATCCTGGGCGAAGCGGCACTGCTGGGGTTCATCGGCACGGTGCTGGGCTTGGCGCTGGGGGTGCTGTTCGGGCGCGCCGCCGTCGGCGTGGTGGCGCAGACGGTCAGCGACCTGTATTTCGCCGTCGATGTGCAGCGGGTGAGCGTGGACGCCTTCACGCTGGTCAAGGGCGCAGCGATCGGCATCGCCGCCAGCCTCGCCGCCGCCTTCCTGCCCGCCCTCGATGCCACGCGCACCCCGCCCGCCGGGTCGCTGCGTCGCTCGCAGCTTGAGGAACGGGCGCGCCACCTGCTCCCCGCCCTGACCGCGCTGGCGCTGGCACTGATCGGCGGCGGTGCGCTGCTGCTGCTCATCCCGTCGGACAGCCTGATCCTGAGCTTCGGCGCGCTGTTCGGCGTGGTCGTGGGCGGGGCGCTGCTCACGCCCGCTGTGCTGGTCGGCGCGATGCACCTGCTCACCCCGGTCATGGGCGGGGTGTTCGGCGTGGTCGGGCGGATGGCAGCGCGGGCAGTCGGGCGGGCGCTCAGCCGGACGGCGGTGGCGGTGGCGGCGCTGACTGTGGCGGTGAGCGTGATCGTCGGCGTGAGCGTGATGATCGGCTCGTTCCGCGATACCGTCGCCGACTGGCTGGACACCACGCTGGGCGCGGACATCTACATCTCACCGCCGCAGGTGACGGCGACCCGCCCTGAAGCGAACGTCGATCCGGCTCTGGCGGATCGGGTGCGCGCCCTCGAAGGGGTCGAGCGTCTGGTCATCGGGCGCAACACGCGCGCCATTGCCCCGGATTACCCCGATCTGCCGCCCGCCTTCGTTTCGGTGGCGGACGGAGAAGTGGTCAGCCGGGAACGCCAGTTCGCGTGGATCACCGTCCCGCGTGATGCGTACATGCAGGCGCTCGACGAGGGCGCGGTCATGGTGAGCGAACCGTTCGCCTTCCGCCGGGGCATCACACCGGAGCGCAGTACGATCACCCTGCTGACCGATCGCGGCGCGCATACCTTCCCCGTCATCGGCGTCTTCTACGACTACGCGGGCGATCAGGGGTCGGTGTTCATGACCGATCGGGTGTACCGCCAGTTCTTCGACGATACCTTCATCTCGACGATGGCGATCTTCGTCGCGCCTGGCGAGTCGGTCGAGGCAGTCATCGACCGGACGCGCACCGCCCTTTCCGGCACGTCGCTGATCGTGCAGAGCAACCGCGCGCTGCGCGCCGGGGTGTTCGACATCTTCGAGCGCACCTTCGCCATCACTGCCGCGCTGCGTCTGCTGGCAGTTGGGGTGGCGTTCATCGGCATCCTGAGCGCGCTCATGGCGCTGCAACTGGAACAAATCCGCCAGTACGGGGTGATGCGCGCCGTCGGGCTGACGCCGCCGCAGCTCTGGCGCTACACGCTCATCCAGACCGGGCTGATGGGCGCGGTCGCCGGGGTGCTGGCGCTGCCGATCGGCGCGGCGCTGGCGTTCATCCTGATCGCGGTCATCAACGTGCGCTCGTTCGGATGGACGATGCAGATGGCGCTGACGCCGGATGAGTTCATCCTGGCGCTGGCGGTGGCGATTGCGGCGGCGCTGCTGGCGGGGGTATATCCGGCGCGGACGATCGCCCGCCTCGCCCCGGCGCGCGCGCTGCGCGGGGAGTAGGGGTGACTCGGTGGATCACCCACGCCTGCGGGTTGAGAGGGCTCAGGAGGAGTGACCATGCACGATCTGTTCGACCTGACCGGGCGCGTCGCGGTGGTGACCGGGGCGACCGGAGCGCTGGGATCGGCGCTGTGCCAGGGGCTGGCACGCGCCGGGGCGCGGGTG
>CAZTLS010000018.1:0-61530 GCA_964614405.1 uncultured Pleurocapsa sp.
CTTCGCAGTAGCCGCAGAAGATGCAGCGCAGCATGTTGATCTCGTAGGTCTTGGCATAGCGCTCGCCTGGGCTGTAGCGCTCTTCGTCGGTATTCTCCGCCGCTTCCACCCAGATGGCGTCCGCCGGGCACGCTGCCGCGCACAGCGAACAGCCGATGCACTTCTCCAGCCCGTTTTCATAGCGGCGCAGGTGATGCCGCCCCTTGTAGCGCTCGCGGAACGGGCGCTGCTCTTCCGGGTACTGCACCGTCACCGGTTCTTCCAGCAGGTGCTTGAACGTCGTGGCGAAACCCTTCAGCACGTTCATCAGGCTTTGCTCTCCGTACTGCTCTCGTCTTTCTTCTCATCCGGGGCGAGCTGTGCCAGTCGCTCCAGCGCATTGATCGTGAAGTTCCACAGCGCAAACGGGATGGCGATCAGCGATCCCAGCAGTTGAATGCCCACCCAGCCGATGTCGTTGCGTTCGCCCGTAATCATCGGGTCGTTCTCCAGCGTCGGCTCCGCTTCGGCGATGTCTCCGCTCCGGCGCAGCAGCACATACCCGCCGCCGACCACCACCAGGAACAGGATGCCCGCCGCGATGCCATACGCCACCGGGCTGCCGAACAGGTCGCCGATCAGCACCGCCAGCGCCGTCCAGAAGACTGCCACCAGCGCCAGCGGCAGCATGATCTTCCAGCCGAACTGCATCAGGCGGTCATAGCGGATGCGCGGCAGCGTGGCGCGAATCCACACCATGATGATCAGGAACAGCACCACCTTGCCGATCAGCACCACCGGACCGAGGAACGGAAGCTGCGTCACCAAGCCGAAGCCGTCATTGTAGCCGCCGAAGAAGAGCGACGCCCAGATGACGCTGATGGCGATCATGCCCAGGTATTCCGCCATCATGAACAGGGCGAACTTCATGCCGCTGTACTCGGTCATGAAACCCTGCGTCAGTTCCTGCTCCGCTTCCGGCAGGTCGAACGGGGCACGGCTGATCTCCGCCAGCAGCGCGATCGCCAGGATGCCCGCCGCCAGCGGGTTCTGGAAGACGAACCATTCGTAGAACATCGTCTGGCTGCGGATGATGTCGCCCAGGCTCATGCTGCCCACGATGATGATCGGCACAGCCATCGTCAAGCCCAGGCTGAGTTCATAGCTGAGCATCTGCGCCGAAGCGCGCAACCCGCCGAGCATGGCGTACTTGTTGTTCGATGCCCAGCCCGCCAGCACCACGCCATACGTGCCGATGCTGGTGATCGCCAGCAGCCACAGCACGCCGACATTGATGTCCACCAAGCCAAGCGGGACCTGATACCACATCCCGTCGAACCAGGGCACGATGATGTCTGGTCCCACCGGCACGACCGCCAGCACGATCAACGCGGGCACGGCTTTGATGATCGGCGCAAGCAGATACACCGGGCGATCTGCCCCCGACGGAATGATGTCTTCCTTGAAGATCAGCTTCACGCCATCCGCAGCGGGTTGCAGGAAGCCGCCAGGTCCAACGCGGTTCGGTCCGACGCGGTTCTGAAAGAACGCGATGAACTTGCGCTCCAGCAGCGTCGTGTAGGCGAACCCCGTCAGCACGATGAAGAAGAAGATCAGCGAATACGTCACCGAATGGATGATCGGGCAACCGCGCCCATCCGGTCCATAGCAGCGGATGACATCATTCGGGTTGACGCGCGTATCCGCATCGAACACGAAGCTGCCGATCGCTTCAGCGTTGGTGGCGATGAACACCACCGGCAGCACCACGAACAGCACCACAGCGACCAGTGCGCCGAGGATCGCCCAAGCCGGGATGCGCCGTCTTGGGGGTGTGGCAATCGTTCCAGCCATGCTCTACCCTTCCACCACCATTTCACGCACTTTTTCCACCCGCGCGGGGGTCGCGCTCAGCGGGGCGGCGTCCGCCGTCAGATGACGCGGAACCAGCACCGTCCCCTGCGGCGCAGCGCCATTGACCCGCGCCCGACCGCGCACCGGGCGACCTGCGCCCGCATCCACCTGCACCCAGTCGCCATCGACGATGCCCAGCCGCGCCGCGTCCTGTTCGTTCAGCGCGATGTACGCCGCCGGGATGCGCGGAGCCATCAGCGCCGCTTCGCTGGGGCGGAACGTCGCCTCACGATCGTACAGTTCGGTGATCGGCACGGCGACCAGATGCTCGCCGTCGGCGCGCGCCACCTTCGGCAGCGAGACCGTGCCGACCGCGATCGTCTCGCTCTCCGCCTGTGCGGGAATCTGCACGCCCAGCCCGCCCGTGTTCTTGTACGCCGTACCACCGTAGTACAGGTCAGCGCCGCCGACATCCGGGAACTGCTTTTCGACCTTCGCCAGTTCAGCATACCGCGCACCGCTGAAGGCGGGCACGTGTCTGGTAATCTCCAGCATCACCGCCGCCGCCGAAGTCCTGGCGCGTTCGCCGTTCACACCTTCGGCGATGCGCCCGGCGATCTGCCACGCGGGCAGCGCCACACCGATCGGACCCTGCGCGGTGTAGAAGCGCTGAACGCGGCGTTCGCCATTGGTGAACGTGCCGTCGCGCTCGGCGAAGCTCTGCATTGGCAGCGCCAGATGCGCGCGCTGCGTCGTGCCATCGGGGAAGAGCGCGATGCTGATGACCGTCTCGATGCCGTTCAGCCAGGCGGCGGCATTCGGATCGTCAGCGACCACATCCGCGCCCGCCAGCACCAGCACGCGCGGCGGGTTGGCGATGATGTCCATCGTCGTTTCGGGGGTATAGCCCAGGTAGTGCAGCCCCATCGCGTTCGCGCCGGGCAGCGCGGCGATCAGACCGTTGTTCGCCTTGCCGACGTGCCCCGTCTCGATCAGGAAGTTGGCAGCCGCCTGATTGAGCGCCGCGCTGCCCTCCAGCGACAAGCCGTCCGCCCCGGTCAGGATGATCAGGTTGGCGGCGTTCGCCAGCTTGTCAGCGATAGCGGCGTGGCGCGTCCGCAGCTCGTGCATGATGTGCGCCGCTTCGCCCATGCCGAAAGTGATCGTCTCATGCGCAAAATCCGCCAGGCGGGTGTGGCGCGCATTGGCGACGACCAGATACGCCCCGCGATCGGCAGCCTGCTTGAGGCGCAGCCGCCACACAGGGGCTTCTTCTTCCAGGTCGCTGGCGATGACCAGCACCGCATCGCCCGCGCCCAGCTTCGCCAGGTTCGTGCCCGTGCCGACGCCGACCTGCGCCACCAGCGCCGCACCGCTCTGCGCCGGCGTCCACGCGCCCAGCCGGGCGCTATCGCCCGCCATGCGCCGCAGCGCCCACAGGTCTTCATTGGTCATGCCGGGTCCGGCGATGACGGCGACGCTGCCCGCCGCATTGCGGATGGCTTCGGTGGCGTGGCGGATCGCCTCCGTCCACGTGACCTTGACCTGCCTGCCTGCGCTGCGCGCCAGCGGGTCGGTCAGGCGGTCGCTGCTGCGGGTGAAGTGATGCCCGAAACGCCCTTTGTCGCACAGCCAGATTTCGTTCACTTCCTCATTCTGGCGCGGCATGACGCGCTTGATCATCGCGCGACCGTTGAAGTCGCGGTCGAGGCGGGTGCTGAGCGTGGTATTGCACCCCACCGGGCAGTGCGGGCACACGCTCGGCACGTTGGTCAGCTCCCAGGGGCGCGCGCCGAAGCGGAAGTCCGCCGTCGTCAGCGCACCGACCGGGCAGATGTCGGTCGTGTTGCCGCTGAAATAGGTGTCGAAGCCCGGTTCGCTGTTGGTGATGATCTGCAAACGACGCCCGCGCTCGTGGAATTGCAGCACCGGGTCGCCGACGATCTCGTCCTGAAAGCGGACGCAGCGCGCGCACTGGATGCAGCGCTCTTCGTCGAGGTAGATCAGGTCACCCAGCGGCACATGCTTGTCAAGTTTCTGCTTGTCGGCGAAGTTCATGCGGCTGCTGCCCGGACCGTGCGCCATCGTCAGGTTTTGCAGCGGGCATTCGCCGCCCTTGTCGCAGATCGGGCAGTCGAGCGGATGGCTGGTGAGCAGAAACTCGACCACGTTTTCGCGCGCCTGATCGACCTGCTGTGTGGCGGTACGCACCACCAGCCCATCGCTCACCACCTGAGTGCAGGCAGTTTGCAGCTTGGGCATCCAGCGCACTTTCGGCTTGCCCGCATCGTCAAGCACCACCTCGCCCGTCGCGCGGTCTTTCTCGATCGTGCCCATCTCGACGAGGCACATGCGGCACATGCCGACGGGCTTCATCTTCGGGTGATAGCAAAAGACCGGGATGTCCGTGTCGGCATGAAACTTGGCGACATCGACCAGGTTCGTCCCGGCGGGCACTGTGTACTGTACATCATCGATGATGATCTGGACGGTCTTGGTCAATTCAATCCTCCGACCGCTAAATAACCCGTGAAGCCATGTCTGTCACATCCTTTGATTGTACAGGGCAGGGGCGGGAACGCCAATGCGCGCGCCCCGTCACCGTACATCGACCACCACGCCGCGCCCTGCCAGATCGACCAGCAGCGCCCGCGCCCTGTCCATCGTGATCTGCGCGGCGATGCCCCATTCTGAAGTCCGCAGCCGCGCTTCTGCCAGCGCCGCCGCCCGCCACAGATCGACTGCCGCCGCCAGGTCATCCCCGCGCGCGCCCCGGTCGAGCAGCGCCTCGCCGCGCAGCAGGTAATTTTCCGCCACTTCCGGCGCACGCGCGATCGCCTCGTCCAGCGCATCCAGACGCGCATCTCCGCGCCGCGAACGGGCGGGCGGGGCATCATCGTCGCTGAGCGGCGGACGCGGGGCGTCGTTCATCAGTCCGCCGCTGCCCCAGCCAGACGCGACCCGTCGATGCGTCCCTTGAAGTCCTCAGGGAAATTCCGCACCGTGTGGATGATCGGGTTGGCAGCAAATTCGCCCAGCGCGCACAGGGTGACGCCGGTCATGTTGCGCGCCACGCTGACGATCTTGTCCACGTCAGACGGGGCAGCCGTGCCGTCCATGATGCGGTCGAGCGTCTTGTCCAGCCAGTACGTGCCCTCGCGGCACGGGGTGCATTTGCCGCAGCTTTCGTGCTTGAAGAATTTGGTGATCTTGCTGGCGACCCACGCCATATCGACCGTCTCGTCCATGACGATGACCGACGCCGAACCGAGGATCGTGCCCAGTTTGACGAAATCTTCGTAGCTCAGCGGCGTGTCGAGGCGCGGGTCGTCGTTGCCGTCGAAGCGCACCACCGGACCCGACCCGCCCGAAGGCAGCAAGCCCTTGATCTGCCGTCCGCCGCTGATGCCGCCGCCCCACTCGAAGATCAGTTCGCGCAGTGTGACGCCGAACGGCAGCTCGTAGTTGCCTGGGCGGTTGACATGCCCGCTCAGGCAGAACACTTTCGTGCCGCTGCTCTGCTCCGTGCCGATTTTGCGATATTCCGCCGCACCGTGCGTGATGATCCAGGGGACGTGCGCCAGCGTCTCGACGTTGTTGACCACCGTCGGCTCGCCATACAACCCGCCGCCCTTCTGCGCCGGGAAGGGCGGGCGCACGCGCGGCTGCCCCAGCTTGCCCTCCAGCGACTCCAGCAGCGCGCTCTCTTCGCCGCAGATGTACGCGCCCGCACCGCAGTGCGTGTACACCTCGCACGACCAGCCCGTGCCGCCGACATTCGTCCCAACCCAGCCCGCCACGCGCGCCTCTTCGATGCGCTCGTCAAGCTGCGCGGCGATGTCCATGTATTCGCCGCGCAGATAAATGTAGACCGCCTTCGCCTGGATCGCCCACGCGCAGATCAGCGCGCCCTCGATGAGCTGATGCGGATTGTTCTCCATGATCTGGCGGTCTTTGAACGTGCCCGTCTCGCTTTCGTCAGCATTGACGACCACGTATTTGACCGGCTCGCTCTGCGGGATGAAGCTCCACTTCATGCCTGCCGAAAAGCCCGCGCCGCCGCGCCCGCGCAGATTCGCCGCCTTCACTTCCTCGATGACGGCTTTCGGCTCCATGCCCAGCGCTTTACGCAGCGCTTCGTACCCGCCGTTGGCGGTGTACACGTCGAACTGGCGGATGTCGGGAATCTGCGTCTCACGATAGATGATGACCGGGTAATTCTTGTCGCTCATTCCTTTACGATTGCCCCGCTTCTGCGCGCCACCGTGCGATGAGTGCGTTCATCTTGTCCATATCCAGGTTTTCGTGGAAATGGAAATTGCATTGCAGCATGGGGGCGCGGTCGCACGCGCCCAGGCACATGACATGCTCGACGGTGAACAGCCCGTCTGCCGTCGTGCCGCCTTCTTCCACGCCCAGCGTTTCCTTCAACTGCTCGTGAAATTCGTCCGCCCCGCGCAGCGCACATGCCAGGTCGGTGCAGACCTGAAGCCAGTATCTGCCCTTCGGCTGCTCGGAATACATCGTATAGAAGCCGGCGATCGATTTGACCTGCGTCGGGTCGAGATCGCACAGCTCCGCCACCTCGCGGATGCCCTCCGGGGACACCCAGCCGTATTCCTCCTGCGCGATGTACAACATCGGCATGACCGCCGAGCGCTTGTCGGGGTATTTGCCGAACACCTTCTGAATGCGTTCGCCGTATTTCTGTGCCAGTACGTTCATGCTCATCCTCTAGCGGTCGCTGTCGCCCAGCACAATGTCGATGCTGCCGATGATGCCCACCAGGTCTGCCAGCATGTGCCCTTCCGCCAGCTTGCCCAGCGCGCTGATGTGCATGAACGACGGCGTTTTGAAATGCACGCGGCGCGGCTTGCTGCCGCCCGTGCCGTGCATGTAGCAGCCGATCTCACCGCGTGGGCTTTCGATCGACACATACACCTCTTCATCCGGGACGCTGAAGCCCTCCGTCCACAGCTTGAAGTGGTGGATGACGGCTTCCATGCTCGTGCCCAGTTCGGCGCGCGGCGGCGGGACGAACTTGCGATTCTGCGACCGGAACGGTCCGCCAGGCAGCGCCTTCATCGCCTGTTTGATGATGCGGATGCTTTCGCGGTATTCCAGGATGCGGACGTAGAAGCGATCGTACACATCGCCATGTTCACCCAGCGGCACATCGAACTCGTAGCGGTCATAGCCGCTGTACGGTTCTGCCTTGCGAATGTCCCAGTTGACGCCGCTGGCGCGCAGCGTCGGACCGCTCAAACCGAGGTTGAGCGCCTCTTCCGGTTCGACGACGCCGATGCCCTGCGTGCGGTCGATCCAGATCGGGTTGTTGGTCAGCAGCGCTTCGTAGTCGTCCACCTTGCGCGGGAAGTAATCGACGAACTTCTCCAGCGCGGGCATAAAATCCGCCGTGATGTCGCGCCAGACACCGCCTGGGCGGAAGTAGCTGCCCATCATACGCTGCCCGGAGAGCATCTCGAACATGTCGAGGATGTATTCGCGCTCGCGGAAGGCGTACAGGAAGACGCTCATCGCGCCCATGTCCAGCGCGTGCGTGCCCAGCCACACACAGTGCGAGGCGATGCGCGCCAGTTCGAGGCAGATGACGCGGATCGCCTGAGCGCGCTCCGGCACGTCCAGACCGGTCAGCTTTTCCACCGCCATGCAGTAGACCATGTTGTTCGACATGGGCGACAGATAGTCCATGCGGTCGGTCAGGGTGACGGCTTTCTCATAACTCTTCGACTCGATATTCTTCTCGATGCCGGTGTGCAGGTAGCCGATGTCGGGCAGGCAGGTGACGATCTGCTCGCCGTCCAGCTCCAGCACCAGGCGCAGCACGCCGTGTGTGCTGGGGTGGTGCGGACCCATATTCAGCAGCATCGTCTCGCCCGTCATGGCGCGTTCGCTGACCAGCCCGCGCAGTTCTTCCAGGCTGCCTTCCCACGAACGAATTTCGTCCGGGGTGTTCTGTGTGGAGGGGGTGATCGAAAGGGTCATCGCGGGCTACTCTTTCGCATAAGGCTTGTGCTTGTTGATCTCGTCTTTATTGAACGAGAACATGATCGTCTCGTAGCCGAGGGGGTAGTCACGACGGTGCGGATGCCCATCCCAGTCTTCGGGCATGAGCAGGCGGCGCGGATCGGGATGCCCCTCGAAGGTGATGCCCATCATGTCGATGATCTCGCGCTCCAGCCAGTTGGCGGACTGCCAGACGACCGTCAGCGTGGGCACGACCGGCTCATCTTCCGGCAGGAAGACCTTGATGCGGATGCGGCGGTTGTAGAGCATCGAGTACAGGTGATAGCTGACGCCGAAACGCCCTTCACCGTTCGGACCGCGCATTTCGGGGTAGTAGTCCACCGCGCTGATGTCCGACAGATAGTTGTAGACCAGCCCCGACGTATCGCGCAGGTAGCGCGCCACGCGCACCAGCGCCGAGGGTTCGACGATGAGCGTCGTTTCGCCGGCAAAGGTTTTTGTGTCCAGCAGCGCGTCGCCGAGCGCTTCGCGCACGGCGGCGATGGGATCGAGTGCCTGTGGAATGTGCATCAGCGTTATCCCTTCGCCCAGTCGTTCCAGCGCTCACCCTTGACCTTCTCGTGCAGGGTGAGGATGCCGTGAATAAGCTGTTCCGGGCGGGGCGGGCAGCCGGCGACATACACATCGACCGGGATGATCTCGTCCACCCCCTGTACGATCGCGTAGTTGTTGTACACCCCGCCGCACGAAGCGCAGTCGCCCATCGACAGCACCCACTTGGGCGATGCCATCTGGTCGTACAACTGGCGCAGCACCGGAGCCATCTTGCGCGTCACCCGCCCGGCGACGATGATCAGGTCGCTCTGGCGCGGGCTGGCACGGTTCAGCTCCATGCCAAAGCGCGACAGGTCATAGTTCGATGCCTGCGTACTCATCATCTCGATGGCGCAGCACGCCAGACCGAACAGCAGGGGCCACATCGCCCCAGTGCGCGCCCAGTTGACCGCCTCTTCGAGCGAGGTCGTCACCACGCCCAGATTGCCCATCTTGGACGATACTACTCCCATTCCAGCGCTCCTGTCTTCCACTCGTAAATCAGACCGACGGTGAGGATACCGATGAAAATTCCCATAGTGATGAAGGCATACAGCCCCAGATCGCGGAAGACGACCGCCCAGGGCAGGAAGAAGATCACTTCGATGTCGAAGAGGATGAACAGCACGGCGATCAGGTAAAAGCGCACCGAATACCGGCGCGTGGCGGGACCGATCGGCTTCATGCCGCTTTCGTAGGGCGCAGTCTTGCGCTCCGTCGGCTGCCAGGGTCCGAAAAGGCGCGAGATCACCAGAATGATGATCGACACCACGATGGCGATGACGAGCAGCGCCGCGATAGGGGCAAATTGTGCCAGTGTTTCCATAGGAGGGAGACCCCGGTTAAATTCGATTGTTCAAAATGGATCAAACGATTCGACACCAGATTAACATAACGCCTACGGGGTGTCAAGAAATGCCAGATGAGCGGAAGCATGAGCGGGAAAAGGATGCGGCACAGGCGTCATCCTGCGCCGCATCGCGCCCCTAGCCGACCACCGGGTCAACCGGAAGGTAGATGGTCTGCCCCACGTTGATGCGGCTGGCATCCGTCAGGCAGTTGGCGCGCACCAGCGCATCGACCGTCGTCCCGGTCGCCTCAGCCAGCACGCCCAGCGTGTCGCCAGGTTCGATGACGTATGCCACCCAGCCCGCTGGCGGCGGGCACGCCCCGCCCGTCGTCCCGCCTGTGCCGGGTGCGAGCGGCGTGAGGCTGATCGGCGTCACCGACGGGATGAGGGTGAGCGCCGGTGTACCTGCGACGGGCAGCGTCAGGGTTGGGCGGGCGGTTGGCGTGGGCGGGTTGCGGCTGAGGTTGCACCCCGCAGCCAGCAGGATCAGCAGCAGCAGGCACATTCGCATCCATCTGAGATTGACCATCCCGCGTCCATCCTCAATCGTCACACCCAGGCGCATATGCCGTCTACCTTAACCCGAAGCGCCCAGACGCGCAATCCGCAGCGGTCAGATGCAGCGCATCCTGTTCTCAGGCTATAATGACGATCGGGGAAGTTTCTGAAAACCCCGATCGCCCCTCACGCACGGAGGTGTCCCATCCATGAAGGACGCACAGGCGCTTTTTCGTGAAGGGGTGATGGCGCTCAGGGAAGCGCGCGATGTGCCGCGCGCCCGGCAGCTCCTCACCCAGTCGCTCAAACTCGACCCGAACAACGAGATGGCATGGCTGTGGCTGTCTCGCACGACAGATGACCCGGCGCGTCAGCTTCAGTGTGTCGAGCGGGCGCTGAAGCTCAACCCCGATAACGCCCAGGCAAAGGCGCTGCATGAGAAGCTGCTGGCGCGGGCAGCGCCGCCTCCGCCGCGCACCCCGGCATTTTACGACGACAGCCCGCCGATCCAGCGCACCTCAGCCTTTCTCGACGAGACCACACCGCCTCCTTCGTCCCCTGCTGACCCGAAACCCCTTCCGCAGCGCCGTGCCGCCGTCTTTTTCGATGTGGAAGCCGCTGCCCAGATCGAACCCGAACCCGAACCGGAATCCGTCCACGAACGCCTGCCCGAAGCCGACCCAGGCGTGAAGACGCAGCGCGACAAACTCACCGCCGATGAGCAGCGGCAGATCGACCGCCACCTCGCGGATGCTGAGGCGAAGCTGGGCGCGGACGACCCGGAAGGCGCGGTCGAAGCATGGCTGAACGCCCTGCACATTCAGGTCGATCATCCACAGGCGATTCAGCGCATCGTGCGCCAGTTGTACAGGATGAACTACATCGAAGACGCCCAGGAACTGCTCCAGCGCGCCATCGACGCGGGCACGCCGTCGGTCGCCATCTATCTGACGGCGATCGATGTGAACAAACGCCTCGGCAATTTCGCCAGAACGGAAGCGCTGCGCGAACAGGTGATCCTGCTGGACACTGCTGACGACGCCGTGATCCTGAAGGTGATCGACTCGCTGATGTCGGACATGCAGCCGGACAAGGCGATCGCTCTGCTGGAGAAGGCGCTCGCCAGACGCCCGTCGCACGACCTGTATATGAAGCTGGGCGCAATTTACGAGGAACAGGGACGCAAGCCCCTCGCCACCAGCATGTACGAGAAAGCGGCGCGGCTCGGCAGGGGACGCGGTCGGCGTTCGGCAGATCAGGCGGTGGCGGCGTTCACCCCGGTCATCACCGATGCGGAACGGGGGAGCATTCCGCTGGCGCTGCGCGAAGCCGCCGGGTTCGGCGTGGGATGGCTGCTGCTGGCATGGCAGGACGCCGGGCTGAACCTGGCACGCCTGACACCCGCGCACTGGGGCGGGGTCGGGCTGGCGCTGCTGGGCGGGTATCTGGTCATCACTGCCACATCCTCACCGCAGCAGCGGGGCATCGCCGCGCTCTTCGGCGGGCGCGTGCCGGAAAAGCCGGAGGGCGGGTCATTCACGCGCGATGTGCGGGTGAACGCCTGGGAAGATGCAGCGCACAACCTGCCTCCAGGCGCGATGCAGGACCCGACCAGCCTGCCGATCCTGCCCGGCTGGGCGCGCGGACTGCTCTTCCTGCTGGGGGTAGGCATCCTCGGCTTCGCCTTCTATCTGGTGTTCGCCCGATCGATCGCGCTGCTGCTCAACCCGGTTCCGCCACCGCTGCCCAGCATCTTCGATTTCATCGTCATCGAGTGAGCCCCCCCGCGCGGGTGGGCAGCAGAAAGGACGTGTCTTCATTATGGAAACATTCGGCGCGCTGATCGCCTTCGTCATCGCGGTCATGCTGGTGCTGTTTCAGATGTCGGTCATCTATCCGCTGCCGCTCAGCGACCTGGGCGCGGTGCGCTATCGCACCCAGCCGACGATGACCTGGCTGCTCATCCTCGCCAACGGCATCCTCTTCATCGTCTGGCAGGCTCCCGATTACTACCGCGCCGAGACGGTCGCCCAGCTTCAGCCTTACCTGAACAAAATCTGGACGTATGGCTACCGCGAAGTGTTCATGACGCAGGGCTTGAGCATCGGCGCGTTCACCACCTTCACCTCGATGTTCATGCACGCCGACATCTGGCATCTGTTCGGCAACATGATCTTCCTGTGGACGTTCGGGCGGCGGCTGGAGGATGCGTGCGGTCCCTGGCGCTTCCTGCTCTTCTATCTGATCGCCGGGATGGTCGCCAACATCGGGTCGGTCGTACTCAACCCCACCGTCGATCAGCTCCCCAGCGTGGGCGCATCCGGGGCGATCGCCGGGGTGATGGGCGCATTTCTGGTGCTTTTCCCGCGCGCGCAGATTCAGTGCATGTGGTTCCTGGGGATGATCCTGTGGCTGCCGTATCGCCTGATCCGGGGGCACGAACAGCCGCTCTCGCGCTTCGTGGTGCTGCCCGCCTTCCTCATCCTCGTCTATTTTGCCGTGCGCGAACTGCTGCCCTCGCTGCAAACGATCGCCGAGGGCAGCAATGTCGGCGGGGTGAACAATCTGGCGCACCTGCTCGGCTTTGCAGCGGGTCCGCTGGTGCTGCTGTTCGTGCGAAAGGACATGCTGGCGCGGCTGGTGGCGCGCCGCGCGGCGTAGAGTGCGCGGACGCGCAGCACACTCGCGTGCGGATCAGCCCATCACACTCACCCGCACGCGGTGCGGCGCGCTGTTCAGGTAGCCTTTGAAATTCCACACCGCGCCCATGTCATCGGGCTGGGCAGCCCCGTTAGCGTCGAAGGCGCGCACCGCCAGCACATGATCGCCGGGTGACAGGTCGCACTCGATGCGCCAGAAGCACCATGCCCACGCCCCTTCGCGCTCAACGATCGCCGCCTCGCGCCAGGTCGCGCCGTCGTCGCACGACACCTCGACCCGCGCGATCGGCACGCCTGCCCCGGTGAGCGCAAAGCCCTCAACGGCGACACGCCCTGCCGCCAGCGCTGCCCCGTCGTGCGGGGTGCAGATGACGCTGTTCAGCGGCAGTTCGCCCAGTTCGGGCGCGCTCTCCCACACCGCATCCTGCGGGCGCAGCACCTCCGGCGGAAAATGACGGTAGGCGCGCGTCTGGAAATAGTTCGATGACGACTCCGCCTGAAGCCGCACCGACGCCAGCCATTTGACGCTGCGCGCGCCGATGTAGCCTGGCACGACGACGCGCAGCGGGAAGCCGTGCGCGGGCGGGATCGGTTCGCCGTTCATGGCATACGCCAGCAGCACATCCTGCTCCAGCGCCTTCCCCAGCGGGATCGATCCTCCGAACACATCCTCCGTCTTGTGCGCCTCATCCAGACCGGCGAAGGCGGCGTGCGCCGCGCCAGGCAGCACCTCCGCCAGCGCCAGCACGTCAGCGAGGCGCGCCCCCGTCCAGACGGCGGTGCTGATGGCATCGGCATCCCACACGATCTCCGCCGGGTCGATCGGCTGGAGGGCGTGCAGCTCACGACGGCGGCTGCCCGCGCATTGCAGGGTCATCGTCACCGAATGGGCGGGCAGCGCACGCAGTTCTGCCAGCGAGAGCGCCAGCGGACGCGCCACCATCCCCTCGACATGCAGCCGATACACATCCGGATCGACCTGCGGCACATCGCCATGATTGCGGATGAAGAACTGGTCGTTGGGCGTGAGGAAGCGGCGGCGCAGCGCGTCGAGATGTGTGCCCGTGTTGACGGGATCGGCGGTGTAGACGTGCATGGCAGTGGGGTGGATCATGGCGTGTGCTTTCTTCAGCATGGCGAACGATTAAAAGACTGTCGATCGATCACGACAGGTCGATATACGGCACATCCGGCAGCGTGCGCGCCCGTTCGAGCGGGGCGGCGGCGATGCGCCCCTCGCCGCGCGGGTCGAGCGCCAGCGTGGTGAACGCCAGCAGCCGATCGGCAAACGGGTTGACCGCCGGATCGACTTCGATCAGGTTGGTCAGCAGCGTGGCGCGCGTCGCCAGCAGCAGCAGGCACGCCTCGATGAACACCCACCCCTCTGGCGACTGATACGGGTAGGCGAGGATCGTCCCAGGCTTGAGCAGGGTGCGCGGTTTGGCTGCCTCACGGTATTTGCGGAAGAGCAGTGCCCACTCGCGCGAGGTGAGCGCCGCCTCCGCCGCGCTGACCTGTTCAGCGGGCAGCGACGCCAGCCTCTCGCTCAGCGCGGCACGGCATTCGCGCAGCGTGCCGATGGCGATCGCCGCCCGGCGAATACCGGCGCGCCCCGCTTCATCGCGCAGATCGGTCGTCTCGACATCGCACAGCGCGAAGTGCCCATCGGGCAGCGGCAGCACCTTGAGCGCACGCGCCCCGGCGTAACGCGGGTCGTCCCAGCCTGTGCCGCGCGGCATCGCCCCACGCCACAGCGCTTTGATCACCTCCGGCGACAGGTCGTCGGTCGGCGTGGTGAAGGTATAGCCGCGCTGTTCGCCTTCCAGCACGTAATCGAGGGTGAGCGCGCGCATCATCCGACTCACAGCCCCAGCGAGAGGTACTTGACCTCCAGATATTCGTCGATGCCGAACGCCCCGCCTTCACGCCCCAGCCCGCTCTGTTTGACGCCGCCGAACGGAGCCTGCGCCGTCGAAGGCAGCGCGTCGTTGATGCCGATGATGCCGTACTCCAGCCGCTCGGCGACGCGCATCACCCGCGAGACATCGCGCGTGTAGAAATACGCCGCCAGGCCGAACGGCGTGTCGTTCGCCGCTGCGATGACCTCATCTTCCGTGCTGAACGGGATGAGCGGCGCGACCGGACCGAACGTCTCTTCGCGCGTGATGAGCATCCCGTCACGCACCGCGCCCAGCACCGTCGGCTGCCAGAACATGCCGCCCGGATGCGCGCCATCCGTGAGCGGCGCGCCGCCCGTCAGCACGACCGCCCCGCCCGCCACCGCATCGGCGATGTGCGCCTGCACCTTGTCGCGCGCGGCGGCGTCGATGAGCGGACCGAGCTGCGTCTCCGCCGCCATGCCATCGCCGACGCGCATCCGGCTGACTGCCTCGGTGAACGCCGCTGCGAAACGATCGTACACGCCGCGCTGCACATAGATGCGGTTGGCGCACACGCACGTCTGCCCGTTGTTGCGGAATTTCGAGGCAATCGCCCCGCTCACCGCCGCATCCACATCGGCATCGTCGAACACGATGAACGGCGCATTGCCGCCCAGTTCGAGCGACAGCCGCTTGACGGTCGCCGCCGAATTGCGGATGAGGATTTTGCCGACCTCGGTCGATCCGGTGAACGACACCTTGCGGACGCGCTCATCGGCGAAGATGACGTCGGAGAAGGGGATCGGGTCGCTGGACGGCACGATGTTGACCACGCCAGGCGGAAAGCCGGCATCGCTGAACACGCGCCCCAGCGCCAGCGCCGAGAGCGGAGTCTGTTCGGCGGGCTTGCAGACGACCGTGCAGCCCGCCGCGAGCGCGGGTCCCATCTTGCGCGTGAGCATCGCCGCCGGGAAATTCCAGGGCGTGATGAGCGCGCACACCCCGACGGGCTGGCGCAGCACCAGGATGCGCTTGTTCGCCACTGAAGCGGGGACGATCTGCCCGTAGGCGCGTTCCCCTTCCCCGGCGAACCAGGTGAGGAAGCTGGCGGCATAGGCGATCTCGCCGCGCGCTTCCGCCAGCGGTTTGCCCTGCTCCAGCGTCATGATGGTCGCCAGTGCATCGCGCCGTTCGTGCATGAGCGCGGCAGCGCGGCGCAGCAGTTCGGCGCGGGTGGGCGCGGGGGTGGCAGACCAGCCTGGCAGCGCAGCAGACGCCGCATCGACGGCGGCAGCCGCGTCGTCGGCAGTGGCGTCAGCGGCGTGCGCCAGCGTCTCGCCGGTCGCGGGATTGATGACCGGGAAGTGCGCGCCGCCGTGCGCCGGGCGGAACACACCGTCGATGAACAGGTCGGTCTCGGCATGAGCGGGCAGCGACGGGGAGGGCAGGTCAAGGGCGGTCATGGGTGAAGGCATTCCTTGAAATACTGTGAAAAACATGTTTTCGCTGCGGATTTATAGCAGTGTACATCATCCACCGATTTGCCTACAACCATCACCTTCCCTGTGATCGAAATGCGAAAAAGGCGTATGATTGACGACGTGTTTTCTCATGAAGGGACGTATCTCATGGCGATGCGTGGCGTGCAGGAACGGTTCGCACGCGCGGTATTCGGCAGGAAGCTCCCGACGGAAGACATCACCCACCAAACTGCCTCGAACCCGATTGCCCTGGCTGTTCTGGCGAGCGATGCCCTCTCATCGGTCTCCTATGCGACAGAAGAAATCCTCATCATCCTCAATATGGCGGCGATCAGCGGCTTCACGCTGTTCGGCTTCAGCGGCAACGCGGTGTCGATCCCGCTGGCGATCGGCATTTCACTGCTGATCGGGATCGTCACCATCTCCTACCGCCAGACGATCTTCAGCAACCCGGCGGGCGGCGGCGGCTACCGCGTCGCCAAAGAAAACCTGGGCGAAGAACTGGCGCAGGTGACGGGCGCGGCGCTGCTGCTCGATTACATCCTGACGGTGGCAGTGTCGATCAGCGCGGGCGTCGCCAACCTGATCAGCGTCATGCCTGGGCTGGCGTCTTACCGCGTTGGGCTGACGGTGGCGATCATCCTGGTCATGGCGGTCATCAACCTGCGCGGCACAAAAGAGAGCGCGCGCCTGTTCGCCATCCCCACCTACTTCTTCCTGATCACGATGGGCATCACACTGGTGATCGGCTTCATCGAACTGCTGACGGGCAACCTGGGTGTGGTGCAGGGCGTGCGCGCGATCGAGCATGATGTGCTGCAACCCGTCACGCTGCTGGTGGTGCTGCGCGCGTTCTCGTCCGGCTGCACCGCGCTGACGGGCATCGAAGCGATCAGCAACGATACCCAGATTTTCAGGCAGCCGCGCGCGCGCAACGCCGCCAACACGCTGCTGATGATGGCGGTCATCCTGATCACGCTCTTCATGAGCATCACCATCCTGGCGAACGCCATCGGCGCAGTGCCCAGCCACAGCGAGACGATCATCAGCCAGCTCGCCCGCACCATTCACGGCGACACTGGCTTGGGCTACATCGCCTACGTGATCACGATGGCAGGGGCGTTCGCTGTGCTGTTCATGGCAGCCAACACGCCGTTTGCCGATTTTCCCCAGCTTGCCGCGCTGAGCAGCGCCGACGGCTTCCTGCCGCGTCAGCTCACCTATCGCGGACGGCGGCTGGTGTTCAGCTGGGGCATCTATGCGCTCACCGCCGGCTCGATCTTCTTCGTGCTGATCACTGGGGCGGTCGTCACCAACCTGATCCCGCTGTACGCGATCGGGGTGTTCCTCGGCTTCACGATCAGCCAGGCGGGGATGGTGCGCCGCTTCTGGCGCGCCGGACATCTCAAACCGGGCGAAGTGGCGTGGGGGCTGGAGACGCAGATCACCTACGACCCGCGCTGGATGATCCGCATCGCCATCTCCGGCGTCGGCGCGCTCGTCACGTTCGTGGTGATGTGGGTGTTCATCATCACCAAATTCGTCGATGGCGCATGGGCGATCATGCTGCTGCTGCCGGCGCTCGTCTGGCTCTTCTTCCGCATTCACCGCCATTACAAGGAAACGGCAGCACGCCTGAAGCTGGAAGAGACGCCGCGCTTTGAGCGCCAGCCGATCCCCTTCGACCCGGCGCAGCACACCACGCTGGCGATCTACTTCTGCGATACGTGGTCGCGCCTGGCGGTCAGCGTGGTCACTGCCATCCTCAGACGCGGGCTGCCGATCCGGATCATCCACGTGGATGTTGACCCGAAACGCACGGCGGCATTCCGGGCGCGCAGCGCGGAGATCGCCGCGCTCAACGGCTGGTCACCGGATGTGTTTCAGGTGGTCGATGAGCCGTATCGGGACCTGTTCAGCAGCGTGGCGGGCGTGCTGCGTCAGATGCGCGCAGCGTACCCGAACGTGTACTTTGAGGTGTACATCGGCGCGCTGCGGACGAGCTTCCCGTTCAGCCTGCTGCACATGAGTACCGATCGCTTCCTGCGCGATGCGCTGGTGGAAGTCGAAGACGTGGCGCTCAACGTGCGCCAGCTCAACCTCGACTCGATCCCGCTGCCGCCGGGTTTCCGCGTGACGTTTGAACACGCCACCGACAGCCATCATCACCTTGAGGAAGGCACACCTTCAGCAGCGCATCGCGGCTGAGGCATTCGCACCAGGAGGGCGGGTCACCCGCCCTCGGTTGCGTTGTCCTCAGGCGGAAATTCGACATTCTCGTACACCTCCGCCAGCGCCAGCGTGCAGCCGATCGCGCTCAGCGTGAAGCTGCTCTCCAAGCCGATCGCGCCTGTGAACGTCCAGTCGCCGCTGCGGGTGCGCGTGAACACGGTCACGCCGGGCGCGTCCTGTGCCACGATGAGGATGTGCTGGAGAGAGGCGATCTGATTGTAGCGAGGCAATTTCTTCTGTACGTCGCGTTGCCATGTGGTCGGTGAGGCGATCTCGATCACAACAGTCGGATTAAGAAGTGAAGCAACGCCCTGTACGTTGCTGAACTGATATTTACCGCAGATGATGGTCACATCTGGATAAAAGTAGTGCCATTCATCCACCTGCACACGCATATCACTGCCGACGACAACACAATGTCGTCCACGAAGCTGTGTCCCCAGCGCAACGATCAGATTGCTCTGAATGAAATTATGATCGGGGCTTGCCCCAGCCATCGCCACGATGCGCCCGTCGATCAGCTCGTGCTTCGTCTGCGCCACGCGCTCGAACGCCAGATATTCTTCCTCGCTCACCCGGCGGGCGGGCGGGTCGTGCCGTGCGGTGACCATCACCTTTCCTCCTCCACATCGTCCTGCGGCGGAAAGACCACATTCTCGTATACATCCGCCAGCGCCAGCGTGCAGCCGATCGCGCTCAGCGTGATGCTGCTCTCCAGCCCAACCGACCGGACAAATGTCCAGTTTTGCCCTTCAGCGCGCGTGTACAGGCTTATGGCAAACACTTCCTGCTCGACCAGCACAATGTGACGCAGCGACTGAATGCCCATATAGCGCACTACTTTGTAATGGCGATCGTAAAATCGCGTGCTGGGCGAGTCGATTTCGACGACGACCGTCGGGTTCAGCAAGGTATCCGGCTTCGCGCCTTCGGCAAGCAGACGCCTGCCGCATACGACCGTCAGGTCGGGATAAAAGTAGTGAGTGTCATCTACCTGTACACGGATGTCGCTGCTGTATACAAAACAGCGGCGTCCACGTGTCTGAAGATACAACTGTGCATTGACGGCACTCTGAATGAGGCTGTGCGCCTCACTTGCCCCAGCCATCGCCACGATGCGCCCGTCGATCAGCTCGTGCTTCGTCTGTGCGGCACGCTCGAACGCCAGATATTCTTCCTCGCTCACCCGGCGGGCGGGCGGGTCGTGCCGTGCCGTGACCATCATGCATTCACCCGGATCACTCTGCCGACGATCATCACCCGAAGCGCAGCAGAAAGCGCAGCGCCTCCGGCAGACGCCCCGCCCATGCCGACTCGGTATGCTGGGCGTCCTGCTCTACCACGTATTTTACATCCACATCACGGCGATACCCCTTGCTCAGCAGCAGGGCGTTCATGCGTCTGGCGCTGTTTTCGCGCGTGCCGTTGTCCAGATAAATCCGCCCAGGATGCGGATAGGATCGCTCGACGACGCCGTAGATCGCCCCGCCGCCCACCCAGAACGCCGGACTCATCGCGCCGACGAAGCCGAACGTCTCCGGCGCGGCGAAATAGGCGTACAGGCTGATCAGCCCGCCCAGCGACGACCCCATCACCCCGGTGTGCGCCCGATCGCCCAGCGTGCGAAAATCGCGGTCGATGGTCGGCTTGACCGTCTCGACCATGAAGCGCACATAGTCTTCGCCGCGCCCGTTCCACACATGCGGGAACGGGTTATATTCCGAGACGCGCCGCTCCCCCCCATGATTCAGCCCGACGATGATCGCCTCGATCCCCTCACGGTGGAGGGTGTGCATCGTCTCATCCACACGCCAGTCCTGCCCGCCAAAGCTCAGTTTTTCGTCGAACAGATTCTGACCATCCTGCATGTACAGCACCGGATAGCGGCGGTCGGGATGGGAGTCGTACCCATCGGGCAGCAGCACATGCACATCGCGCACCGCGTCCAACTGAGGGCTGTAAAAATCCGCCCAGGTGAGCAGTTTGCCGCTGATGTGCGGGCGATGCCACACATCCCGCCCAGGAAACGCCCGCCATCCTGCATAGGTCGTCATGAAAGTCCTTTGCCATCGTGTGAAAAACCGCACAGCGTCGTGCGGATCATATCACGATCTCACAGCGCCTCGATCTGACCATCTGTGACCTGCCAGATGGCGGCGCGATCACGAAAATCGGGCGTGAAGCTCTCGACCTCGGTGGTGGTCATCAGCGTCTGCGTCGCCCCGTCGATGCGACCCAGCAGGTATGCGCGCCGCCCGGCATCCAGTTCCGCCGCCACCTCGTCCAGCAGCAGCACGGGCCATTCCCCGATGTGATCGCGCATCCATGCCAGTTCCGCCAGCTTGAACGCCAGCACCGCCGTGCGCGCCTGACCCCGGCTGCCATACTGCCCGACATCGCGCCCGTTGATCAGCAGGCGCAGCTCATCGCGGTGCGGACCGGACAGCGTGATGCCGCGCGCGATCGACTCGCCCTGTTCGCGCTGAAGCTGGTCGGCAAACTGCGGCGCGATCTGCTCCGGCGTCAGTTCACGGTGCAGGTCCAAGCCCAGCGCGTCGAACGACAACTGTCCGCTGTCGCCCGTCGTCGGCGTGAAACTGGGCTGATAGCGCAGCGTGAGCGTCTCGCGCCGCCCGGTCAGGTCGTGGTGGGCGCGCTGCGCCTCATACTCGATCTCGCGCAGAAAGCGCTGCCGCGCGGCGATGATCAGCGCGCCACAGGCGATCAGCTTCTCATCCCAGAAGGACAGTTCGCGCGCGCTCGCTCCCCCTTCGGCGATGCGCCGCAGCAGCGCATTGCGCTGAGGCAGCACCTTCTCGTACAGCGCCAGCGCTTCGACATAGGCGGCGTCCATCTGGCTGAGCGTGTCGTCGATGAAACGGCGGCGGTCAGCGGGCGATCCTTCGATCAGCGTCAGGTCACGCGGCAGGAACAGCACCACATTGAGCAGCCCGATCAAATCCATCACCCGCTTGTCCACGCCGTTGATGCGGACGATCTTGCGCAGGCGCGGGTCGCCGTCCGGCGTGCGTTCGACCATCAGGGTGATCTCCACCTGAGCGCGCGCCCGCCGCCTGGTGATGATCTCCCCGCGCACGCGCGCCACCGGGACGGGATCGTTTTCCGCCCGCCAGTGGATGAGCTGCCGATCGCTTTGGGTGTAAGGCGAGCGCGCCGTCGCCAGATAGTGGATCGCCTCCAGCAGGCTGGTCTTGCCCTGAGCGTTCGCCCCGACCAGCAGCACGGGTTTGCCGACGGGCAGGCTCAGCTCCAGCCGCGCGTAATTTCTGAAATGCACCAGCGAAAGGTGTTCGATCTGCATCGGTCTGTCCAGATGGTGAGAACTTCTATTCTACCACAGGACGCGCGCCGACCGCTTTTTGTGACGTTTGTCACAAATGGATGTGACGCGCACGCCCCGCCGATCGGCGTACAATCGGGGTGATGTGCCAAACCGCATTCAGGAGCAGACCCAATCTCATGCACCTCACCGCGTCACCTGCGCCGCGCGCGCTGCCGATCGTCAAACCGCCGCTCGACCATGACACCCTGCGCGATGTCATCGACCTGGCATTGTGGACAGGGCAGATGCTGCTCATCTCCGGGGCGCAGAGCGCGCGCGTCGAGCGCACTGTGCATCAGGTCGGCACGGCGCTGGGCGCGGACTGGCTGGATGTGGTGGTGCAGCCGGAATACCTGATCGTGACGACCGTGAGCGGCGAAGAGTTCCGCACGCGCGTGCGCCGGGTGGTGGCATCCGGCGTCAACCTGGCACGCATCGACGCCATCAACACGCTGGCGCGGGGCGTAGTGGCGGGCGAGATCGACCGCATCGCCTACCGCGCGGCGCTGCGCCAGCTCGACACCACGCCGCATCTCTACCCCGGCTGGCTGGTGGCGATCATGATCGGTCTGGGGTGCGCGGCGTTCAGCCGTCTGTTCGGGGGTGACTGGGCGACTTTCGCGGTGACGTTCGCCGCTGCGGGCGTGGCGATGCGCATCCGGCAGGCGCTTCAGCGTGCGCATTTCAATCCGCTGCTCATCGTCATCGCCACCGCCTTCGCCGCCGGGCTGCTCCCTGGGCTGGCGGCGCTGGTGGGCATCCTGCCCCACCCGGAGACGGCGCTGGCGGCATCGGTGCTGCTGCTCGTGCCCGGCACGGCGCTCATCAACGCGGGGCGCGACATTCTGCGCGGCTATACCCTGACCGGGACAGCGCGCGGTATCGGCGGATTGGTCACGTCGCTGTGCATCGCGCTCGGCTTGCTGGTGGCGCTGCGGGCAGCCGGAGTCGCTGAACTGGGGCAGACGCCGCCGCCGCCCCGTCCGCTGCCCGAACTACTGGCGATCGATGCCATCTGGTCAGGCGTGGCGGCGGTGTGCTTCGCCGTCCTGTTCAATGTGCCGCGCCGCTATCTGGTGGCGTGTGCGCTGGTGGGTGCAGCCGGGCACGCGCTGCGGGCGGGGCTGGCGTTCAATGGGGTGGCGCTCACACTGGGGACGCTGCTCGGCGCGGTGACGATCGGGCTGCTCAGCGAAGGGTTGGCGCGGCTCTTCCGCTGCCCGGCGGGGATGTTCGCCGTTCCTGGAGCCATCCCGATGGTCCCTGGGGTATTCGCGTTCCGCGCCATGCTGGGGGTGATCAGCCTGACCGGCTCCCCACACAGCGACCCGGCGCTGCTGGTCGAAACGGTGCATTACTTCGCCCTGACGGGGTTGGTGCTGGCGACGCTGAGCGCGGGAATCGCCCTGCCCTCACTGCTGCTCAACCGCGCCCGCCCGGTGGTATAAGCGGCTGTACACAAATCGGGGCGCACACCCAAATGCGCCCCGTCGGATCACGACGGATTGCCAGGCGAGTCTGGGCGGGCGGCGTCGGCGTCCGCTTCCTCGTCCGAGTCTTCCCAGCTCACGATCCAGATGCACAGCCCTGCCACCAGTACGCACGCCACGATCAGCGCCACCCACTGCCCAGGCAGCAACCCGACCTGGCGCGCTTCGATGATCAGCAGGACGATCATCCCGGCAGAGAGCAGCCCCCATGCAGACAGGCGCGGATGGCGCAGCATCCAGCGCAGCGGGGGCAAATCGAGCAGTGCTTTCATGACGACCTCCATTCCCGTAGGGGCGACCCGGTGGGTCGCCCACACATCCATCCCAACCCGCTGGGTCGCCCACACATCCAGTAGGGGCGACCCGGTGGGTCACCCACACATCCAGCGAAGGCGATCAGATCGGGTTGACGACCCGTTCGGCGCGCAGCTGCTTGATCATGACATCCGCATCGGGGATCGCCAGCATGTCCCGCGCTGCCTCACGCCACGCCGGGAAGCGCGTCTCTTCCAGATTGAGCGGTTTGTACCCCTGACGGGTGAGCGCTGTCCTGAGTTCTCCCCCCAGGCTGCGCGGCACGACCACGAAGCTGACCTCGCTTTGCAGGTCTTTCGACGCTTCTTCAGCGGCGGCGATCAGCCCGGTCAGGATTTCCAGGCGCGCGCCGTCGTTGGCGGTGTAGAACTCGTCGATGCGCGTGATCAGGTTCTCGACCTGCCAGCCGACCACGCCGACGATAGCATCATCTTTGCCCATCGCCAGCAGGAAACTCTTCTGACCGAAGGCGATCATGATGTCCATGCGCCCTACCTGCCTGCCCGACACCCGGCTGACGAACCCGGCGATCGCCTCGGCATTGCCCGGCATCCCGCGTTTGATCGTCAGCGGCGTCTTCGGGTCGAGCGCGGGCGGCGCTTCGACGGGTTTCGGCGGCACGGGCGCGGGCGGGGCGCTCTCCACCGGGGTAGGGCGTCCGCTGGACACGCTCAGCGGTTTGAGGGTCGTGGTCACCCGCTTCTCGCCAGCGGGCGGAGGCGGCGGCGCAGCCGGAGCGGGGTTGATGGCACGCTGCACCCCCTCCCATGCCGCCTGCACCTGACGCCACGTCTCTTCAGCATTGCCGTTGTTGGCGATCACCACATTGGCGCGCTGGAGCTTCTCGCTCTGTGGACGCTGTGCCATGATGCGCCGTCTGGCGTCTTCCGGGGTCATCTTACGCTTCTCGACCAGACGGCGCATCTGCACCTCCGGCGACGCATCGACCACCCACACGCTGTCCACTGCATTGACCAGATCGCCTTCCAGCAGCTTGATCGCCTCGATCACGATCACCTGCTGTTTGGCATTGGTGATGAAAATGCCCACCGCCTGGCGCACCGCCGGATGGATGATCCGTTCCAACTCCGCCATCGCCTCCGGCACGGCAAAGGCGATCGCCCCCAGCCGCGCCCGGTTGATGCGGTTTTCCTCATCCAGCACGAATCTGCCGAACATCTCGATGACCGGCTTGTACGCGGGCGCGCCTGGAGCCATCGCACGATGCGTCAGTTGATCCGCATCGATCGGGTACGCCCCCAGATGCTGGAGCATCTGGCGCACATAGCTTTTGCCCACCGCGATGTTCCCGGTGAGACCGATGACGTATTTATTCTCCCAACGGCTCACACCCACCCCTCCTGCCGACCATGTATGCTGCGCTGTATCGTGCCCGCTATTGTACCGTATGCGCGCGGGATGCCACCAACGCTACTTACGATACCGCAAATTCACCTGTTCAACCATGCAGACGATCATCCGCCCGCGTTCAGCAGCGCGCGCGTCTCGTCCACCCATGCCCGCTCGATGGCGAAGCGATCCGGGTTGCTCTCGACCGCAGCCAGATACGCCGCCGCAGACTCGCGCATCAGACGGCGCGCTTCAGCACGCACAGCGTCGTCCGCCGCGCACGCCGCACGCACGCTGTAGCCGCGCGCCAGCCAGTAGTTGAACTCGTATTCCCCATCAAAGGCGAACCGACGCGCGTCATTCAGTTCGTTCAGCGCCGTCTCCAGCGTCGCAGCCTGTGTGCAGGATGCGTTCAGAGCGGTCAGGCGCGCCGCCGCCCGGCAGGTGAGCAGCCCGCTGCTGCGCATATACTCGCTCTCCAGCCGGTCGCACAGGGCGATCGCTTCGCCCGTCCGCCCTTCGACCAGCGTCAGGAGCTGCGCCTCCAGCAGCGCGATGTGCAGCGGCAGCGCCCGATCGGTCGTCGCCCGGCTGCGCGCCTCATTCAGCGCCGCGCGCGCCAGCGCGATCGCCTCGATCACCAGCGGGTCATCCAGCGTTGCCCCGCCCTGCTGACTCTGATAGATGCGGTTGATGAACAGCGCGCCGATGTTCGCCTGAGCGAGCGCGTAGGCAGGCGTATCTGAAGATACGGCGCGGTATGCCTCCAGCGCGCCATCGTAATCTTCATACACCACCCAGCGCAGATTGCCGATCAGCAGATGCAGCATCGCTTCGGTATCGCCGCTGTTCATGGTATTGACGAAGCTGTACTCGGCGCTGGGCGTGCTGTCGATGGCGGAAACCACGCGCTCCAGCCGTTCAAGCACCTCCGCGCTCATCCAGCCAAAGCTGTAATAGGTCATGCCGACCACAAAATCGTACAGCAGCGACCCGCTCACATCGCCGGATGCGATGTCGGCAGCATACGTCAGCGAGCGGGGATGCACCAGCCCGGTCAGGCGCGGTGGCTGGAACAGCTCCGCCGTCACCAGCACATCGTCTCCAGGAAAGCATGATCCGTGAAAGAGCAGCGCTGCCCCGTCCCAGCGCATCGTCTGATCGATGACCTGCTGGAGCGCTTCACCTTCCAGCCGCTCGTAAGTGATGCCCGCCTGGCTCATGATCGTGAACAGCACTTCCGTCTCCGCGAGGGTCGTGCAGTTCATCAGCAGCGTGCCCGCCACGCCGGAACGCCCGGATGGACTTTCGCCCACATCCGACGAATCAGGAGTGCGCGTCGGCGGGAAGAAACCGCCAGGCGTGGCAGATGCTTCGACAGGTTCGGGCGGTGGATCGAACGGCGTCTCAGTCGGGCGCGTCGTTCGGATCACGCTGGTCGCGCCTGTCGCGGCGCTCTCGGTGCGCTGCTGGTCGGTGGTGGAGATGCCGATCGTCGCGGTGGTCGCATCGGGCGTCGAACTGGCTGTGCCCGCCAGCGCGATCGCCGACGCGCCCTGAGTCGCCTGGCCGGTATTGATCGCCGGGTTCTGCTGGCTCGTCAGGACGAACACCAGACCGAACACCAGCACCAGCGCGGCGATGGCGCTGGCTGCCATCGGGAAATTGAGCGTGCGGCGCGGCGGCACGCGCGATGCAGTCGGCGGCACGCCCGCGCCGGACAGGTCGGCAGGGACGCGCTGAGCTGCCTGCGGTTTCGGGGCAGGCGGCATGATCATCGGCGGGGCTGGGGCGATCGGGTCGCGCTCACGCGCGCGCGGCGCGGGTTCGTCAGCTTCTTCAGCGCCGAACGCATCGGGGGACTCTTCCGACGGGATGCTTTCATCATCGCCGTGCATCACCCCGCCCGGCGCGGCATAGCCGCCCGCACTGGCGCTGGTCGCGCCGACCGGGACGCTCCACAAGCCCCAGCCCGCCGCCACCGCCGCCCGCGTCGCTTCCTCAACCAGCGTGGTGGCGCACGAAATCTGGGCGATGACCTGTTTGTCGTAGATGAGATCGACGATGACGCGCGCCCGCCCGCTCACCCGACCGCCAGTTTTGGGCGTCAGGGTGAAGATGACGGTGCGCGAATCGACATCGGGTGGCAGTTCGACGACCTCGCTGTCATCACCGCCTGGCGACTCGACGATGAAGTCGGTCGAACGCGCCTTGAGGGTGACGCGGGCGGGCAGGCGCGCGCCCGTGCGCGGGTCGATCGGGAAGCGGAAGGGGAACGAAGTGGTGCGGGCGTCACTCTTCTGGATGACATCGCCGCCTGGCACGACAGCGGGCAGTTCATCGCGCAGCCCAGGCGAGTCCGGCAGGGTGATCTTCGCCCACAGCTCGGTCTCGCTGCCGCGCACCGTCTCAGCAGGCATGGCGGCTTCCAGCAGGCGGCGCTCGGTCGTCACCTGAGTGAGCGGCGCGGCGATCGGCTGGCTGGCGGTTTTGGCGATCGGCTTGCCGTCGATGACGGCGCGCAGCGCGTCGATGAAACGCTGGGGCAGGGTGGCGCTCAGCCCCGCCGTCATGTCCTCGAACTGAATGTCAGCGAGGCGCGACCAGCCTTCCCCCGCCAGCAGCACCGGAAAGATCGGCAGGTTGGCATTTTCGGCGACCAGAATCTCGCGCTCCACCCAGCGCGACTCGGCAGAGGCGGGCGACATGATCACCACCAGCGCGCGCGACGCCTTGATCTCCGCCTCCAGCACGCGCCACCACTGCGTGCTGGGGATGAGCTTCTCGTCCAGCCACACCTCGAACCCCGCATTTTGCAGCAGTGTCCGCAGATGCCTGGCGAAGGCGATGTCCTGTTTGGAATAACTGATGAAGATCTGTGCCATTACGGTTCATACCGAATGCGCCGGAATAAACCGTATTCTAACACACGATCGGCATTTCACGCGAAAGCGCAGACGTCCTTACAGCGCGTCTTGAACCGGGCGGGCGCGCGTCCTGATGGTGCTGACCAGCCACGCCACCGCAAAGAACCCGGTACACGCCAGCACGATCGCCGCACCGGATGAGACGTTGGCGTAGTACGAGGCGTACAGCCCGATCACCCCCGAAGCGACCGCGATGACCGAGGCGATGACGATCATCCGCCACAGCCGCTGCGTGAGCAGCGCCGCCGCCGCCGCCGGGGTGATCAGCAGCGCCGAGGTCATCACCACGCCGACCACCTGAATGCTGCTGACCACCGTGAACGCCAGCAGCACCAGCAGCAGATAGCGCAGCCGATCCGGGCGCAAGCCGATCACCTGAGCATGGTTGGGGTCGAACGAGGTCAGCTCCAGTTCCTTATGAAAGAGCAGCAGCAGCGCCAGCACGCCGAGGGTGATCCCGGCGATGAGCAGCAGGTCTCCGCCCGTCACGCCCAGCACATTGCCGAACAGGATGTGCGTGAAATCCCGAAACGACCTGGCGGTACTCATCAGCAGCACGCCGAAGGCGAACAGCCCGGTGAACATGATGCCGATCGCCGTGTCCTCCCGAATCTGCTGGTTGCGCGTCAGCCAGCCGATGCCCAGCGCCGTCACCAGCCCGGCGATCAGCGCCCCGCCCTGCAAATTCCACTGATTGAGATAGGCGATGACCACGCCGGGCAGGATGGTGTGCGCCAGCGCATCGCCGATGAACGCCATGCGTCGCAGCACCACATAGACCCCGATGCTGGCGCACGCCACGCCCACCAGCGCCGCGCCGATGAGCGCTGTCTGCATGAATCCGAAGCGAAACGGGGCGACGATCCACTCGATCACGCGAACAGCCCGACCGATTCGCCCACGAACCCGCCAGGCGGTGGCGCGACTTCCGCCCCGTCGCTCAGGTAGACCGCCGCGTCAAAATCCGCCTCCAGCCGACCGAGGTCGTGCGTGGCGATCAGCACCGTCTTGCGCTGAGCGTGCAGGTCGTGCAGCACCTCTTCGACGATGGTGCGCGTTTCGACATCGACGGCGTTGAGCGGCTCGTCCAGCAGCAGCAGGTCTGCCTGCTGCGCCAGCGCCCGCGCCAGCAGCGCGCGCTGCTGCTGCCCGCCGCTCAACTGCCCGATCTGCCGATCGCGCAGTTCCCACAGCCCCAACTGGCGGATGACGCGATCGACGATGGCGTGATCGGCTTCGCCAGGACGGGCGAACCAGCCCAGATGCACATAGCGCCCGCTCATCACCAGCCGTCGCAGCGTGACCGGGAAACGCCAGTCGATCTCGCCGCGCTGCGCCAGATATGCCACCCGGTGCAGACACGCGCCGACGGGCGCGCCGTACACCCGCAGCACCCCCGACTCCGGCGTGAGCAGCCCGGCAGCCGCCTTGAGCAGGGTCGATTTGCCCGCGCCGTTGTGCCCCACCAGCGCCACACGCGCCCCGGTGGGCACGCGCAGCGTGATCCCCTTCAGCGCGCTGCGGCGCGTGCCAGGGTAGCGCACCACCAGATCGCGCGCCTCAACTGCCAATCCATCCGTCACACCGCATTCCACACACTGTGTGTAGGGCAGGAACATGGTCTTGTAGTCTGCACCTTGTCTCGTCATGCAACACGAACACAACGCATCGGGATTGATGCGTTGTCTCAATGATAATACAGAAACAGGGCGATTGGGCGGGTCAGCATTCAGCGAGGTTGACGGAGATGCTGACCGCCAGCCCGCCTTCACTCGTCTCTTTGTATTTGTCGCTCATGTCCTGTGCCGTCTGCCACATCGTGCGGATGACGCCATCGAGCGACACCTTCGCCAGGTGCGGCGCACTCTCCAGCGCGAGGTTGGCGGCGGTGATCGCCTTCATCGCGCCCATCGTGTTGCGTTCGATGCACGGAATCTGCACCAGCCCGCCGATCGGGTCGCACGTCAGACCGAGGTGATGCTCCATCGTGATCTCCGCCGCCATGAGCGCCTGCGCCACGCTGCCGCCCAACCCCTCGGTGAGCGCGGCGGCAGCCATCGCCGACGAGACGCCGATCTCCGCCTGGCAGCCGCCCATCGCCGCCGAGATGGTTGCGCCCTTCTTGAACAGGCTGCCGATCTCGCCCGCCGCCAGCAGGAAACGACGCACCGCCTCGTCATCGGCGTGGTGGAAGCAGACGTAGTACATCAGCACCGCCGGGATGACCCCGGCTGCACCGTTGGTCGGCGCGGTGACGACGCGCCCGAAAGCGGCATTTTCCTCGTTGACCGCCAGGGCGAACACGCTCACCCACTTGACCACATCCGGGAAGCTGGCGCGCGAGGCGCGGATGCGGGCGATCCACTCATCGGGCGTGCTGTAGGGCGCGCCGCCGATCAGCCGATCGTGCAGCGCCTTCGCCCGCCGCGCCACGCCTAACCCGCCCGGCAGCGTGCCGCTGGTGTGGCAGCCGCGCCAGATGCAATCGCGCATGGTATGCCACAGCGCATCCAGCCCGGCGGTGATGGCAGCATCATCGCGCCACGTCCGTTCGTTCTCCCACACCATCTGCCACAGCGCCTGATCGTGCGCGGTGCAGTGCGTCAGCACATCTTCCGCCACCTGACACGGGAACGGCAGGCGAATCGCATCCGCCGGGTTGGACTCGCCTTCCTGCACGATGAATCCGCCGCCGATTGAGTAGTAGGTCGCCTCTGCGCCCGATCCATCGGCGAAGCGCACCTCAAAACGAATGCCGTTCGGGTGATAGGGCAGCGTCTGATCAAAATGGAAGACGATGCAGGTCGCCGGGTCGAATGCGATGAGCGCCCCTCCGCCCAGCGGCAGCGCGCGCGCCGTGCGGATGGCGGCGATGCGGGCATCGAGCTGAGTCGTGTCGAAGGTGGTCGGCTCTTCGCCGCTCAAGCCGAGCAGCACGGCGATGTCCGTGCCGTGCCCGCGCCCTGTTTTGGCGAGCGAGCCGTACAGATGCACCGTCACCGCCTCGACCGCGCTCCAGCGCGCCTCCGGCACATGTTCGCGCAGGAAGCGCTGCGCCGCGCGCCAGGGACCCATCGTGTGCGAACTGGACGGACCGACGCCGATCTTGAGCATGTCGAACACCGAAATGGCAGTCATCGGGGCGCACCCTGTATCGTGTGAGCGGATTGCAACTGCCTTCGATTGTACAGCGGCTTTGCGCTTTGGATACCGTGCCCGCGTCAGGTTGTGCAGGATCGACAAGCCGCGCTCTTCACGCGGCTGGTCCGCTCATCTGCTCAGCATCGGGCGGAGGAACTGCCCGGTGAAGCTGCCCTCGACCTGCGCCACCTCTTCGGGCGTGCCTTCGGCGATCACCCGCCCGCCGCCGTCCCCGCCTTCGGGACCCATGTCGATCAGGTGATCCGCCACCTTGATGATGTCCAGGTTGTGTTCGATGACCAGCACCGTGTTCCCCTGATCGACCAGCGTTTGCAGCACGGCGATCAGGCGGGCAACGTCAGCGCTGTGCAGGCCGGTCGAAGGCTCGTCGAGGATGTAGAGCGTCTGCCCGGTGGCGCGTTTGCTCAGTTCGCGGCTGAGTTTGATGCGCTGCGCCTCACCGCCGCTGAGCGTGGTGGCGGGCTGACCAATGCGGATGTACCCCAAGCCGACCTCTTCCAGCGTGCTGAGCTTGCTCACCATGTTCGGAATGGCGCTGAAGAACTGCACCCCTTCGCTGACGGTCATGTCGAGGATGTCGGAGATGCTCTTGCCCTTGTAATGCACCTGAAGCGTCTCGCGGTTGTAGCGCGCCCCTTTGCACACGTCGCAATCGACGTAGATGTCCGGCAGGCACTGCATCTCGATCTTCAGCACGCCCTGCCCTTCGCAGTTCTCGCAGCGCCCGCCCTTGACGTTGAAGCTGAAGCGCCCGGCGGTGTAGCCGCGCATCCTGCTCTCCGGCAGTTCGGCGAACAGCGTGCGGATCAGGTCGAACAGTTTGGTATAGGTGGCGGGGTTGCTGCGCGGCGTGCGCCCGATCGGGCTTTGGTCGATATTGATGATCTTATCGAGGTGTTCCACCCCTTCCAGCGCATCATGCGCGCCTGGGCGATCGCGGCTGCCATTGAGAATCTGCGCCAGCCGCCTGTATAGGATGTCCACCATGAGGGTACTTTTGCCGCTGCCGCTCACCCCGGTGATGCACACCAGCTTGCCCAGCGGAAAGGTCACGTCGATGCCCTTCAGGTTGTTCTCGGTAGCGTTCCGCACCACCAGCACCTTGCCGTTTCCTGGGCGGCGCGCCGACGGCACATCGATCTTCAGCCTGCCGGAGAGGTACGCCCCGGTCAGGCTCTCCTCGACCTGCATCACTTCCTCCGGCGTGCCCGCCGCGATGACGTAACCGCCGCGTTCGCCCGCGCCAGGACCGAGGTCGATCAGGTAATCGGCGCAGCGCATCGTCTCTTCGTCGTGTTCGACGACCAGCAGCGTATTGCCCAGGTCGCGCAGGTCGGTGAGCGTCTGGATGAGTTTGGCGTTGTCGCGCTGATGCAGCCCGATGCTCGGCTCATCCAGCACGTACAGCACCCCGGTCAGGCGGCTGCCGATCTGCGTGGCGAGGCGGATGCGCTGCGCTTCGCCGCCGCTGAGCGACCCGGCGGAGCGCGACAGATTAAGATAGCCCAAGCCGACATTGTTCAGGAAGCGCACGCGCGCCTCGATCTCGTTCAGGATCTGATGGGCGATCTCTCGTTCACGGGCGTTGAGCAGCGCTTCGCCGCCCTGTTTGCCGCGCAGCGCATCCACCCAGCCGACCAGTCGGTTGACCGGCAGCGCGGTCACCGCGTCGATCGGCTCGCCCGCCACCGTCACCGCCAGCGCCTCCGGGCGCAGACGCCTGCCATTGCAGGTGGCGCACGGAACCTGCGCCATCACCTCTTCGATCTTTTCGCGGATGTAATCGCTGGCGGTTTCGCGGTAGCGCCGCTCCAGATTGGTGATCACGCCTTCGTAGGACGTGTTGTATTCACGCCACGACCCCTGTGCATTGGTGAAGCGCACGCGCACCTTCTCTTTGCCCGTACCGTACAGGAAGAGATTCTGCTGTTCGGGCGTGAGCGAGCGCCAGGGCGCATCCATCGGCACGCCGTAGGCGTCGGCGACGGCGCGGATCAGGCTGCCGCCCCACGAGTTGGAGTCTTCGGTGTTCCAGCCGTTGCTGACGATCGCCCCTTCGTCGAGGCTCAGGTCAGGATTGGGGACAATCAGCGCCGGGTCGATTTGCAGCTTGAAGCCCAGCCCCTGACAAGTCGGGCACGCCCCGGTCGGGGTATTGAAGCTGAAGGTGCGCGGCTCGATCTCCGGCAGGCTGCCATGTCCGTTGACACATGCCAGCCGCTCGCTGTAGATCGTGTCTTCAGGCGGTTCGGCGCTCAGGTTGCTCACGATCATCACGCCGTCACCCATCTCCAGCGCCGTCTCGATGCCGTCGTTCAGGCGGGTTTCGGCGGCGCGCGCATCTTCCGAGTCCGGATCGTCGTGACGCCGGATGATCAGGCGGTCGATGACCAGTTCGATGTGGTGAATCTTATAGCGGTCGAGTTTGATCGCCTCGTCCAGTTCGCGCACTTCGCCGTCCACACGCACGCGGGCGAAGCCGGCTTTGCGCGCGTCGTCGAACACCTTCTCGTGCGTGCCCTTGCGCCCCTTGATCAGCGGGGCGAGAAGCTGTACGCGCGTCCCATCAGGCAGCGCCCTCACCTCATCGACGATCTGCTGCGCCGTCTGCGCCTCCACCCGTTCGCCGCACACCGGGCAGTGCGGGATGCCGACGCGCGCATACAGCAGGCGCAGATAGTCGTAAATCTCCGTCACCGTGCCCACCGTCGAACGTGGGTTGTGGCTGACGCCTTTCTGGTCGATCGACACCGCCGGGCTGAGTCCCTCGATCTGATCGACATCCGGCTTTTCCATCTGCCCCAGAAACTGTCGGGCATACGCGCTCAGGCTTTCGACATAGCGGCGCTGCCCCTCCGCAAAGATGGTGTCGAACGCCAGCGATGACTTGCCCGAACCGGACAAACCGGTGATGACCACCAGCTTGTTACGCGGAATCTCCACATCGATATTCTTCAGGTTGTGTTCGCGCGCGCCGCGCACGACGATCCGATCCTGAGCCATGCCGATCAGCGCCTTTGCCATTCATGAGCATCGTGTGAGTACAGATGTTCGATTATAGATCGCTTTGGCGGCATGGGCAACGGGCGGTCTGATGTGAGGTGGATGAAAAAGTAGGGGCGACCCGGTGGGTCGCCCACCCGATACACCGCTACCAGCAGCAGTAGCCGCCGTCGATCACCACATCCGTCCCGGTGACGTAATCGGACGCCTCGCACGCCAGATAGACGCACGCGCCCTGCAAATCGGTCACCTCCGCCATGCGTCCCATCGGGATGCGGCTCAGCCATGCGGGGAGCATCTGCCCGCCGATGGGCGTCGCCAGCAGGTCATCGACCAGCTGCGTGCGTGTGTAGCCTGGAGAGATGCTGTTCACCCGCACGCCGCGCCCCGCCCACTCCGCCGCCAGCGAGCGCGTCAGGTGGATCACCCCGGCTTTGCTGGCGTTGTACGCCGCCTGATTCTGCGGCGTGTTGGCGATGTGCCCGGACATCGACGCGGTGTGGATCAGCTTGCCATAGCCAGCGGGCAGCATCACCCGTGCTTCCGCCTGAGCGCACAGAAAGATGCCCTTGAGATTGATGCTCAGCATCCGATCCCAGTCGGCTTCGCTCATCACCTCGGAGTCCACCCACTGCCCGATGCCCGCGTTGTTGACGGCGATGGTCAGCGTGCCCCACGCTTCGATGATCGTCCGCATCATCGCCTCGACCGAGTCCGGCTGGGTGACGTCGGCGCGGATCGCCAGGGCGCGCGCACCTTTTCCGGTCAGTTCATGGGCAGTGCGTTCGGCATTCTCCAGCGAGAGATCGACGACGGCGACGGCTGCGCCGGCTTCAGCCAGCGCGTGGGCGAAGGCGCGCCCGATGCCCTGCGCGCCGCCCGTCACCAGAGCGGTCTTGCCATCGAGACGGAAGCGGTCGAGGATCGGGCGGGCAGTGGTCACAGGATCGGTCATGATGGTTTCTCCTCATCAGGATGCACGGTGATCTGCACTTTGACGCTGGCAGGCGGCATGTGCAGGGCATAATCGAAAGCGGCAGCGCTGTCGGCAAAGGCGAATGTGTCGGTGATCAGCGGCTTGACGTTGAGTTTGCCGCTGCCCATCAGCGCCAGCGCGCGCGGGTAGACGTGGGCATAGCGGAAGACATGCTCGACGCGCGTCTCTTTCACCCCCATTGCCGACACATCATACGGGATGGGCGCAGACGGCAGCCCGACGAACACGGCGCACCCACCAGGGCACACCAGCTCATGCACGCTGGCGGCGGCGCGGGCACTGCCGCTGCACTCGAAGACCACATCCGCGCCCCAGCCGTCGCTGTGCGTCATGACCACATCGACCAGGCTGTCATGCGCGGCATTGACCGGGATGATCGCCTGCCCCAGCGCCGCTGCGAGGTCGAGTTTGGGCTGCTGCACATCGCTCAGGATGACGCGGCTGCACCCGCCCGCCAGCGCCGCCAGCGCGTTCAGCACGCCGATCGGTCCCGCGCCGATCACCACCGCCAGATCGCCTGGGCGGATGCGCGCCTTGTTCACCGCGTGCATCCCCACCGCCAGCGGTTCGACCATCGCCCCTTCCGCCATGCTGACGTTGGGCGGCAGTTTGAAGGTGAACGCCTCAGGATGCACCACCGACGGGCGCAGCACGCCATGTACGGGCGGGGTCGCCCAGAAGCGCACCGCCGGGTCGAGGTTGTACATCCCCAGCCGCGCGGCACGGCTGTTCGGGTCGGGGATGCCTGGCTCCATGCACACCCGATCGCCGACCGCCAGCGTGGTCACGCCTTCGCCGATCTCCGTCACCACGCCGCTGGCTTCATGACCGAGGATCATCGGTTCGCGCACCATGAACTGCCCGATATGCCCGTGTTCGTAGTAATGCACATCGCTGGCGCATACCCCGACAGTATGCACCGCGATCCGCACATCGTGCCGACCGAGCGGCTCATCCAGCGCGATCTCGCGCAGGCGCAGTTCCCCCTGTCGCTCCAGAACCAGTGCCTGCATGAGGCTCACCCTTTCCCGTCGCCGATGGTCAGATGCACCTTGAGCGTCTGCCCACTGCCGAACATCTCGAACACCTCAGCAAAATCGTCCATCGGCACGACATGACTGACGAGCGGCTCAACATCGATGACGCCGTAATGCAGCCAGTCGATGGCAGGCTGGAAGGTGTACGACAGGGCGAACGAACCGAGGATCGTCCAGTCTTTGCGGAAAATGTCGTAGGGAGAGACGGTGATCTGAGCATTGTTCGGCGTCACGCCGAATTGCAGGAACGTCCCGCGCGGCTTGAGGTGAGCGAACCCCGACTCGATCACCTTCGGCACGCCGGTGGCGTCGATCACGATGTCGAAGCCCTCCGGGGCGAGGTCGCGCAGGTGCGCCGCCTGCTCACCCCCGGCGAGGATGGCAGCATTCGCGCCCATCGATCGGGCGAGTTCGGCGCGGTGCGGCTGTTTCTCGTTGACGGCGATCAGCGAGGCTCCGCTGTGGCGCAGCGCCTGTACCAGCAGCAGCCCCATCGGTCCCGCGCCGAGGATCAGCACGCGATCGGCGGGCTGCACGCGCATCCGGCGCAGCGCGTACACCACGCACGCCAGTGGTTCGACGAAAGCCGCCTGCTTGTCGGTCATGCCGTCAGGCAGCGGGTAGCAGGCGCTTTGCGGCACGCTGACGTACTCGGCAAAGCCGCCATCGCGCGTCACGCCGACGGCAGCGAGGTTGAGACACTGGTTGTGCTGTTCATTGCGACAGCGGCTGCATATGCCGCAGTACAGGTTGGGGTCGATGACCACGCGCTCGCCGACGCGCACGGTCGTCACGGCGGAGCCGACCTCGACCACGCGCCCATGAAATTCATGACCTGGAATGAGGGGAAACGTCGCGCCGAATTCATCGCGGAAGATGTGCAGGTCGGTTCCGCAGATGCCCGCCGAGGTGACGGCGACGATCACATCGTGGTCGCCACAGGTCGGATCAGGCACAGTTTCAACCGCGATCTGGTGCGGCGCGGGAAATCTCACAGCTTTCATGGTGCAGGCTTCTTTCGTTTGGGTGAATGAGGACGCCGCCCCTGCCTGGGCGGGGCGGTGGTGGCGCGCACGACCAGTTGTGTGGGCAGCACCACCCGTTCCGGCGGCAGTTCGGCGTTTTCGATATGGCGGATCAGCACCGCCGATGCCGTCTCGCCCATCTGCATGATCGGCTGGGCGACGGTGGTCAGCGGCGGGATGGTGTAAGAGGCGATCGGCAGGTCATCGTAGCCGACCACCGAGAGATCGTCCGGGATGTGCAAGCCCATCTCCGCCGCCGCGTGCATCACGCCGACGGCGGTCACGTCGGTCAGGGCGAAGATGGCGGTTGGGGGCGGGTCGAGTTGCAGCAGATGTTTGGCGGCGTTGTAGCCCATGTCGAAAAGCTGGGTATCGCCCTGAATGAGCAGAGCGGGATCGGCATCGATCCCGTAGGCGTCGATCGCCTGGCGCGTCCCGGCGACGCGGCGCATCATCGTCTCGGTGTACGACATGGTGGCGATCACGCCGATGCGCCTGTGCCCCAGCTCGGCAAGATGCTGAATGCCCGTGTAGCCGCCGAGGGAGTTATCGCAGAAAACCTGATTGCACTGAATGGTGTTGACGATGCGATCGAACAGCACGATCGGCACGTGATTCTTCTGCAGCTCGATCAAACCGTCGAAGCTGCGCGCTGAGGTATCGATGATGATCCCCTCCACCCGCTGGCGCAGCAGCATCTCGATATATGCCCGCTCGCGCGCTTCGTCTTCTTCGGCATTGCAGATGAGCGCGTGATAGCCCTGATCGAACAGGCTGCGCTCGATCGCCAGCGCCATACGGCTGTAGGACGGGTGATCGAGAAAGGGAACCAGCACGCCGACCAGCATCGAACGCTGCACCTTGAGGCTGCGCGCTACTGAACTGGGATGGTAATTCAGCGCTTTCATCGCTTCTCTCACCCGTTCTGCCACCGCAACGCTCACCCCGCCCGCGTCGTTGATGACGCGCGAGACGGTCGCAATGGAGACGTTGGCAGCTTCAGCCACTTCATGCATGGTCGGCGTGGTCCGGTTCGATCGGGATTGGCTCATCGTGACAGTATTCTTTCAAATGATGCAGGGCTGGCAGCCCTGCGCGCGAACGACAGTGCCCCTATTCTAAGCGATCAGCACGCCGCCGCACCCCGCCAGCCCGGAACATCATTTGACTGCGCCCATCGTCAGTCCCTTGACCAACTGCTTCTGGGCGAACCAGCCGGCAATGACCACCGGCAGCACGCTCGCCGTCGCCGCTGCCGACATCTTCGCCCAGAACAACCCCTCGGAGGTCTTGAACGACGAGATGTAGACCGAAAGCGGCGCAGCCTGTGTGACCGTCAGGTTGAAGGCGAAGAAGAACTCGTTCCAGGCGAAGATCAGGCAGAGCAGGATGGTGGCGAACAGCCCAGGCGTGACGAGCGGAATGACAACCATGCGGAATTCCTGCATGAGCGTCACCCCATCGATGCGTGCCGCCTCCAGAATCTCGTAGGGCACGTCAAGGAAGAACGAGCGCATCATCCAGATGACCAGCGGCAGGTTCATCGCCGTGTACATGATGATCAGCGAGAGGTGCGTATCGCGCAGCCCCAGGTCACGCGCGATGATGAACAGCGGCACGATGATGCCCACTGGCGGCAGCATCCGGGTGGAGATGAGCCACGTCAGCGTGAAGTCGCTGCGCCGCGTCGGGTAATACGCCAGCGCATACGCCGCCGGGATGCCCAGCGCCAGCGCCACCGCCGTCGATCCGAGGGTGATGATCAGCGTATTGGTGAGGTGGCGTGTGAACGGGCTGTCGATGAGCGCGATGCGCCAGTTGTCCAGCGTCGGCTCGAACAGGATTTTGGGCGGAAAGGCGAAGGCGTCCGCTTCCGTCTTGAACGAAGTCAGCACCATCCACAGGATCGGGAAGAAGATCAGGATGGCGATGGCGTAGGTCAGCAGCGTCAGCGCGATGCCGCCCCAGTGAATGTGCCGGGTCGTCGTCGTCATGAGACGATCGCCTCCTTCTGCCCGCGCCGCAGCACGCGCACGAAAAAGATCATCACGATGTTCGCCAGGATGATGGCGTAGATGCCCAGCGCGCTCGCCCGCCCGATGTTCCAGCGCTGAAACGCCTCCTGAAAGATGCCATACGACAGGTTGGTCGTCTGGATGCCCGGTCCGCCGGAGGTGGTGACGAAGATTTCTCCGAAGATGCTCAGCACGAACAGCGTCTCCATCAGCACCGCCAGCTCGATGTAGCGGCGCAGATGCGGCAGGATGATGAAGCGGAAGAGCAGCCAGCCGCCCGCCCCGTCGATGCGCGCCGCCTCGATCTGCTCGTGGTCGAGCGATTGCAGCCCCGCCAGCAGGATGAGCATCATGAACGGCGTCCACTGCCAGGCGATGATGATGATCACCGAAAGCATCGGCGCGGTCGCCAGCGGGTCGGGGCGGGGCAAGCCCAATAATACCGCTACCGCGGCGATCAGCCCGAACGCCGGGTTGAACAGCACGTTCTTCCACAGCACGGCGGAGACCGTTGGCATGAGCAGGAAGGGGGTGATCAGCAGAGTACGCACCAGCCCGCGCCCAAAAAATTCGCGGTTGAGCAGCAGCGCCAGCCCCATGCCGACGACCAGCGTCACCGCGACGACGGCGAAGGTGAGCTGCAGGGTGTTGAGCAGGATCGTCCAGAAGTCGCTGTCCTGCACGATGTTCAGATAATTGTTGATGCCGATCATCGCCCGTCGCTCCGGGCGCAGTAGATTCCAGCGTTCCAGGCTGTAGGAGAGCGTGAAGAACAGCGGAATCTGCGTCACGAGGATCATGAAGATGATCGCCGGGGTGGGCAACAGGCGGCGCAGGCTGAGCGGGTTCTCGCGCCGGGTGGCGGATCGGGTGGACAAAACAGCGGCTTGGGTCATGATCGCACGTTCCCCTGAAGAAATCTATTGAAAGGATGAGGGAGCGAATGCGGGAGAGCCGCACAGGTCAAATAAAACGGCTCTCCCTGACATGTTCAGAGGCGATCAGTCGTAGTAGCCGGCATCTTCCATTGCACGGCGGGTGATCTCGTTGGCGCGCGTCAGCGCCTGCTCGACGGTGGCATTGCCCGCCAGCACTTCGGCGATGAGCTGCGACACGTCCGTGCCGATGCCCTGGAATTCGGGGATGCCGACGAACTGCACGCCAACATACGGCACGGGGTCACGGGTGGAGTCGGTCGGGTCAGCGGTTTCCATCAGCGCCAGCACGACCGGGGCGAACGGCGCGGCTGCCAGATAGTTGGGGTTCTCATAGGTCGAGATGCGCGTGCCTGGCGGAATGGTCTGCCAGCCGTTCGTCTCGCCGACCAGGTTGATGTAATCGCGGCTGGTCGCCCAGGTGGCAAACTGGAGCGCTTCGGCGGCGTGGGTGGTGGTGGTGGGGATCGCCAGCGACCAAGCCCACAGCCAGTGATTGCCCTTGGCGACCGGACCGATCGGCGCTTTGGCGAAGCCGAGCGTCTCGGTGATGGTGGACTGCGCCGGGTTGCTCAGGAAGCCTGCCGCCACCGTCGCATCGACCCACATCGCTGCCTGCCCCTGAGCGATCAGGGTGAGCGCCTCGGTGAAACCCGTACCCGTCGCGCCGGGCTGCCCGCAGTCACGGATCAGGCTGGTGTAGAAGGTGACCGCCTCGATCCATTCCGGCGAGGTGAGCTGCGGTTCCCAGTTCTCATCGAACCAGCGCCCGCCGAAGGTGTTGACGACGGTGGTCAGCGGAGCCATCACCTCGCCCCAGCCTGGCAGACCGCGCAGCACGATGCCGAAGCGCCCATTGGCGGGGTCGTGCAGCGCACAGGCGAACTCGCGCACCTGCTCCCACGTCGGCTGTTCGGGCATCTCCAGCCCGGCAGCCTCGAACATCGCCGTGTTGTAGAACAACATGCTGGACTCGCCGTAGAAGGGCAGCGCATACAGTTCGTCCTCGAACGACAGACCGAGGCGCACGCCGGGCAGCAGGTCTTCAAAGTCGTAATCCGGCTGCACACTGTCCGGGAATTCCGCCGCCAAATCATCGATGGAGTGAATCCAGCCGTTTTCCGCCCAGATCGGCGCTTCAAACATGCCGACGGTCACGATGTCAAACGTGCTGGAGCCAGTCGCCACGTCGGTGGTGACGGTGGCACGCAGTTCGTTTTCGGGCAGGATGACCCAGTTGAGGCGGATGTTGGGGTACTGCGCCTCAAAGGTGGACGTGAAGGACTGCATGACGATCATATCGGGATTGTTGACGGTGGCGATCGTCAGGGTGACGGGCTGCTGCGCCTGAACGACGCCCATGCCGATCACCGCCAGACACAAAACAAGCAGGAACACTCTACGCATGATGCAAACTCCTAAGTGAAAAAAGATGTACGATGCTGCGATCGTAAACGTTTACGATCGTAAACGTTTACAATCTAGGGTGTTTTGCAAACCCTGTCAAGTTCATTTTCAGAAATCAGACACTCTGCCTAAGTTATTCGATTAAGTACACGTCCCGTCACAGGCGGCGCGCGCTTGTGCAGGTGATCCAGTTTGCCCCATCACCCTGCCCCCACAGCACATCGATGTGTTCGATTGCCCACAAACCTCGATTCCCGGTGTACACTATGCCCATCAACAACACGCCGTGCGCCGGAGTGTGTCTGCAAACTTGCTTTCGGCATCTGTTTGCCCCAACCTCATCCAGGAAACCGTCAGGTTTCCTGCCCTTCTCCGATGGAGAGGGGCGGTTGAGCGCAGCAAAATGGGGTGAGGTAGGTCATTTGCAAACAGACTCCAATCAGCGAAAGGGAACCCCCGTGAGAAGCCCCATGTACATCCTGCTGATCATGCTGCTGATCGCCCTGCCCGCCGCTGCTCAGGAGCCGGACTCGGACGGCGATGGCGTGCCGGATCGTCTCGATTACTGCTGGCAGGAACCCGGCACGCCCGAACTCTATGGCTGCCCGGAGGGTCGCCTGCCTGACCTCGACGGCGACGGCGTGCCTGACCCGATCGATACCTGTCTCGACCAGCCGGGTCGCGCGGACAATTTCGGCTGCCCAGATGGGATCATCCCTGATCTGGACCGTGACGGCGTGCCCGATGCGCGCGACGCCTGCCGCACCGAGTTCGCTCAGACGCCGGATGGCTGCCCGCCCGACAGCGACGGCGACGGGCAGCCGGATGCTTTCGACGGCTGTCCGGATCAGGCGGGCGCGCCGGACAATCTCGGCTGCCCGCTCGGTGTCGCCCCACGTGATGCTGATGCCGACGGCGTGCCGGACATGTTCGATCAATGCCCTGAACAACCCGGCGCGCCCGAATTGAACGGCTGCCCGGATCGCGATGGCGACGGCACGCCGGATGATTTTGACTCCTGCCCAGACCTGCCTGGCGAAAGTCTGCTCTTCGGCTGCCTGCCCGTGACCACTGTATCCCTGCCCGCTGACCGCCCGGCAATCACCCCGGACACAACAATGCGCGTCGGCGAGGTCGCCAGGCTCGTCCTCGGTTTGCCGCGCATCGCGCTGGCGGGCGATGGCACGCTGGCGGTGCGCGCCTCAGACAACCTGCTGGTGTACAACCTGAACGATCGTGAGCTTGCCCCGCGCGCCGAAGTCAGCACGGGCTGGAGCGGCTACCCGGTCGCCGCCACCCTCGACCTGATCGCCACCTATCAACTGCCGGAAGATTTCACCCAACTGCCCTACATCCAACTGCGCGACTCGCGCGGGGAGCCGCTCAGCCGGGTCGATGCGCCGCAGGGCGGCGGCTTAGGGATCACCGCGATGGGTTTCCACCCGGTCGTGCCGCTGCTGGCGGTCGGTCAGGCTCCCCTCAACGGATCATTCACGGCGGACGCCCCCATCCGCATGATCGCAGTGCGCGACGGGCGCGAACTGGCGCAGTTCCCCGCGCCCGGCGGGGCGATCAACCTCGCGTTCAGCGGGACGGGCGATCGGCTGGCGGCGGATTTCATCCGGGATGGCACGATCCACATCGGCATCTGGAATCTGACCGACAGCACACAGATCGCCGTCATCGACACCGGTATCTCGCCGCACTTCCTCGGCACGCCGCTGGCGCTCAACGGCGACGGATCGCTGCTGGCGTTCGGCGCGCCAGATGGCACGGTCAGCCTGTACCTGATCGGCAGCAATGGCGCGGGCGTGCGCCTGGCGCAGCTTCCGGTGGTCAATGCGGGCATCGGCGAGGTCGTCTCGGCGGTGGCGTTCAGCGCTGACGGACGACTGGTGGCAGCGACCGGCGGCGTCCCCTTCAGCGGCGGGCTGACCGGGGCGGAGACGTTCCCGCTCAGCCTGATCGACGTGGGCGGCGCGCGCGTCATCGGGCAGATCGGCGCGCACGACTCGCTGCCGCGCGATGTGGTCTTCAGCAATGACGGGACGCTGCTGGTTTCGGCAGCGGACAACAGCGTGCGTTTCTGGGGGGTACGTTAGGTGTCGCTGGAGACAGCTTTCCTGGTTGGGTCGCTTTTTCTGCTGGCGAGCATCTTCCTCAGCAAGATCGCGGTGCGCTTCGGCGTTCCTGTGCTGCTGCTCTTCCTGATCCTCGGAATGCTGACCGGGTCGGAAGGGATCGGGCGGGTGCAGTTCGACGCGCCGGAACTGGTGGAGACGATCGGCATCGCCGCGCTCATCTTCATCCTCTATTCCGGCGGTCTGGGCACAGACTGGAACAGCATCCGCCCGGTCATGGGGCTGGGCATCGGGTTGTCCACGCTGGGCGTGCTGTTCACCGCCCTGCTCGTCGGCTGGTTCGCGCAGGCGTTCCTCGGTTTCGGCTGGACGGAGGGCGTGCTGCTGGGCGCGATCATCGCCTCGACTGACGCGGCGGCGGTCTTTTCGGTGCTGCGCGGGAAAAATCTGCGCCTGAAGGGACGGCTCAAACCTCTGCTGGAGCTGGAGTCGGGCAGCAATGACCCGATGAGCGTCTTCCTCACCCTGGCGATGCTCAGCCTGCTCACCAACCCGTCGCTCACCCCGCTCGACCTCGTGCCACAGTTCATCGTCCAGATCGGCTTGGGCGGGCTGATCGGCATCGCCATCGGCATCTCCAGCGCGCGGGTCATCAACCGTCTGCGCCTGGAATACGACGGCTTGTACCCGGTGGTGACCATCGCGCTGGTGCTGCTCACCTACGGGCTGACGGATTTTCTGGGAGGCAGCGGCTTCCTCGCGGTCTACCTGGTCGGCTTGCTCATGGGCAGGGAAGATTTCATCCACAAGCGCAGTCTGTCGCAGTTCCACGACGGCATCGCCTGGCTGATGCAGATCGCCATGTTCCTCACGCTCGGCTTGCAGGTCTTCCCGTCACGGCTGGTGGCGGTCGCCCCGGAAGGGCTGGCGGTGGCTGCCTTCCTGATCCTGTTCGCCCGCCCGGTCAGCGTGTTCGCGGTGCTGGCGTTCGCTCGGTTCCGCCTGCGCGAACTGATCTACATCTCGTGGGTCGGGCTGCGCGGAGCATCCCCCATCGTGCTGGCGGTCTTCCCGGTGCTGGCGGGCATCGCCACCGCCGACACCATCTTCCATCTGGTCTTCTTCATCGTGCTGACGTCGGTGCTGCTGCAAGGCACACTGACCGCGCCGATGGCGCGCTGGCTGAATGTGTACGACGACTCGCCGCTGCCCAAATCACCGCTCTCGTTCGTCATGAACGATGGGGTCATCCGCAACGACCTGATGGAGATCACCGTCAAGCCGGATGCCGCTGCCGTCGGGATGCAGATCGTCGATCTGTGCCTGGCAAAAGACAACCTCATCGTGCTGATCGGGCGGGGCGACTCGCTGGTCGTGCCGCGCGGGGATACCGTCATTCAGGCGAACGACACCGTGCTGATGCTCGCGCCGGGGCGTTCGCGCGCCGACCTGTTCATGCTCATGGAGCTGGCGTGTGCGCCCGACGAACGCAGCCGCCGCGCCGTCATCGAAGAAGTGCGCGACCGCGTTCAGGCGCGCGAAGCCGCCGCCGCTGAAGCCTGAACCATACGGGGATCGTCATTTGTTGACACTCGCTTAAACTTGCGCTAAAGTATGAGCATGGAGCGACGAACGATCTGGCGACCTTTGGGTTTAAAGCGGTCTTCATCCAGCTTCCCGGCGAATGCTGAGCGCGTGGTGCTGTCATGGCATCACGCGCTTTTTTGTGCTGCCAAAGACCGAACAGATGTTTTTAATCACAGGGAGGTGTCACAATGGACTACGGCATGATCGGCAAAATTGAGAAGGCGAAGTGGTACGCCGCCCACCCGGAGCGCGCCACCTTCAACACCTTCACCATCACCTTCAAGGGCGATAACAACAGCTACACCCTGTCGATGACCAATGAAGGCTGGGATTGCTCGTGCCCCGGTTTTCACACCCACAGCATCTGCCCGCACATCATGGCGGTGGAGAAACTGTTCAAGCCGATGATCAAACGCCAGCCTCTCCCCTACGCGCCTGGGCAGAACGTGGTCAGCGATGTCGAGAAGGCGATGCGCTATGCCGATGAGCCAGACCGCATTCATTTCGTCGAGTTCAGCGTCACCTTCCAGGGTGACAACAGCGACCACACCACCACCTTTCACGGTGACGGCTGGGCGTGCGACTGCGCTTTCTTCGCCACCCGCCACGTGTGCAGCCACACGATGGCGATGGAGCGCATCCTGCGCGGCATGGTCAGCGCCCCGACGATCATCGTCGAGTGACCTGACACGTGGCATCGCAGCCATTCTGTGTACTCACAGCCCCTTTCCGGTTGAAAGGGGCTGTTTTTTTGTCAGGGGCTTGCATCGCCGCACGTTTCCGAATATACTTCAAATTGAATTGAAGCAATTTATTTTGAACCATATTCAGAGAGGGCAAATCATGGTCAAGCGTGTGTTGTTCCTTTGCACCAACAATTCGGCACGGTCGCAGATGGCGGAGGCGTTCCTCCGCAAAGAAGGCGGCAGCGAGTTCGACGTGTACAGCGCCGGGATGCACCCGACCGTCATCCATCCGATGACGGTGCAGGTGATGAGCGAGATCGGCATCGATGTGAGCGGTCAGCGTTCCAAAGGTGTGAAAGAGATCATGGGGCGCTATACCTTCGACGATGCGATCATCGTGTGCCGCCGCGCCGAAGATGACTGCCCGACGCTCAGCGCCGACGCCCGCCGCATCCACCGCTGGATTTTTGAAGACCCGGTGCGTGAGGATGGCACGGACGAGGAAAAGCTGGCAAAATTCCGTCAGGTGCGCGATCAGATCGAGGCGCGCATCAAACTGTGGCTGGCGGAAATGCACGAAGCTGAACGCCCGACTGCCTGATCGCGCTGCAAACGCAGTATGAATGGACTGCCATGACCCTGTCCCACCCACCCGAACTCATCCGCCTGCTGGCGCACGACCTGCGCTGGGGAATGCTCAAAGCGCTGACCGAAAGCGACCTGCGCGTCAATGAACTGGTCGAGCGGGTGGGGCAGCCGATCAATCTCGTCTCGTATCATCTGAAGAAGATGCGCGCCGACGGCTTGGTCACGACCCGGCGCAGCGAAGCCGACGGGCGCGATGTCTACTACAGCGTCGATATGGCGCTGCTGGCGGCACAGTTCCAGCAGGCGGGACGGGCGCTGCACCCGGCGATCGCGGCATCACCCGCTCCCGCCCCTGACGCCCTGCCCAGACAGCGCATCCTGTTCGTCTGCACGCACAACAGCGCCCGTTCGCAGATGGCGGAAGGCTGGATGCGCGCCCTGAGCGCTGGACGGGTCGATGTGATCAGCGCGGGCAGCCAGCCGACGCGCGTCCACCCGGAGGCGATCGCAGTCATGGCAGCACACGGGGTGGACATCAGCAGGCAGGGCGTGCGCGCGCTGGACGCGGTCGCCGGGCAGTCGTTCGACGTCATCATCACCGTGTGCGACCGGGCGCGCGAGGTCTGCCCGGTTTTCCCCGGCGACGGCGTGCAGCTTCACTGGGGTTTCCCCGATCCGCTGGCGCACACCGATCCGCAGACGCGCCACGCAGCACTGAACACGGTAGCGCTGCGGCTGCGCTCACGCATCAACTGGTTTCTCTCTGCACTGGTGAACACAGAAGGGTAGACACTTGAACCGGATCACGATCTTCGGCGACATTCATGGCAACCTGGCGGCACTGGAAGCGGTCTTCGCGGACATGGACGCGCGCGGGCTGACCCGCGATCTCTACTGTCTGGGCGATCTCGTCGGCTATGGCACGTTCCCCAATGAGGTCATCGACCTCATCCGCGCCCGCGCCATCCCGACGCTGTTCGGCAACTATGACGAAGGCGTCGGCAACGACAGCGACGACTGCGGCTGTGCCTACAAGACCGATGTCGATCGGGCACGCGGCGAACGGTCGATCGCCTGGACGAACGGCGTGACGACGCCGGAAAACAAGGCGTTCCTGCGCGCCCTGCCCGCCTCCATCCCGGTGCAGCTGGGCGATCTGCGCGTGCTGCTGGTGCATGGCAGCCCGCGCAAAGTCAACGAATATCTGTTTGAAGACCGCCCGGATGACTATTTCGAGCGCATCATGGACGGCGTGGAGGCGGATGTGCTGGTGTGCGGTCACACCCACCTGCCCTATCACAAAATCCTGCCGAGCGGACGGCAGATCGTCAATGCGGGCAGCGTGGGCAAGCCGAAAGACCGCGATCCGCGCGCCGGCTACGTCGTGCTGACGGCAGAAGGGCGCGATCTGCACGTCGAGTTCGTGCGCGTGCCTTATGACATCGAACGCACCGCCCGTGCCATCGAAGCGACCCCCGAAGAAGGGGGAATGCCGCACGCCTTCGCTCAGATGCTCCGCGACGGCGCGGGCTGACCACCGCTCATCCCACCCGCTGCACCGCCTGTCTGCGCGGTTCAGCGGGCAGGGAAGTAAGACCATATCCCATACTGGGAACCTCCGGCTGTTGACTTTTCACAAAATCCTCTGACACTTTTTGACAGATTTTCGGCATTTCGCTACACTGTCCATGCAAGTAATGTATGGACGGTCGTCTGATTTGTCGAATACTGGAGGATTTTGCATGAAGAAGGCAGGTTTGTTTCTGGCGCTGATCGCCATTCTGGTGATGCTCGCCCCCGTTGCCTCGGCGCAGGATGTGGCGCTGGGCGAAATCACACAGCGCATTCTCAATCGTGGGGAACTGGTGTGCGGCGTCAACACCGGTCTGGCAGGCTTTGCCGCCCGCAATGACGCGGGTGAATACGAAGGCTTCGACGTGGACTTCTGCCGCGCCGTCGCTGCCGCCATCCTCGGCGATGCCAACGCTGTGAGCTACCGCCCCCTCCAGGCGGGTGAGCGTCAGGCAGCCATTCAGTCCGGCGAAATCGACATGATGTCACGCAACACCACCTGGACGCTCAGCCGCGATGCGGTGTGGGGTGCGACGTTCGCGCCCGTCACCTTCTACGACGGTCAGGGCATCATGGTGCGCGCCGAACTGGGCATCACCGAACTGGAACAGCTCGAAGGCGCATCGATCTGCGTCCAAAGTGGGACCACCACCGAGCTGAACCTGGCGGACGCCTTCGATCAGCGTGGCATCAGCTACACCCCGCAGGTGTTCGCCGACGCTGCCGCCACCTGGGAAGGCTACCTGAGCGGGCGCTGCGACGCCTTTACGACCGACAAGAGTGGTCTGCTGGCGTACAAGTCTACCGCCGCCAACCCCGGCGATCACTTCATCATGGAAGCGACGCTGAGCAAGGAACCGCTCAGCCCGCTCAGCCCGCAGAGTGACCCGCAGTTCGCCGATATTGTGGCGTGGACGGTCTTTGCCACCATTCAGGCGGAAGAATACGGCATCACCAGTGAGAACATCGATGAGTTCATCAACAGCCCGATCCCGGAAATTCAGCGCTTCCTGGGTCAGGGTCAGAACGCGATCGGCTCGCTGTACGGCATCCCGAACGACTTCGCCGTGACGGTCATCCGTCAGGTGGGCAACTACGGTGAAATCTACGACCGTCACCTCGGTCCGGACACCGTGTTCAACCTGCCGCGCGGCATCAACGACCTGTGGACGAACGGCGGTCTGCTGTATTCGCCGCCCTTCCGTTAGCCAGCACCGCGCGCGGTGATCTCCGCCGCGCACCGCACCTCCCCCACCCCCGGCGCACACCGGGGGTGGGGCATTAAAAAGACGATGATTTTTTGCAAACCGCTTCTTATGAATCGCCGATCGGGTCTTTAACCGGGAGCAGCACGCCGCGATGGTCAACTCTTCTTCATCTCCCCAACGTCGAGGGTCTGCCCTGCTTGATACGCGCGTGCTGGCGGTCATCGGGCAGATCATCTTCGCCATCGTTCTGATCGCCGCGCTCTACGCGCTGGTGACCGCCATTTTCAGCGCCCTGGCATCGCGCAACCTCTCTCCGAACACCAATTTTCTGGGCGACCGCGCCGGTTTCGACATCGGCGACAAACCGGTGTGGTATACCTCCAACAGCACCTACTGGGAGGCGTATACCGTCGGCTTCATCAACACCATGCGCGTCGTGCTGGTCGGTCTGATGCTGGCGACGGTGCTGGGCGTGTTCGGCGGCATCTTCCTGCTGAGCAGTAACTGGCTGCTGCGGACGATCACGCTGGCGATCGTGGAAGTCCTGCGAAATACCCCGCTGCTGGTGCAGTTGTTCGTCTGGTATTTCGCCATCATGCTCAGCCTGCCCGCCTTTCAGCAGAGCGCCAGCATCCCGCAGGAAGGCATCGCCGTCATCCCGGTGCGGCTGCTGCTCTACGCGCTCGTCGGGCTGTACGCCTGGTGGACGACGCGCCGCCTGACGACGCACCAGCAGACCCAGCGGCGCATCCGCATTTGGGGCGCGGCGGCGGGCATCGCGCTGGCAGAGATCGGCGTGCAGATGGGCATCCTCGGTGCAGGCGCAGCGCTGCGCCTGGAGCTGCGCCCCTGGGTGTTCATCAACATTCGCGGCTTCGCCTTCCCTGAAGTCATCGCCACCACGCGGCTGGCGGAATGGCTGGCATTCGTCGGCGTCGGCGCGGCGCTGGCGATCGTCATGTGGGTGTATTATGGGCGGCAGCGTGAACTGACGGGCATCCGCTATCCGCGCGCGCGCTACGGGCTGATCGCGCTCGTCGGCGCGGCGGTCATCGGCTGGCTGGTCGTCAGCGCGGAACCCGCACCCAGCGTGCCCGTGACGCAGAACGGCGCAGTCAGCATCGTGCCGCTCGACCGGGCGCGCGCCGACGGGCTGCTCTCCCCGGCAGATGAAGCGCTCTACAGCACCCAGCCGATCCTGGTGCGCCTGCCCGAAAAGAACAATTTCCGCTACACCGCCGGGTCGCAGGTGCTGCCCGAATACATGGCGCTGCTGCTGGGTCTGGCGATCTACACCGCCGCGTTCATCGCCGAGATCGTGCGCGCAGGCATCCTCGCCGTGCCCAGAGGACAGGTCGAAGCGGCGCGCGCGCTGGGGCTGAATGGCGGTGATGTCCTCACCCGCGTCATCCTGCCGCAGGCGCTGCGCGTGATCATCCCACCGCTGGGCAATCAGTATCTCAACCTTGCCAAGAACTCCAGTCTGGCGATCGCCATCGCCTATGCCGACCTGTTCCAGGTGACGACAACGATCATGAACCAGTCCGGACAGTCGGTCACAGGTATGGCGCTGGTGATGGTGACGTACCTAATCATCAGCCTGACCATCGCCGCCCTCATGAACCGCGTCAACCGCCGCTTCCAGATTGTGACGAGGTGATCCCCGATCATGGCTACCCTGTCTGACCCGCGCGAGTCGTCCGTGTTCGGCGAAGCGCCCACCATCGTCAACTATGATGAACCGCCATTCAAAGCTCCTCCTGTGCTGGTGGTCGGTCCGCTGGCGTGGATGCGGAAGAACCTGTTCAGCACGCCGATCGACGCGCTGGTGACGATCGGCGGAGTCGCGCTGATTGTCTCGCTCATCGTCAGCTTCATCGCCTGGGTGGTCGGTCAGGCGAACTGGTTCGTCATCCTGTTCAACATCCGCAACTTCCTGATGGGCAGCTTTCAGGTGGACGCCGAATGGCGGCTGGGGCTGATGGTGCTGGTCATCGGCGCGATCATCGGCATGGTGCTGGGCGCGTTCGCCCGGCTGCCGCGCATCGTGCCGATCGTGCTGCTGGCGCTGCTGGCGGTCAGCTTCATCGTGCCGCTGGTGGCTGCCCCGCTCAGCTTCCCGCCCTCCTACCTGGCGGCGGGCGATGAGCCGATCGTCGTCGGCACAAGCACCCAGCCCCCAGTGCCCCAGTGGGGGTTCATCGCTCAACGCGGCGAAGTCATCCGAATGCGGCTGGCGAATGACCTGACCACCAGCGACAACGCACTGCGTACTCTGGCGGGATTCGGCGATACCGGAGCCAACCTGCTGCGCGCCGCCGCCGAGTCGCGCCTGACGAACAACGCCCGCCTGATCGAGATCGACCGCATCCTCGCTGAAGACATCCCGTCGGCGCGCACCCTGACCGCCAATCAGCGCGCTGTGCTGGAAGCAGAGCGCGCCCGCCTGAGCGAGACCGACCCGGTGGTCGAGCGGCTGGCGCTCAACAGCCAACCTATCCCCTGGCGCATCTGGCGCAGCACGACCGGTGAAACGCTGAGCGAAGGGGTGCTGCGACCAGGCGAAACCGTCTTCACCGAAATCCGCATCCCCGAAGACGGCTGGTATGTGCTGGAACGCGGCGGTGAAGGCACGGCGCTGATCGAGTCCTACGGCATCTACCCGCATCTGGAGCGCAACTTCATCCGCAGCGAAATCCGCGATGAGAGCGGCGCGGTCGTGCAGACCGCCGGACGTTTCTCGCAGTACGTCCGCATGACCGACTCATGGGTGCTGGAAGAACCGCGCCCACAGGTCAACCGGACGAACCTGCCGATGGCGAACATCATCGACCTGCAATATCGCGGGCTGCGCCCCTTCCAGGACTGGCTGAAAGTCTACTTTGCGCCGTTCATGGCGATGATGAGCCTGCCCCTGCTGCTGCTGATCGTGGTCGGCACGGCGGGCTATTTTGCCGCCAAAATCATCGACCGCCTGCCCGCTGGCAATTCGTCGGCGGTGCGGCGCAACCCGCGCGCCAGGTCGCAGCGCATCGCCACCTATCTGCTGATGATCATCCCGGTGATCATGTTCCTGCTGGCATACGGCGGGCTGGGGCTGCCGATCACCGATACCCGACGCTGGGGCGGCTTGCTGCTGACGATCATGCTGTCGATGGTCGGCATCATCGCCTCGTTCCCGCTCGGCGTGCTGCTGGCGCTGGGGCGGCGCTCTACCCTGCCCGTCGTCAGCACTGCCTGCACCCTCTACATCGAGTTCGTGCGCGGCGTGCCGCTGATCACCGTGCTGTTCATGGCACAGCTCCTCGTGCCGCTCGTCAACCCGGCGCTGGCGGAAGTCGATAACGTCTTCCGCGCGATGGTCGGCATCACGCTCTTCAGCGCAGCATACCTTGCGGAGAATGTGCGCGGCGGCTTGCAGGCGATCCCGCCTGGGCAGGAAGAGGCGGCAAAAGCGCTCGGCTTGGCGGGCTGGCAGGTGACGCTCTTCATCACCCTGCCGCAGGCGCTGCGGCTGGTCATCCCGGCGCTGGTCGGTCAGTTCATCTCGCTGTTCAAGGACACCTCGCTGGTGGCGATCGTCGGCTTGACCGATCTGACGGGCATCGCGCAGAGCGCGGTCGCCCAGACGGAATTTCTCGGCGCGCGGCGGGAAGTGTACCTGTTCATCACGATCGTGTATTTCGGCTTCTGCTACATCATGGCGGCGATCAGCCGTCGGCTGGAAGCGAGTGGTTCAGGCGCGGCGCGGCGGGTGTAAGCTGCCGCAAAACAGACCGGAAAACGAAAGATAAGGGCTGATAAACATCATGGAACAGGCTGTCGCGCGCGATCCGATCATCGTGTGCCGTAATGTGAACAAGTGGTTTGGCGAATTTCATGTGCTGCGCGATGTCACGGTCGATGTCGCCCGGCAGGAAGTGGTCGTGGTCATCGGACCGTCCGGCTCCGGCAAATCGACCTTCATCCGCTGCATCAACCGCCTGGAAGAACACCAGGAAGGCGAGATCATCGTCGATGACATGCCGCTGACCCACGACGTGCGAAACATCGCCGCCATCCGCCGTGAGATCGGCATGGTCTTCCAGCAGTTCAACCTCTTCCCGCATCTCACCGTCATGCAGAACATCTGCCTCGCGCCGATCAACGTCCGAAGCTGGTCGCGCGATAAGGCGGAGGCGAAGGCGCGCGAACTGCTCACCCGCGTCGGCATCCCCGAACAGGCGGACAAATACCCCGGTCAGCTCTCCGGCGGGCAGCAGCAGCGCGTCGCCATCGCCCGCGCCCTGGCGATGGAGCCGAAGATCATGCTCTTCGACGAGCCGACCAGCGCCCTCGACCCGGAAATGGTGCGCGAAGTGCTGGACGTGATGAAGGAACTGGCGCGTTCCGGCATGACGATGGTGGTGGTGACGCACGAGATGGGCTTCGCCCGTGAAGTGGCAGATCGCGTGCTGTTCTTCGATCAGGGGCGCATCGTCGAACAGGGCACGCCCGAACACTTCTTCGATAACCCCCAGCACCCCCGCACCAAACTCTTCCTCTCGCAGATTCTCTGAGCTGCACAGGGCGTGCCTGAACAGTGCGCCCTGTTCTTTACGTCCTATTGTTAAGAAAACTTGAAATTCACGTTAATTTGATTAAAAATAGAGCGTATCTTTTTTCGTCCTTTTGGGAAAGTCTGAAGAACACAGCATGATGGACGCCACATTGACTGACCAGGATACGCCCCTGATCGAACGCCTGAAAGCCGCGCGCGCCCCCCTGAGCGGGGACGACCCGATGTCCGAAGCGGGGCGCAAAGTCCTGCTCGACGAACTGATCACCATCCTCAAACACGAGGCAGGCAGCCGCACGGGAGAAGACATCGAGGATGTGCATGACATGCGCGTCGCGGTGCGCCGCACCCGCAGCGCCCTACGCCTGCTGGAGCCATATTTCCGCCAGAAGGCGATCGCCGGCTATGCGCGCTCACTGCGCAAGCTGGCGCGGACGCTGGGCGTGGTGCGCGATCTCGACGTGCAGATCGACGACCTGACGCGCTTTGCCGATGCCAGCCCGGATCACGCAGCCGGCATTGCCGGGGCGGTGACGCTGCTCGACGCGCGTCGGGCGGTGGCACGGCGTGCGCTCAACCGGATGCTCGATCGCGGCGGCTACCGCCGTTTCGTCGAAGATTACGCCGACTTTCTGACCACCCCCGGCAAAGGCGCGCGGCTGATCGAGAACGATGATGTGCATCCCGCCAGGCTGCGCCATGTGCTGCCCGAACTCATCTACCGGCATCTGGGAGCGGTGCGCGCCTACAGCGATGTCATCACCGATGCCGACATGACCACCCTGCACGCCCTGCGGATCGAGTTCAAGCGGCTGCGCTACGTCGTGGCGCTCTTCGCCGATGTGCTGGGCAGCAGCGCCGCCGAGTTCATCGAGGAACTCAAAGCGATTCAGGATCATCTCGGCAGGCTCAACGATCTGGCGATCGCCCATGACCGGGTGAATGAGCTGATCGGCGAATTTGATCCCGATGCTGACGCCGATGTCATCGCCGCGCTGCACGCCTACAGCGACTCGATCGACGCCGAAGCAGAGGGGCTGCGCGCAGGGGTGCTGACGGTGTGGAACCGCTTCAACACCAAAAAGATTCAGCGTCATCTGGCACTGGCAGTGGCGGGCGTCTGAGCCTACTGGGAGGGGCATGGGAGCATCCATGCCCCTCCCGCCGCGATCTGCGCTATACTGGAGCGTATGACGCTCAGACACCTGCTCAACCTCTCCCCGCTGGCGCGCGACCGACTGGTCAGCCTGCCCATCCTCGTGCTGTACCTCACCGACGGCTGCAATTCGCGCTGTGTCACCTGTGACATCTGGAAAAGCCCGCGCCGCAACATGCGTGCCGACCTGATCGACGGGCTGCTGAGCGACGCAGCGGCGCTGCATGTGCGCTGGGTCGTCCTGAGCGGCGGCGAGGCGATGCAGCACCCCGAATGGGCGACCATCGCATACCGCTTCCGCGCTCAGGGGGCGCGCCTGATGCTGCTCACCAACGGGCTGCTGGTGCGCCGTCATATTCAGGCGGTCATCGACACGGTAGATGACCTGATCGTCAGCCTCGACGGGGGCACAGCCGAAACCTACCACGCCATACGCGGAGTCGACTCGTTCGATCTGGTGCTGGGCGGGATGCAGTCCGCCAGCCATGCCGGGAAGCATGTCACGGTGCGGACGACCGTCTCGCGCGCCAATTTCCGCGAGATGCCGCTCATCGTCGATCAGGCGAAGGCGGTCGGCGTGCGTTCCGTCAGCTTCCTGCCCGTCGATGTCTCCAGCCCGTTCGCCTTCGGTCCGCGCTTCATCAGCGAGACGACTTTCGACGTGAGGGCGGATACCCCGCCGATCGACGCGCTGCCGGCAGGAGAACATCATCCGCCGGAGACGGCGCTCACCCTCGATGAGTGCGCCGAACTGGATGCGCTGCTCGACCGCATGGAGCGCACCCACGCGGCAGATTTCGCGTCCGGGCGCATCGCCGAGTCGCCTGCCAAACTGCGGCGCATGGCGGCGTACTTCCGCGCGCTGTACACCCCGCCCGATGCCGCGCCAGGCTTTCCGCCGGTGCGCTGCAACGCCCCGCACACCACCATCGTGGTCGAGGTCGATGGACGCATCCGCCCATGCTACTTCCTGCCCACGATGGGGCGGGTGCGCCTGTCGGAAAATATTCACCTCGCTGACGCCGCCAACAGCGAGGCAGCGGTCGAGATGCGCCGGGCACAGCGCCAGGGCGAACGCCCGGAATGCACCCGCTGCGTCTGCCCGCTGTACAAGTCGGCGCGCGATCTGCTCACGCTGTGATGCGCTGGCTGTGGCGGCGCGCGCCGCGCACGCTGGACAGCGTTTCCGCTTATGCGCTGTGGGCGGCGCATTATCCGCCGGACGCGCACAACCCGCTCATGCGCGCCGAGCAGGACGCCATGCGCGCGCTGCTGCCCGATCTGCGCGGCGCGGTCGTGCTGGACGCCGCATCCGGGACGGGGCGCTATGGGCTGCTGGCGCGGGAGATGGGCGCAAGCCGGGTGTGGGCGATCGACAACAGCCGGCACATGCTGCACGCCAATCCGCTCGGTCAGCGGGCGCTGGCACGCTTGGAGGCGCTGCCGCTGGCGGCGGGGTCGGTCGATGTGGTGCTGTGCGGCATGGCGATCGGGCATACCCCGCATCTGACGGCGGCGCTGGCGGAGATGGCGCGCGTGCTGCGCCCAGGCGGGGCAGCGCTGATCAGCGATTTTCACCCGTTTCTGCACTTCAGCGGGGCGAAGCGCACTTTCCAGGCGAGTGGGCGGGCATACGCCGTCGAACACCATCCGCACCTGTACAGCGCATGGCACGCGGCAGGGTCGGCGTGCGGGCTGCGACTGGAGGCGCTGCGCGAACCATCGCTGACGGCGGGCGGCGCGCCGGTCGTGCTGGTGCTGCGCTGGGTCAGGGGTGAGACGGGGGACGACGCACGAACAGGATGAACGCGCCCAGGATGAGGGTGATCACCGCCGGGGGGATGCACAGCGAGAGGATCAGGCGCGGAAATGCCTCGACGTTGGCGCTGCCCAGCCCCACCCACAGCACGACGAACAGCACCACCCCGCCGAACGCCAGCACCCCGCCCGTGATGAGCGTGCGCCGCAGTACAGCCGGGTCGAGCGGTTTAGGGGGTTCGAGTTTGGGCATTTCCTGCGTCATCGGGGATTATGCGCCTCACACACGCGCGGATGGTCAGCACAGAGGGACCTGGGCTCGAACCAGGATTGACGGATCCAAAGTCCGCTGTTCTACCATTGAACTATCCCTCTAGAGATGCGCACATCGTATCACATCCCGCGCCGATCTTTCAATGCCCGCGCACAGGGAATGTGCCATGCCTGCCTGAGGCTTCATTGCCCGTAAACGGACGACGCGGGCGTCGTCCCTACGGGTGTGGGGTGGAGCCGACGACGCGGGCGTCGTCCTACCGTTTTACTCGACAGAGGGATGATTGTACTGATGTATTCTCATCAATTACCTATTTTAACACTATATTTGTTAAAAATTAATTAATATTTTTTATTATTACAGAGTACATGCGGAAGCCTTTCAAATCCTGCGCGCCTCCTACGCCACGTATGTAACGTCCATTTATCCAATTTAGATATGAGGTTTATAGTGATGCCGGGACGAGTCATCCGGGGTATGCTCGCTCTTATCGGCGCTGCGATGTGTATTGCAGCTTTCGTTCTTTTTTCCATCACGCCCGCTTATGCTGCCACCATCACGGTGAACACCACCGCTGATGAGAATGGCACAGGACCCGATTGCTCGCTGCGCGAGGCGATCCAGTCGGCGAACGACAACACCGCTTTCGGGGGCTGCACGACCGGGGCGGGACCAGACACGATCGAGTTCGACAGCGCGGTGTTCGCCACGCTCCAGACGATCAACCTGACCAACGGAGAACTCGTCGTCACCTCGCCGATCGCCTTCGTCGGCCCCGCCGCCAACGTCATCGTCAACCAGTCGGTGACCCCCAACCGGGTCATGCGGATGGACAGCGGCGCAGCGGCGGCATCCGGCTGAGCGGCACGGGCATTCCCGCCACGACGTCGGTTCCAGGCTCCGCCACGATCACCAACGCCACGATCACGGGCAACAGCGCGGGCGGCGGGGCGGCGGGATTTACCTGTTCGGTCCGGCGACGGCAACGATCACCAATGGCTCGATCTCGACGAACAACGCAACTTTTGCGGGCGGCGTCGCTGCCGAAGGGAACCTGAGTACGAGCGCCGGTCAGCTCACTGGCGCGCCGACCGTGACGATCACCGGCACAACGATCAGCGGTAACACGGGAGTAGCTGGCGGCGGTGGCGGCGGCGCAACGGTCGGTGCGAATGTGACGATGAACGACGTCACGGTGAGCGGCAACCAATCAACAAGCACTACCGCGCCATTTGGGAACGGCGGCGGTTTCTCCGTCAGCAATACAGGGACGAACGATCCGCTCTGGTCGGTCGCTTCGACGCTGACGATCAACGGCACGACCACATTCAGCAGCAATACCGCCGCGCGTGACGGCGGCGGGGTATATGTCAGCGGCGCAGGATCGACCGCCACCGCCACCAGCGGGATGTTCACCAGCAACAGCGCAGCGCGCAACGGCGGCGCGATGGCGGTCGATGGCGGCGGCGCGGTCAATTTCAGCGGTACGCGCATCCAGAGCAATACCGCCACGACCAATGGCGGCGCGTTCTTCCAGGCTGGCACAGGATCGAGTATCACTGTCACCACGTCATGCATCGTGTGCAACAGCGACAATGCTGTCGATTACAGCGGGGGGGGCGCTGCCGATGACCCTCGGCGGCAACTGGTGGGGCAGCGTGTACGGTCCGTACTACTCGACCAGCACCGACGGCTTGCAGTGCAGTCACGGCGACAGCCTGAACAGCGCTAACCCGCTGGCGCAGTACGGCATCACCGTCAGCACGCCTTCCACCCCGACCTGCGAGACGATCCCGGTCGGCAACTGGAGCGCCACCCCGCTGGCAACCTGCACCGGCAGCGAGATCACCCAGCCCTCGTCGATCAGCCCGGTTCGGGTGTGCCCGCGCCCATAACGATCGATTTTCTGTGAACACCGCCCCGCTGAAAGGGAAATACTCCTCCCTCTCAGCGGGGCGGCTGCATCCCCTACCTGCCGCTGCTCACCTGCACGAACTGCCCGCGAATATCGCCAAAATACACCTGCCCTGCTGTGTGCAGGTTGAAGTACAGTTCGCCCTGCCGGGCGATCAGTTCCATGCCACCGATCGTCTTCACCTTGTCATTCGGGAGGGTGGGCACGATCGGGCAGCCGCGCGTGAAAGCATCGACCGGGTTGCCGATCCCGTCGGTCACCGCTTCGATGTCAGCATTGGTCACCTCCAGCGCCAGCGTGCCATCGCGCAGATAGTCGCCCACATTCCCCATCAGCCCAAAATCGACGATGATCGGTCCCAGCTGCCCCGGTCGCCCGCAGTGCAGGTGCAGCATCACGATGTCGTCCGGGTTGACATTCGCCACCGCCAGATACACATACGCCCGGCTGAGATCGTGGGTGAACTCGATCACCGCGTGCCCGTGCGAGGTGCGCTGCGCGCGCGGCACAGACGGCGCGGTCGAACGGAACTGGGGCGGGATGAAGGGGGGAGTGTCCTCTTCTTCCCCGCCTTCCTGATGCGGGCTGAGGAATGCCTCATACACCGCTCCGATCGCGCTGCCCCGCGCCGGGTCGAGCGGAATACTGCTGGAGACCGTCAGTTCCGGGCGCACATCGCCCGTCCCCCCCCCATGCCCGCTGTGATCCCCCTGCGCCAGCGCCGTCAGCGCTGCCAGACTTACCAGTACGATCGCCAGTACGCGGCTAAACACGAACAACTGCTTCGCAAACATCATATCCCTGCTCTCTTCGGAGTCGCTGTATAGCCAATAAGTACTATCCAGTCTATCGCAAGCTTTTGTAATTACAATTGTAATTACAAAACCCGAACGATCGCGCGCTGCCCCCCTTCGCGTTACAATACACCCGGCATGGAGCAGGCACACAGGAATGCGAGAGACACGATGGGCAGACAGCAGACGGGCTATGACCCTGACGCCACACAGCAGAGCGCGACGACCTGCTGGATCGGCGTGGACGTAGGCGGCACAAAGATCGACAGCGTACTGGTCGATGCGGCGGGCGAGGTGCTGGCACAGGCGAATGACCTGAGCGGCGTGGCGGAAGGCACAGACGCGGTGATCGGGCGCATCGCCGGGGTGATCCGGGCGCTCATCGACGCGGCAGGCGACCGTCCCATCCCAGGCGTCGGCATCGGCGTGCCGGGTCAGGTCAGCACGCGCGAAGGGGTGGCGCGCGCAGCGGTCAACATGGGCTGGCTGGATGTGCCGCTGCGCGCCCGCCTGCTGGAGGCGATCGATCGACCGGGTTTGGAGATCGTGCTGGCGAACGACGTCAACGCGCTGGCGCTGGGCGAAACCCGCTTCGGCGTCGGGCGTGGGACGCGCGGTCTGGTCTACCTGGCGGTTGGGACGGGGCTGGGCGGCGGCGCGGTCGTCAACGGTCGCGTCATCACCGGGGACAACGACTTTGCGATGGAAGTCGGGCACATGTCGCTGCGCCCGGAGGGTCGGCGCTGCGGCTGCGGGATGCACGGCTGCCCGGAAGCGTATGTGAGCGGCGTCGGCATCCTGAGCGGCGTGCGCGAGCAGATGGACGCCTTCCCAGGTACACGCCTGACCAGCGACATCACCCTGACCGTGCCGACCATCCTGCGCGAGGCGCGCCTGGGCGATCCGCTGGCGCTGCACGTGCTGGACGAAGCGGGTGAGATGCTCGGCACGGTCATGGCGATCTGCGCCGCCCTGCTCAACCCCGACCTGTTCGTGGTCGGCGGTGGGCTGGGCAAGGCAGCCGCCGACCTGCTCCTGCCGCGTGCCGAGGCAGCCCTGCGCACGCGCACGCTCTTCCCATCGCACGAGCGGGCGAAAGTGATGCTGGCGAAAGTGGAACGCGCCGCCGTCGGCGCGGCATCGCTGGCGATGATCTGATGCGGTTTCACATCCCCCGGAGAGGATGAACGATGAGCAGTATCCTGCAGCAGGAAATTCAGCAGCAGCCAGAGGTGATCGCCGGGCTGATCCGCGATCAGCGCGCCCATGTCGAGGCGATCGCGGCGGCGATCCGCGCCTTCGACCCGGCATTCGTGGTCATCGCCGCGCGCGGCACGTCGGACAATGCCGCCCGCTATGCCCAGTACGTCTTCGCCACCCATGTGGGCAGGCTGGTAGCGCTGGCAACTCCATCGGCGCACACCCTGTACGGCGCAGCGCCCGACATGCGCCGTGCGCTGGTGATCGGCGTGTCGCAGTCCGGGCAGAGCGCCGACATCCGCCGGGTGGTCACCGACGCGCGCGCCCAGGGTGCGTTCACCCTGAGCATCACCAACGATCCGGCATCTCCGCTGGCGAGCGAGGCGGCGCATCACATCGCGCTCAACGCGGGCGAAGAGAAGAGCGTCGCCGCCACCAAAAGCTACACCGCCCAGCTCACCGCTTTTGCGATGCTGGCGGCGGCATGGGCAGATCAGGGTGCAATGTGGGCGGCGATCGATCGGCTGCCGGGCTGGATCAGCGAGACGCTCACCCGTGCCGCCACCACCGCCGACTGGGCACAGCGCTATCGTTATATGGAGCGCTTTGCGGTGATCGGGCGCGGCTACAACTACTGCACAGCTTTCGAGATCAGCCTGAAAGTCAAGGAACTGTGTTACGTGACGGGGGAAGGCTACAGCGAAGCCGACTTCCTGCACGGACCGATCGCCACCATCGCGCCAGGTTTCCCGGTGGTCGTGGTCGCGCCGACCGGGGCGACGTTCAACAATGCCCGCGATCTGCTGGTCAGGCTCAATGAACGCGGGGCAGAATGCCTGGCGATCAGCGACTCGACGGCGCTGAGCGGGCTGGCGGTGCGCGTACTGTCCATTCCGCCCGGCATCCCGGAATGGCTCAGCCCGATCGCCACCGTCGTGCCTGGGCAGGTGTTCGCGCTGCATCTGGCGGGTATCAAGGGCAACCCGATCGACCAGCCGCGCGGCTTGAGCAAGGTGACCAGCACGGTGTGAAATTCCCGCTCAGGTGCGTCTGCCCCAACCTCACCCCGGAAACCGGGCGGTTTCCTGCCCCTCTCCGATGGAGAGGGGCGGTTGAGCGCAGCGAAACGGG
>CAZTLS010000019.1:0-1182 GCA_964614405.1 uncultured Pleurocapsa sp.
CGTCACCGCCCTCGGCGGCGCGGGCGATCGCCTGCCGCCGACGCGCGGGCGCGCCGCTGCCCCACGCCTGCTCAGCTTCATCGAGGGGCTGCGACCCGCCGGATCGGTGAGCATCGACGCCGCGCTCGCCGCCTACGCCCGCCGACCGGAACGCCCAGGTCTGTGCGTGCTGGTCAGCGACCTGATGGGCGTCACCGACCTGAGCGGCGGGTTGAACGCGCTGATCGGGCGGGGGAGCGAGGTCGGCGTGGTGCATCTGCTCTCGCCCGACGAGATCGACCCGCCGCTCAACGGCGATCTGCGGCTGGTGGACAGCGAGACGGGCGCGCCTATCGAAGCGAGCATCGACCACGGGCTGCGTGCGCTCTATCAGCGTCGGCTGACGGCATGGCGCGATGGTTTGGCAGCCGAATGCCGCCGACGGGGGGCGCATTTCATCCCCGTCACCAGTGATGCTCTGTGGGAGCGCGTGGTGCTGTTCGACCTGCGCCGCGCCGGGCTGGTGCGCTGATGGGGCTGCTCGTGCCGCTGGCGCTGCTGGGCGGGCTGCTGGCGATCCCCATCGTGCTGCTCTACATGCTGCGGCTGCGGCGGCGCGAGGTGGTCGTCTCCAGCAATTTCCTGTGGGGTCAGGTCATCCGCGATCACGAAGCCAACACGCCCTGGCAGCGTCTGCGCCGCAACCTGCTGCTGCTGCTGCAACTGCTGCTGCTGGCGTGTCTGGTCGTGGCGCTGGCGCGCCCCTTCCAGATCGTGCCTGCTCTGGGCGGCGGGCGCGTCGCCCTGCTCATCGACGCCAGCGCCAGCATGAACGCCCGTGATGGCGCACAGGGCGGCACGCGCCTCGATGACGCCAAAGCCGCTGCCCGCGCCATCGTCGAGGCGCGCACTGCCGACGATCAGTTCACCGTCATCCGCGCTGCTGACCCGCCAGAGGTGCTGATCGGCATGAGCGATGATCCGGCGCGGCTGAACGCCGCTATCGACGCCGTGCGCCCAGGCGACCGCGCCGCCGACTGGGACGCCGCGCTCACCCTCGCAGCGGCAGGGGCGGGCGGGGCAGAGCGCTTCAGCGCCGTGCTGATCAGCGACGGCGGCGGCGTGCTGCGCGACGGCACAGCGCTGCCCCCTATCCCAGGCGACCTGCGCTACGTCCCGGTGGGGACGAGCGGCGAGAACGTC
>CAZTLS010000019.1:1248-46730 GCA_964614405.1 uncultured Pleurocapsa sp.
TTCGGCGAACAGACGGCGCAGATCATCGTCGATCTGCGCGCCGACGATGCGGTCATCGACGCGCGGCGCTATGCCCTCGCGCCTGGCGAAACCCTCGACCTGACGACCGCCGCCCTGCCCGACCAGTTCGATGTGGTGCGTCTGGGCATCACCCCGGCATCGGATTCGACCGTCCCCGACCAGCTGGCGGCGGACGATCAGGCATGGGCTGCCTGGGAGGGGCGCGGCGCGCGCCGCGTGCTGATCGTCACCGGGGAGCAGAACAACCTGTTTCTGGAGAGCGGCTTCAGCAGCCTGCCCCGCGTCGATATCCGCACCGCGCGGGTTGCGCGCCCGGTCTCCGGCGGCTATGACCTGATCGTGTACGACGGCGTGCTGCCCTTCACACTGCCGCCGGAAGGGGCGCTGTGGTTCATCAATCCGCCGCGCGAAACGGCGCTGTTCGCCGTCGGCGCAGCCGCCCCGGTCGATGGGGCGATCCGCGTCGCACGGGATGACCCGCGCATGACCTACACCGACTTCAGCGCCATCAACATCCTGACGTTTCGTCAGGTGATCGCCCGCTGGGCGCAGCCGCTCATCAGCACATCCGCCGGGGCGCTGCTGCTGGCAGGCGAGACGGACGAAGCGATGCCGCGCCGCGCCGCCATCCTCACCTTCGATGTGCGCGACAGCGATCTGCCGCTCAGCATCCAGTTCCCCATCCTGCTGGCGTCGCTCACCGACTGGCTCGTGCCGGATCGCGCGCCGCAGCTTCCCGCTGAGGCGTTCAACCTGTTCGACCGCGCCGAAAGCCGCATCGCCCCGGCGGAGGCGATCCGCCTCGGCACGACGCCGATCGCCCCTGCCGAAGCCGATCAGAGCGGGCAGCGCGAATGGTGGACGATCGCAGCGCTGGCGGCGCTCGCTCTGGCGCTCATCGAATGGACGCTCTTCCACCGCCGCGCCCGCGCCCCGTTTCGCCCATCCCCAGCCCGCCCTGTGAGTTCCAGGTGACGCCCCGATGACCCTGACCGCGCCGATCGCGCTGCTGCTGCTGTTCGTTCTGCCGCTCGTGTGGTGGCTGGGGCGTCCTGCCCACCCGCGCGGTCGGGCGCGCGCCATCGCCGGAGGTGTGCTGCGCTCGCTGCTCCTCCTCTGCCTCATCCTGGCGCTGGCGGGCGCGCAGCTCACCCGCCCCGCTGACCGACTGGCGGTCGTCTTCCTGGTCGATGCCTCGGACAGCATGAGCGGCGACGCGCGCGATGCGGCGTACACCTACATCCGCACAGCGATCGGGGCGATGGCGGCAGACGACCGGGCGGCAGTGGTGCTTTTCGGGCGGGACGCCCTGATCGACCGCCCGCTCAGCGGCGCTCCAGAGCTTGCCCCGTTCCGCTCCGTCCCTGACGGCAGCGCCACCGACCTCGAACGGGCGATCGCACTGGCGCTGGCGCTGCTGCCTGGGGATGCTGCCGGGCGCATCGTGCTGCTCAGCGATGGCGAACAGACGACCGGGGACGCCGAAGCCGCCGCGCGCCGCGCCGGGCTGTCCGGCATCCCGATCCACGTCGTCTCGTTCCCGCGCGCCGATGCACCGGATGCGCGCGTGGTGGACGTGCGCGCGCCGTCGGTGGTCGGGGCGGGGCAGGCGTTCGATGTCGTGGTCGATGTCGAAGCGAGCACCCCGTCGAGCGCGCTGCTGCGCCTGTTCGCGGGCGGGGCGCTGGTCGAAGAGCGGGCGATCGCCCTGCGCGCCGGGGTGACGCGCCACGCCGTGCCGCTCATCGCCGGGCAGGATCGCGGCTTTGGCGATTTCACCGCGCAGATCGAACTGCCCGCCGATGACGCCTTCGCCCAGAACAACCGCCTTGCCGCCTTCACCCGCGTGGTCGGCGCGCCGCGCGTGCTGCTCATCAGCCGGGCGGATGCGCCCGCCCCGGCGCTGGTTTCGGCGCTGGAGGCGGTCGGCATCGGTGTGGACGCGGTGACGCCCCCCGCTGCGCCGCGCACCCTCGCCGGGTTCGCGGGCTACGATGCGGTCATCGTCAACGATGTCTCGGCGGCGGCGCTCTCGCCCGCGCGCATGGAGGCGCTGGCGACCTTCGTGCGCGACCTCGGCGGCGGCTTGGTGGTCATCGGCGGTGAGGAAGCGTATGCGCCAGGCGGCTACTACGACACCCCGCTTGAAGCGGCACTGCCCGTCACGATGCGTCTGGAAGACCAGCAGCGCATCCCGCAGGTGAGCATCGCCTACGTCATCGACCGATCGGGCAGCATGATGCAGACCGCGCCCAGCGGCTTCACCAATCTGGAACTGGCGCAGACGGCGATCATCCGCTCGATCGACTTTCTGCAACCGACCGACCGCGCGGGCATCGTCTCGTTCGACACGGCGGGGTACTGGATCGCCGAAATTCAGCCGATCGCCGACCGCACTGCGCTGCAACGGCTGGTCAGCACGCTGCTGCCTGGCGGCGGCACGGACATCATGGCGGGCTACAGCCTGGCGGCGGCGGGCATGGTCGAAGACCCCAGCGCGCGGCGGCACATCATCATCCTGACCGACGGCATCAGCAACGAGACGGGGCTGGTCGCCCTGGCGACCCGGCTGAACGCCGAAGAGAACATCACCACCTCGATCATCGCCATCGGCGGTCCGCCGGGCTTCCTGCCCGCGATGGCGGCGGCGGGCGGTGGCAACTATCACCGCGTCACCGATACCGACACCATCCCGTCCATCTTCACCGAAGAAGCCGCCTTCGCCGCGCGCGAGTACTACGTCGAGGGCGACATCACCGCGCAGGGCGGCGTCCCGCATCCGATCCTGAGCGGCATCGACGCGCTGCCCGCCCTGCGCGGTTACGTGGCGACCACGCTCAAACGCGGGCTGGCACAGGCGGTGCTGACGGCTTCCGGCGGCTTCGACGACCCGCTGCTGGCGACATGGCAGTATGGGCTGGGTCGGTCGGTCGCCTTCACCAGCGATGCCGTGCCCCGCTGGGCAGCGGACTGGGTCGCCTGGGAGGGGTTCCCGGTCTTCTGGGGGCAGACGGTGCGCTGGGCGATCGGGGCGGGCGCGCGCGAAACGATCGAGACGCGCATCAGCGGCGACGCCGATGGGCTGGCGCGGGTGATCGTCGAGGCGCGCGACGACGCAGGGGGCTTTGCCAACGGCTTGACGCTCGATGCGGTCGTGACCGACCCGGAAGGCGCCTCACAGCGGCTGACGCTGCGTCAGGTCGCGCCTGGGCGCTATGAGGCGACGTTCGCGCCGCGCGTCGAAGGGGCGTATTTCGCGCGCGCCCTGACCGGGGCCGGCGAACTCAGCCCGCTGGGTGGGTGGGTGCGGCGCTATTCAGCGGAATACGATGCGCGCCGCCCGGATGTGCTGCCCGCCATCGCTGAAGCCAGCGGCGGGATGCGCGATCCCGATCCCGGCGTGGCGTTCGATCGGCGGGCGCTGTCCGTCGCCGCCGAAGTGCCGCTCGCGCCGCTGCTGCTGCTGATCGCGCTTGTGCTGCTGCCGTTCGATATTGCGGTGCGGCGGCTGTTGGTCACGCGAAGCGATCTGGCGCGGGTGAGCGCGGCGCTCACCCCGCGTCCGCGACCGGTCAGCAGCGGTGAGGATGCACGCCTGTCAGCGCTGATGGGGGCGAAGGCGCGTGCTGCTCAGGAGTCCGCGCCGACGGTCGTCGTGCCACCGACGCCCACCCCATCCGGCGCGCCTGTGCCGAAACAGGAGGCGGACGGCGTGGAACAGCCGCCTCAGCCGGAAGGGACGCTGGCGGGTCGGCTGCTTCAGCGCCGCCGCCCGCCTGAGGGCTGAGGCGGCGCTCGCTGACGTGTACCGGGCACTCAGGGGGTGTGCGGCACGTGGGTCGCTAGACAGCGCTCGGCAGGTTGAAACGAGGCAGACGCACGGTGAAGGTCGTGCCGACGCCTGGCGCACTCTCCACGTTCACCGTGCCTTCGTGCTGGCGGATGACCTGCTGCACGATGTGCAGCCCCAGCCCCGTACCCCGGATGCCGTGCATCATCCCCTCCGGGGCGCGGTAGAAGGCGTCGAAGATGTCGGGCAGCGCTGTGGCGCTGATCCCGTAGCCGCTGTCGCGCACCGTCAGGATGATCGCTGTCTCGTCAGCGGTGCAGGTGATGGCGATCGCGCCTTTTTCGGGTGTGTATTTGACGGCGTTGTCGATCAGGTTGGCGACGGCGACATTGAGCAGCATCGGCTCGCCCAGCACCATGCACGGCTGCGGGCTGATGTTCACGGTCAGCGTATGCCCCCGCTCGATCACATCGGCTTGAAAGCGCGCCACCACCTGGCTGACCATGCTGCCGAAATCGAACACGTGATAGGTGGCGGTTTGTCCGCGCTGCACACGTCGCAGCACCGTCAGGTCATCGAGGATGCGGATCGACTCCTGGGCTGACCCCTGCGCGCCCTCAAGCATCTCGCGGATGCGCTCAGGCGGGATTGCCGGATCGCGCAGGATGATTTTGATCAGGCGCTGGATGCTGGTGATCGGGGTCCGCAGGTCATGCGCGGCGATGTCAAGCAGGGTGGATTTGAGCTGTTCGACGGTGCGCAGCCGCTCGTTGAGGGCGTGCAGCGCCTCGTTCTGCTGGCGCAGACGGCGGTGCGCCAGTGCATGGTCGATCGCCAGCGCCGCGCGGTCGATGAACGCGCCCATGAAGCGAAAGCTGTTGTCGGTGAAATAATCGGGCTGGTGCGTCTCCAGCGCCAGCACGCCCATCATCGCGCCGCGCCAGACGATCGCCAGCGTCATCTGAGCGCGGGTGCGCGGGTTGAGGGCGACGTAATCCGGGTCGCTGTGGACGTCGCGCGTCAGGTGATGTTCGAGCGTGTGTGCCACCCGCCCGGCGATGCCCGACGTGGTGCGCGGAAAAGTCATCCCGACCTGGTAATGCCCGCCCGCCGCCGCACTGACGGTGAACATGTCCTCGTTCAGCAAGCCGATCCCGGCGTCGTCGGCTTGGGTGGCGCGCAGCGCGACATCCATGATGTAGAGCAGTACCTGATCGAGGTCGAGCGTCTCGGCGACCTCCCGTTCGAGGCGCAGCAGCACCTCTTCCCAGTCACGCGGCGTGAAGTCACCCTGTGCGCGCACCATGATGGCGGTTCAGCCCGTCAGGGGCAGCACCAGATGTTTGTGAAATGCCGTCAGATCGATCAGCGCCCCCGACTCGTCCACGTAGAAGAGGTCTTCCACGCGCACGCCGAACCCCTGCTCCGGGTAATACAGTCCAGGCTCGATGCTGATCACCATGCCGGGCTGAAGCACATCCTCCGACATGTGGCTGAGCGACGGACGCTCGTGGATGGCGATGCCGACGCCGTGCCCCAGGCTGTGCATGTAGCCGCTGGTCGTCCCTGCGGGTGGTGGGATGTCCATACGCTTCGAGATGATCCTGCACCGCTTCCTGAAGCTGCTTGCCCGTCATGCCGACGCGGAAGCGATCGACCGCCACATCGAACGCTTCGATGACCTGATCATACGCCTGCTGCACCTCCGGCGCGGCGAAGCCGATCGACCAGGTGCGCGTGCAGTCGTGGTGGAATCCGCCGCCGGACTCGTGCGGGAAGAGGTCGAACACGATCGCCTGCCCGACGCGCAGCACCTCGTCCGCCTCGCCCCGGCTGTGTGGATAGCCGCCGTCCCGCCCCTGAGCGAAGATCATGCCTTCCTCGTCGAGATCGCGATCGAACAGGGCGCGGCGCACGAAGCGTTTGACCGCCCCGATGGTGAGCGGCACGCCTGCCGCATCGACCACCCGATCGCCGTCGGCGCGGTGCTGGCTGATGAACGCCCAGGTTTCGGCAAGCACGGCGGAGGTATCGGCAGCGACGCGGCGGATGCGCGCCAGTTCATCCGAGTCTTTGGTCAGGGCGGCGGCATCGAACAGCGACATGCCCGCTTCGCCGCTGAAGGTGATGGCGGGATGGGCGGCGCGCAGATGATCGATGAGCGCGATCAGCCAGGCGACCGACCCTCGCCCGTACAGCCCGACCCGCCCCCCCGACAGCCCGGCATGGTCGAGGATGCGCCCGATCAGATCGACGGTGGCGGGCAGGCGTTTGCCTTCATGCTTTGCCAGCAGTTCCGCCCAGCCGAAATCGAACTCCGTCCTGACTTCCATCCCGCTTTTGGCGGCTTCCTCCACCTCCATCGCGTTGACCACCAGCAGCGTGGGTGCGCCACGCCGCCTGACGATCGTGCCGCTGCTGATCGGCGCGCCGTTGCACAGGTAGCTGAGGATGGGGTTATCGCCTTCATCGCCCAGGACGAGAAAACCGTCGAGATCGCGCTGCTGCATCAGTGAGTCGAGATCGCGCTTCATGCCTGCTGTATCCCTGATCGAACCATGAGTGTGATTCTGATTATCGGGGTAATCGATTGACGCGGCAAGCGCAATTCGGAAAAGTGCTGAACCAGGCTGTGCCTGTGCTGATCACACCGACATCGGCACATCCAGCCGCAGCCACGTCCGCCCGATGCGGAAGAGCGTGCCTGGGCGCAGGCTGACGCGCCGCCGGATCGGATGCGGGTCGTTTTCGACATACGTCCCGTTGCGGCTGTGGACATCTTCCAGCCAGAAGCCCAGCACGTAGGGTTCCTGGGTGGTGTCGCTGGCGGTGACCAGCGAGACGACACAGCCGAGTTTGGCGTGCAGGCGCGATGCCTGATGGTCGTATGGCACGTAGAGATCGCAGCCTTCACGCCGCCCGATGCTCAGCACCAGTTCTTCGCCGATGTCCGGCTGCTCGAAGAAGGCGGTTTTGCCGTCGTCTGGTCCGCTCATGAAGGTGATCGAAATACTGCGTTCCACAAGACCCATCCTGTGTGTGATATGTGTGTGATCGTTCATTCTGCCAGCCGATCGTGCGCCTGCTGGAGCAGACGGCGGCTGGGTTCGTGCGCCGGGTCGAGGGCAAGCCCTGCGCTGAGGACGGCGATCGCCTTTTCGGGGTGATCCAGCATCAGCCATGCTTCCCCGCAGTTGTGGTGATACCACACCGACGCCCGATCGTGCGCCAGCGCCTCGCTGAAGGCTTCCAGCGCCTCATCCCAGCGGTTGAGCGCGCGCAGCGCCAGCCCGCGCCCGTTCCATGCCCAGGCGTCCGCCGGGTTGATCGCCAGAGCGCGGTCATACGCCGCCACCGCTTCGGCATAGCGTCTGGCGTGGCGCAGCACCTGCCCGCGCCGCGCCCAGCCATCCGCCTGATCGGGAAACCGTGTGACCAGCACGGCGCTGGCTTCCAGCGCTTCGGCGTGGTGTTCCATGCGGATCAGCACATCGACGCGGTTGGCGTGAACCCAGAAGGCATTTTCGTCGATCGCCAGCGCCTTGAGATAGCAGGCTTCGGCTTCCTCGCAGCGGTCGAGCGCCTCCAGCGCCAGCCCACGCCCATGCCATGCCCAGGCATAGCGTTCGTCGAGCGCCAGCGCGCGGTCATACGCATTCAGGGCGCGGGCAGGGTCGTTAAGCCGGCGCAGCGCCTGCCCCAGTTTCGCCCATGTCTCCGCGCGATCCGGGGCGATCGCCAGCGCTTTCTCGAACGCATCGGCAGCGGCGCGGAAGAGGTTGAGCATCATCAGCACCTCCCCCTGCTGGACGTGGAAGAACGCCTCCTCCGGCGCGATCGCCAGCGCGCGGCGCAGCGCGGTGAGCGCCTCCTCCGACCGACCGAGCATCGCCAGCGTGCCCGCCTGCCCGCTCCATGCCCATGCTGACGACGGGTCGAGCGCCAGGGCGCGTTCGTACATCTGAAGCGCTTCGCTGAACCGGCGCTGGGCGCGCAGTGCCGCTGCCAGGCGCATGAGCGTGCGCGTGCTGCGGGGGTCGAGGGTCAGTGCGCGTTCGAGCAGCGGCAGGGCGCGGGCGTGGTCGCCCCGTGCGGAGAGCAGTTCGGCGCGCGCCAGCAGCGGGCTGGGGTCATCGGGCGCGGCGGCGGCGGCATGGTCGTATGCCTCCAGCGCGGCATCGACCTGCCCCAGCGCCGTGTGGATGCTGCCGAGTTCATGCCACGCCCAGGCATAGCCTGGGTCGCGCCGGACGGCGCGGGTGTAAGCCTCATGCGCGGCGTGCAGGTCGCCCCGCGCCCGCTGGATGCTGCCGATGCGCGCCCAGGCACGGGGGTAATCGGGCTGGAGGGCGATGGCGGCGCGCAGCGACTCCAGCGCTTCGTCATAGCGTTCGAGGGACGCCAGCGCGCTGCCGATGTTGTACAGGCTGCTGGCGTTCTGCCCGGTCAGCGCGGCTGCCCGCTGATAGGCGTCGAGGGCGCGGGCGTGGTCGCCCATGCTCTCGTACACGATGCCCATGCCGTTGATCGCCCAGGGGAAATCGGGTTGCAGGGCGATGGCGCGCTCGTATGCCGCCAGCGCTTCATCGAAGGCGTCGTGATAGCGCAGCACCAGCCCGAACTTCGCCCACGACTCGGCGCTGCGTTCGTTGATCCGCACCGCCTGCGCCGCCGCGCCGCGCGCCTCCGCCAGATCGTTCATCTCCAACAGAGTATCGGTGAGGTTGTTCCAGTAGACGCTTTCGCCTGGCTGATAGCGGGCTGCGCGCTTGAACGCCATGACCGCTTCATTCAGGCTGCCCATCGCGCGCATCACCTGCCCATAGCCGTTGTGCGCCCATGCCATGCGCGGGCTGAGGCGCAGTGCTTCCTCGAAGGCACGGCGGGCGCTGCTCAGGTCGTTGTTGTGGCGGTGGCACTGCCCCAGCTTCGCCCACGAGTTGGCGTGCGACGGGTCGAGCGCCAGCGCGCGCTCCAGCACCGCGATCGCCGCTTCGATCTCGCCCTGTGCGCTCAGCGCGTCTGCTTGGTTGTACCAGTTCCACATGTCTTCCGGGTCGAGGCGGGCGGCTTCGCGGTAGCAGTCGAGCGCGGCGGTGGGGTTGCCCTGTGCCTCGAACGCCAGTCCTTTGCCGCGCCACGCCCAGGCGAAATCGGGGTTGAGCGCCAGCGCGCGGTCGTAGCAGACGATGGCGTCGCTGTAGCGCCCCCACAGGCGCAGCGCCCGCCCTTTGCGCCCCCAAATCCAGGGATCGGCGGGCTGTTCGTTGAGCGCGCGGTCGTAGAGGGCGCACGCTTCGTCGAAGCGCCCCAGCTCGGTCAGCGAATAGGCGCGGTTGAGTCCGGCGCGCGGGTCGCTCTCCGGCGGGGTGAGGTCGATGGGCGGCGCTTCGCCCGTCAACTGAAGATACGCCCCGCTCAGCGCCTCGATGATCGCCGCCCACGATGACGGGCGCTGTTCGCGCAGTTTGGCGGTGCAGACGCTGACGATGGCGCGCAGCGGCGGCAGGATGGCGGCATTTTCGGCGTGGGTGAAGGCGATCGGGCGGGTGAGGTGGGCGGTGCGCCAGGCATCACGCTCGTGGGTGGTGATGTCGGAGAATGGATGCCGCCCGGTGAGCATCTCGAACAGGATCAAGCCGAAGGCGTACACGTCGGCGCGGGTATCGACCGGGCGCGCCTCCCATTGTTCGGGCGACATGTACATGCTCGTGCCGACCTGAAAGCCGTGCCGCGTCAGGCGGGCGTCGGCATCGGGCGACGAGTCGTCGGCGTAGGTGTCGCTGTCCAGCGAACGCACCAAGCCGAAATCGGTCACTTTGGCGACGCCATCCTGTGTGACGAGGATGTTGGCGGGCTTGAGGTCGCGGTGGACGAGCGCCCCGGCGGCATGGATGTGCTGCATGGCGAGGGCGATGTGCAGCGCGAACAGGGCAGCGCCGGGCTGGTCGATGCGGCGATGCGCGATCCAGCCGCGCAGGTCTGCACCCAGCTCGTCTGTGCCGCTGACGTATTCCAGCAGGATGAACGGTCGCCCGCCGCGCGGGATGCGCTGCACCTGACGCGCGGTGACGATGTGGCGGTGCGGGGGCAGCCTGATCCAGGTGAGCGCTTCCTGCTCGAAGCGGGCGACGGCACGCGGATTTGCCAGAAAGCGGCTTCGGAAGCTCTTGAGCGCCACTGCTTCGCCCGTGCGGTGGTCGTAACACAGGTAGACGATGCCCATGCCGCCGACGCGCACATCGGCGATCTCGTAGCGCTCATCCAGCCGATCGCCGGGCGTGAACTCGTCCTCATCCGGCACGGTGCTGGAAGGCGCAGACGGGCTGAGCGGGGCGTGTGGGCTGACGAACGGCGGCACATCGAGCAGGCGGGTGGGCGCGTCCGCCTGTGTGCCGGCGCTGACCGCGCTGATCGGGAAGGCGGCGGAGCTTTCCCCGCGCGACTGGAAGAGCGTGTGGCTCGCCCCGGCGAACTCGGTGGCATCGGCGGCGGAGGCGCGCGTCTCATCCGAGTCCGGGATGGGCGGCGGGGCGATCGCTGCCATGCCGCCTTCGCGCTCGACCAGCAGGCGCAGCAGGTCGGCGGGCATCGGGAAGCTGGCGTCGGGGTCGGCATCCGCCAGCGCCCACAGCGCGACGGCAAGATTGCGGCGCGTTGGGGCATGGCGGGCGCAGAGCAGCACCCAGTCGAGGAAGCGGTCACGGGCGCGGGCAGCCAGGGCGCGGTCGATGTCGTGTTCGGCGCTCTCTTCGGCTTTGCGCCAGGCGATGAGCGCCTTGCCGACGTAGAAGATGCGCAGGCGGTGATCCTGAGTCAGGCTGTGTCGGGCGCACAGATCGCCGAGGGCGAACAGGTCGTTGGGCGCTTCACGGCGCAGCGCCAGCATCCCCAGTTCGCGCACGTCGGGCGCGGGGTCGCTGGCGAAGGGATCGCGCGCGTCCAGCGGGTGAGGCTGGCGCAGGGCACGGCGTTCTTCGGGGGTCGCGGGGCGCGGCTGACGCCCGCTCTGCGGTGGGTCGAACGCGGTCATATCGCCAGGCTGGACGCGGGCACATCAAAACGCAGCGCATCGCCATCGGCGCTGACCCGGATGACGGAACCGGGGGGGAAGGCATCTTCGACGATGCGGGCGCTGAGCGGACGGGTGAGCAGGCGCTCGATGGCGCGGCGCAGTGGGCGCGCCCCGTTCACCGGGTCGTGTCCACGCGCCAGGATGAGCGCGCGCGCATCGGGCAGCAGGTCGAGCTGAAGGCGCTGCGAGGCGAGGCGGGCGCGCAGATCGGTCAGCTGCAATTCGAGGATGCGCTCCAGCGCCTGTGGGCTGAGCGGGCGGAAGATGACCACCTCATCGATGCGGTTGACGAATTCCGGGCGGAAGAAGCGCACCAGATGCCCATGATAGTCCGGGGAGCGCAGGGCACGGTCGAACCCGAAGGCGGTGCGCGATCCCTCTTCTGTGCCGATGTTGCTCGTCATGATGAACACGGCGTGGCGCGCGTCCACCCGCCCGCCGTGCGCGTCGCTCAACCGACCTTCATCGAACACCTGAAGGAAGATGTCGAACACTTCCGGTGCGGCTTTCTCCACCTCGTCCAGCAGCACGACGCTGTACGGGCGGCGGCGCAGCCCATCGGTGAGCTGCCCGCCCCGGTTCGACTCGCGGTAGCCTGGCGGAGAGCCGATCAGCCGCGAGACGGTGTGCGCGTCGTGAAATTCCGACATATCCAGCCGCAGCAGCGCGTCTTCACTGCCGAACAGGAAGTGCGCCAGCGCGCGCGCCAGTTCCGTCTTGCCGACTCCGCTCGGACCGAGGAAGAGGAACACCCCGATCGGGCGGCTGGGGTCGCTCAGCCCGGCGCGCGCCATCTTGATGGCGGAGGCGACGCTGGTCACGGCGTCGTCCTGCCCGATCACGCGGCTGAGCAGGGCGGGGACGATCTCGCTCAGGCGGCGCTTTTCATCGTGGTCAAGCTGGCTGACGGGGATGCCCGTCCATTCGCTCAGCACGGCGGTGATGTGATGCAGCCCGACGCTGCCCCCGGAGGGGGTATCGTCGTCCTGCCCATCGCCGGAATGCCCGCCGATGCGTTCGCGGGCGCACGCTTCGTCCAGCAGGTCGAGTGCCTTGTCCGGCAGGCGGCGATCCGGCATGTAGCGGATCGACAGGCGCACGGCGGCTTCGATAGCGTCGGGGTGGATGGCGACCTGATGATGCTTCTCCAGCCGTTCACGCTGGGCAGTCAGGATCGCCAGCGTGTCCTGCTCGTTCGGCTCTTCGATGTCGATCGGGCGGAAGCGGCGGTCGAGCGCCGGGTCCTGCGCGATGGCACGGCGGTATTCAGCGTGGGTGGTCGCGCCGATGCACACCATCTCGCCGCGCGCCAGGGCGGGCTTGAGGATGTTGGCGGCATCGAGATTGCTGTCGATGGTGTCGCCCGCGCCGACGATGGTGTGAATCTCGTCGATGAACAGGATGATGTTGCCCGCGCGCGACGCCTCTTCGATGATGCCCATCAGCCGCTCCTCGAACTGTCCGCGCAGGCTCGTCCCGGCGACGAGTGCGCCGATCTCGATCTGCACGATGCGCTTGTCGAGCAGGGCGGCGGGCGCGGTGCGGTGGGTGATGGCATACGCCAGCCCTTCCACGACCGCCGTCTTGCCCACGCCGGCATCGCCCAGCAGCAGGGGATTGTTCTTCTTGCTGCGCGCCAGCGTGCGGGCGACAGCGCGGATTTCGCGTTCGCGGGCGATGGCGGCGCTGATCTTGCCTTCCTTCGCCTGGGCAGTCAGGTCACGCCCGTATTTGTCCAGTAGTGGGGTGGGGTTGCCCAGCCGCCCGGTGTGAACCCGCTCGCGGGCTTCGCCCGTCATGACGTAATCATCATCGGGGATATCGAGCGGGTCGTCGGCATCGGAGAAATGGAAGAGCGCCTCGCTCTCTTCACCTCCCTCGCCAGCAGAGTCGGGATCGAGGTGGAAGGCTTCGCTGAGCATCCGCTGAAGCCACAGGTTGACGTTGAAGCCCATCTCGATCAGCTTGCGGACGGGGACGCTCTCCCCTTCCTGAAGGATCGCCAGCACGATGTGGTCTTCGGTCACGTCGTCGGCATCGTCGCGTTCAGCGAGGAAGATCGCCAGCGACAGCACCATCAGCGCGCGCGGCGTGAGCGGAAGCACCTGTTCGAGGCTGCCGTCGCCCGTGCCGATCTCCTGACGAATGGCGTTGCGGACGATGCGCGCGTTCAGCCCGGCGCGATCGAGCATCCGCTGAGCGCTGCCACCTTCGATCTTGGTCAGCGCGATGAACATGTGTTCCACGCCGATGAAATTGTGGCTCAGACGGCGTGCTTCATCGGCGGCGGCGCTGAGCAGGGGCGCACAGCGGCGGCGAATGTCTTTTTCGGGAAACTCCGGCTGCTGGAACACGAGCACAACCCCTCGCATCTGGCGGAGGACATCTTCAGCTACAAGTATAACAAACGTTAGGCGTGGATGGACGTTGTGTTTTTCTGACATTTACGGTGTGCAGTGGCGATGAACATTCGCCCCTGTACATCTGCACAGCCTGTGTGCTATACTGACCCGCAATGAACCGGAAACACCCCCTCATGAAAGGAGCCTGATCATGCGCAGCACACTCATGTCCGTGCCGAGTCGGTCAGCCCTGAGCGCGCGCGGTGTCCCGGCGGTCTCCCTCCTCCGCTGACGCACACCCTTCCTCAGGCTGGCATACCCTGCCCCATACGCCCGGCATATTTCATGCTGAGGCGTGGGCAACGCACGCCTTTTTCAAGCCTGAGGACGATCCATGTCTGCTCGTTTGCGTCAGTTTTTCGCGCTTTATCGCCCCTATTCCGGCTGGCTTGCCGCTGACCTGCTGTGCGCCTGCCTCGTCTCACTGATCGCCATCGCCCTGCCGCTGCTGGGCGGGACGATCACCCGCATGGTGATCGACTCGTCTGCCCAGGGCGATGTCTGGGCGCAGATCGCCCCGGCAGCCGCGCTCATGGTGGGGCTGATTGCAGTCTACAGCGCCTGTGACACCTTCGTCGATTATTACGGGCATCGCATGGGTGCGCTGATCGAACGCGATCTGCGTGCGCGCCTGTTCGCCCATGTGCAGCGGCTGCCGTTCAGCTTTCACGACTCGCACAAGACAGGGGCGCTGATGGCGCACCTCACGGGCGACTCGCTGGCGGTGTCGGAGATGTTTCATCATGCCCCGGAAGATGCGGCGATCGCGCTGCTCAAATTCACCGGGGTGTTCCTCGTGCTGCTGGCGATCGATGTGCCGCTGGCGCTGATCGTGTTCGCCTTCGTCCCGTTCGCTGCGCTCTACGCCTGGCATTTCTACATGCGGATGCTGCAAGCCGGGCGGCGCAGCCGGGAACACATCGCCGGGCTGAACACCCGGCTGGAAGAGACGCTCGCCGGGGTGCGCGTGGTGCAGTCGTTCACCCGGCACGATCTGGAGACAGCGCGCTTCGCCGAGGAAAATGCCCGCTTTCTCCAAAGCCGCAGCGACGGCTACCGCGCCGAAGCTCTCTTCACGCTGGGGATGAGTGCGATGACCCAGCTTTTCCCACTGCTGGTGATCGTGTTCGGTGGGGTGCGCCTGGCACAGGGCGCGCTCGACGCCCCGGCGCTGATCACGTTCCTGCTGTGCGTCGGCATCCTGATCGACCCGATCAATCGCGCGGTCAACATCGCGCGGCTGCTTCAGGAAGGCATGACCGTGTTCAACCGGATGATCGACCTGCTGGAGGTGGAACCCGCCATCGCCGACTCGCCCGACGCGATCGCCCTGGATCAGGTGTGCGGCGACATTCGTTTTGAACAGGTGCGCTTCAGCTATACACCGGACGCCTCCCCGGTGCTGGATGGGCTGTCACTGCACATCCGCGCCGGGGAATACGTGGCGCTGGTCGGGGCGTCGGGGGTGGGCAAGACGACTCTGCTCTCGCTGATCCCGCGCTTTTACGAGGTGAGCAGCGGGTCGATCACGCTGGATGGGATCGACATCCGGTCGATCCGTCTGGAGTCGCTGCGCCGACAGATCGGGGTGGTGCAGCAGGATGTGTACCTGTTCTCCGGCACAGTGGCGGACAACATCCGCTACGGGCAGCTCGATGCGCCGGACGAAGCGGTGATCGCTGCTGCCCAGCGAGCGGGCGCGCACGCATTCATCATGGCGCTGCCGCACGGCTATCAGACCGAGATCGGGCAGCGCGGCGTGAAACTGTCCGGCGGACAGCGGCAGCGGCTGAGCATCGCGCGGGTTTTTCTCAAAGACCCGCCCATCCTGCTGCTGGATGAAGCGACCAGCGCGCTGGACAACGCCAGCGAACGGGCGGTGCAGGCGGCGCTGGACGCGCTGGCGCATGACCGGACGGTGCTGGTGATCGCCCATCGGTTGTCCACCGTGCGCCGCGCCGGGCGCATCCTGGTGCTGGGCGAGCGAGGTATCGTCGAGGAAGGGACGCACGACAGCCTGCTGGCGGCGGGCGGGGCATACGCCGCGCTCTATCACAATCTGTGACGCGCCGTCCGGGGGATGCCTGTTCTGGTATCCCCCCTTACACGCCCATCCAGCGGGCGTATGCCAGCGCGCTGAGCGCGGTGCGGCGGATCGGCTCGTCGGCGTGGTGGCACGCCTCTTCCAGCAGGGCACGGGCGCGCGCCGGGTCGATCCGCAGCAGACCGAGTGCCGCGATGTACGGCGTCTGCTCGTCAGGCGAGGTGTGGAAGGCGGCGAGCTGAAGCGTGTCCCAGGCGCGCTCGTCCGCCAGCATCCCCAGCGCGTAGACGGCGTTGGCGCGCACCTCCCACGTGCCGTCCGCCAGCAGATGGGTGATCAGGTCGAGCGCGCGGTAGGCGCGGGTATCGCCCAGCAGCGCCGCCGCGCGCCAGCGGCGTTCGGTCTCGTCGCTGCGCGCCGCCTCGAACAGGGCGTCGTGCGCGGCGGAACCGGCGGCGATCAGCACATCCTCCGCTGTCAGGCGGGCAGCGAGGTCGGGCGCGTTCAACTGGATGATGCGTTCGATGATCATGGCGTGTTCATCACTCTCGGCAGCACATACAGCACGATCAGGAAGGTGATGCCCCACAGGGCGATGGCGGCTTGCAGCGGACGATCGCGCAGCAGCACCTCATCAGGCGCGCTGCCTTCGCCGCGCACGTGGATCAGGTACATGTAGCGAAACAGGGCGTACAGCACGAACGGCACGGTGAGCAGCCCGCTCTGCGTGCCCGCCAGCAGCGCCGACGGCGACTCGACGGTGTAGAACAGGTAGGTGAGGAACGTCCCGGTGATCACCATCCGCAGCATCTCGTCCAGCAGCGGCAGGTTGTACTGCGCCAGCGACGGGCGCACCGTCCCTGCCTGATCCGCCAGCTCCAGCAGCTCCTGCCGCCGCTTGCCGATGACCAGAAAGAGCGCCAGCAAGCCGGATGTGGCATACAGCCAGGGCGAAAACTGCTGCACCTGAATGATGACCACCCCCGCCAGCACGCGCAGCACGAAGCCGCTCGTCACCGACAGGATGTCCAGCAGCACGATGTGCTTGAGGACGAAGCTGTACGCCAGATGGATGACCAGATAGGCGACCAGCACGACGGCAAAGCGCCATTCCAGCAGCAGCGCGCCGATCAGCGATCCGCCGCCCAGCACCAGCGCGGCTGCCCCCGCCGCCATCAGCGGAAGCTGACCACTGGCGATCGGGCGGTTGCGCTTGCGCGGGTGAGCGCGGTCACGCTCGACATCCACCATGTCGTTGACGATGTAGATGGTGCTGGAGATCAGGCAGAGCAGCCCAAAACCGATCAGCACACGCAGCAGCGAATCGACGACGAAAAGCTGTCCGTCGAACACGATGCCCGCGAAGATCAGCACATTTTTCGTCCACTGGTGCGGGCGCATGGTGCGCCACAGCCCGGCGATCGCCCCACCGCGCGGCGGGGCGTCTGAGGTCACGGTCGATTGCGTGTGGTCGGTCATTTCGGCAGCAGCGCGCTTTCTCATCTGAGCAGGACGTGCGTCCTGATGAAGGTGAGCATGGTCTCCAATGCATGGGTGATGGTGGTCTCGCGGCTCCAGCCGTGCCCCTCCCCGTCATAGGCGTGATATTCATGCGGCACGCCCCGCCGCCGCAGCACGCTGACGATCTCCTCTGCCTGCGCGATCGGCACGACGCGATCCTCTTTGCCGTGCAGGATGAGCAGCGGATCGCGGATGCGATCGGCATGGAAGATGGGCGACCGCGCGCGGTAGACCTCGGCGGCGTCGGGCAGCGCCCCCAGCAGCGTATCATTGTAATGCGCCTCGAACTTCCACGCATCGTTGAATGCCAGCGTGAACTGGTTGCCCACCCCGTACAGGCATACCCCGGCGGCGAACACACCGGGATGGGTCACCAGCGCCATGAGCGTGGTATAGCCGCCCGCGCTGCCCCCGGTGAGGATGAGCCGATCGCCATCCGCCAGACCGCGCGCCACCAGCGCCCGCGCGCCGCTCACCGCGTCCTCCACATCATACACGCCCCACATGCCGCGCAGCGCGTCTTTGTACGCTCTGCCGTAGCCGGTGCTGCCCCGGTGATCGACCTCCAGCCAGGCAAACCCGCGCGAGGTGAAGAACTGCACTTTCATGTCGAGCATCTGGCGCGCGCCCGCCGTCGGACCGCCGTGTACTGCCACGATGAGCGGCGGCGCACCGTCGGCATGGTACGCCGCGTTTTTCGGCTGATGCAGCCAGCCATGCACCGTCTCGCCGTCATGCCCCCTCCAGGTGATCGCCTGCGCGCGCGACCATGCCCCGCGCAGCATCTCCGAGCGCGACCGGGCGCGCACGCGCACGCTCCCGCCGTCGATCGTCAGCAGGCGATCGGGCAGGTCGCTGGCGGAGGCGATCAGCGCCAGCGAGTCGCTCCCAGGGGCGCGGGCGATCTGGCGCAGATAGACGTACTCGTCCATGCCCCGCACGACCTCCAGATCGCCGGTCGTGGCATCGACGCGCATGACCTGATGCGCGCCGCCCTGGTTTCGCAGCGCCCAGAGCGCCGATCCGTCGTGCGACCAGGCGATGGTGCGCGTCGCCTGCACCCATGCGGGCGCAGCGTATTCGGCATGTTCGCGGGTGAGCTGGCGCATCGTGCCATCGCGCGGGTCGTGCAGCCAGATGTCCCACCAGCCTTCGGCGTCATCGACCCAGGCGATGCGCCCGTCCGGGGCGAATTCCGGCTGAAACGCCGCCGACTCGCCGGAGGTGAGGCGCTGGTCAGCGACCGGGGCGGGCAGCCCATCGCGCAGGGTGAGCGTCACGCGGTGCAGGCGTGCGCGGTCGAAGGGCATGTCCGGCTTGTCCCAGGCGATGTACGCCAGCGAGTCGCCGTCGGGGCTGAAGGCGGGCTGCATGTAGAAGTCTGCGCCGCCCGCCACCCTGCGCGGCAGATGCGCGCCCGCCAGATCGACGACCGCGATGCTGTCGTCCCCGTCCTGCGTCATCACGAAGGCGGCGAAGCGTCCGTCAGCGGACAGGGCAGGGGAGGCGATGCCGTCGAATGCCGGGGTGATCGGGCGGGGCAAACCGCCGTCGAGGTCGAGCCGGTAGAGGCGTGTGCCATTGCCGACGAAGCAGACGACGCCCGGCGCGCCCGTCAGCGCACCGCCGCCATAGCCGATGCCGCCGCGAATCGCCAGATCGCCGTCATACAGGATGCGTGGGGCGTCGTCGCCGTCCGCCGCCAGCAGGACGGATGCTCTGCCGCGCCGTTCCAGCCAGACGCGCGTCTCGCCACACCAGGTGACTTCGCTGATGCCGAAGGGACGCGCCGCCTCCGCCGGGGTGATCGGGCTGTGCCACATGCCGTACATGCGTTGGGTCGTCACAGTTGGGGAAGGCTCCATCAGTACGCTGTGCGGGAAACAGCGTCATTATAGCGCAAAATAAAAAGCGCCTCTTGCGAGGCGCTCCGTGTGAGGTGGGCATTAAATTTCTTCAAAACTTTTTTTGTGCCTCACACCACGACGTTTTAATTTATGTCTGTAGTATAGAGCGCGTTGCGCCAGTCTGTCAAACGCTTTGAGAGAGAAAATCTGGATTCGCGGGTTGTTCCGAATTTCATTATCGCTTGTGAAAGGTGTCACATATTCATAATATCTTCACAAACCTGTGGGATGAAAACCGATTACACATCGACAAACAATGAATATAGAATTGATTTTGTGAGCGATAATCAGCAAGTATCAATGCGTTTTCCCGCAGCGGCGCGCAGCGTTTTGTTTGGATTTTCATGCACAATGCACAACAGAATTTCGCGGAAAACCGGAAAATATCCCCGGATGACGGGCTGGCGAACAGGTGGCGTGGGGTAAGCGTCAGAAAAAAGGGACAGATGAGGGGGCGCACATTGAAAGCGCTCCCGTAAATTGTCTGGAATTTGTGTTCGATGCCAGTCGTGGAAAGTGCCTAAATGGAAAATTGAGGCGCGCGACCCCATTTCATGTACCGCTCACCTTTTCAGACCCGCTCTGACCCGTACAGGCAGATCAGGCTAGCCCCCCCCCCCCCCCCCCCCCCCCCCCCCCGCGCGCCCGCCCCCCCCCCCCCCCCCCCGCGCGCGCCCCCCCCCCACCGCCGCGCCGATGAGGATCAGCCACGTGGCATTGACCCGGAAGCGCAGCAGCGCCACCAGCCCGGCGGCGATCAGCACCCCGGCGATGACCGACGACAGGTCGAAGCCGCCTGTCCCGCTCACCGGAGCCACCGCCGCGACCGCCAGCCGACCGACCGTCAGGGCGATCGCCGCGATCACCCCGATGTTGATCCCGTTCAGCAGCGCCGCCAGCAGCGGGATCGACCGCATCCGCGCCACCAGCGGCGCAGTCAGGATGACCAGCACGAATGCCGGCAGGAAGATGCCCACCGTCGCCAGCACTGCGCCGGGGATGCCATCCAGCACAAAGCCGACCGCCGTCGCTGTTGTCAGCACCGGACCTGGCGTGAACTGCCCGATCGCCACCAGATCGAACAGCTGGCGCGTCGTCAGCCAGCCGAACGTGTTGACCAAATCCTGTTCGATGTACGTCACCAGAATGTAGCCGCTGCCGAACAGCACCGCCCCGACGCGCAGGAAGTACCAGAACAGGTCGCCCGCGCCGACGCGCACCGTATCGGCTGCCTGCATCGCCCACACCGGCAGCAGCGGCAGCGCAGCGAGGATGCGGCTCGCGCCGTCGGGCAGCACGAACCCGTTCAGCAGCAGGTACACTCCCCCTGTCGCCAGCATGACGATCAGATCAGGCACGTCGAACACGCCGATGGCGATCATCCCGCCCGCCAGCAGCAGCCAGTCGCGCGCGCTTTTCAGCGCCGTCGGCGCGAGCCGCCAGCCCGCCACCGCGATGATCGCCACGATCGCGGGCTGAATGCCCCACAGCGCCGCCTGCACCAGCGGCAGCGTCCCGGTGGCGACGTACAGCGCGGTGAGGGCGATGACGATCGCCGCTGCGGGCGCGATGAAGCACAGCCCCGCCAGGATCGCACCGGGCACGCCGCGCAGCACATAGCCGACGTGGATCATGACCTCGGTCGAGTTGGGACCGGGGATGAGGTTGGTGGCGGCGATCAGGTCGAGGTAGTGCTGGCGCGTCAGCCAGCCGCGCCGCGTGACGATCTCGTCTTCGCCCATCGCAATGTGCGCCATCGGTCCGCCGAACGAGACCACGCTCATCCGCAGCAGCAGCAGCGCCAGTTCACCATATGTCACGCGCGGAACGGGAGTTGGGGTCATGGGAAGTCCCTGCAGGATAGTGAGGAAGCACGCTCACTATATCACGCCGCCGGAGACAGATGGCGAATCTGCTACAATATCTTAAACGACCGACTGCACGCCGAGGCGATCTCCCTGATGACCGACACCCGCTGGACGAGCTGTGATCTCATCTTTTTCGACTGCGACAGCACCCTGAGCGCCATCGAGGGCATCGACGAACTGGCGCGCTTCAAGGGCAAGGAATGGCGCGTCTCCGTGCTGACCCAGAAGGCGATGGACGGCGATCTCGACCTGCGTGAGGTGTACGGCAAGCGCCTCGCCGCCATCCGCCCCACGCGCGGGCAGCTCAAAGCCATCGAGACGCGCTATGCCGAGACGATCGTCCCTGACGCCGATGCCGTCATCGCCGCGCTGCACGCCCTCGGCAAGCACGTCTTCATCATCAGCGGCGGCTTGGCAGACCCGGTGCGCGGCTTCGGGGCGCGGCTGGGCGTGCCGCCCGAACGCATCCGCGCCGTCGATCTCGAATATGACGAACTGGCGGGGCAGTGGTGGCGCTATCACGACCCGGCGGCGCAGCAGGGACAGACGTATCTGGCGTATGACGAAAGCCCGCTCACCGTCAGCAGCGGCAAGCCGCAGATCGTGCGCGAACTGGCGGGTGACCTCCCTGGGCGGCGCATGATGGTCGGCGACGGGTCGAGCGACCTGGCGACACAGAGCGTGGTCGATCTGTTCGTCGGCTTCGGCGGGGTGGTGGCGCGCGCGAAAGTGCGCGATGAGTCGCAGGCGTTCGTCTCGGTCAACTCCCTCGCCCCGGTGCTGCCGCTGGCGATCGGCATGAGCGGCGCGGCGCGGCTGATGGGCACGCCGCATCAGGCGGTGCTGGAGCGCGGGCTGGCGCTGGCTCTGGAGGGCGAAGGGCTGACGCTCAAAGGCGATCTGGCGGAGGCGTTCCGGCGCGAATTCGCCCCGCTGATCGACCGCGACGGTGCTTAGCGACCGCTGCTCAGTCCAGATGAAGCGGTGACCTGAGCGCGCTCAGCACGGCGGCGAACACGGTGTCGATGTCCGGGTCGGCGTCGATGACGACGATCGGGGTGCGGCACTCGGCGCGCATCCAGGCGATGGCGCGGTGATAGGCGGCGCGCGCTTCGGCGAGGCGTTCCTCGTACAGTTCGCGCGAACCGCCGCGCAGGTCGATGCGCGTCGCGCACACTTCCGGCGAGGCGTCGAGGAAGATCGTCAGGTCGGGCAGCGGCGCGTCGGCATTGAGCAGCGCCACCGTCTCGATGCCGATGCCGCCAGGATGCGCGCCCTGATACGCCAGCGACGAGAGCAGGTAGCGGTCGCACACCACCAGCCGATCCGCCCCGCCGTTCAGGAACGGGTCGAGCGTGCGCGCACGGTGGTCGAGTCGATTGAGGGCGAACGCCAGCGCCAGCGCGCGCGTGCTGGCGGGGATGCGCTTCGCCAGCGCATCGCGGATGTAGCCGCCCGCCGCCGACGGATCGTGCGGCTCATACGAGTGCAGCACGCGCTCCGCGCCCAGCCGATCGCGGAGGTGCGCCGCCAGCCGCGCGCACACGGCGCTCTTGCCGCTGCCGTCCAGCCCCTCGAAGACGAGGAAAAATCCGCTCATCGGCTGTGCCTCACTTCAGGTCGTCCTCGCTGTCGCGGGCGCGGAAACTCATGCGGATCGGCGTGCCCTCGAATTTGAACACCGCGCGAATCTGGTTCTCCAGGAAGCGGCGGTAGGTGAAATGCACCAGTTCCGGGTCGTTGACGTGGAAGAGGAAGAGCGGCGGCGCAACGCGCACCTGTGACCCGTAGAACAGCTTGAGGCGCATCGTGCCGCGCGCCGGGGCGGGGTGTTTCGCCTGTGCCTCGCGCAGCAGGCGGTTGACCTCCGCCGTCTGCACGCGGGTATAGCGCCCCTCATACACGCGCTTCGCTGTCTCCAGCACCTCGTGGATGCGCTGCCCGGTCAGCGCGCTGATGAAGATCATCGGCGGGTCGGGCAGGAAGTCGAACTTCTGGCGCAGCACGGTTCGGAAATTGTTGAAGGTGTGGTCGTCTTTCTCGACCGCATCCCACTTGTTGACGATGACCACCACGCTCTTGCCCGCTTCGGTGATGTAGCCGGCGATGTGCTGATCCTGATCGGTCACGCCGTCGGTAGCGTCGATCAGCAGCAGCGCCACATCGCAGCGGTCGATGGCTTTCATGGCGCGGATGACGCTGAATTTCTCCACGCCTGGCTCGATGCGCCCGCGCCGACGGATGCCCGCCGTGTCGATCAGCGTGACGGGTTCGCCGAAGTAGGTGATCGTCGTGTCGATGGCGTCGCGCGTCGTCCCGGCGATCGGGCTGACGATCATCCGCTCGTCGCCCAGCAGCCGATTGGTCAGGCTGCTCTTGCCGACGTTGGGACGACCGACGATGGCGATCTTCATCGTCGGTTCCTCTTCCTCGTCGTCGGCGGGCATGAGCGCCAGTTCAGGGTAGAGGCGCTGGGCGTGATCGACCACCGAGTCGAGCAAATCGCCGACGCCGATGCCGTGAATGGCGCTGAGCGGGAAGACTTCGCCCAAGCCCAGACCGTAGAACTCGACCGCATCCTTGTTCTGCCCCAGATGATCGGCTTTGTTGGCGGCGACCAGCACAGGTTTTTCGGTGCGGCGCAGGATTTCGGCGATCTCTTCGTCGGCGGCGGTGACGCCCTGAAGCGCATCGACGACCAGCACGATGATGTCCGCATCGGCGAGCGCCAGCAGCGCCTGCGCCTTGATCTGCGGCACGAACTCGACGCTGCCCTCGCTGAGCGGGTTCTCGTCGCGCGTGCCTTTGGGCTGGTAGACTTCGATGCCGCCGGTATCGACCACGCCGAACAGCCGCCCGTGCCACTCGAACTCTCCGAACAGGCGATCGCGGGTGGTTCCCGGCGTGGAATCGACGACGGCGCGCCGTTCCCCGACCAGGCGGTTGAAGAGCGTTGATTTGCCGACGTTCGGTCGCCCGACGAGGGCGACCAGTGCTTTTGTACTCATGGGAAAACTGCTTTCACTGGGGCTGCGCCTCAGCCGATGAGCGCCACCGCCTCGATCTCGACCAGGCTGTTCAGGGGCAGCGCCGCCACCTGAATGGTGGTGCGGGCGGGCGGATGTGCCGGAAAATAGGCGCTGTAGACGGCGTTCATGGCGGCGAAATCGCCCATGTCTGCCAGATAGACGGTCGTCTTGACCACGCGATCGAGCGACGACCCCGCCGCTTCGATGATCGCCTTCAGGTTGTCGAGCGCCTGGCGCGTCTGTTCGCTGATGCCGCCTTCGATCAGCGCCTTCGTGCCCGGCACGAGCGGGACCTGACCGGAGGTGTACAGCAGCGTGCCGCTGACGACGATCCCCTGCGAATACGGTCCGATGGCGGCGGGTGCGCCGTCTGTGCTGATCACCTGGCGAGACATAGGCTGTTCTTCCTTGTATGGCGTTCGGACAATGCGTTAGACTTGCTGATCGTACACGACTCGTGCCCGCTGGTCGAGTGCGATCGTCCGGGCAGGGAGGGAGACCATGCGAAAAATCTGGAGTCTGGCGCTGGGGCTGCTGATCGGCGGCGCGGTGGGCGTCATGCTGGTGCTGATCTTCGCCCCGGCGACCGGGGCAAAGCTGCGCGGCTATGTGCGTGAGGCGTATCAGGAAGCGCTGGCGGAGGCGCGCGCCTCCGCGCGAGCGCGCGAAGCCGAACTGCTGGCAGACCTGCGCGCCCGCCAGCAGCCGCGCACGCCGCGCGGGTGAAGCGCACACTCAGGTTACCCCCTCACTGATGCAGCATGTTACACTGTGCATCAGAGCGTTGATGTGGGCTGCGGTGTGAGGGAGGGTTGCCATGCGTCATGTGTGCATCAAATGCGGGCTGTCCAGCCGGGACGGTAATCTGTGGTGTCAGCGGCGTGACTGCGCCTCGGTCTATCTGAATGCGCTGCTGCGCCCCGGCGAGCGCGTTGCCGATCTGGAGATCAGGGGGGTGCTGCGCGTGATGCGGACGGCGGCAGTGTATCAGGCGGTCCGCGCGGGCAAGCCGGTGCTGGTCAAGATGGCGCACATCGGCGATGAGTTTGCCGAAGACCTCAAACAGGAGGCGAAATTCCTCTACAGAATCTGGAAGGACTATCCAGGCAGGGGGTATCCCGCCTTCTTCCCCCGCCTGCTGCCGGCAATCGATGGGGCGTCGCTGGACGAAAAACTGCCACCGCTCTACGCGCGCCTGGCGATCGACGACCATCTGCGTTACTACATGGTGTTTGAAAACATCGAAGGCACGTTCCTGCGCGATCTGCTGGACGACAATCCGCGCCCGCCCTACAACCATGTCGGCTGGCTGGCGATCGGGCTGCTCAAGGCGGTGCGCTTCATGCACGACGAACTCAAACTGCATCATGGCGCGATCTGCCCGGAGATGATCAGCGTGCGTCTCGACGCCGATCGGGTGATGTTCCCGGTGCTGTTCGACCTCGGTCTGCGGCAGCCCGTCGGCGGAGTCATCCCGGTGTTCGAGGCGCTGCCGCGCGAAGACTACGAAACATGGCTGACGACGCGCGTCCCGGCGGCATACGCTGCGCCGGAACTGTACGATGGACGGGGCGGGCAGAGCGCCGACATCTACGGCGTTGGGCTGATCTTCTATGAACTGCTGACTGGGCACGCCGCTTTCGACAAGCACAGCACGAACTACGAGGCAGTGCTGGAGTCCGTCCGCAGCCGCCGCTGGAAGGCGCTCCCCTACCGCGAGAAGGAACTGCGGTCCATCGTGGAGAAGTCGCTGCGTACCCCGTCGATGAGCAAGCCGACGCAGCCGCGCGAAAGCCAGGCTCCCTTCGCCAGTCTGGAGGAAATGGGCGGCGCGCTGACCGCCGTGTTCGGCGATGTGCCGAAAGAGAAGAAGAAGGAAGGCTGGTTCAACCCGCGCAATCAGACGCGGCTGATGTGGGCGGCGCTGGTCGTGCTGCTGACGCTGGTGCTGATCGCCCTGCCCACCGCCATCACGTCGTTCGCCGTCAACGCGCTGCCGTAAACGGAATGCGATTTTGACATTCTGTTTCTGTGGTATGCTGATTTTATTTCGGGATGCCTGCCGGAGTAAGTGATGTTTGCCGATCAGCCGCTTTCGGAACGACATAAAGTTTACCTGTCGATCGCTGATTTACGGTTCATCATCGATGAGCTGAAAGAGGTCTATCATGAAACCAGTTCAGAACGGGTACTGCGCCTGATTCATGAACTTGAGTCGCGTATCGATCAGATACGGCGTGATGAGTTAGTCCAGATCGAGAGAGATGTCGTGCTGTTGCTGACCAATCGACATAAATTTCCCCACGCCGCAATCACGTGGGCGGAGGCCGAGTTTCTGAGGCGTGAGGGTTAGGCAACTGACTGGGAGGAAGGATGATGATCTACATGCGCCTGATGACATTGACCCAACTCCTGCTGCAACAAAGCGCTTTGCAGCAGGAAATTACTAATCTGCAACAGCAGGTGATAGACCTTCAGCAGCAGGTGATTACGCTGCAACAGCAGGTGATAGACCTTCAGCAGAAGGTCAGTGAAAAAAAACCAGAACCTGTTTCCGATGAAGCGATCTTCTGGCATCGTACATCGGAGGGGATTGGCTCATACGAGGCATCACAATCTGATGACGTTGCCCTGCTGCGCCGCTTCAGGCAGTGGAATGTCGATTTTGCCACGCGCCATATCAAGCCATACGTCAATCCGAAAGTGTTTGGGGAATGCCTCAACCAGATGACGCGCGGCTTGAATGAACGTATTCGCGATCTGGAGAAAAAAGGGAGTTCGGGTTTCGGGGCTAAAGGGACAGTCCTCAAACTGGAAGCCAAACCCTCCGGCGCGGCGCGTCAGGCACAGGCTGATAATCAACTGCTTCTGATGCCTTGAAAGCAAACAGGGGCGAGGAAGATGCCCCTGTCTTCTCACCGCCCCGCGTCTGCCACCGGGCGGGCGCGGGGCATCGCCGCTGACAGCGCCCGTGCCCAGGCGTGCAGGCGTTCCGCGCTCACGCTGATCAGGAACACCGACAGCAGGATGAGCGCCCCGGCGAACAGCGCCCGCCCGCTCAGCGCTTCGCCCGCCAGCAGCGCGCCCAGCACCACCGCCACGATCGGGTTGACGTAGGCATACGTCGCCACATGCGCCGGGTTGACGTTCCGCATCAGCCAGACGAAGGCGCTGAAGCCGATGAACGAGTTGAACACGCCCAGATACGCCATCGCCGCCGCCGAACTGAGCGTGACGCGGCTGAGGTCGAAGACCGCCCATTCCCCGCTCAGCAGGCTCACCAGCAGCAGCCCCGCCCCGCCCGTCAGAAGCTGCATTCCGGTGGTCAGCGGCGCGGAAGCCGGCATATCGGCATGGCGGCTGCTGATCGCCGCGCCCGCCCATGCCGCCGCCGCCAGCAGCACGACCACCACGCCCGCAGCCGGGATCGGCGTGCCACCCGCCTCCGGCGCGCTGAGCAGCGTGATCCCGACGAAGCCGACCGCCAGCCCGATGCCGATCATCCACGTCGGCGCTTTGCCGCCCGGCGTCAGCCAGGTGAGCAGCACCATCCAGAGCGGCACGGTCGCCAGGATGACGGCGGTGATGCCGCTCGGCACGCCCAGCACCACCTGCCCGAACAGGATGCCCCCCGCGTTGCCCACGAAGAGCAGCCCGATGAGCAGGATGTTCCGCATCTGACGGCGTGTGGGCAGCGCTGCGCCGCCGCGCCGCGCCAGCAGGAAGAGCGCCAGCCCCGCCGCGATGAAGCGCCCGCCCATCATCAGGAATGGCGGGATGGTTTCGGTGGCGAAATGGATGGCGATGTAGCTTGAACCCCAGATGAAATAGATCGCAGCGAATGCCGCGATCACCAGCCAGCGTGCGGGTGTCGTGGTGGAGCGCATGGCGCAGTCTTCGTCCTGTCCATCAGTTGAGTTGACCTGACGATCAGTGTAATCGATTCCCCCGCCCGGCGTGGGTCGATATGGACATAGATGGACTGCACCGGCGCATCACCCGATCGGCGACCAGACTCCATCGTCGTCGCGCGCCCATCTGCCGCCCGTGCGGGGCAGCGCTTCATAATCGGCGCGCGCCAGTTCGTGAAACGGCGTGTCGTAGACGAAGCCCAGGCGTTCGGCGAGGCGGTAGGAGGGCGGGTTGTCCTCATCGCAATCCCACACGGGCAGCAGCCCGCGCGCCAGCGTTTCGGCGATGAACGCCGATGCCGTCAGCCAGCCCAGGCTGCGCCGCTGCCAGTCGGGGTGGGTGTCGATGGCGATGATGGCGTCGCGCGGGCTGGCAGACAGGGCGAACACCGTGCAGATGATCTGTTCGCCGACGATCAGCGCCGTGCCATAGCCGTGTGCGGCATAGCGCGCGTAGTCCGTCCAGAAGTAGCGCACGAACGGGACCGGGTACAGGTCGGGGTCGGCGTCGGCACGGCGGGCGATGTCCTCATCCATCGGGATGAGACGGGCGGAAGCGGCGATCCTGCCCTCGGCGATGAACTGCGCCAGCGCCGCATCCGCATCGGCGACGGGCGTGCCGGGTCGCCAGCGGTAGCTGCGCCGACCGAACGCCTGCACCGTCAGCGCCGGGTTGAGCGCCTCCAGCCAGCCGTCGCTGAGCGGGCAGAAGGCGCGAAAGCGGTCGAACGCGCGGGCTTCGATGGGTGCAGCGCGGATGAAATCAGTCAGCGGGGTGTGCGGGTCACCCGCCAGAAAAAATTCGTAGCTGCGCGCCATGAGCGCGGCGCGCGGCGCGACCGGGTCATCGACGAACACTGTGCCAGGCTGCCAGCCGAGGAAGAGCGACTCATAGCACGCCTCGTCGAAGCGCGCCTCGGCGAACAGCGGACGTGCCGCTTCCGGGTCACTCAGTTCGTAAACGCGCATGGATCGGCGTTTCAGCCCATCGGCATGTAATGCGCGGCGGCGTAGCGCCCGGTGACGTAGTGCGAGAGCTGGCGCTCGATGTCCGTCAGCAGCGCACTCGCCCCGACGCGGAACAGATCGGGGAAGAGCCAGGCGTCGCCCAGTTCTTCCTTCATCAGGATTTGCCAGTTCATCACCTGTTTGGCGGTGCGGATGCCGCCTGCGGGTTTGAAGCCGACGCGCACGCCCGTCACTTCGTGGTAGGCGCGGATCATGCGGCACATGATCAGGCTGACCTCCAGCGTGGCGTTGACCGCCTCCTTGCCCGTCGAGGTCTTGATGAAATCCGCGCCCGCCATCATGCACACCAGGCTGGCTTTGGCGACGTTGCGCAGCGTGCCGAGTTCGCCCGTCGCCAGGATCGCCTTCATGTGCGCTGCCCCGCACGCCGCGCGCATCTGCTGCGTCTCGTCGTAGAGCGCCGCCCAGTCCCCGCTCAGCACATGTTCGCGGCTGATCACGATATCGATCTCGCGCGCACCCGCCGCCACCGACTCGCGTATTTCTTCCAGCCGCAGATGGAACGGACTCAAGCCCGCCGGGAACCCGGTGGAGACCGCCGCGACCGGGATGTCTGTGCCCGCCAGCGCCGCCACCGCATCGGGCACGCGCGCGTGATACACGCACACCGCCCCGGTGGTGATGCCCAGCTCCGCCGCGCCGAGCGCCTCCAGCAGGTCCGGGCGGACGGGCTGGCGGGCTTTGGCGCACAGACGGCGGACGTTGGTCGGCGTGTCGTCGCCGCTGAGCGTGGTCAGGTCGATGCAGGTGATGGCGCGCAGCAGCCAGGCTGCCTGAGTCTCTTTCTTGACGGAACGGCGCGTGCCCAGGGTAGCAGCGCGGCGTTCGGCGGCGCTGAGGTTGACGCGCACGCTGTTGACCCAGCCCAGGTCGAGCGGCGTGCCGGGGTTGCGCCCGGCGGGGTCGGGGTCGGCGTGTCCGTGATCAGAAGGGCGGGCGGTGGTGAGCATGGCGGGTTCCTCGCAGGTGCAGATCGGGCATTTTTCCTGTCAGTATATCACGCGATGGGGCGATCCCGGCACGATTGTAAACGCACAGTTTGCATTCATCTGACAGCGGGTTTACTTTTAATTCAGCGTATCCTCATCCCGCAAGCCTACGCTGTGTGCATGAATGACAACAAGGATGGTGTACTTATGAGATCACAACCAATCCGATTCGGGGCAGCCGCGGCGCTGGCGTTCGCCACGCTGCTGATCGCGCTGCTCATCGCAACCAGTCTGATCACGCCTTCGTTGGCGCAGGAGATCACCGTATGGCCCGCCAGCACCGCCGCCCCGGAGCGCGTGGTCAACGCGGTGCTGGAGAGCGAGTCGGTCTACGCCACAATCTACAACCGCGTCAGCCCGTCAGTGGTGTCGATCAACGTCGTGTCGCGCCGCCCCACCTCATCCACCTTTGGCGATCAGTTCAGCGGCGGCACGGGAACGGGTTTCGTCGTCGATGATCGCGGGCACATCGTCACCAACGCGCACGTGGTCGATGGCGCGGTGCGGATCGAGGTCAATTTCCGCGACGGCAGCATCTATCGCGGCGAACTGGTCGGCATCGACCTCGACTCTGACCTGGCGGTGCTGCGCGTCGATCGCCCGGCGTCGGAGATGACGCCCGTCCCGCTGGGCGACTCGTCGGCGTTGTTCATCGGTCAGGAAGTGGTGGCGATCGGCTCACCGTTCAACCAGCCCTGGACGCTCACCAGCGGCATCATCAGCGCGCTGGGGCGCACCATCGACGGCTTGGGGCAGTATCAGATCGGCGAGGTCATCCAGACGGACGCGGCGATCAACCCCGGCAACAGCGGCGGTCCGCTGCTCAACCTGCGCGGTGAGGTGATCGGCGTCAACTCGCAGATCGTCAGCCAGTCGCGCAGCAACTCCGGCGTCGGCTTCGCCGTGCCCAGCAATCTGGTGGCGCGCGTGGCGGCGGAACTGATCGAGAACGGCAGAGTCAACTACAGCTACCTGGGCATTCGCGGCGGCAACGTCAGCCTGGCGCTCATCGAGGCGCTCAACCTGCCGAACAACGCGCGCGGCGTGGTCGTTTCTGGCGTCGAGGCGGGCGGACCGGCGGCGCGCGCCGGGCTGCGGAATGCGGGCGGTGTGCGTCAGGTGGACGGCTTCGAGGTCTTCACGCGGGTGGACATCATCACCGCGATCAACGGCACGCCGATCACCGGGATGCCGGCGCTCATCTCCTACCTCGCCAGCGAGACGCGCCCAGGCGACACGGTGACGATGACGGTGGTGCGCGATGGGCAGCAGGTGATCGAACTGCCCGTCACCCTCGCCCCTCGCCCGACGACCTGATCGTCTGACCCCAATCGCAGTGTGTCTGCGCGAACCTCACCCCGGAAACCTGCGGTTTCCTGCCCCTCTCCGATGGAGAGGGGCGGTTGAGCGCAGCGAAACGGGGTGAGGTCAAGACACGCCCTGACAAAAAACACCCCCGTTCTGCACAGGCAGGGCGGGGGCGTGTGTTTGTGCGGGGTGCTGCGCGCTGCGTTCAGCCGAGGCGGTTGTAGTACTCGACGATGAGCTGCTCGTCGATCTTGATCGGCAGTTCGGCGCGGTCGGGCAGGCGGGCGAAGGTCGCCGTGACGGTGTTAGTGTCCACGCTGATGTAGTCGAGGTTGTGCGCGGTGCTTTCCAGCGCATCCATCACATGCGGGTTCTTCTTCATGCTGTCGGTCATGCTCAGCACCATGCCTGGGCTGACCTGGAACGACGGCAGGTCAACGCGCTGCCCATCGACGGTGATGTGCCCGTGCTTGACGATCTGGCGGGCGGCGAAGATGGTGGCGGCGAAGCCGGCGCGGTAGACCAGATTGTCGAGGCGGCGCTCCAGCAGGATGAGCAGGTTGACGCCCGTGTTGCCCGGCATACGCAGCGCGCGCTTGAAATAGCGGCGCATCTGCGTTTCGCGGATGTTGTAGATGAACGACAGCTTCTGCTTCTCGAAAAGCTGCTGACCGTAGTCACTGCGACGCCCGGAGCGGAAGGTCTTTTCCTTGCCATGCTGACCGGGGGGGTAGGGGCGCGCTTCCAGAATCTTCTGATACTTGGCGCGGGGGATCAGCACCTCACCGAAGCGGCGCTGCACTTTTGCTTTTGGACCGTGATAGGATGCCATAGTTCCTCAAACAAAGCGCGCCTCAGCGGGCGCGACACACAAACGACTGCCGAAAGTATCGAATAGTATAGGACAGGCGCAGCGCGATTGCCAGAGTCAAGATCAGCGCGCGGGCATCAGACGGATCGGCAGCGCGCGCAGCCCGCGCAGGGCAGGCGCACCGCGCCAGCGCAGCGTCTCTGCCGGGACAGCCAGTTGCAGGTCGGGATAGCGCTCGAACAGGGTGGTGAAGGCGATCTGCGCCTCCAGCCGCGCCAGCGGCGCGCCCAGGCAGTAGTGCAGCCCGAATCCGAAGGCGATATGGCGGTTGGGCGCGCGCCGGATGTCCAGCTTTTCGCCGTCGGGGAAGACGGTTTCGTCGCGGTTCGCCGCTGCCACGCCGAGCATCACCACCTCTGACTGACCGATGACCTCCCCCGCCACTTCCAGCGGGATGCTGGCATAGCGCGGGGCGATGTGCTGCACCGGGTTGGTGTAGCGCAGCAGCTCCTCGATCGCCCCGTCCAGCAGGCTCATGTCCGCCTTGAGCGCGGCGAACTGATCCGGGTGCTGAAGCAGCGCCAGCGTGCCGGACGCGATCAGGTTGACGGTCGTCTCGTGCCCGGCGAACAGGATGATGAAGAGCATGGCGATCAGTTCGGCGGGCGAGAGCGTTTCGCCGTCGTCTTCCACCGCTACCAGCGCGCTGGTCAGGTCGGCGCGGGGTTCAGCACGGCGTTCGGCGATCAGGCGGTTGAGGAAGGCGTCGAGCTGGAAAGTGTTGATGAACTTCATCGCCGTCTGGAGCGCGTTGTCCGACGAAAAATCCGAGACGTTGTTGGACATCCAGCGGCGAAAACGCAGCCGATCCGGGATCGCCACGCCGACCAGATCGCTGATCGCGTTCAGCGGCACGGGCAGGGCGTACTCCGCCAGCAGGTCGATGACCGGTTTGTCGGCACAGGCGTCGAGTGCGCGCTCTGACCATGCGCGGATGCCCCCTGCCATTTCGCCGACCATGCCCGGCGTGAACACCTTGTGAACCAGCCGTCGCAGCCTGGCGTGATCCGGGTTATCGACCAGCGGCAGGCTGTTGCCGAAATGTCGAAAGCTGGACGGGATGTACCATTTGCGCGTCCAGTCTTCCGCCCCAGGCAGGCGGCGCGAGTCGTTGATGAAGCGCGGGTCTTTGAGGATCGCCACCACCTCCTCATAGCGGGTGAAGAAGCGGCGCGGCGCGGAACGTGGGCTGGTCTGCGCCCACACCATGCCCGGCTGCGCGCGCATCGCGGCGTAGGTAGGATACGGATCAGCCTGCATGTCTGGCGTGTTCAGGATGTACGGCACAGCCGGGGTTCCTTGTCGTGCGATTCGATTGACATCGATTATAGCGGTGAAATGGGCTGTACAGGTTAGCTACGCCTGCCCCGCCGACGTGCGCGCACCAGCGGCGCGGCAAGCCGCCGCCCTGCGCCCACCACCCGCCCCAGCCCGCGCACCAGCACTTCCGGCTGCGGCGGCTGCCCGACCGGGAACGGATCGAGTCCGCGCGCTGCCAGCACGGTGTTCGCCGCCGCGATCCCCGTCGTACACGCCCGCGCCATCCACAGCGACGGCGTGTCCCAGCCGATCCAGTCGCCGCACGCCGCCACCCCTTCCCAGGGCGTGACGACGTGCAGGCTGTCCGCGTCTGGGACGCGAAACGCGGTGTGCGTGCGGCTGTTTCGGCGGATGGCATGATGCAGATACGTGCCGCGCAGTTCGGGGAAGGCGCGCTGCACCTCATCGACGGCGCGGATGAACAGCAGCGCATCCGGCTCGTCCTGCTGGCTGGCTGTGCCGTACAGATGCAGCTCGATGGCGCTGCCCCCGGTGGCGGCGTGCCACTCCCGAAAGGCGGGCTGCATCCGGTGCAGCCAGAAGAAATTGTCGAAGGCGAAATCGCCCGTGAACATGCCGCCCATGACGCCTGGGCGCGGCGCGCTGCTGAACCACAGGCGCACGGTCGTCGTCCGCAGCGCGGCTGGGAAATGCAGGTGTGCTGCTTCCGCCGCCGTGTCCGACGCGCGATCGGTCAGCACGCGCTGTGCTGCCGGGGCGTTGAGCGCCAGCACGATCTGGCGCGCTTCCGCCGCGCGCAGCCCGCGCGCCGTCTGGTCTTCAATCCGCACGCGCCAGCCCGCCGCTGTGCGCTGGAGCGCCCACGCGCTCGCCCCATGCCGCACCTGCCCCCCGCGTGACTCGATGGCGCGGATGAGCGGGGCGATCAGCGACGTGTGGGCGTCGTCAGGCAGGTAATGCGGATGCCACGAGTCGCGCCGCAGCATCGTGTAGAAGCGCACCGCCGCGATCATCCCGGTCAGCGTGATCGCCTCTTCCGGCGCTGCCAGCAGGTTCTTCGCCAGCCCGGTGAAGGTGGCGCGCAGGTTGGGCGTCCAGCCGCGAAAGTATTCGCGCAGCATCAGCCCATCGAGCGGGGCGCGCTCGCGCAGCGGGTCGAAACCGACGGTGAGCAGGATGCTGGTGAGAAAACCAGGCAGCGAGAGGAAGTCGAGCGGGGTGATCGTGCCCCAGAAGCGCGGGCGAAAGAGCAGATTGAGGTAGTGAAACGGCGCGGGCAGCCAGCGCGATCGGATCGCCGTGCCGCTCTCCGCGCGGGCGACCGCCCGTCCCCAGCGGTTGATCCATTCTTCGCCATCGGACGGCTGAAGCGTCGTCTCGGTGAAGCGCGCCAGCGTCGCCCGCATGTTGACATATCCGCCCCACAGCGCATGGATGCCGTGTTCGGACGGGAACGACCACGACCGCCCACCCTGCGCGATCACCTCGCGCTCGCCACCGGACAGCCGTCCACCCGCCCAAGCCCCGTCTGCCTCCAGCACCAGCGGCTCCAGACCGCGCTCCGCCAGATGCGCCGCCGCCACCAGCCCCGCCAGCCCGCCCCCGATCACGATGACCGGAAATTCGCTCATCTTCGCTCCGTCGTCTGCTTTGTCCTGTGCGCCCTGCGGCGAACCCGCCAGAAGCATACCCCACATCCCCCCATTTGTCCCATGCCCCGCCCGCCGGAAGCGCATATCGTATGCGGTATGAAGCGCATGATGATGAATGAGAGGATGATGATTGTGATGGCTCCCCATATCGATGACCTGTACGCCGTGCTGATGGCTGACCCGACCACGACCGACCGGAACGGCGGCGGACGCACCACCACTGAAGTCGAGCGCGAATCGCCCGATCACTACGAAGAAGGCGGGCAGGAAAATGTCGAGCCGCGCCCCGCGCACGACGACCGCTTCGACGACGCCGACCGCCGCGAACGCGATAACGACGTTCAGCAGGGGAATGCCGGGCGCGAGTCCGACGGGCGCTTTGACGAGTCCGTCGTCGAGTGAGCGCGGGCGTGGTAGACTGATGGGCGGTGTTTTCTGCCCCTGAAGGTGCTGCCATGCCCGATCATCCGCTTTACGCCCACGTCACTGCTGCCCCAGGCGCAGTCCTGACTCCCGACGCCGTTCGCGCCGCCATCGGGTCGGCGCTTGCCGGGCGCTTCGCCGGGGCGCGCGTGCTTGTCCTGATCCCCGACCACACTCGCACTGTGCCGCTGCCGCTGCTCTTCCGCGCGCTGAGCGAGACGCTGGCGGATGCGCGCGCCCTCGATTACATGGTGGCGCTGGGCACACACCCACCGCTGAGCGATGACGCGCTCAACCGGCTGGTCGGCATCACAGCGGAAGAGCGCGCCGGGCAGTTCGCGCACATCGGGCTGCTCAACCACGCCTGGGACTCGCCGGATGCGCTGATGCAGATCGGCACGCTGAGCGGGGATCAGGTGCGCGCCATCGCCGGGGAGGTCTGGCATCCGTCGCTGGGCGGCGATGTGCCGGTGCGGATCAACCGCCGCATCTTCGACTATGACCATATCCTGCTGATCGCGCCGACCTTCCCGCATGAGGTGGTCGGCTTTTCCGGCGGGACGAAATATCTCTTTCCCGGCATCAGCGGGGCGGAGATGATCAACGTCACGCACTGGCTGGGCGCGCTGGCGACCATCCTGAACACGATCGGCGTCATCGAGACGCCCGTGCGCGCCATGATCGATGCGGCGGCGGCGCTGGTCAGCGTGCCCGTCACCAGCATCAGCCTGGTCGTCGTCAGCCATGACGCCGTGCCCGACGCCATCGCCGGGGTCGCCATCGGAGAGGTGCGTGCCGCGTGGCGCGCCGCCGCTGCGCTGTCGGCAGAGCGGCACATCCGTTGGGTCGATCGCCCGTTCGAGCGCGCGCTCTCCGTCGCGCCGCCGATGTACGATGAGCTGTGGACGGGCGCGAAGGCGATGTACAAGCTGGAACCCGCCATCACCGACGGGGGTGAGATCATCGTGTATGCCCCGCACCTCGACACGATCAGCCATGTGCATGGCGCGTACATCGCTCAGGCGGGCTATCACGTGCGCGATTACTACCTCGGTCAGTGGGAACGTTTCAGAGACATCCCGCTGGGCGTGCTGGCGCATGGGACGCACCTGCGCGGCAGCGGGACGTTCATCGATGGGGTGGAGCGGGCGCGCATCCGCGTGACGCTCAGCAGCCGCATCAGCCGCGAAGTGTGCGAGCGGCTGGGCTTGGGCTATCATGACCCGTCGGCGATCGACCCCGCCGCATGGCGCGACCGCGAGTCTGAAGGGGTGCTGCTCGTGCCGAAAGCGGGCGAGACGCTCTACCGCGTGCGGGGGTGAAGCGCGCTGAAACGCGGGGCGATCTCTTCCCATTCCACGCTGGTGACGCGCCCACCGTCAAATTCCGCCATCAGGTCGGCATAGACTGCCTGCACCAGCGGATCATCCTTGCTCACCTGAATGCCGAGGTGCTGCCGGATCAGGAAGACCAGCCCGGCGCTGCCGCTCTCTTTGGTCAGCGACACCTCCAGAGGACGACCGAGTAACGCCGGTACATCGAATGGAGCGTACATCCACCAGAACTTGTTCAGCCCGTCGGCATGAACCCCGGCGCGGGTGCGGTGGGCGTCTCGCCCGTAGAGCGGGTATTTCGGGGCGATCGGCTCGCCCAGCGCGGCGTACAGATCGACCAGACGGTTGAGCGCGGTGAAATCCGGGCGCACATCGGCAAAGTAACCCATCCCGATGAGATGCAGCAGCACCATCTCCAGCGGCGCGTTCCCCGTGCGTTCTCCCTTGCCCAGCATCGTTCCGTTGATAACCGCGCAGCCTTCGCGCACCGCCGCCAGACAGTTGGCGACGATCAGCCCGGTGTCGTTGTGTGGGTGAAATTCCAGATCGTCGGCGGGCACGCCCATTTCGCGCAGCGCCCGGAAGATGCGTGGGATGCTGCGCGGCGCGGGCACATCGTCATACGGCAGCCCCAGCCCCATCGTGTCGCACACCCGGAATTTCGGGCGCAGCGCACCCGCCGCATTCACCGCCGCTTCTGCAAAAGCGAGGATGATGTCGAGGGGCGCGCGCGTGGCGTCTTCCAGATGCAGGCGCGGACGAATGCCGGCATCGACGACGCTGCGAACGGCGTCGAGATACACGGCGGCTGCCTGTGACCGACCGCCAGGGGTGAATTTGTGAAAGGTGTGGTAATCCGAAATGCTGGCGAGCATCCCGGTTTCGCGCACGCCCAGTGCCCCGATGAGCGCGGCATCCTTCGCCGTCGCCCGAATCCATGTGGTCGGTTCGATCGGTGCGCCGTCCCGCCAGCGTGCCAGTGCCCCTTCCACCGCCGCCCGGTCGCTGGCGCGGTAGACGAAAAACTCCGCCTGCCGGATCGCGCCCGATCGCCCGGTGAACTGACACAGGATGTCGTAAATCTTCAGGCTCGTCTCGGTGGAAAGCGGCAGCCCACCCTGCTGACCGTCGCGGTGGGTGGTCTCGGTCGTCCACACGGCAGCGGGCAGGTGCGGCGGGCGCTCTACCCAGGCATAGCGCGGAAAATCATCACGTGGGAAGCTGTCCGGGAAATACTCTGGCTGGCTGACATCGGCGATCGTCATCATGGTGCGCTCCATCTTCAGGTTCATCCTTGACTATTGAATACCCTGTTGATACACATTGTCAATCTTGATCTGAAAATCAATATATTGAGGTGGCATGATGACGCCGACACTGAGCGCGGCAGAAGCGGCTGAACGGCTGGGCATCTCGCTCAACACGCTGTACGCCTACGTCAGCCGGGGGATGATCCGCAGCGAGGCAGGGGAGGGGCGGACGCGGCGCTACAGCGCCGAAGATGTACAGCGGCTGCTCGATCGGCGCTCACCGGAAGCGACGGCGGAGAGCGCGCTGCACTGGGGGATGCCGGTGCTGGATTCGGCGCTGACGCTGGTCACGCCGGAGGGGGTGTACTATCGCGGGCTGAATGCGGTGCAGATGGCGAGGGCGGAGACGCTGGAACGGGTAGCGGCGCTGTTGTGGCTGGGGCATCTGGACGCGCCGCTCAACCGCGCGCCTGCCCCGGTGACCGGGGTGCAGCCCGCCGTGCAGCCCATCCTTCTGCACCTGATCGGGCTGCTGGCGGTACAGGATGACCCGGCGGCTTATGCTCAGGATGCAGAACGGGTGGCGCTGGTGGGTGACCGCATCGTGCGTCTGCTCACCGCCGGGATCATCGGCACAGCCGCCGATCATGCGGCTGGGGCGATCGGTGCAGCCTGGGGCGTCGATGCCCGGCTGATCGACATGGCACTCATCCTGTGTGCTGATCATGAGTTGAACGCTTCAACGTTCGCCGTGCGCGTGGCGGCATCCGCCGGGGCGACGCCCTACGCGGCGGTCATCGCCGGGTTAGCGACGCTGAGCGGGGCGCGGCACGGCGGAGGGGTACAGCGGGCGGTGGCGCTGCTGCGCGAGGCAGGCACGCCGGAGAACGCGCACGCCGCCGTTGGCGATCGACTGCAACGCGGCGATGACCTGCCCGGTTTCGGACACCGACTCTACCCGAATGGCGATCCGCGCGCAGCGGCGCTGCTCAATGCGCTGCGACAGCGGGGCGATACCGCCCTGCTCGATGCGGTGATCGACGCCGGGCAGAATGCGGTGGGCGAAGCGCCCAATATCGATCTGGCGCTGGCGGGGCTGGAGTGGACGGCGAGGCTGCCGCGCGGCGCGGGCACGGCGCTGTTCGCGCTCGGTCGGTCGGTGGGGTGGGTGGCGCACCTCATCGAACAGTTTGCCGATGGCACGCTCATCCGCCCGCGCGCCCGCTACAGCGGTACGCCGCCCGCCAGTACAGATGAGGTATAATCCGATCAGCACAGATGTACACAACGGAAGGCGGGTGGGTCATGGATCGCGATCAGCTGATCAGGATGCGTTTGCAGCGCCATCAGCTCACCTGCCTGGCGGCGGAGTCGCCAGAGGCGCTGGTGCGCTGGATGGGGGCGATGCAGGCGCAGGATTATCGGCAGGCATTGTGGGGGATCGGCGCACGGCTGCCGGGTTCGACAGCGCGCCAGGTGGAGGCGGCGATCGCCGGTGCGCGCATCGTGCGAACGTGGGCGATGCGCGGCACGATCCATTTCGTGCCCGTCGAAGACGTGCGCTGGATGGTTCGGCTGCTGGCTGCCCGCGTGCTGGCGCGCGATGCCCGCCGCCAGAGCCAGCTTGGGCTGGATGCCGACGTGCTGGCGCGCTGTGATGCGCTCATCGTCAGCCTGCTGCAAGGGGGAAAGCAGATGACCCGCTCTGCTCTGCTTGCCGGGCTGGAGCAGGCAGGCATTTCGATGAACGGGCCGCGTGGGTATCACATCCTCTGGTCGAGTGGTCAGATGGGCACGATCGTCATCACCGAGACGGACGACAAAGAACAGACCTTTCGCCTGCTGGACGACTGCACGCCGCACAGCCGATCGCTCTCGCCGGACGAGGCGCTCATCGAGATCACGCGGCGCTATTTTCGCAGCCATGCCCCTGCCACCGCCCACGATTTTGCCTGGTGGACGGGCTTGAGCGTCACCGAGGCGCGTCAGGGCATCGCCGCGCTGGGGACGCTGCTGCACCGCGAGACCATCGACGGTACGCCGTACTGGTACAGCGATGAAGCCTGTGCCGATGCGCCCACGCAGGCGGTGACGCTGCTGCCTGGCTATGACGAATACCTGCTCGGTTACCGCACCCGTGATGCGGTCCTCGATCCGCAGTTCGCGGAACGGGTGTGCCCCGGTGGAAACGGCGTCTTCCAGCCGATGATCGTCACAGACGGGCGCATCACCGGGGTGTGGAAACGGACATTCCGCAAACGGGACATCACCCTCACCCGCGCGCCGTTCGTCGAGGGTGAGCGCGGACACGATGCCGATCTTCAGGCGCAGATCGACCGCTTCGCCGCCTTCTGGGAGATGCCTGTCACCCTCACCTGAAGGGGATTAGGCAGGTGGCTGTTTATCAGGTCGAAATTTCGCTGGCGGGTCACGGACTCCAGTTTGAGATTGGGGTCACGCTGACCCCCTCCGCAGCAGCAGCCATACCCTGTTTTCGATCGAGAGTGACAAACAGGAATTTGTTTTTCACTGCCAGTGCGATATATAACGAGTCATAGATGGGCAGGTTGTTTTTTAACCCGATCGCCAGTGCTGTCGTCAGGACAGCTTTTGTGGGCGTGAGGTGAAGAGGCAAAGCCTGTAGATCACGTACTGCCTGCACTGCCTGATCAACGGGCATTCCACGATGCTGAACCGCTTTCCAGATGACATTGGTGCATTCGCTCATACACAGTTCGGGCGCAATGAAATGGTTACCCTGCAATGCCCCTCTGAAAAATAAGCGTACAGAAGCCGTATGACTGCCCATGATCAGAAATTCGGCAACCACACTGGCATCAACCAGATAGATCGCCATCAGCGATCCCGGTCTTCGCGAATCATCTGTGCTGGTTCAGGCATGCCGGGCGGAGGTGTCCAGCGATTGCGCTCAATCGATGCAAATATTTCGTTCAGTGAACGGGCATCCCGCGTATCCAGGCTTTCTGCGTCAGTTTCGGACGTGTCAAACTGACCAAAACGCTGAGATATATCCCGCTCTTCCATCAACTGCATGATGAGCTGTCTGAGGTCATCCAGCGTCATATGTGCGATCGTGGACAAGAGGGATCTCCTCGATGTACGTCAGATGTTCTGATCATATCATGATTCGATCCCGCTGTCATCTGATTCCCAGCCCCTCGGAGGGTGAAATGAGGGGCGTTTCGCCGCCTTCCGGGAGATGCCTGTCACCCTCACCTGAAGCGTATTTCCCGACATTTTGTCTGGCGCTTACACGTCCCTGCACAACTCAACACTGGCATCAATTTCGAGTTTGCGGATATATTTTCGTGAGGTTTATCCGAATATCATTCATGCGGTCATCGTGTATCGAGGGAGGAAAATCGCAGCATGAACACCACAGCGGAACGGCTCACCCCATCAGGTCATATCTGGCAGACGGGGCTGCTTGCCGGGGCGATCGCCAGTGTGGGCAATCTGATCCTCTATGCCATCGCTTCAGCGTTGGGCGTCTCTTTCAACTTTCTGCCTGCCGACATCCCCGCTCCGCCGTTTGCCCTCGCGGTGGTCGCCGCCACGATGGTCGGCGCAGTGCTGGGGACGCTCCTGCTCACCCTCATGCCGCGTTTCACCCCCCGTCCGCTGACGCGGTGGCGGCAGATCGCGATCATCGCCCTGGTGCTTTCCTTCTTTCAGCCGCTGCTGCTGACCAGCGGCGTCATGCCGACGCCCGCCCCGGTCGAGCTGGCGACCATCGTCGTGCTGGAGATCATGCACGTGCTGGCGGGCGTGACGATCATCTATCTGCTGACCACGCGCGCACGCGCCGCCTGACATCTCTGCCAGCCCTCCCCGGAAGCCCACGCATCAGCAGGAATTTCGGCGAGGGCTGGCTTGTCGGTATCGCTACCCGCCGGACGCCAGCGTCGGCGCGGGCGGGAACGACGGGGCGCTGCTGCTCTGCTCTTCGTTGGAGCCGGCGACGGCGGGCGGGGTCTGCGGCAGCAGCAGGTCGCTCTGCGAGAAGCTGCCCGTCGTCGCGCCGAGCGGCGTCGTCCCGGTGGTGGTCAGGGCGACGGGATTCGCGCCGATGTCCTCGACGCAGCGGAAGCCGATCCACGCCGTCGGCTGGAGCGGGTCGCGATCCTGACGATGCACCGTGCGCGAGAAGAACGGCACAGCATCCCACGAGCCGCCGCGCACGACCTTCGTCGTGCCGGAGAGCGGTCCGCGCGTATCGGGCGCGGTCGCTTCAGGACGCCCATAGAAGCGCGCGTCGTACCAGTCGCTCACCCATTCGGCGACATTGCCCGCCATGTTCAGCACGCCGAAGTCACTCGCTCCGGTGGTGAAGGCGAAGACGGGCACTTTCTGCGGCTGCCCGCTGGCGGGGCGGCGGGTGCTGGCACGGCTGGCATCCCAGGCATTGCCCCAGGGGAAGATTTTTCCGTCCCGCCCGCGAGCGGCGCGTTCCCATTCCGCCTCGGTCGGCAGACGCCGCCCGATCGCCTGACAGTACGCCTGCGCGCCATACCACGTGACGTTGGTCATCGGGTGGTCGTTGATCGTCAGGGCGACGCTGTACGTCTGGCTGTCGAAGGTGACATTGCTCGTCTCGCTGTCGCTGCGCGTCTGGGCGCAGGGCTGCCCGCTGCAGCCGTTGCGGTGCGAACCCGGTCCCATCAGGTTGAGGAAGGCGAGGAACTGGGCATAGCTCACTTCGGTGCGTTCCATGTTGAAGGCGCTGAGCGTCACCTGATGTTCCGGCGCGGAGTCTTCGCCGTATTCCGGCTGGCAGTTGCCTGGGTCGCCGCCGTAGCCCGCCAGACATTCGCGCACCGCCTGAGCGACTTCGGCGATGTTCGTGCCCATCGTGAATGTGCCCCCCTCGACCAGCACCGTCTCGCTGGCGCGGGCGCGCAGGGCATCGAAGCCGCCTGGGGCGACGCCCGCCCCTGCGCCGAGCGGTGGGATGGTCGCTCCTGGCAGGGTGAACCCTCCGACCGGAGGCTGCGTCGGCTGGACGAGCAGTGCTGCCTGCGTCAGGACGAGGGCGTTGAGGGTCGCCGTCGGGGTGGGCGGGGCGATGTCCAGCAGCAGCCCCTGCGTGGGCGTGGCGCTGGCGGGCGGAGGCGGATCGGTCGGGGTGACGGGGGGCGGCGTGGCGGTGATGATGACGATCTGCGGGGTGCTGGTGGGCAGGTTGGCGATGGTGGCGGTGTCGATGGTCAGGAAGCCGAACGCCAGCCCCCCAAGCACGAGCATGACCGAGCAGCCGAAGCCCAGCACCATGCCGATGATCGCCCACTGCCACGCCCCGCCGCCGGATCGCCGCCCGACATAGCCGTAATTTCGAGACATTGCTTTGTTCTCTCCTGAAAACCGGGGCGCACCCCGATTTGCTGTGGATGTGATTGTGGCGCAAGTCTAAACGAAATACCCGGTCGTTGTCACTGGTAGGGTCATGAGCGGGGCGTAAAACGGTGGGCAATCATCGGCTGGCAGGGGCGACCCACCGGATGCGCCCCTACCTGAGCCGCCAGGGGATGCCCGCCACCAGCAGCAGCACCGAGTCGGCATGGCGGGCGATGCGCTGATTGGCGCGCCCCAGCGCATCGCGGTACACCCGCCCCAGCCGATACGGCGGCACGATGCCCATGCCGACCTCGTTGCTCACGATCAGCCACGTGGCGCGCGACGCGGCACACGCCCGCAGCACGCCGTCGATCTCAGCGAGGATGGCGGCGTCGGCGTCTTCCTGGCTGCATTCCTCCGGCAGGCGCAGCAGCACATTCGACGCCAGCAGCGTCACGCAGTCCAGCACGATCGTGTCCGGCGCATCGTCTCCATCGAGCGGCGGCAGCGCCGACGCCACGTCGAACGGCGCTTCCAGCGTCCGCCAGTGCGCCGGGCGCGCCGCCCGGTGCGCAGCGATGCGCGCGCGCATCTCGTCATCGAACGCCTGCGCGGTGGCGATGAACAGCACCGCGCGCCCGTTCTCCGCCGCCCACGTTTCGGCGCAGCGACTCTTGCCGCTGCGCGCCCCGCCCAGCAGAAAGATCACCTCGCCCATGTCGCCGCCCCGATCAGCAGGCAGGTCAGTTCGCTCAGCTCGCACAGCGCGCCGTAGCTGTCGCCCGTCAGCCCGCCGCCCAGCCGCCGCGCCGCCCACCCGCCCACCAGACCGACCACGCCCGCCCCGGCGATCGGCATCAGCAGCGCGCGCGGGTCGATCCAAAGCGCGCACACCAGCGTCACCACCAGCAGGGTCACGCTGGCGATCGCCACCTGCGCCCCGCCCAGCCCATCGCGGAAATAGCCGCCCAACCCTTCCCGACGCGCATACGGGAAGCGCGCCGCCGCGATGACCATTGCCCACCGTCCCACCACCGGGGGCAGCAGCAGCAGCGCCGGATCGACCGCCCCAAGCGCTGTCCACTTGCCGAGCAGCAGCACGATCAGCCCGATAACCGCCCATGCCCCGGTGCGCGGGTCTTTCATGATCTCCAGCCGCCGCGCCGGTTCGACGGTCGCCAGCACGCCGTCACAGCTGTCGCCGAAGCCGTCGAGATGCAGCCCACCCGTGACGATGACCCATGCCGCCAGCACCACGAACGCCGTCACCGGCGCGTCGAACGGCGCGAACGCCGCCAGCAGCGCCAGCAGCCCGCCGATCGCCAAGCCGACCAGCGGATAAGCGGCGAACGACCAGCCCGGCTTGCGCCCGTCGGCAAAGCCGAGCGGCACGACGGTCAGGAACGAGAACGCCGCCCGCACATCAGCCCACATCGAGCGTCCCCATCTCGTTGAGCGTCCGCGCCGCCGCTTCGATGATCGGGATCGCCAGCAGCGCGCCCGTCCCTTCACCCAGGCGCAGCCCCAGCGCCAGCAGCGGTTCGACGCCCAGATGCGCCAGCGCCCGTGCGTGCCCAGGTTCCGCGCCGACGTGCCCGGCGATCAGGTAGTCACACACCGCCGGGGCGATCTGCGCCGCGATGAGCGCCGCCGCCGTGCTGATCAGCCCGTCCAGCACCACCGGGACGCGCGCGCTGGCGGCGTGGAGCATCGCCCCTGCCATCGCACCGATCTCGAAACCGCCGACTTTCGCCAGCGTTTCGTCATGCGCCGGGTGGTGCAGGCGCAGCGCCCGATCGATCAGCGCGATCTTGCCCGCCAGCGCCGCCTCGTCGATGCCTGTGCCGCGCCCGGTCACCTCAGCAGCGGGCGCGCCCGTCACGGCGGCGATGATGGCGCTGGCGCTGCTGGTGTTGCCGATGCCCATCTCGCCCAGCGCCAGCAGATCGCAGCCCGCCGCGATCGCCTTCTGCGCCGCTGCCGCGCCGATGGCGATCGACTCCGCCGCCTGCCCGTCGGTCATGGCGCGCCCGATGGTGAAATCGGCTGTGCCGCCGGCGATGCGCGCCGAGGTGAAGCCCGCCGCGTCGGTCACAGACCAACCCGGTGAGGGATGGCGCACGCCGACATCGATGACCGTCAGGCGTGCGCCCATCTGCCGCGCCAGCACGTTGACGGCGGCGCGCCCGGCGAGGAACTGATCGACCATGTAGGCGGTGATCGCATCGGGCACGGTGCTGACCGGATGCGCTGACGCGATGCCGTGATCGGCGGCGAAGAGCAGGCTGGCGCGGCGCGCGGGCAGCCCGTCGAGCCGCCCGGTCATGCCCGCCAGCCGGATGGCGAGCGGCTCCAGCGCGCCCAGCGCCCCGCGCGGCTTGAGCAGCGCATCCTGACGGGCGCGGGCGCGCGCCATCGCGTC
>CAZTLS010000019.1:46777-59388 GCA_964614405.1 uncultured Pleurocapsa sp.
CGGTCATGCGATCTGCTCCCAGGCGGAGTCGAGTGTGGCGCGGCTGGTGGCGTAATCCGCCTCGAACACCTCCAGCGTCAGCACGCCGCGCCAGCCGCGCAGCGCGCGCCGCACCGGGATGAGCGCGCCGCGCGGGGTGTGGTGGAGCGCGCAGTGGTCGGTCAGCCCGTCTGGTGCGGCGCGCACGCCGTGCAGATGCACCACGCGCGCCCAGGGCAGCCAGCGCGCCATGACGGGCAGCGGATCGCGCCCCATCTTCCACACGTGCCCGATGTCGAGCGCGCGGGCGATCGGCAGGGCGGCGAATACGGGTTCGAGCGCTTCGGGCAGGTCGCTCTCCAGATTTTCCAGCGTCAGCGCGCGCGGGTCGTCCACGAGCGGCAGGAGCGTCTCGATGGCGCGGATGCCGTCTTCGACCCAGCGGGCGTCTCCGGCGCGGCGCGTCTCCAGATGGAACACCCAGGCGTGCGGGCGCAGGGGCGCGGTCACGCCGATGACGTGGGCGGCGTGGTCGAGCGAGGGATGCGCCCGCGCCGGGTCGAAACGCAGGTCGAACGGCAGATGCACGGTGTACGTCAGGTCGTGGTCGGCGGCGATGCGGGCGAGACGGCGGATCATGTCGGCATCGGGCGTGTTGTGCATCCCGTCAGCGGTGTGAAACAGCACCAGTTCCATGTCGTTCACCCCTTCGGCGGCGAGATGTGCGGCATTGTCCGCCAGGTCAGCCGGGATGATATACGAGGTCGTGCCGAGGCGGAAGGGAAAGCTGTGCGGCATGGGGGGAGATGCGCGCTCAGTAGGGAAACCAGTAATCGCGCGCCCGCGTCCCGGTGTGCAGCACGGTGAGCTGCTGCCTGAAACAGCGTTCGAGTTTGCTGCCCGCCCCGGCGATGCCCGATCGTTTCCAGCCGCGCCACGCCTCGCCGTAGAGCAGCGCCACCTCGACCTCATTGATGAACACCATGCCCACGTCGAGCTGCGCGCCGATGCGCACGGCGCGCTCGACATCGCGCGACCACACCGCCGCGCTCAAGCCGTACTCGGTGGCATTCGCCAGCGCGATCGCCTGTTCGTCGTCCTCGACGATGACGATCGGCACGACATTGGCGAACGTCTCCTCCTGCACCAGCGGCGTGTTCAGGTCGTTGAGCAGCAGCACGCACGGTGACAGCCAGAAGCCGTTTCGCTGTTCGGCGCTCAGCCCGTCCGGGAACGCCCCGCCCGTCAGGATGCGCGCACCGTCGTGGACAGCCGTTTCGATGCGCGTAATCGTCTGGTCGCGCTGTGCAGCGCGGATGAGCGGACCGTAGTCCCGCCCCGCGCGCAGCGCCTCGACCGCGCGCACCACCCCGTCGATGAACGGTTCGGCGATAGCGCGCTGCACCAGCACCCGCTTGATGCCCGAACACGACTGCCCGGCGTTGTACGTCGCCCCCCACACCACCCCGGCGATCGCCGTCTCCAGCGGCGCATCGTCGCAGATCAGGGCGGCGCTGTTGCCCCCAAGCTCCAGTTCGACCGGGTTCAGCCCCATCGCCGCCTGAACGCTCAACCCGGCGCGCACGCTGCCCGTCAGCCAGAGCTGATCCAAACCCGCCCGTGCCAGCGCCTCGCCCGTCGTTTTGCCGCCGATGACCGTCTGGAACACCCCTTCCGGCAAGCCGGACCCGATCAGCAGCCGTGCCAGCTCCAGACCGACGCGCGTGGCGTACTCCGACGGCTTGAACAGCACGGCATTGCCCGCCAGCAGCGCCGGGATGATGTTGACCGTCGGAATCCACAGCGGAAAGTTCCAGGGCATGATCATGCCGACCACGCCATGCGGGACGAAGCGCAGCCGCGCGGTCGTCGCTTCCAGACCGCCAGGCAGCAGATGCGAGAGATCGCGCGCCCCGCCCTCGATGAGCGCGCCCATGTCGCGGATGCACGCCTCGATCGCCCCTGGGTGATCCTCAGCGGGCAGCAGGTCGTCGATCTCGTAGGCGGCATCGCTGGAGCGCTTGCCCGTCTCGCGCTGAATGACGGCGCTCAGCGCGTCGGCATGGTCGCCCAGCAGCGCGGCGAAACGGCGGACGATCGCCGCCCGCTCAGGATACGGCGTGCGCGCCCAGCCGGGCTGTGCCCGCCGTGCCACAGCGACTTTGGCGGCGACCGCGCCAGCGTCTTCGCTGGTGAACTGCTCGATGACCGCCCCGGTCTCCGGGTCGATCGACTGGATGAGATCAGGCTGCATCGGGGTCTCCTTGAGCGGGCAGCACAGGCAGCAGCAGATGCGACGGATAATGCGCGTCGTGCCAGACGGTCTGACGGGCGGGCACGGTCACGGCATCGTCACCCTGACGCGCGCCCGTGTTCGGATTGAGATCGTATTCGGGATACCACGACGAATGCACCATCACCCGCAGCCGATGCCCAGGCAGCAGCGCGATGCCGATCGCCGGGAACTCCAGCCGATACGCCAGCACCTCGCCTGGCGCGATCGGCTGCGGATCGCCGCTGCCATCGCGGTAGGTGACGCGCAGCACAGCGGTTCCGAGCGAGAGCGCGCGCCCGTCGGGATGCACATCGCACAGCGTCGCCATGAAGTCGGTATCGGCGCAGTCGCTGGCGGCATACAGGATGAGGTACGGCGTGCCGAGGATGACCCATTCGCGCTCCGCCGCTGCTGAGGTGAACACCAGCACATCCCGGCGCGCCTCCGCATAGCGGGTGTCGAGCGAGACGGCGCGGTCGTCCGACGGGCGCGCCGGATCGCGCGAAGGGGTAGGGTCTTCCGGGTCACAGGTGTAGTGCGATGCGCCCTCACCGGGCTGATCCGGGCTGAGCGACCCGTCGCCGTGCAGCCACCACTTCCGCTCTGCCGACCCCGGCGCGGGGAAGGACGGGGCGTCATGCCAGGCATTGCGCCCGATGATGAACAGGCGCGCGCGCGGGACGTCCGTCCAGGTGTCGTATCCTTTGAGCCAGTGATCGAACCAGCGCAGATGCAGCGCGTCGATGTCGGGCAGCGCCGCGCCGCCGAAATCCCATTCGCCGTATGTGGCGCTGGGATCGCGCGTGCCGCGATGATCCCAGGGACCGACGACCAGCCATTGTCTGTCGGCGGCGGGCGAATGCCGGCGCATCCCATCCCAGAAGAAGAACGCGCCCATGCTGGCGTTGTCATACCAGCCGGTGATGTGCAGCACGGGCAGGTCGATGGCATGAAAATGCCCGTCGATCGAGGTGCGCTGCCAGTAGTCGTCGAACGTGTTGTGCGCCAGCCATTCGCGCCACGCCGTGCTGGTATCGCCGAGAGCGAGGTCGGCATCGCGCAGCGGGCGCGTGCGAAAGATGGCATCCCAGTCCACCGTGCTGGGCACGCCGACGCCCCAGATGCGATCGTGGTTCGTCCTGCCCGATACGGTATGCAGCCACCAGATCCAGTACGGCGCGAACTTGCCGAATTTGTACGGGTATTCCTCCATGATGCGCCCGGTGGCGGCGCTGGACGCCATCGCCACCAGATGCGGCGGGCGTTCGCGCGCGGCGTGCCACTGCACCTCCCCCGCGATCGACCCGCCCAGCGTGCCGACCTTGCCATCACACCATGTCTGCGCCGCGATCCACTCGATGGTGTCGTAACCGTCGAAGCCCTCGGTGTGCAGCGGCGCGTCCATCGCCCCGTCGGAGTCGCCGCGCCCGCGCATGTCCTGAAACACGAAGGCGTACCCGTGCGCGGCGAAAAAACGCGCCTGCGCGACGAAGAACGGGCTGGTGTTGTCGTAGGGCGTGCGGTGCAGCAGCGCGGGGTAGCGCCCAGGCGCGGCGGGCAGGGTGATGTCGCACGAGAGCGTCACCCCGTCGCGCATCGGGACGCGCACATTCCACAGCGTGCGGAACGGGGCGCTCATGGCGTTTCCCCGCTGTCATCGTCCAGCGACAGCTCCGCCGAGGCGTATTTGTGAATTTTGAGGATCATCGTCACTTTGATCCGTTCGATCCCCTCGATCGTTTGCAGCACGTCGCTGTACCAGCGTACAAAATCGTCATTATCGCGGCACATGATGTCCACCATCAGGTTGTACTCTCCGCTGATCGAGGCGATGTAGGTCACTTCGTCATGCGGGATGAGCGCCGCGATGACCGCCCCCTGCTGCCCAGGCGCGGTGGCGATCTCCAGCGTCGCCGGGGCGTTCCAGCCGACGTGATAGGGATCGACCTTGCCGATGATCCGCAGCGTACCCTGCTCCATCAGCCGGGCGACGCGGTTGCGGATCGCGCCGATCGACATGCCCAGTTCCCCGGCGATCACGGTGAATGACCGCCTGCCATCCCGCTGAAGCTGATTGAGAATGGCGATGTCGATCGCGTCGAGCTGGGGCAGATGTGACATGGAAACCCTCCCGCTTTTTGGCAATTGCCAACAATAACTATAGCAAAATCGGAACAAAAATCAAAAATTTGCACTTAAATCATCATCTGGGTATAGTTATTGCAAATTCTTCAGCGCGTCCTGCTAATCCCTGTTCTGGAGGTCGGTATGCTTAAAAGACTATTCATCCTCATTGTGCTGGTGTTCACGCTGTCGCTGATGCCGGCTGCGGCGCAGCAGCCTGTTCGTCTGGTCATCGGCACGGCGGATGAGCCGGACATTCTGGACATTCAGCAGGCATTCGGCACAAATTTCACCACCACCGACCTGATGACGCAGGCACTCGTCTGGTACAGCCTCGAATCCGCCGATGTCCTCGTGCCCGATCTGGTCGAGGCGTTCAGCCTGTCCGCCGATGGGCTGACGATCACCTGGCAGATGCCGGAACAGTATACCTTCTCTAACGGTGCGGCGCTCGATGCGGAAGCGGTCAGGGCGTCGATCGAACGCTACCGCGCCATCAGCCCGTATGCCTCCGACTGGGGCGAACTGGAGTCGATGCGCGTGGTGGATGCGCGCACGCTGGAGACGACCTTCAGAGTTCCGCCCGCATTCATGTCGCCGGTGTTCTCATCCGGTTTCGGCGCGCCGTTCGACGTCGCTGCGGCTGCGGCGGTGGGCGATGAGGCGTTCGCCATCGCGCCTGTCGCGTCGGGTCCGTTCGTGCTGGATTACTGGACGCGCGGCACGGAGATGCGGCTGACGCGCAACGCCGCCTACCGCACCCATCTGCCGTTCGTGACCAACAAGGGCGCGCTGGCGATCGACGAGGTGCTGGTGCGCTTCATCCCCGACCCGCTCACGCTGATCGCTGAACTGGAAGCGGGCAATATCGACCTGGTGTACGACGTGCCCAGTTCCGCCGTCGCTGCGCTGGCGGACAACCCGGATATCGAACTGAACAGCATCGTGTACGCCGGGTATCAGGGCATCATGTTCAACACCACCCGCCCGCCGTTCGACAATATCGACTTCCGGCGTGCGCTCGCTGCTGCGCTCGACCGCGACATCCTGGCGCGCGTGCTGGAGGATACTGTCCTGCCTCAGCGTTCCTTCCTCTCGCAGACTCAGGTCAGCTATGACCCGGCGATGGAAGAGTACGCCGCCGCCGCCCACCCGACTGACCCCGCCCGCGCGCGCCAGCTCCTGGCGGAGGCGGGCTTCATCGACAGCAACGGCGACGGCATCGTCGAGATGGACGGCGCGCCGCTGCGCCTGGAGCTGATGATCGCCACCGATGACGCCCGCCAGAGCGCCGTCGGCGTGATCGTGCAGGCGATGCTCGGCGCGGTCGGCATCGGCGTGGATATCGCCCCGTTCACCCAGGGCTTCATCTACGACCGGATGACGACGGGCGAATACGATCTGGCGTTCGCGGGCTACAACTGGTGGGACCCGGACATCATGATCTACACCTTCACCGATGAAGGGCGCAACTGGCCCGCCTATCAGAATGAAGAACTGCTGCGCCTGCTGATCGAAGGGCGCGGCATCATCGACAGCGACGCGCGCCGTGCGATCTACAGCGCCGCCCAGCGCATCCTGATCGATGATGTGGTGGCGATCCCGCTGTGGACGCCGCTCACCTACGTCGCCAGCCGTGCAGCAGTGGACGGGCTGATCGTACATCCGATCACCGGTCACCTGTTCCTCAACGACGTGACGATCGCCCGCTGAGCCGGGTGTGCGGCGGGGGCGCACCTGTCCCCGCCGTGCGCTTCACACGATGACACGCTATCTGACACGACGGGCGCTGCTCGCCATCCCTACTCTGCTCGGCGTCACCTTTCTGGTGTTCGCCATCCTCTTCCTCGCGCCTGGCGATCCGGCGCAGACGCTGCTCGGTCCGCGCGCCACGCCTGAACAGGTGGCGGCGCTGCGCCAGCGTCTGGGCTTGGATCAGCCGGTCACCGAGCAGTACCTGCGCTGGGTCGGCGGGCTGCTGCGCGGCGACATGGGGCAGTCGATCACGGCGCGCCAGCCCGCCGCCGCGCTCATCGGCGGTCAGCTCGCCTACACGCTTGTGCTGGCGGCTGGGGCGATCGTCCTCATCACGCTCATCGCCATCCCGATCGGGGTCATCTCGGCGGTGCGGCGCGGCGGGGCGCTCGATCGCATCCTGAGCGCGTTCACCATGCTCTGCTTCTCGCTGCCCGATTTCTGGCTGTCGATCATGCTCATCCTGGTGTTCGGCATCCAACTGCGCTGGCTGCCCATCTCCGGCGCGGGGAGCTGGCAGGCGGCGATTCTGCCCACGCTGGCGCTGGCGCTGCCGCACATCGGGGCGGTGGCGCGGCTGATGCGAAGCGAGATGATCGAGGTGCTGGGCGAACATTACATCCGCACCGGGCACGCCAAAGGACTCGCCCCGGCGCGGGTGCATTACCTGCACGCCCTGCGAAACGCCCTCGCCCCGGTCATCGTGTACGTCTTCCTGACCATCCCCTGGCTGGTGGGCGGGGCGGTGATCATCGAGACGATCTTCGCCTTCCCAGGCGTCGGACGGCTGATGTTCCAGTCGATCCTCAGCCGCGATCTGCCCGTCGTGCAGGGCATCCTGCTGATCATCGCCGTGTCTACGGTGGTGTTCAACCTGCTGGGCGATGTGGTCACGGCACAGCTCGACCCGCGTATCCGCTACTGAGTGTGTGATGGGGATGGGCATGATGGCTGCATTTTCGGAGGGGATCGCCAGGCTGTACCGCCCGTTCGCGCCGCAGATCAGGCGTTTTCGGCGGCACGCGCTGGGCATGATCGGGCTGGGGATGGTGCTGCTGGTGGTGCTGGTGGCGCTGTTCGCGGAGGGGATCGCGCCGTTCACGCCAGAGCAGCAGGATTTGCTCAGCCTGCGCCAGCCGCCAGGCGGGACGCATCTGTTCGGCACAGACCACGCCGGGCGCGACGTGTTCAGCCGGGTGGTTCACGGGGCGCGTATCGCGCTGATCATCGGGCTGACGCTGATCGCCATCGAAGCGCTGATCGGCGTCACGGTCGGCTTGATCAGCGGCTATTTCGGCGGCTGGGTGGATGTGCTGCTCTCGATGCTCACCGATGTCTTCTGGGCATTTCCGCCGCTGGTGCTGGCGCTGGGCATCATCACCTCGATCGGACCGGGCTTGACCAACGTCATCATCGCCATCGCGCTGATCAGTTGGGCGCCTTTCGCCCGCGTCACGCGCGCCAAAGTGCAAAGCCTGCGCGCTCAGGACTATGTGGAGGCGAGCCGCTGCTGCGGGGCGCGCGGCTGGGGCATCCTGTGGCGGCACATCCTGCCCAACGTGCTGCCTGCGACGGTGGTGATGGGGTCGCTGATGCTGCCCGCCGCGCTGCTGGCGGCGTCGTCGCTCAGCTTCCTCGGCTTCGGGGCACAGCCGCCTACGCCCGAATGGGGCGCGATCCTCAATGAGGGGCGCGAGTACCTGCGTAACGCCCCCTGGATTTCCACCTTCCCTGGGCTGGCGATCATCTTCACTGTACTGGGCTTCAACTTTCTGGGTGAGGGGCTGCGCGAAGCGTTCGACCCCAAAGTGCGCTGACGCCCGCGCGCGAAAGGCTGCTCATGCAACTGACCGACCTGGAGGTCATCGCCCGCCATCAGCCGTTCGATTTCGGCTATGGCGTCTCCAACACCACCACCTACGGCGAGACCTTTCTCTACATCCGCCTGACCGCTGCCGACGGCACGACCGGCATCGGCGAGGGCGCGCCGTCCATCCCGTTCAGCAGCGAGGATCACGGCACGGCACGGCATGTCATCCTCACCTACCTGCGTCAGGCGATCCTCGGCATGGACTCGCTGGACATCGAAGCGATCACCGCGCGCATGGATGCCGTCCTGCCTGGTCACCCGATGGCGAAGGCGGGCATCGACATCGCGCTGCACGACCTGAACGGCAAACTGCTCAACGTACCCGCCTATGTGCTGCTGGGCGGGGCGGTGCGCCAGCGTGTGCCGCTGGCATATGCGATCGGCATCAGCGAGACCGACCGCATGGTGCGCGAGGCGGCTGAGGCGGCGGCGCGCGGCTTCGGCACGATCAAGATGAAGATCGGCATCGACCCGCGCGCCGATCTCGACCGGGTGCGCGCGGTGCGCGCGGCGATCGGCGACGGGGTGCGGCTGCGCGTGGATGCCAATCAGGGCGGCACGCTGGCGGACTACCTGCCGGTCTTCCGCAAAATGGAGGCGTATGATCTGGAATTCATCGAGCAGCCCCTGCCCACGTGGGATGTGGAGGGGCTGCGCGCGCTGTGCGCCGCGCTCGACACGCCCATCCTACTCGACGAGAGCATCTACACCCCGCGTGACCTGATCGCGCTCATCCGCCGTGATGCGGTGGACGCGGTGAACATCAAGGTGGAGAAGACCGGGCTGAGCGGCGGCAGGCGCATCGCCGCCATTGCCGAAGCCGCCGGGCTGCCCTGTCTGGTCGGCAGCATGATCGAGACGGGCGTGGGCACGGCGGCGGGCGTGCATTTCGCCGCTGCCACGCCCGCCGTCACCCGCGCGTGCGAGGTGCTGTCGCCCGCCGCCTTCTTCCCGCACGATGTCATCGAGGGCGATCCGTACAGCCACGTCCCGCCCGACTGCGCCTGGGCGCTGCCCGATGGTGCTGGGCTGGGCGTGCGGCTGCGCGCCGAGGTCACCGCTTTATTCGACGCTGCAAAGGAGAGCTGATGACCGCGTTTCAGGCGCGCCTCGCCCGCGCCGAATCCTTTCTGCCGCACAACGTCCTGCCGCACATCTACACCTGGCATGTCGCCCCGCGCTGGCTGGACGCCGATCGCTTCTGGTATCCCATCCACACCCGCACGGGCGAACAGACGGTCGCCGTCGATCTGCGCCAGCCCGCCCGCTGGGTGCTGACCGATGCCGAGCGCGCCGCGTGGGGCGTCGATGCCGTAACGCCGCCGGACTCCGCTGGCGAATGCCCGTCGCCGGACGGAACCTGGGCGCTCTTGTGCGAGAGGTTCGACCTGTGGCTGCGCCACCGGGTGACGGGCGAGCGGACCCGCCTGACCTTCGACGGTGAACTCTACCATGCCTGGGGGCGCGAACAGAGCAGCACGATCGCCAGCGCGCGCGATGCGCTGACGGGCACGCCTATCCCACCGTCCGGCGCGTGGTCGCCCGATTCGCGCTTCTTCCTGACCATCCGCGTGGACGAGCGCGCCGTCGCCGACATGCACCTGCTCCAGCACGTGCCGCCCGATGGGGCGATGCGCCCCGTCCTGCACAGCTATAAACTGGCGATGCCAGACGATGCCCACTTCCCCATCCTGACCTATCACCTGGTCGATGTGGCGGCGCGCAAGGTCTTCCCGCTCGCCATCCCGCCGCAGATCGGGACCGGGGAGAGCGTCTTCTACTGGAAACAGTTCGGCATGACGCCGCCGCAGACCTGGAGCGACGGGCGCACCGCCTGGCTGCACACCCAGACGCCTGATCAGCGCACCCTCACCCTCTACCGCATCGACGCCGCCAGCGGCGCGGCGCGCCCGGTCATCACCGAACACGATGACTTCCCGGTCTTTCTGAACACCTTCCGTTTCAACAACCCCAACTACCGGATCATCGACGGCGGTCGGTCGGTCATCTGGTTCAGCGAGCGCGACGGCTGGGCGCATCTGCTGCTGTGCGACGGGCTGACAGGGGCGGTGCGCCACCCGATCACGCGCGGGGCGGGCGTGGTGCGCGATGTGCTGCACGTCGATGAGGCGGGCGGGTGGGTGATCTGCACCGCCTCCGGCTTCGAGGCGGGGCGTGACCCGTACTACCGCCACCTCTACCGCGCCAGGCTGGACGGGAGCAGGCAGGAACTGCTCTCGCCGGAAGACGCCGAACACTGGATCAGCCCTTCGCCTGACGGACGCTGGTTCATCGACCGCTTCGGTCGGCTGGCCACCCCGCTGACGACGGTGGTGCGCGCCGCCGACGGGTCGATCGCCCTGACGCTGGAGGTGAGCGATGCGGATGACCTGACGGCGCGCGGCTGGCAGCCGCCGCAGGCGTTCACCGCCAAAGCCCGCGATGGCGTCACCGATGTGTACGGCGCGATCTGGCATCCGACCGATTTCGACCCGGCGCGGCGCTACCCGGTCATCGACATGATCTACGGCGGATCACAGCTCACCGTCGTGCCGAAGCTCTTCCCGCTGGTCACCGGGTCGCCAATCGAGCCAAACCTCGACCTGCTGCTGGAAGATTTCTGGTCTCCGCAGGCAATGGCGGAGATGGGCTTCGTGGTGGTGGTCATCGACGGCATGGGCACGCCATATCGCGGGCGGGCGTTTCACCGCCCGGCGATGACCGTCCCAGGCAACGCGGGCGGCATCGACGACCATGTGAGCGCGCTGCGTCAGCTTGCTGAGACGCGCCCGTACCTCGACCTGACGCGGGTGGGGATTTGCGGGCATTCCGGCGGCGGCGACAACACGCTGCGCGCCATGCTGCGCCACCCCGATTTTTTCACGGTCGGCGTGGCGTCGGCGGGATCGCACGAGATGCGCGCGTACATGGCAGGCTCCGGGCTGACCGACATGGGCGAGACGACGGCGGACTACGCCGCGCACACGAACACCGCGCTGGCGCATCGGCTGGCGGGCAGGCTGCTGCTCGCCTGCGGCGACATGGACGACAACTGCCACCCGCTGCACACGCTGCGCGTGGTCGATGCGCTGATCAAAGCGGACAAGGATTTCGACCTGCTGGTGCTGCCCAACCGCGATCACGGCTTCACTACCGACCCGTATTTCATCCGGCGGCGCTGGGCGTATTTCGTCCAGCACCTCACTCCGCCTGGGTCAGCCGAATCTCCTCCATCATGACCGACAGGGCGCGCTCTCCGGCGGGCAGCGCGCCATCGGGTGTCAGGGTGAGCGTCAGCGGGTCGCCGTTCACGCTCAGCGGCGCGGGCAGGCTGTATTCCGCCAGACCATCCTGGGCGATCGTCAGCAGCCCGATCGCCGTCCCGTCGATCTCAACGCGCACCGTCCGCGCCGTCTGATATGCCTGAGCGCGCAGCGCCAGCGTGTATGTCCCGCGCGGCAGGTCGAACACCAGCGAGGCGGGGCGATCGCCCATCCAGCGCACGTCGAGGTCGAACAGGGTTTCGGGGTAGCTCCAGCCGCCGGCGACGAAGCGGGCGTCGTCGGGGCTGCCGATGGGGATGGCGTATGCGCCGTCGTGACGGGGCGGCGTGCGGTCGGCGGGGCAGCCGTCGGCGTGCCAGCGGGTGCGGTAGGCGACCAGGTCGCGCTCGATGACGGGCGGGCAGAGCAGGTCGCCCTGCCTGTTGAAGAAGCCCGTGATCTCGTCGATGGCGTTCTGGTCGGGGGCGATCAGATCGCGGTGGACGAGGAAGTAGCCGATGCGCCATTCGGGGATGCGCTCCACCATCTGCACGCGCACCGTCTCCGGCTCCAGAAAGCGCCGCTGACCGAGCCACGCCATCATCGGGTCATCGTAGTTCATGTAGAAGTAGTGGTAGGTGTTCACGCGCGAGAGATGCCCGTTGACCATGCGCCTGCCGTGCGTGATGCCGTACCATTGCAGCGCCGAATACTCAGGGCGACCGACGTAGCCCTCGCCGGACGAACCGCCCGTCGGGATTTCCACAATCACCTGATCGAGCGTCTCGCGCCCGATCGCCTCATACGTGGCGTAGTTAGGCGGGATAGGCATGAGCGGCAGCGGCGCGAAAATGCGCACGTCGGTCAGCCAGACGGCGAACAGCGCCACTGCTGCCCCCCGGCGGGCGCGGACGGGCAGCGACGACAGCGTGAGCAGGCTGAACGCCAGCAGCGGCAGGGCGAACGCCGTCAGGAAGCGTTCGGGGTAGCGGAAGATGCCGCCGAGCGCGTCGTGCAGCACCCCGTAAGGCATCGGGAGGCGTACCCCGCCGACGGAGATCGCCGCGCCCAGCGCCAGCACCAGCGGCGCGATGGCGATCGCCAGCCACAGCCAGCGTTCGCGCCGCGCACTGCCGAACAGCCTCCGCCGCGCTGCGCCCGCCACCAGCACGACGAGCGCGACTGGCACGAGGACGACGCTGGCGTACACGCCGCCGCCGCAGTAGGCGATCAGGCAGTCTGGAAAGCGGATTTCTGCGGCGCGGTCGGCTGGGGTGGGCGACCCGCCCGTGCGGTCGATGCTCAGCAGCGCGCCGAGCGTGCCCGTCGCCGTGAGCAGAGCGAT
>CAZTLS010000020.1:0-57746 GCA_964614405.1 uncultured Pleurocapsa sp.
CTGGGCGTGACCGGGGCGGTGATGCAGGTCTCGGTCAACACGCTCTACACCGCCATCACCTGGTACAGCGCCATGCAGGAACACGCCGATCGCCTGCTGGAGCAGACGCGCCAGCGTCAGGCAGAGCTGGCGGGCACGGTCAAATCGCTGGAGATCGCCTATCAGAATGTACGGCGGCTGGGAACGCAGCTCGCCGCCGCGCAGCGTCAGGCGGATGAGGCACGGCGGATGAAAGAGCGCTTCGCCGCCAACATCAGCCATGAGCTGCGTACCCCGCTCAACCTGATCCTCGGCTTCAGCGAGATCATGACCCTGACGCCGGAGGTGTACGGCATCGGGCGTTTTCCGCCCAAGCTGGCGCGCGACGTGTACCAGTTGTATTCCAGCAGCCGCCACCTGCTGGCGCTGATCGACGACGTACTCGACCTGAGCCAGATCGAACTGTCCAGCTTCGCCCTGCATTTACAGCGCACCGACCTGAGCGAATTCATGCGCGAGGCGGGCGCGATGTGCGCCAACCTGTTCCGCGACGGCAAACTGACCTTCACCCTCGACATCCCCGACGACCTGCCGACGATCGAGATCGACCGTACGCGCATCCGCCAGGTGCTGCTCAACCTGCTGAGCAACGCCCACCGCTTCACCGAACGCGGTGAGGTGTGTGTGGCGGTGCGCCCGCACGCAGGCGGTGTGGCGTTCAGCGTGCGCGATACCGGGCGTGGCATCCCGGCGGACAAGCTGGCGCTCGTCTTCGACGAGTTCTATCAGGTCGATTATTCGCTCAGCCGGGGACACGGCGGGGCAGGGCTGGGGCTGGCGATCTGCAAGCAGTTCGTGGAGCGGCACGGCGGCACGATCGGCGTGGAGAGCGCCGAAGGGGTCGGCTCGACTTTCACTTTCTGGCTGCCCGCGCGCATCACCCAGCACGACGACGCACCAACCCGCGACGCCCCGTCGAACGCACCGCGCGCGCTGATCATCGACCGCGATCCGCTGCTGGGCGCGCTCGTGCGCCGGGCGATCGCCCCGTGTGAGGTGGTGCAGGTGGCGGACGCCAGCGTCATCGAAGAGGCGATCGATCTGCATCAGCCCGCGCTGATCATCGCCAATCATCCGAATGGGGAGGGTGATCCGCCCGCCATCCCACCATCGGTGGCGCTGCCGATCATCCGCTGTGCCCTGCCCAGCGCCGGGGCGATGCTCAGCACGCTTGACGTGCAGGGCTATCTGCCCAAGCCGTTCAGCACCGCCCAGCTTGCCGAGATGCTGCGGATGATCGGCGGGACGAACGGGGTGCGGCGTGTGCTGATCGTCGATGACGATCTGGGTTTCGTTTCGCTGGTGGCGCGTGGGCTGGAGAGCATCCGCGCTGACCTGATGCTCCATACTGCCCACGACGGCATGGCGGCGCTGAAACAGGCGCGCGAACACCCGCCCGATCTGGTGCTGCTCGATCTGGTCATGCCCGGCATGGACGGCTTCGCGCTCATCGACGCCATCCGATCGCTGCCGCGTATGCACGACCTGCCGATCGTGCTGATCACCGCCACCAGCCGCCAGCGCGACACGGCGGACGCTTTCGGCACGCTGACGCTGGAGCGGGCGGGCGGGCTGCGCCCAGGCGATGCGCTGGCGGCGCTGCGCGGTCTGGCGCGGGCGCTGGTGACGGGGTGAGCGGTGTGGTGAAGGTGGATCATTTTACCTGAGCGGCGGGTGCGGTCACAGAATGGCGGGAAAGTACGTCGGCTTCTGCTATCAGCTTCCGAATGGACATCAGGTGCATGGTGGCGAAAATCGGTACGGCAAAACCTGGAATCAGCATCACATAAGGGACGACTGCAACTGAAAATCCACCGCCATCCGCAGCGCTGGCGGCGGTCAGGAATGCGCTGACAAAATCGATCAGCCCCAGAATGTGCAGCAGGACGATCAGACCGATCGTGCCGCGCTGCCTGGTCAGGTACATATAGGTCACAATCGGTGCAAGCATCCCGACCAGCACATCCCCCAACCCGGCTGGCAAGGCAAATTCAGCAGGGATCAGCCTGAGATCGAACAGAATCAGGAAAGCAACGCCCATATTGCGAAACACCTGAATCGCCAGAAGCTGCCAGTGTGGAAGGCGATCAACGATGTCACGTACCTGTGCAGACAGCCCATAGGCGAGAACGCCCGTCATCACCGGAGCCGCTGCCGCGATGAAGATGCCCACTCCGTTGGCGAATGCCACTGAGATCAATCCAAGCGCACTCAGTACGCAGACCACCACAAACCATCCGATCAGGACGAATGCCAGCCGCCCCTGCCAGATGCGTCGTGTTCGGGCGCTGAGACTCGGCGTCGCCTCGATGGTGCGGGCAATGATCAGCCATGCGCTGAAGGCGACGATACTGTCCATGACGATGATGAACCCGATGGTGAAGATCGGCAGGTTGTCCATGACGTGTTCTCCTTTTTTACGTGTATATACACCTTTTTGTGAAAATAAAAAAGCGTGGTGCTATGTGCCCCCCCGCTGCGCGATTTCCGACAGCGTATGCAGCTTCATAAGCACCGCCTCCCACGACTGTGTGCCGAAGTGTTCGATCATGTGTGCCTGTGCCTGCTGCCACAGTTTCAGCGCTTCCTGATAGCGCTGGTGACCCTCTTGCGTCGTAGAGATGATCCGCTGACGTTTATTGAACTCGTCAACCGCAACCACAAGCCAGCCCTCTCGTTCAAGTGGAGCCAAATTGCGCGCCAAAGTGGTGCGATCCATTGCGACGACATCGGCAAACCGCGTCAGGCTGATCGGTTCGCTCTCGATGAGCGCTGCTATCAGCGTAAACTGGGTGATACGCAAACCGCTCGGCTTGAGCATGGCATCGTAAAACTGGGTGATAGCGCGCGAAGCTGCCCTGATGTTGGCAACGATACAATTCGCCGGATGCGTCGTATCCATTATTATGGTATTCCTGTCTGTTCACCTGATAGGAGTATATACACCTTTTTCTGAATGTGCAACCATTTCCTGTTTTTGTTTTTCATCCGCACCACACGCCATCATCGGGTGCGCACCAGTGGGCATAAGGAGCGCGGATGGGCGCAGCGATCAGCACACGGTGGGTGACGGTCGCCTGTGGATGCACCGCGTAATGCGCCAGCCACAGCGTGCGTTCGTCGATTGGCGTGGAGCACATCGGGCACGCACCTGCGCACACCAGCGATCCTTCGTCGTGCAGGTGCATCGCCGCCGCGTCTGCCAGCGCTGCCCCAGTGGCTGAGTCGATCGGGAGGATCGCGCCGCAGCGGGCAGTGACCCGCCCACTCACGCGGGGCAGCAGCAGTGGACGGGCGCACGCCGGGCACATTAGCCCGTACAGCGCGATCGCCAGCTCGACCTCGCGGGTGAGCGCCGCTTCGGGGCAGAAGCGCACCCTGCCGCTCACCAGCCGCGCTGTGAGATCGTCCAGCGCCAGCAGCCGCCCATCCAGCGCGATGCTGAACGACTCGTCGGCATTTGCCAGCAGATGGAACAGGGGCAGGTCGTGCCGCGCCAGCGCCAGATCAGGGACAGCGCGCGTGGTGGGCGGGGCGCGGAAGAACCAGCAGCCGCGCACGCCATCGCGGGCGTAACGCGCCTGACGGTCGAGTGCCTCGTGCAGCTTCAGCGGACTCCACTGCACCTCGAATGCCAGCGACACCGTCCCGCGCACCGCCAGCACATCAGCGCGCCAGTCTTCACCTGCTGCCTCAACCGTGACTGCGTAGCCCGCGCGGGCGCACGCCGCTGCGATCTGCGCTTTGGCGCGCTGATGCGCGCTGCTTTCGTGATATGCCTTCACCAAAGTTTCATTCGCCGTGCAAGCCAAACCATGCTATTATGCTCAAAGTTTAACATTGGCGGGCTGCCGCCGCTGCATATGCCGGACAAAGTGGATCACCTATGCGTATTCTGGTCATTTCAGACATTCATGCCAACCTGACGGCGTTCGAGCGTGTCCTCGAAGACGCGCGCAACCAATGGGAATACGTGTGGTGTCTGGGCGATGTGGTGGGGTATGGACCTGACCCCAACGAGTGTGTCGAACTGCTGCGGACGATGCCGCACCTGTGCCTTGCGGGAAACCACGACTGGGCGGCGCTTAACCGTCTCGACATCCGCACCTTCAACCCGGACGCGCGCCGCGCCGTCGATTGGACGCGCGAGACGCTCAAGCCGGAGAACATCGCCTGGCTGGAAGCGCTGCCGACCACCTTCGTGATCGGCAGCTACACGCTGGCGCATGGCAGCCCGCGCGAACCCGTGTGGGAATACATCCTCGAACCCGTCATCGCTGAAGACAATTTCGACCATTTCGAGACGCCCTACTGCCTGGTGGGGCACACACACCAGCCCGTCATCTATGAACAGCAGAGCGGCAGGCACGGCGAGACGAGCGCCATCGCCCCGACATACGGGCGCAGGCGCGTGCTGAACGGCAAGCGCCAGATCATCAACCCAGGCTCGGTTGGTCAGCCGCGTGACGCCAACCCGGACGCGGCGTATGCCCTGCTGGATGTGGAAACCAATGTGTGGGAACATCGCCGTGTGCAGTACAACATCCCGGCGGTGCAGGCGAGGATGCGCGCCATCGATATGCCTGAGCGCCTGATTGCACGGCTGGAACACGGCTGGTAAATGGCTACTCCACCCCGTCACGACGGTGACAGCGAGAGCGGCAGCGACATCAGCATCACGATGCGTGATTATCTGGTGCAGATGTATCGCCTGGGCGACCGCGAAGCCGAACCCGGCGGTTACATCAGCACATCCGCCGTTGCCGAGTCGATCGCCGTCAGCGCGCCCGCCGTCAACCGCATGATCGGACGGCTGCGGGCGATGGGCTTGGTCGAACACGAACCGTATCGCGGCATCCGCCTGACGCCGGAAGGCGCGCGCGAAGCGCTCAAACAGCTTCGCCGCCACCGCATCATCGAGTCGTTTCTGGTTCAGGTGATGCACCTGCCCTGGCACGCTGTGCATGAAGAGGCGAACCGCCTCGCCCCGGTCACCAGCGAGGCGCTCATCGAGCGCATGAACGCCCTCGCAGGATACCCCACAACCTGTCCGCACGGAGAACCGATCCCTTCGCCGGACGGGGTGATCGCCCCGCACAATGACCTGCTGCTGACGACCGCGCCGCACCACACCAATCTGATCATCACCCGTGTCCGCACGCGCGAACCGGATCGGCTGGAATATCTGGCGGCGCTGGAGCTGATCCCTGGCACGACATTGCAGGTGCATCACGCTGCGCCGTTCAACGGACCGATGCAGTTGAAGCTGGAGTCCGGTCGTGAGGCGTACCGCATCGTCGGGCACAACCTGGCGGAGATGGTGCGCGTGCGCCTGGTCAACGAGTCAGCGGGGTGAGGTGGGCGCTCACCTCACACGCGCCCGCTGACCGTACTGTGCCGACTCTTCTTCCAGAACGCGCAGCACCGCCTCTGTGAACGACTCGACTTCGCGGCGATATTCTCCGTCATCGGCGATCGGCTGGCTGTTCAGTGGGCTGGCAGCGCCGATAGTCTCCAGATTGAGCAGGCTCGCCTGAAACACGGCGATCAATCGTTCCCATTGATAGAGCAGTGGGATGAACAGGAAGAGCAACGCCACCGCTCCACCTGTCAGCGCGGCAATGATCAGGAAGCGCGCTACCGCCCCGATGACCCCGCACAGCAGCGCATCGATACATCCGCCGCCCGCCAGCGTGGTGAAGAGGATGACCGCCGCCGCCGCGCATACCGCTGTCACCAGCAGCGCCAGCCCGATGATGCGGCGGCACAATGCCAGCACCCGCTGGTAGCGGTCGATGGTGACCCGGAAATACACGCGCGAGTCATCATACAGCCCTCGCCAGACCAGCCGATAGATCGCCTCGTCTATGCGCCGATCGTGATACAGGTGAGTTGGCTGCCCGGCGGCGTATGCCTGGCGTTCGGCGGCGCTTTCATCGGGCTGTGCTGCGTCCTGATGCGCCGCACGTTCGTTCACACGGCGATGCCGATCGCCCTCAGTGCCATTATACGGGGCAAGCCGCGCCAGAAAACGGAAATATTCGCGCCGCAGCCATTCGGCGCTGCGCCGCTGATTCATATAGCGGTTGTAGAGGTTCGCCCGTCCGCCGCCGCTGATGTAGATGACCAGCAGGCACAGCCCGACCACGCCGACCAGCGCCAGCGTCAGTGGCGTGCTGCGCGCGCTGAACGCCAGCCACAAGCCGACGCCGCACAGCGCGATCATCACAATGATCAGCGCCGCGCTGCTCAACTGGATCAGGCGATAGCGAATGTGGATGCGCACCGCGTCGTAATCGCTGTCGCTGAACGGGCGCAGCAGCACCTGATCTGCGATCGCCACTTCAGCGCGCAGCAATCGGGCGGCATCGTCGTGCAGCCCACTCAGCACAGTGTCGAGATATGGGGGTGTGACGAGCGCAAAATTCGGGTTTTTGGGTGGTGGGGTGAAGCGTGGCAGCAGGCGCAGCAGATGATACAGCGCCGTCTGCTGGCTGATCTCTCCTTGTACCTGGGCAAAGCCGGAAGGTGTGGTCAGCGGCACGTTTTCGACCTCGGCTTCGGGCGCATGGTCATCTGCGCTTTCGGGTGGCACACCGCCCATGGCCAGCCGGAAGCCCCACGAGTTGCGCCGCGAGTCGGGGTCGGCGCAGGCGATATCGCCCACCGTGCCGGATACCCGGTCGAACGACGCGCCGAACAAGGACATCAGCCGCGGGGCGCGCATCCCCAGACGCGGGTACGCCAGCGGTGCGACGGTATCCCAACCCCATTCGCGGACGTTACCGTCGAGATCGTACAGCCCGTGAGCGCCAGGCGGGAACAGACCGACCGCGCATGCGCCACCCAAGCCGGTTTCGAGTGTGTTGCTCGTGGCTGATCGGCTCCACGCGATGACGACCCGTTCGTTCGTTGTGGGCAGGCGAACCGGCTGGCCCGTCCGCGCCGCCAGCCAGCGCGTGAAGGCGACTGCTTCGTGCCAGTTCATCCCGGTCATCGGCTGGTTGGCATAGCGGGTAGGTTCGGGCGGGGGTTCGGCGCTGCGCGTCAGCCCGTCCCACCAAGCCGGATGGTGAAAACCGTTCGGGTCTTGGGTGAAAGCGCGGAACTGGGCGATCGTCACCGGGTAGGCAGCGATCTGAGTCGCCCCCATATCCGTCACGATGGTGCGCCAGGCGATGTCTGGCAGCCCGTTGGTCAGCACGCCAACGCCTGGGCGCGGATCACCCAGCACCGCCAGCGTCACGCCGATCTCACGGCGGCCCGCGGGTGGGGTCGCCGGGTCGCGCAGGGCGTCGAGCAGACGGTCCGCCTCGCTGCGGATGAAGCGCTGCACTCGCGGACTGGGCTGCCAGCCGCGCCGGGCGATCATCGCGCTAACCTCAGCGTTGCGGCTGTTCGCCCACAGGTACGCCGGGTCTTGGTTGTGCGCTGCCCACTCATCCGCCGCGTGCGCCACCGCATCCTGAAGGCGCAGATCGCCCGCTGCCTCGGTGATCCACTTTACCAGCCGCCCCCAGGCGCGGAAGAGCGCCTCGTGCGCCACTTCGACGACAGGCTCATTGTCTTCGCCCGTGCCGGAGAGCAGCAGTCGCCATTCGATGAAGGCATCGATGAACGCGATCGCCTCGGCATCATCCGCGAAGCGGGCGCGTGGGGCGCGGGCGCGGGTGGGCACGCCCCGGTTGTCGATGCGGATGAGTTCCTGAAACACGCGCGGCAGTGCGTCGGCAGCAGCCAGATCGAGCTGAGCGTAAGTCTCTTCAGCAAGGCGGGCGATCGCGCCCTGCACCCCACCGATGGCGCTGTAGGCTGCATGAGTGAGTGTTTCGCGCCCTTCGGCGCGGGCAGCGCGATAAAGGGCATCGAGCGCGAACGCCAGCAGGGGCAGCGCGCCTGGGTCGCTGCCCGTGTCGTTCAGGATGCGGTCGGGCAAGCCATCCTCGAAGTGCAGGGCGGCGCGCTCTGCCGGGCGGGTGATCATTTCGTACAGCGCACCTGTCCCCGGTGCAGCCAGTGCATACGACGCCTCGTTGAGCAGCCGCGCCAGCGCTTCATGTTCGATGACCCGGTTGTAAAAGTCGGCGCGCAGCGTGACCAGCACACGGGCGCGCGGATGCGCCGCCAACCGCGCCAGCAGCGTGATCGCCTCGGCGCGCGGCGTCTCACCGGCGACAGTGATCAGCTCCTCGAACTGATCGACGAAGAAGAGCAGTTCGGCGTGCGGACGGCGATCGCGCAGCACCGCCTTCAGCATGTGGTCGAGGGCGTCGGGGTCATGCACCAGCGCCTGTGCCAGCGCCCCTGCGCTCATGCTTGGCATCGGTACGCCCTCAAGCGTGCGTTCCGCCAGCGCCAGCAGCGGATTGATACCCAGTTCACCCGGTGTGAAACGGACGATCACCCAATCGCGCGCACCGTCGATGACGTTGGCGCGCAGACGCGGGATGACCCCCGCGCCGACCAGCGATGATTTGCCCGAACCCGACGCGCCGACCACACCGACGAAGTGCCGCGTCCGCAGCAGGTCGATCACCTGGGTCGTCTCCCGCACGCGCCCGAAGAAGATTGGTTCGTCGGTTTCGGTGAACGGGCGCAGACCTGGGAATGGCGATCCCTCCCAGACGGGTGGCGCAGGCTCGGCAGCGGGTACAGGGCGCGCGGACGGATGGTCGAGCAGCATGCTGATCTGCCGCTTCAGGTGCTTTTCCAGCATGTCCTCGAACGCTGCCGGATCGGGGTATGGGTTGACGCCGCGCAGCGGGCGGCGCTGGTCGTCGAAGAACAGGTTGCCCTCCAGAAAGCGGCACAGCGCCGCATACTGTTCCACGCTCTCGCGCAGTTTGTCCACGTCAGGGTTGGAGAATGTCGGCTGCTGGGTACGGCGGTAGATGAGCAGATGCGGCGGTTTGGGATAGCCACCGCTGCGCTGTTCCCCCGCCAGCGCATCCGCCAGTTCAAAATGTGTGCCGGAGAGGTAATCGCATCCTTCGACGTGCGTGGGCGTGCCCATCTTCGACCAGACGATGACCAGCACGACCTCGCACTCTGCCGGGCGTGGCATCCCCATGTTGATGGCGACCTGCGGCGGCAGCGAGCCGATCATGGCGGTGCTGGACTCCGGGTCATCCCAGGCGATGACCTTCAGGTCAGCACGAGCGCGCAGATCGCGATCAGTCCGCAGCCGATCGACCACCAGATGCACGATGCGGCGCTCTTCAGAGACATCTCCAGGCGAAGAGAGGAAAATGCGGATGAGCTGGCGTTCAGGCATGAACATACCGCCTTTCATACAGCCTGACAAGGCTTCGAACGTGGATCATACACTGATCAGGACGATGCCACAAAATGCTGCGCCGAGCAGGTAGGGCATACCGACACAGTGAACCGGGTGTTCACGCGCGCCGCGTGCCGTGTGCTATAATGAACGTTCCATAAGCCATCCTGTACCCTCACTGAAGGATCACCCATGAGCGACCAGAACACAATCGGTGAACTGCGTAAGCAGGTCGATCAGATCAACCTGCAAATCCTCGACCTGCTCTCTCAGCGTGCGCGCATCGTCAGCGAAATCGGCAAACAGCACACAGCGATGGGCAATGCCCATTACGACCCGGCGCGCGAAGCCGAAATGCTGACGATGCTTCAGCAGGCGAACAAGGGTCCCTTCAGCAATGCGACCATTCAGGGAATCTTCCGCGAAATCTTCCGCGCCTCGCTGGAGATGGAAGAGCAGCAGGCGCGTGCCAAAATCAAGGTGCAGAAGAAGAGCGCTGACGAGCGCACGGTGATCACGCTGCCGAACGGCGCGGTCATCGGCGATGGCGGCTTCCAGATCGTGACCGGTCCGTGCGCCGTCGAGAGCTACGAACAGATGGACGAAGCCGCTTCCGCGCTGGCGACGCGCGGCGTTAAAATCCTGCGCGGCATGGCATTCAAGCCGCGCACCTCGCCGTATGAGTTCCAGGGCTTGGGCGAGCAGGGCTTGCAGATTGCTCGTCAGGTGGCGGACAAGTACGGCATGGCGATCACCAGCGAGATCATGGACGCTTCTCAGATTCCGATGATGATGGATTACGTCGATATTTTCTGGGTTGGCGCGCGTAACATGCAGAACAGTTTTCTGCTCAAGGCGCTGGGCAAGATCACCCGCCCTGTCATCCTCAAGCGCGGGCTGAGCGCCACGCTGGAAGAGTTCCTGTACGCTGCCGAATACATCGTGAGCAGCGGCAACCCGAACGTGATCCTGATCGAGCGCGGCATCCGCACTTTCGAGAAGTGGACGCGCAATACGCTGGACATCGGCGGGGTGGCGGTGCTGAAGCTGGAGTCGCACCTGCCGGTGATCGTGGACATCAGCCACAGCGCCGGGCGGCGCGACATCGCCAAACCGCTGGCGCGCGTCGCAAAGGCGAGCGGTGCGGATGGGCTGATGGTCGAGGTGCATCCCAACCCGGCGGTGGCGATGAGCGACGCCAAACAGCAGCTCAGCATCCCTGAATTCCATGCGCTGATGGATGAGCTGGCACAGCCCGTCTGATCCTCCCTGCCAGAACGCACACACCCGACATGAGGGGGGCATGTCGGGTGTGCCGGGAAGGGAAAGGCGCTGTCAGGGTTGTCCTCACGCACCTGGGAAGTGGTCTGGCGCTACCAATACATCGACCGTCAGGGAGAGGTTGACCACACCGCCAGACGATACCATTACTTGTCTTGCAGTATCGTCGTGCCGGGTGAAGGTGCGGTGAGTCGCTGCTGAAGGACGGATGAATCAGCCTGATGCCCCGTTTTGTCCCCCTGCTGCTGATCGCCCTGCTCTGCTGTGCGCCGCTCAGCGCACAGGATGTGCCGTACAGCGGGCGCTGGTGGCGTACCGTTTCCCCTGGAATCGAAGAAGCGCACTACTTTCCCCCGGACAGCGGCGGGGCACACCTGCTCGTGCTGCGGATCGATCCGGCGCAGTTCAGCTTTCACGCCCACTACACACCCGGCGAGGCGCGCACGTTGTCCGAGTGGGAGGCGGCGCTGCCTGGCGCGATCGGCATCGTGAACGCCGGATTCTTCAGCGCGAACTATCAGGCGCGCGGGCTGCTGATCGTCGATGGCGTGCTGCACAGCCCACCCATAACGGGGCGCGGCGGGTTCTTCACCGTGCATGAGGCGCGCGTCCGCGTCCGTTCTGCGGTGCGCGAACCGTATCTGCCCGGCGAAGCGCTCGACCATGCGGTGCAGGGCTTCCCGCTGCTGGTGCTGGATGGGGCGATGGTGCAGGTCGAAGCGCCCAATGACTGGCGGACGCGGCGCACGGTCATCGCTCAGGATCGCTGGGGGCACATCCTGTGGATCACCATGCCCGGCAGCGGCATGACGCTGTGGGACATGGCAGATTACCTGCCCCGCACCGACCTGGGCGTGCAGGTCGCTGTCAACCTCGACGGCGGGTCATCCTCGCTGCTGGCGCTGCACCCGCCTGACGAGCGTATCGGGCGGCGCATTGAGTCGCGCGCGGGCGTGCCCGCTGTGCTGGCGCTGACGGCACGCTGAGCCGCTCTCTCACAGAAGCGGCGTCTTCTCGATATCGGCGTAATCGCGCGTCAGTTCGCGCCATGCCCGCGCCAGACGGCGGAAGCCCTCGACGATCTCAGCGGGTTTCTGCGCGCCATAGTTGATGCGGATGTGGTACGTGCCGCCGCCGTTGGGGTGGAAGACCGAGCCGATGGCGTATGCCACGCCCGCCTGAATCGCCGCGATGTACAGTTCGGCGGCGGTCGGTCCGCTGTGCGGCAGCTCCACCCACAGGTAGAACCCGCCCTGCGGGCTGTTCCAGCGCGATCCGGTCGGCAGGTAGTGGGCAGCGGCTTCCAGTGCCACATTACGGCGGTGGCGCATTTCGCGGATGTTGCGGTCGAGCTGCTGCGCCAGCACGCCGCGTTCCAGCAGCAGATGGATGGCGCGCTGATTCAGCCCAGGCGTCGAGATGTCTGCCGCCTGCTTGACGCGCACCAGCCGCTCGTAGTGATGCTGATTGGCGATCACATACCCGATTCGTATCCCAGGCAGCAGATTCTTGGTGAACCCGCTGACGTGAATGACCACGCCTTCCTCGTCCAGCGCTTTGAGCGGCAGCAGCGAGTCGCCCTCGAAGCGAAATTCGTGATACACGCCGTCTTCCAGCACCGGGATGTGATATTCACTCGCCAGCGCCAGCAGTTGACGGCGGCGGTGCATCTGCATGACGGCAGCGGACGGGTTCTGGAAGCTCGGCATGACGTAGATCAGGCGCGGGCGGTGTTCGAGGATGACGTTTTCCAGCATGTCCATGCGCATCCCATCGTCATCCAGCGGGATGCCCTGAATGTGCAGGCGGCGGGTGCGGGCGATGTCGATCACGCCCAGATAGGTTGGCGTTTCGGTGACGATCAGGTCGCCCTCGCAGCAGACCGCCTGCACCACCATGTCGATGCCCTGCTGCGTGCCGCCTGTGATCAGCACCTGATCGGGCGTACAGCGGATGCCGAGCGCGCTCACGTAGTCGCGCACGGAAGCGCGCAGCGGTCCGTACCCCTCAGCGACCTCATAGCTGAGCGCGCGCCCGGCGTCGCGGTCGAGGATGGTGTTGAGCGCATCTTTGAGATGCTGCACCGGGAAGAAATCGGCGGGCGGCGCGCCGGTGCTGAAATTGATCACGCCGGGTTTGCGCGCCAGGCGCATCATTTCGCGGATCGAGCGATCGGGCGTGGTCGGCACGTCGATGGCGTGGTGCGGGCGCGGCGTGTGCTGCACGCTGTTGGGACCAGGGGCGGCGGCGGCGTGTTCCCCGGCGACGAACGTCCCGCGCCCGGCGTGGGCGCTCAGGTAGCCTTCGGCGCGCAGTTCGGCATAGGCGTTGACCACGCTGATGCGGCTGATGTGAAGCTGGCGCGCCAGATCGCGGCTAGCGGGCAGGCGCGTCCCGGCGGGCATGGCTCCACTGTCCACCTGTGATCGGATGAAGCGGATCAACTGCCGGTAAATGGGTTCTTCACTGTCGCGATCCAGCGGGATGATCAGCTCGTCCGCCTGCATCATTAAGCGCTCCAGGATGGTTCTCAGACGAAAAAGCAGGGTGTGCCCATCCGCACACACCCCTGCCTGCACTGCATTTTGCAACGTTTTACGACTTTTTTCACCCTACATGAAAAGAATGAGACCAATCATGAGTCCATTATAACCAAATCAGCTTGAAAATTGAACAGGACATGCTGTGCAAAAAAATGGGCGGGGACATCACCCCGCCCATCTGAATGTGCGCGTCCGATGCGCGTCGCTTTCACCCGGCGGCAGCGATCGCCACCAGCACGCCCAGCCCCAGCAGCAGGATCGCCACGCCCACGACCACCCAGTCGGCGCGCAGGCGGAACTCCAGGCGTTCGATGCGCTTGTTCAGGCGATGCATGGTTATGCTGCGACCGGTCACCACCCCGCTCATCAGCTTGTCCTCCGTCTTCGACAGCGTGTCGAGCAGCCCCAGCAGCCCGGCGATCAGCGCATCGACGACGCGCTGGATGGGGATGAGCAGGTCGCCCGCCGGGACGAGCGGCAGCCGCAGCGCACGCCCGGACGTGACGAACCACGCGGCGGCGGCAAGCGCGATGCCGATCAGCACCGGGACTGTGCCGGACACCAGCTTGTCCGGCTTGAGCGACCCCTCGACGGCGTAGCGCGCCGGCTCCCAGATGAACAGCAGCCCGGCAGTGCAGACGATCAGCGCCAGCCATGCCGCCCACAGGATGCGCGTCGGCTGTTTGTAGGGTTTGGGACTCAACCAGATCAGATAGAGATAGCGCGCCATGAGCAGCGTCGTGCCGACCGCGCCGACCGACAGCCACGTGTACTCGATCCACTCCCAGCTTTCTGGCAGGGCGGATTTGAGCGCGTATTTGGCGATCGCCCCGCTGAAGAACGGCAGCCCGGTCAGCGCCAGCGCCGGGATGAGCAGGATGAACGGCACGAGACGGTTTGCCCCGGCGAAAGTGACCCCCATGAAGAGCGCGCCTTTCGCCAGCGCATGGCTCATGGCGTAGATCAGCACCCCCAGCAGCGCTTTATGCACTGCCGACTCGCCCGCCAGCACCCACGACCCCACGCCGATCAGGATGAACCCCATCTGGCTGATGCTGGAATACGCCAGCACCGTCTTCGGGTTGACCTGCGACACGCCGATCAGCGCGCCGTAGACCATCGTCACCAGACCGCCGACGATCAGCACCGCGCCCCAGTCGATGGTGGTGATCTCCGGGTGCAGATAGCGCAGCAGCCCCAGAATGCCCACCTTGATCATCGCGCCGGACAGCACCGCGCTGGCGGGCACGGGCGCAGCCGGATGTGCCAGCGGCAGCCACATGTGCAGCCCGATCAAGCCTGCTTTGATGCCGAAGCTGAGGATCAGCAGCAGCGCCGTCAGATTGTTCACCTGCGCCGCCTCGACAGACTCGAACAGGATCGCCCCCTCCGTCGCCCCGGCGATGAAGACCAGCGCCGCGAAGAGCAGCACCTCGCCCACCACCACCAGCGCGATGTAGACCAGTCCCGCCTTGCGCGCATTTTCGTCGCGCACATGCACCACCGCGCCATACGAAGCGAAGCTCATCAGCGCGAACCACATGTAGAAGGAGAGCATATCGCCCGCCGTGATCGCCCCGATGTTGCCTGCCATCGCCAGCAGGAAGAAGCCGAAGAAGCCCGCACGCCGTTCGTCTTTCTCCAGATACTTTCCGGCGAAAATCCCGGCGGCGGTGTAGAGGATGGCGGTGAAGAGCAGGAAGACCTGTCCCGTCTCGTCGAGCATGAAGCGCGTGTTGAGCAGCAGAAACGGCACATCCAGCACCGTGCCGCGCGGCACGACCAGCGCCGCGATCAGCGCCGGGATCGCCGCGAACGGGGCGATCGGCGCGAAGCGGCGGTACAGCCCGACCTGCACCAGCCCGATCGCCAGCGGAATGAGCCAGGCGGCAATCAGCAGCAGTTCTTCGATGGTCACAGCCCGTACTCCCCTCGCACGATCAGTTCAACCCAACTGAGCAGCCCGGCAGGGGTGTTGGCGAAAATCCCCAGCAGCAGGCTGAAAATCCCGGTGATGACCGGGGGCAGCAGCAGCATCCAGTGCGTCTCCAGCCGACCGAAGTTGTGTTCGGCGGGCCACTCCCCGCGCTGTGGTTTGAACCACGCACGGTACAGGATGGGCAGGAAGTAGCCGGCGTTGAGCAGGCTGCTCAGCACCAGCACGCCGATTACGGCGTCTGACTGGACGGCGTGCGCCCCGTTGCCCAGATACCACTTGCTGATGAAACCCGCCGTCGGCGGCACGCCGATCATGCCCAGCGCGCCGACCGTGAACGCCGCCATCGTCAGCGGCATTCGCCGCCCTACGCCGTCCATCTCGCTGATCTTGTGGATGCCCAGCGTCTCGGCAAAGTTGCCCGCGCCGAAAAACAGCGTGATCTTCATCACGCCCTGATGCACCAGGTGCAGCAGCCCGCCCATCAGCCCGATCGGACCGAACAGCGCCACGCCCATGACGATGTACGAAAGCTGGCTGACGGTGGAGTATGCCAGCCGTCTCTTGATGTCGTCCTGAAGGATGGCGAACATCGAGCCGACGATGACCGTCACGCACGCCATGATCAGCAGCGGCTGCAACACGCCGAGCGTCTGCGCCAGCTCCATCCCGTACAGGTCGGAGACCAGCCGGATGATGCCGAACGCGCCCGCCTTGACCACCGCCACCGCGTGCAGCAGCGCGCTGACCGGGGCAGGCGCGACCATCGCCCTTGGCAGCCAGCCGTGCATCGGCACGATCGCCGCCTTCACCCCCATGCCGACCACGAACAGGGCGAAGATGGCGCGCAGCGCCCCGGCGTGATCTTCAGCGACCGCGCCCAGCGCGCCGTTGGGGGTGAACGGGACCGGACCCGCCAGCACCGTCGTCCACACCACCGCCGCCAGCAGCACCGCGCCGCCCGTCAGAGTATACGCCAGATACGTCCGCCCGCCGCGTATCGCCTTTTCATCGCCCTTGTGGACGACCAGCGGATAGGTGCAGATGGTGAGCAGTTCGTAGAAGATCAGGAAGGTGAGCAGGTTGCCCGCCAGGGCGATGCCCATCGTCGCGCTGACGCACAGCGAGAAGAAGCCGAAGAAGCGGCTGCGGTTGGGGCTGCCTTCCAGATAGCCGATGGCGTAGATGGTCGTCACCAGCCACAGCGTGCCGGACAGCACGATGAACAGGATCGACATGGCGTCGGCACGCAGCACCAGATCGAAGCCGGGCAGCATCGGCAGGCGCGTCTCATAGGTCGTGCCGTTGACCAGCCCGGCGATCATCACGCCGATCAGCACCAGTTTGGAGAGCGCGCCGAAGATGTTCAGCGCCGTCCGCACGCCGACCGCCCGCTCGCTGAGCGTGAAGATGATCAGCCCAGGGATGAAGGAGGTGAACACGAGCAGCAGCGGCACGAGATTGTCCACGATCACAGTCCACCTCCCGCGATCGCGGGGTAGGCGATCGTCAGCGTCTCCAGGATGTACGTCCCGCTGAAGGTCAGCAGGATCGCCAGCACCGCCAGCGCGAACGCCGTCCAGGTCATCGTGCGCGGCACGGGATGCACGTGCAGCGGGGCGTCATCGGTCGGTTCAGGCTCATGTTCGATGTCGTGCCCGGCATGGTGATGCGGGTCATACTCGCCTGCTGGCTTGCGGAACACCGGGGCGATGCCGCGCATGATGTAGCCCGCCGCCAGCACCCCACCCGCCAGGATGACGATCGCCGTCAGCCAGTAGCCGTAATCGAGCGCGCTGTTCAGCATCAGCCATTTGGCGATGAAGCCGCCGCTTGGGGGCAGCGCGATCAGGCTGATCCCCGCCAGCGCAAAAGTGGCGATGGTGAGCGGCATCGTCTGCATCAAGCCAGGAAAGCGCGCCATCTCGTCGCTGCCTGTGGCGTGCAGGATGCTGCCCGCGCTGAGAAATGCGGCGGATTTGGCGACGGCGTGGGCGATGGCAAAGCCGACGATCCCCGCCAGCAGCGCCGTGTCATCGCGGTAGATCAGCGCCTGTGGCAGCAGCACGAACAGGTAACCGAGCTGCGCCACCGTCGAGTAGGCGACCAGCAGCTTGAGCCGCTGCTGGCGGATCGCCTGGAGCGACCCCCACACGATGGCTGCGCCGCCCAGAACAGACAGGATGTGCGGGGCGAGTGTGCCCGCCAGCGGGTGCATCACCTCCAGCCACACCCGCAGCAGGATGTAGAACGACCCTTTGACCACCAGCGCCGAGAGCAGCGCGCTGACGGGCGCGGCGGCGTTGGCGTGTGCGGGCGGCAGCCAGAAGTGCATCGGGAAGAGCGCCGTCTTCATCACCAGACCGGTCGTGATCAGCGCGGCAGCCACCGCCAGCGCGGGCGATCCGCTCGTGCGCGCTGCCAGCAGCGCGATGTCCAGCGTGCCATACTGCCCGTACAGGAACGCCACGCCCAGCAGGTAAATGAGCGAGCCGGACAGCGTGACCGTCAGGTAGCGCATGGCGGCTTTCAGCACAGGGGGTTTGCCCGCCAGCGCCGTCAGCGCCACCGCCGAAAAGCCGAGCAGTTCGAGCGTCACATACAGGTTGAACACATCGCCCGACAGAAACAGCGCGTTGAGCGATGTCCACAAAAACAGCCACAGGGGGTAAAAGAACTGAAACTGGTGTGCATCGCCGTCGTTGTGCGCCGGGTCGAAATAGCCGCGCGCGTAGATGGTGATGGCGATGCCCAGCACCGCCGTGAGCAGCAGCATCAGCAGAGACAAGCCGTCCAGCACCAGGTCGATGCCCAGCGGAGCCATCCAGCCGCCGACGGCGTGGCGCGTCACGCCCGCTTCGGGCAGCAGCGCCGCCATGCCCAGCACGATGGCTGCTGTCAGCAGCGCCGCGCCCAGCGCGATCGCCCACGCTGCACGCGGCAGCAGGAACGCCAGCATCGCCGCGAGCAGCGGCACGACGATCGCCAGCGGGATCAACGTCATCAGATCGGGGATCACGCGGGTTCCTCTCCTTCTTCGGGGGTGATCAGCGCCATGCCCGTCACGGCGTGGATGCGCGTCGCCAGCGCCAGCGCCAGACCCGCCGCGCACACCGAGACGACGATGCCGGTGATCACCAGCGCGTGCGGCACGGGGTCGGCAACCTGGTCAGGTCCGCGATAGCCGCTGGCGATGAAAACCATGAATACACCTGTGCCGAGGATGTTGAGCGCCAGAATTTTTCGGACCAGATTGGGGTATGCCAGCACGCCGTACAGCCCGATGCCGAACACCAGCAGCCCGCCGATCAGGTAGGGCAGTCCTGCCTGTTCCATGATGTGTTTATTCCGCCTCGCTTTCCGGGTTGCCGCCGACGAAGAGCAGCGCCAGCGTTATGCCGATCGAGAAGAGCGCCGGACCCTCGATCGCCAGGATGAGTTCTTTGGCATAGGTGAGATTGTATTGCAGCAGCCGTCCCTCAAGGAAGAGCATCGCCACCGCGATCGAGACGAAGGTGAACGCGCCGATGACCAGCACGAAGCGGATCAGCCGCCGTGCGCGGGCGCGGGGCAGCCGCACCGCTGCTGCTGCCCACAGCACCCCCATGCCTCCCAGCACCGCCCCGCCCTGAAATGCGCCGCCGGGTTCGCTCGACCCAATCCAGTACATATACCCTGCCACCAGCAGCATAAGCGGCATCAGATAGCGCACCAGCACCGCCAGCAGTGGAGTATCGGGCTGGCGGATCGGGATGCGAACCGCCCGCGCCATTGACCAGATGCCGACGACCGCCAGCAGCAGCACCGCCACTTCCAGCATCGTATCGTAACCGCGAAAGTTGATCAGCACGGCGGTCACGGGGTTGGTCAGTTTGCTCTCCGGCGTCCGGGCGATCGCCACATCCGCCAGGCGTGGGTCATCCGCCGGAAAGGTGATGACCGCCGCCGCCAGCACCGCCACCAGGGCAGCCACCAGCGCCAGCAGCAGGACGCGCCCAGGCGTCAGACGCACGTCGTCGTATTGCGCTTCAGGCATGGTCGCCCTCTTTCTGCTGTGCATCGATCTCGCGTGCGTCTTCCACCGCCGGGCTGATGCGCGGGCGGCGCAGGATGTAGACCGTCGAAAGCACCAGCGCCCCGGTCAGCCCGGTTCCGACCGCCGCCTCAGCCAGCGCGACATCGGGCGCGCCCAGCCGCACCCAGGCGAGCGAGACGAGCAGCCCGAACGAGATGAAGATGATGGTGGCGCGGATCAGGTTGGGCGTGGCGAGGGCGAACCACGCGCAGATGAGGATCAGCGCGATGAGCAGGATGTCGAACGCCAGATTCATGAGCGTTTTTCCCAGGGCTGCCGCCCCTGTGCCAGGCTTGCACGGGCGATGAGGTGCGAGATGGTGGCGCTGGCGACCATGACCAGGAACCAGATGGCGAACAGCTTGACCAGCCCGACCGGGCTGTCCACCTGAAATGCCGCCGCCAGTGCGACCAGCCCCAAGCCCACATTGTCGGCTTTGGTCAGCGCGTGCAGGCGGGTATACACATCCGGGAAGCGCAGCAGCCCGACCGTGCCCGCCAGGAAGAAGAAACATGCCGGGATGAGCAGCACCAGCGACACGATGTCATTCCAGTTCACGCGCCGCCTCCGTCGTGCTGCCTGCATCCGCCTTCTGTTCCTGTCCGTAACGGGTGAAGACCACGCCCAGCACCCCCGCCAGCAGTGCGAATATCAGCGCGATGTTCTTCAGCGACTCATTCTCCTGCGCCAGCGCCAGCAGCAGCAGGATCGCCGTGCCCGTCGTGCCGAACAACTGCACCGCCAGCAGGCGATCGGCGGGGGTCGGTCCGCGCCAGATGCGGATCAGCCCGGCGCCGATGTTCAGCAGCAGGAAGACCGCCACTGCCTGATAAATGACCGTCTCGATCATGCGTTCAGCCTTCCTCTAAGGTGATGCCGTACATCCCCGCGACCAGACGTTCCAGATGGCGCAGTTCATCGATGACCGGACCACTGACATCCAGCGAATGGACGATCAGCACGCCGTCGCGGATGTCTGCGCTCAGCGTGCCGGGCAGCAGGCTGGTCGTGTTGGCGACGATCGAGAGCGCGGTTTCCTGCGTCAGGCGCATCCGGTATTCGAGGATGCCAGGGTTGAGCGGCATATCCGGGCGCAGCGCGCGCAGCGCCACATCGATGCTGCTCAGCGCCGAGTTGCGCAGGAAGTAGAGGATGAAGCGCAGCACCGCGATCGGGCGCGGACGCCAGTCGCTGGCGGGCAGCACCGCCAGGCTGAGCAGCACCGCCAGGATGACCGTCGGGATGCCGATCAGCCACGAGTCCGGGTCGTCAAGGTTGAATGCCCACCACAGCGCGGTGAAGACCGCGCCGCGCAGGATGATCTCCAGAATCGGGAAAGGGCGGGATGCAGGTGCTTCGGCGCTCATGCGCGCCGCTCCAGCAGCCGCCGTCCACTTTCCGTCAGTGCCGCTGCCGCCAGCGCCTTGAGCAGGTCGAACGGGATGAACGGCGCAGCGCCGCCTGTCCATGCCGCCTGCGGCGTCAGCCCGATGACGCCGATCAGCCATGCCATGCCGCACACGTAGATGACCGCCACGCCGACCACCCCCGCCAGCCAGCGCCACACCACGCGCGGTGCAGCCGACTGCACCAGCCAGCCCACCACGCCCGCCGCCAGCACGAAGCCGATCAGATAGCCGCCTGTGCCCCCGGCGAATGCCGCCGCGCCCAAACCGCGCGCGTCGAGGGGCGCGCCCGCCGCGATGAGCAGCACGTAGGCGAGCTGGCTGAGGAAACCATCGCGCCCGCCCAGGATCATGCCCGCCAGCAGCACGGCGAAGGGCTGCATGGTGAACGGCACAGGCTCCAGCGGGATGGTCACCCGCGCGGACAGGATAGTGATGAGTGTGAACACCGCGATCGCCGCCAGCCGATGCGCCGGCGACCAGTCACGGGTGAGGGGAAGTGTGCGTAACATGGCGTGTACTCGCTTTCGTAATTTTGCACGTTCAGGTATTGCATGGTTAAGCACGGACGCCCCGTGTAGGGACGACGCCCTCGTCGTCCGCCCCGCGTCATCCACCCCGCGTCGTTCGCCCCGCGTGACGGACGCCCCAGGGGGCGTCCCTACGGGACCGCATCATTCACCCCGTGCAGGGACGACGCCCGCGTCGTCCGCCCCGCGTCACGTCCGATTTTCAGGCATCGGTTCGACGATGACCGCCTGCAGCACGTATTCCGACTTTTCACGGGTGGCGTTCGCGCCCGCCGCTTCGGTCGTCTTCAGCGTGCGGTTGTTGCCCTCCACCAGCGTGACGATCGTGCCCATGCCGTGCAGCTCGAAACGGGTGTGCAGCTCGCCCGATGCCTGAGCGTTGCGGTAGAAGGCGATGCGCCCTTTGGGATCAAGGCGGCGCAGCCTGCCTTTGGCACGGTTAAATTTCATCGTTTTGAGTTCGTCCAGCAGTTTCTGGCGTTCCGCCCGGTTCAGATAAGCCATGCGTCTTCACCTTTGTGTGTGCGAAAGGGATGTGCGGGCATATGCGCCCTGCTTTGCAAAACTGCGGTGATTATAGCACGCCGTGATCGGCTATAATCGTGAAATGTGCCTGAATAGAATTTGTAAGATCGCATGTCTGCCAACACACCGATCAGCGTCGCTCAACTCACCGCCACCCTGCGCGCCCTGCTGGAGGGCGATTCCCGCTTGCAGGATGTGTGGGTGCAGGGCGAAATCTCCAATTTCAAACGCGCTGCCTCAGGACACCTGTATTTCACGCTCAAAGACGGCGGCTCCGCTGTGCGCTGTGTGATGTGGAAATCGAGCGCCAACCTGCTGCGCGCCGTCCCGCGCGATGGCGACTCGGTCGCGCTGCACGGTTACGTCTCGCTGTACGACGCCAACGGCGATCTCCAGTTCTATGCCGACCGCCTCCGCCCGATCGGGCTGGGCGACCTGTACGCCCGCTTTGAGCAGCTCAAGGCGCAGCTTGCCGCCGAAGGGCTGTTCGACCCGGAGCGCAAGCGTCGGCTGCCCGCCTTCCCGCACACCATCGGCATCGTCACCAGCCCGGACGCCGCTGCCTTTCAGGATGTGCAGCATGTGCTGCGCCGCCGCTTCCCGCTGGTGCGCCTCATCCTCGCGCCGACGCTCGTGCAGGGCGCGGATGCCCCGCCGCAGATCACCCGCGCGCTGCTGCGCCTCGACGCGCGCGACGACATCGACGCCATCCTGATCTGCCGGGGCGGGGGCAGCATCGAAGACCTGTGGGCGTTCAACGACGAAGCGCTCGCCCGTGCCATCGCTGCGACGCGCCACCCGGTCATCAGCGGGGTGGGGCACGAAACGGACTTCACCCTGTGCGATTTCGCCGCCGATGTGCGCGCCCCTACCCCCAGCGCTGCTGCCGAGCTGCTCACCCCTGACGCTGCCGACCTGCGCGCGAGCGTGGCAGCCCTGCGCGATCGGCTGGAGTTCGGTGTGCAGGGGGTGATCGCCGCGCGGCGCGATGCCGTCAGACGGGCGCATCGCCTGCTGGTCAGCCACTCCCCGGCGCGCGAGATCGCCCGCTATCGCCAGCGCATCGATGACGCCGCGGCCCGCAGCAGCGCCGCCCAGCAGCGCCGTATCGCTCTGTTGCGCGAACGGCTGAAGGCGCGCAGCGCTGCCCTGTACGCCGCCAGCCCGGATGCGCTGCTGGCGCGCGGTTACGTCATGCTCACCGATGAGGCGACAGGAGCGCGCATCACCCACGCCGCCAGCCCCGCACGCCGTGTCCGCATCCTGTTTCATGACGGGGCGCGCGGCGCAACCCTCGACCCCCAACCGGAAGAAAGCGACCTCCCATGACCTCTGAACAGATCGACGAACTCGGCTTCGAGACCGCGTATGCCGCTTTGCAGGAGACGATCGCCAGGCTGGAGTCTGGTGAGACGACGCTTGAGGAGTCGGTGGCGCTTTACGCGCTGGGGCAGCGGCTGAGCCAGCACTGCCAACGCCTGCTCGACGAAGCAGAACTGACCATCACCCGCATTGACGACCGTGATTGAGACCAAGCTGAAACAAGGAGTGCAGTAATGGCGAACAAACCTGTGATCTTTCTGCTGGATGACGACCCGGAAGTACTGAACGCCATCCAGCGCGATATACGCCGCCAGTTCGGAAAGGATTACCGCGTCATGCGCGCCAGCGCAGGCGGTGAGGCGCTGGAGGCGCTCGAACAGCTCAAACTGCGCGATGACGTGGTGGCGCTCTTCCTCGTCGATCAGCGGATGCCGGAGATGACCGGCGTCGAATTTCTGGCGCAGGCGATGAAATTCTTCCCCGATGCCCGTCGTGCCCTGCTGACCGCCTATGCCGACACCAACGCTGCGATTCAGGCGATCAACGCCATCAACCTCGATTACTACCTGATGAAACCCTGGGACCCGCCGGAGGAAAATCTCTTCCCGGTCGTGGCGGACCTGCTCGACGGCTGGCAGCGCAATTATCGCCCGGCATTCGAGGGCGTGCGGATCATCGGCAACCGCTGGTCGCCCATGACGCACACGATCAAGGATTTTCTGGCGCGCAACCGCGTGCCTTACCGCTGGCTGGATATCGAGACCGACCCGACGGCGAAAGAACTGGTCGCCCTGATCCCCGATGCCCGCCTGCCGATCGCCCTGCTGCCCGATGGCACACAGCTCATCCAGCCGGATACGGTGACGCTGGCGAAGCAGGTCGGCTTGCAGACGGAGGCGTCGCAGCCCAGCTACGATCTGGTCATCGTCGGCGGCGGACCTGGCGGGCTGGCGGCGGCGGTGTACGGCGCGAGCGAGGGCTTGCGGACGATCCTGATCGAGCGCGAGGCGACAGGCGGGCAGGCGGGGCAGAGTTCGCGCATCGAGAACTACCTCGGCTTCCCGGTCGGCTTGAGCGGCAGCGATCTGGCACACCGCGCCGTTGCCCAGGCGACCCGCTTTGGCGTGGAAATTCTCACCCCGGCGGAGGTGTGCGGGGTACGCATCGAGGATCGCTACCGCATCGTGCAGCTGACCAACGGATCGGAGATCGTCACCAAAGCGATGCTGATCGCCACCGGCGTCAGCTATCGGCGGCTTCAGGTGGCGGGCTGCGATGAACTGACTGGGGCGGGCGTGTATTACGGCGCAGCGATGACCGAAGCGCCGTCGGTCGCCGGGCATCAGGTGTTCATCGTCGGCGCGGGCAACAGTGCGGGGCAGGCGGCGATGTATTTCTCGCGCTATGCCCAGACGGTGCATCTGGTGGTGCGCGGAGATGACCTCGGCAAGAGCATGTCCAGCTACCTGATCGACCAGATCGCCGATACGCCCAATATCGTGGTGCGGCTGAATACCGAGATTTTCGCCGTGCATGGCGCAGATCATCTGGAGGGCGTGACGCTCATCGAGCGCCCAGGCGAGGCGCTGACCAAATACGACGCCGCCGGGCTGTTCGTGTTCATCGGCGCGATGCCCTACACCGACTGGCTGGCGGGCGTGGTCGAGCGCGACTCGCGCGGGTTCATCCTGACGGGCAATGATCTGATCCGCGATGGGCTGCCGCCGAAAGGCTGGACACTCGCCCGCGCACCTTACCTGCTGGAGACGAGCGTGCCTGGCATTTTCGCGGCGGGCGATGTGCGGCACGGGTCGGTCAAGCGTGTGGCGTCCGCCGTCGGCGAAGGGTCGATCTCGGTGCAGTTCATCCACCAGTACCTCGGAGACCTGTGATCATGCTCACTCGTGAACAGCTTCGCACCATCCCGCTGTTCGAGCATCTGCGCGATGACCAGTGTGACTGGGTGATCGCCCATAGCGAGATGATCCACGCGCGCCCTGGCGAGATCATCTTTCGTCAGGATGCGCCGTCGGATTACTGGTATGTGGTGCTTGAGGGCGAGATGCAGATCGTGCAGACGCGCGATGGCGGCGAATACATCCTCGCCACGCACGGCAAAGGCAGCTTCAGCGGTGAAGTGCCGCTGCTCAGCGGGTCACCCTACATCGCCAGCGCGCGCGCCCTGACGGATATCTCTCTGCTGCGGCTGGACGGGCAGAATTTCCGAGATATGTTCGGCGTGTGCCCGCTTGTGGTGAGCAAGCTGTTCGGCGCGCTGCAATGGCGCATCCAGACGACCGAGGCACTCGCCCGCCAGCGGGAAAAACTGTCGTCGCTCGGCGTGCTGGCTGCGGGGCTGGCGCACGAGCTGAACAACCCGGCGGCGGCGGCAGTGCGCGCTGCCGACCAGCTTAGCGGGGCGATGGACGCGCTGCAAGCCCCGCTCATGCGGCTGGCGGGGATGATCGACGCGGCGCAGATCGACTCGCTGCTGGCGCTGCGCGCGCGCGCAGCGGTGCAGGTCAGACAGCCCATCGAACACAGTTCCTTCGCCCTGAGCGAACTGGAGGAGTCGGTCGGCGAATGGCTGGACGACCGGAATATCGACAGCAGCTGGGACATCGCGCCGATCTTCGTCAAAGGGGGGATCGATGCCGATCAGCTTGACGGGCTGAGCGACGCCATCGGCGATGATGCGCTGCCCGACGCGATCGGCTGGCTGTGCGCCGCGCTCAACGCCGCTGAACTGGTGCGCGAAATCGAAAACAGCACGCGCCGCATCTCTGAGCTGGTCAAAGCCGTCAAATCCTACTCGTACATGGATCAGGCTCCGCAGCAGCAGATCGATGTGCATGAGGGGCTGGACAGCACGCTGATGATCATGGCGCACAAGCTGCGCGAAGGGCACATCACCGTCGTCAAACAGTATGACCGCACCCTGCCGACCATCCCGGCGTATGGCAGCGAACTCAATCAGGTGTGGACGAACATCATCGACAACGCCATCGACGCGATGCATGGCGCACACGGCAAAGGCACGCTGACTGTGACGACCAGCCGCACCGAGACCGATCTGTGGGTCGAGATCGGGGACGATGGACCGGGAATGCCGCCCGAAGTGCGCGATCGCATCTTCGAGGCGTTCTTTACCACCAAAGAGGTCGGCAAGGGGACGGGCTTGGGGCTGGACATCGCGCATCGCATCGTCTTCGCCCGTCACCGGGGTGAGATCACGGTGGACTCTGCGCCCGGCGAAGGGACGCGCTTCCGGGTGCGCCTGCCGCTGGAGTGAATTCAGGCGGGGATACTGCACCCGCCCCGGCGCGCAACGACCGGGGCGTGTGTGTGAAAAAGGGTGGCTCAGCTTCCGGCAGGTGCAGACGGCGCAGATCCGCCCGCTGCGGGCTGGGCAGCCTGCAGGCTGTTGAGCACCTGCACGGCGGAAAGCTGCGCCTGACGCGCATTGTCGATGGCGTTGGCGAGTACTCGCGCCGCTTCCTGCGGACTGTGGAAGCCGGTGCTGTTCTCCGACGAGATGAAATCCCAGCGCAGGCTGGCGGCGCGGTGGAACTGACGTGCTTCGGCAAGCTGCTCATCGGTTGCGCCGGCTTCGCGCGCGGCGACGATGGCGTCGATGGCGGCGAGGATCGCCTCTTCGCTGTCGCGCAGCAGCCCGGCGGTGGTATTCTGGATGGTCAGCACGCGGGTGCGCAGTTCTTCCTCCGGGACGTTGTGGCACGTCTGGCAGGCATTGCTCAGGTTGACGAGCGGGCTGCGCACCCAGTGGTCTGAGACCTTCATGCCGCCCTCACGGATGTAGGGCATATGGCAATCGGCACAGGCGACCCCGGATCGGGCGTGGATACCGGTCGAGGACAGTTCGTATTCCGGGTGCTGAATCTTGATCATCGGCGCGCCCGTTTCGGCGTGTACCCAGTCGCGGAAGCCGTAGGTGTCGTAATGCGACTCGATGGCATCGGCGGTCAGTCCCTGTGACCAGGGGAAGGTGAGGATGCGGTCTTCGCCGAGGAAGTAGTATTCGACGTGGCACTGGGCGCACACATACGTCCGCATCTCCTGACGCGATGCCTGAGTCACATCGATGCCGCGCGCCTGCAAGCCCGCCACCAGCGCCGGACGGGTGATGCGGAGCGCCATCGTCTGCGGGTCATGGCAGTCTGAACAGGACGATCCGTGATGCAGTTGATCGCGCAAATCGTTGTACGGCGTGCGGTTGAATGCCTCCCAGCCCATCTCGGCGATGAGCTGTGGCGCTTCGGCGGCGTGGCAGTTGATGCACGCCCCCGGCTGGCTGACGAGATGCACACGCTGCGTCTGTGCCTGGTCGATCTGGGCGTAGTAGTGTCCGCGTTCTTCATTGTGATCGCGGCTGAAGGCATAGCCCGCCCACAGGCGCACCATCGCCGGGTATGCCTCCAGCTTGCTGTACGGTTCCGAGCCGCCGTAGGGCGTGCGCCCGTAATTCGTCTCGGTCATCATGAAGCGGTCGTAATGCACCGGGAAGTTGATCCCCCAGACCGCCGGGTCGATCTCGTCTTCGGCGATTTCGACGATCCGCAGAGGGTACTGTGCCGCCTCACGCTGGCGGTCGCTGATGTTCATCAGCAGGCTGGTGATGAGGAAGGTCAGCGCGACCGCTGCCACCAGCACGACCGCGTAAATGATCAGTAATCGTCTCATTGCTCTTCTCCCTGTAGCCTGTCAGTTGCGCGTGTCATGCCCGACGCCGTTGTGACAGGTGGCGCAGCGCACCGTTTCACCGCCTGGTGGGTGGGCGATCAGAGTCACAGCGGTGGCGTGGCAGCTCACACAGTTGTGCTGCACCACATCGGCATTCATGGCGTTGATGCGGATCGGCTCGTGAAAATCTCCGGTGGTGAAGGCGAGGCTGTGATTGAAGCCGTTGATCCCCTTGACCACCCATTTGGAGATTGGGCTGTCGTGCGGGGTATGGCAGTCATTGCACGTGGCGACGCGCGCATGGCTGGAATGCCGCCAGGCGTCGAACTGGTCGCGCATGACATGGCAGTTGACGCACGTCAGCGGATCATCCGAAAGATACGATGTGCCTTTGGCATAGGCGAACGTAAACATCCCCAGCCCGATCGGAACCCCGATCAGCGCCACCAGCGCCAGCATCACAGTATGGCGGCGCAGCAGATCGAAGAACGGCGGGCGCACTTTTTCCATCACATCCTCCTATCACCAGGCAGTTCACCCGGCGCAGATAGGCACAATTTTTTTTCATCCCATTCTAATTTATGACTTGTCTCATCGGATAAACAAGTGACATTTATCCTGTTTTTGTCTGGCAGGTGCGCTGCATGTGCGACCTGCACAAGAATGCCAATTCTGCGAAAACTGAGTCCTTGACAGCATTTTTAGTTGCGGTTAATCTTGAGACAGATTTGGGATCGCTCCCAATCATCCGACAGATGATCTGCTACTGTGCAATCGGGCGATCCCGTTGTGCGCGCACGCTCAGCAATCATCTGATGCGGACAAAGTTGAGAGCGCTCTCAAAAAATTGCTTTGAACGGTGAAAGTGGCGTTTTTGATGAATCTTGAAGATATTGCCCGCAAAGCGAATGTCTCCCGATCGACCGTTTCGCGCGTGATCAATGACGATCCGCACGTCAGCGAAGGCACGCGCAAACGGGTTCTGGCGGTGATCGAGCAGGAGCAGTTCCAGCCCAATCCGGCAGCGCGCGCCCTGGTCACCCGGCGGTCGAACATCATCGGCGTGACGATCCCCCAGACGGTCAACGTCTTTTTTGGCGATAACAGCTATTTTCCGATGCTGCTGCAAGGCATCGCCGAGGCTGCCAACAAACACAATCGCGCCATGCTGCTGTGGCTGGCGGAACGCGAAGAATCGCGCGAGCCGTTCGCCCGGCGCGTCATCCGTCACCGCGAACCAGACGGGCTGATCGTCACCTCGGTGGTGGTGCATGACCCGCTGTTTGAAACCCTGCTGCGCCAGAACCGGCGCTTCGTGATGGTGGAAACGCCTCCCGCCCATACTGATCGGGTGAGCTACGTCACGGTGGACAATCACGCCGCCGCGCGCGCCGCTGTCGATCATCTGGTGGCGATCGGTCGGCGGCGCATCGCCCACATCACCGGCGACATGCTCATTCAGGATGCGATCGATCGTCTGGCGGGTTTTCGTCAGGCGCTGCAGGCGCATGGGCTGCTGGATGAAAACCTGATCATCCAGGGCAGGTTCAACGCCGAATGGGGCTACCAGAAGATGAATGAACTCCTCCCCCGCCACCCGGACGCGGTGTTCTGCGGCGGAGACACGATCGCCATCGGCGCGATGCGCGCCGTGCAGGATGCCGGGCTGACCGTCCCGGACGACGTCGCGCTCATCGGCTTCGATGATCTCGACGTGGCGATGCAGGTGCGCCCGCAGCTCACCACCATACGGCACAGCGTCCAGCATGTAGGTTTTACCGCTGCCCAACTGTTGATCAGCCTGATCGACGGTGAGGTAGAGCATCCGCAGCGCATCGTCCTGCCTGCCGAGTTGATCGTGCGCGGCTCGACAGTGTGCTGAGCGGTACATAGTCTTTTTTAAAAGGAGGTGATGCGCGTTCATAAAACAGTCAAAAAGACCCGCAGTGCCTTGACAGGTGGTCATGCAGTTGGTTGTGTTCTATGAATCTCTAAGGAAGGGATTTGCGATGTTTAAAAAATTTGCCCCGCTCGCGCTGAGTGTGCTGTTCATCCTCAGCCTGATCGTCAGCCCGCTGGCTGCCCAGGAAAAAACCCGCGTGGTGTGGTTCATCGGTCTGGGGACTGGTGGCGCGCCGGATCAGCTCGCCATGCAGGAACAGGTCGTCGCCGCGTTCAACGCCGCCAACCCGGACATTGAACTGGTGCTGAACATTGCTGAGAACAACGTCGCCCGCGACACCCTTAGCACGCTGATCGCCGCTGGCAACGCCCCGGACATCATCGGTCCGGTCGGCTCGGACGGCGCGAACGCCTTCGGCGGCAACTGGCTCGACCTCCAGCCGCTGGTGGACTCGACCGGCTATGACCTGACGCAGTGGTCGGAGGCGGCGGTCAATTTCTATCGCACGCCCGAAGGGCTGATCGGTCTGCCTCTGGCGACGTTCCCGGCGATGATCTACTACCGCCCGGCGATGTTCGATGAGGCGGGGCTGAACTATCCGCCCACCAGCTATGGTGAAATGTACGTTATGCCGGATGGCACGGAAGTCGAGTGGTCGGTCGATACCCTGCGCGACCTGGCGATGATGCTGACTGTCGATGCCAATGGCTTCGATGCCACCGAACCGGAATTCGACCCGAACAACATCGTGCAGTGGGGCTTCCACTTCCAGTGGTATGGTGAAGGGCGTCAGATTCCCACCATGTGGGGCGCGGAAGAACTGTGGAACCCGGAGACGGGCGCGGCGCAGCTTCCCGAAAACTGGCGCACCGGTTTCCGCTGGTGGTATGACGGCATGTGGACGGATCACTTCGCCCCGAATGCTGCTCAGGAATCCAGCGACCTGCTGGGCGCAGGCAACGCTTTCAACTCCGGCAATCTGGCGATGGCGCAGTCGCACCTGTGGTACACCTGCTGCCTCGAAGGCACGACGTGGGACATGGCTCCGGTTCCCTCGTACAACGGGCAGACCAACGTCCGTCTGCACGCCGATACCTTCCGCATCTTCCGGGGCACGCGCAATCCTGAAGCCGCCTTCCGCGTGCTGACCTACCTGGTCGGCGATGCTTCGCTCGACCTGCTGAGCGTGTACGGCGGTATGCCCGCCCGCGAAAGCGATCAGGCTGCCTTCTTCGCCCGTCTGGACGAGCGCTATACCCAGGGCGTCAACTGGGATGTGGCGGGGCAGGGGCTGGCGTTTGCCGACAACCCCAGCCATGAGGCGTGGATGCCCAACTACCTGAAGGCGCGCGACCGCATCACCGCGTTCAGCACGCTGCTGTCGAACACGCCCGGTCTCGACCTGGATGCCGAGTTCGACCGTTTCGTGAGCGATCTTCAGGCGATCTTCGACGAAGTGCAGTAAGCTGTAAGCAAAGCAGTTCATTTTTGCGGGGTGGCGCGCCATGCGCTGCCCCGCCCCTACAAAATACAGTTTATGCCTTCTGGAGGGAACACGCATGGACTCGGCAACATCTAACCCGCTCGTTTCACCCGTCACTCCCCCATCGTCCGCTGCTGCACCCGCCCGGCAAGGCATGACCCAGCAGCGCCGCCAGCGTTTGTGGGGGCTGCTGTTCGTCTCCCCCTGGATTTTCGGTTTCCTGGCGTTCACACTGTTCCCGATGGCGGCATCGCTCATCATGTCGTTCACCGATTATCGGCTGAACACGCTGGACACCCCGGTCAGTTTCGTCGGCATTCGCAACTATGCCAATATCCTGACCGACCCGCTCGTCGCCACGTCGCTGACGGCGACTCTGCGTTTCGCGGTGCTGGCGCTGCCGCTGGCGATCGTGCTTCCCGTCGCACTGGCGGCGCTGATGAACTCCAAATGGCTGATCGGCAAGCCAGTGTTCCGCACACTGTTCTACATGCCCTACATGATCCCGGTCGTTTCGGCGGTCGCCATCTGGAGCGGGATGCTCAACAGCCAGAGCGGATGGATCAATCGTGGTCTGGGGCTGATCGGCATCACCGGACCCGACTGGCTGAACGACATCGGCTGGATTTACCCCGCCATGAACATCATCGGCTTGTGGGGCGTGGGCAATGCCATGCTGCTGACGCTGAGCGCCATGCAGGGCGTGCCGACGGAGCTGTATGAAGCGGCGGAGGTGGACGGGGCAGGTCCCTGGTCGCGCTTCCGCAACATCACCCTGCCGATGATCTCCCCGGTCATCTTCTACAATCTGGTGCTGTCGGTCATCGGGCTGCTGCGCTATTTCGAGATTCCCTACATCCTCTCTCAGGGGACGGGGCGTCCCGGCGGCGCGACCATGTTCTTCAACATTCATCTGTACAAGACGGCGTTCGTCTTCGGTGACATGGGCTACGGCTCGGCACTCGCCTGGATGCTCTTCGCCATCGCCGCCATCATCACCATCATCCTGTTCACCACCTCGCGCTCGTGGGTGTATTACGCCAGTGGGGAGAACCGCTGACATGGCTGCCATCACATCATCCGCGCCCGCGCGCTTGGACAATACGCGCATCGGGTCGTATTACGGAGCACAGCTTCGCAAATTCGGAGCGTATGCCTCAGTGACGCTCTTCGCCAGCCTGGTGCTGGGTCTGTTCCTCGTCCCATTCGCCTATTCCGCGCTCACCGCCGTCAAAGACAAAGATCAGATCACTGCCAGCGCCAACGGCACGATCCTGCCCGTCGATCGGGTGACGTTTGAGTATGAAGGCAGCAGCTATGAGGTGTTCAACGTTCCGATGCCGGACGGCACGACGCGCCAGCTCGCGCTCGTCCAGCCTGGACGTCGCAGCAGCGTGTTCATCGACCCCGATGATCCCACCACCCGCATCGAGTGGGAAGGGGCATGGCGTTCGCTGCAACCCGTCGAAGAGCTGTCGCTGCGCTGGAACAACTTCGGTGAAGCATGGCGGCAGGTCAATTTCCCGCTCCTGCTGCGGAACACCGTCGCCATCGCGCTGTTCGGCGTCATCGGCACGCTGCTTTCGTCGATCTGCGTGGCGTATGCCTTCGCGCGTTTCCCGCTGCCGTTCAAGAATGTGCTGTTCTTCATCCTGATCGCCACGATCATCCTGCCTTCGCAGGTCACGCTCGTGCCGACGTATACTTTCTTCTCCAACATCGGCTGGACGGGCACATGGCTGCCCCTTATCGTGCCGCACTTCTTCGCCAACGCCTACAACGTCTTTCTGATGCGCCAGTACTTCCTCACGCTGCCGCGCGAATTGGATGAGGCGGCGATGATCGACGGGGCGAACCCGCTGCGTATCCTGGTCAGCGTGATCATCCCGCAGTCGTGGCCCGTCATCGTGGCGGTGGCACTCTTCCATACGGTGTATGCCTGGAACGACTATTTCCTGCCGCTCATCTACCTGCTGGGGCAGCCCGATCTGCAGCCGATCTCCGTCGGCATTCAGGTATTCAACTTCCGCTATGGGCAGCAGCCGCACCTGATCCAGGCGACGGCGCTGATGGGGCTGGCGCTGCCGGTCATCATCTTCTTTGCCGCCCAGAAGGTGTTCATGCGCGGCGTGGTCGTCACCGGGGTGGACAAATAACCGTGACTCAACCGTTTCTGCTGGGGGTCAACTATTGGCCCCGCAACAAGGCGATGTACTGGTGGGGCGATTTTGACGCGGGCGAGGTGCGCGCCGAATTCGACGTGATCCGGGACATCGGCATGAACGTGGTGCGCCTCTTCCTGCTGTGGGATGACTGGCAGCCGACGCCGGATAGTGTCTCGCCTGAACGCCTGCGCGATCTCGTCACAGTGGCAGACATCGCCGCCGAACGCGGGCTGGGGTTGGACATTACCTTCTTCACCGGGCACATGAGCGGACCGAACTGGTGTCCTGGCTGGCTCCGCTCAAACCCGCCCGCGCCGTCGCCGCATCTGCGGCAGCTCGTCAGCGGCGGGCAGATCGTCAGCGGGGCATACCGCAACATGTTCCACGACCCGGTGGCGCTGGACGCGGAACGGCTGCTGCTGCGGACGGTCGTCAGCGCGCTGAAGGATCACCCGGCGGTGTGGATGTGGAACCTGGGCAACGAGCCGGATTTGTTCGCCTGGCCCCACACCGCCGCTGCGGGCGAAGCCTGGGCGCGTGAGATGACCGACCTCATCCACAGCATCGATCCGGCGCACCCGGTCACGTGCGGGCTGCATTCCGGCAGCCTGTTCGAGGACAACGGCTTGCGCATCGATCAGGTCTACCGCGCGGTCGATACCGCCGTCATGCACTCTTACCCGATGTACATCCCGCTGGCGCGCCACCCGCTCGACCCCGACTGGGTTCCGTTCACCTGTGCGCTGGTCACCGCGCTGTGCGGCAAGCCGACGCTCATGGAAGAATGGGGCGGCTGCACCGCGCCGCCAGGCGCGCCCTCGCAAACCTGGGCATGGATGCAGTACGGCGCGCCGCGCAAGCAGTTCATGGCGTCGGAAGACGATCTGGCGGCGTACATCGAAGCGGTGCTGCCCAAACTGGTCGAGGTGGGCGCAACCGGGTCGTTCCTGTGGTGCTTTGCCGATTACGCCTCGCATCTGTGGGATCGTCCGCCGTGCGAACAGGCGTGGCACGAACGGTTCTTCGGTCTGGTGCGCCCGGAGGGCACGCTCAAGCCGCATGCTGAGGTCATCCGGCGCTTCGCCGCCACCCGTCCGACGGTACAGCCCGCGCCGACGCGCACCGTCACCCTTGATGTCACGCCGGACGAGTACTACCGCAACCCGATCGAGACGATCGCCAGGCTGTATCACGACTATCTTTCACGCTATGACCCCAGCTTCAGAGGAGGTGGTGCATGATCCTCCGTCGTGTGGTCATCGCCGTGCTGCTGCTGTGCGCGGCAGTGACGGCGTATGCCGATGACCCGGCAGGGCTGGTCGTCCACGCCGATCAGCCGCTCGGCACGATCAGCCCGTATGTGCTTGGGGCGAACTTCGGCATCTATTCCGCCATCCCCGCGCCGATGATCCCGGCGGCGCAGCAGTCCGGCGTGCGTTTTCTGCGCTGGGGCGGCGGCTTCAGCGATGAGCGCGAGCTGACCAGCAGCAATATCGACACATTCATCATGACGGCGCGGCTGGTGGGCGCAGAACCTGCCATCACCGTCCGCCTGCACAACAGCACGCCGGAAGCGTCGGCGGAAGATGTGCGCTACACCAACATCCAGCGCGGCTACAATGTGCGCTACTGGAGCATCGGCAACGAGCCGACGCTGTTCGCCAGCCTGTTCAACATCCCGTATGATGCGGCTGCCTACAACGCCGAATGGCGTGCCCATGCCGAGGCGATGCTGGCGGTCGATCCATCGATCGTGCTGGTCGGTCCTGACCTGCATCAGTACCCAGGTATCCCGGAGCAGAATCTGCGCGACAGCGCCGGGCGCGACTGGCTGGAGGCGTTCCTTGAGGCGAATGGCGATCTGGTCGGCATCGTCTCGGTGCATCGCTATCCCTTCCCGCGCAGCCAGGCGAACCCGGTCGTGACGCGCGATGAACTGCGGACGAACACCCGCGAATGGGACGCGCACATCCTGCCCTCGATGCGCGAGACGATCGCCCGCGTCACCGGGCGAGACCTGCCCATCGCCGTCACCGAGATCAACTCATCATGGGCGAACAATATCGGCGGTGAAGCGACGATGGATTCGCTCTACAACGCCATCTGGTATGGCGATGTGCTGGGGCGATTGATTCGCGGCGGCGTCACCATTGCCGCCTACTGGGATTTTCAGCGCCGCGATCGCAGCTTCGGGCTGATCGCCGGGTCAGAGGTGCGCCCGACGTATTACACCTTCCAGATGTATGCCCGCTTTGGCGAGACAGCGCTGGCGACCGACTCAGCCGTCGCTGACCTGAACGTGTACGCCGCGCAGCGCGACGACGGCGCGCTGACCGTGATGATCGTCAACCTGAGCGCCGAGGCACAGACCGCGCCGCTCACGCTGCACGGCTTCACCCCGGCGGCGACGGCGGAGGTGTGGCGGCTGGACGCCGATCACAACGCCGAGATGATCGACCCGGTGGCGATCGACGGGGCGATCACTGTGCCGGGCGACTCGCTGACGCTGCTGGTGATCCCGCCAGGGGGGTGATCACCCCCCCAGCACGCCCAAGCCGCGCCCCAGCAGCAGCACTCCGAAGCCGACCAGCACCGCCACCGTGCCCCAGATCAGCCCGCGCGTCACGCGCGGGTTGATGTGTCGCAACCGATCGAACAGCACGATCCACCCCGCCAGCAGCACCAGAAACAGCCCGTAGAACCCCGCCATGAAGCCGAGCGCGTGCAGCGGCGAGAGCGACAGCGCTTCGTTGAGCAGCGGTCCGTTGACCGTCCCCCAGAAGATGTACGGACCGGGACTCGTCCAGTTGATCAGCACCGTGCGCCGCAGCAGCGACAGCGGCGTGCCGGATGTCGTCTCGCCCGCATCGTCTCCGCCCAGCGTCCCGCCCGCGCGCAGCCAGCGCACCGTCCCCCATGCCAGATAGAACATGAACAACCCGCCGACGATCTGCACCAGACGGATCAGCTCTGGCGGGAAGCGCGTCATGACGAACACCGCCAGCAGGATGAACGGGATGTCGGAGATGAGCGGGGAGAGGATGCACACCAGCGCGCGCCGCCAGCCGTATGTCAGCGCCGTCTGGATCAGGAACGTCTGCAACGGACCTGGCGACGTCCCGGCGGTGAAACCGAGCGACGCGCCCTGTGCCAGCCATGTCAGCAGCATGATTTGGGTTGACCTTCCGCGCCTGCCTGAGGGAGCGGCGGTCGTCCAGCATGGACGCCCCGGCTGCATGAGCGTGTGCCCGCCGGGTCGATTCGCCGCGTGAGGTTTGGAAATGGCAGATGCACAGAGATCATATCACGAAAAGGGGCAGATGAGAGTCTGCTGACCCCTCTTGACCTCTTGCAGAAAAGTGTTGTATACTGCTTTGCATGGTCGGCTTAGAGAAAAAGGAGGTGATCGCGTGGTTAATCGCAGTCATAAGGGGTGCATCCCCTAGCCTTCTCACTTCTCATGAGCAGGCGCCCTTAACGGGGTATGCTCCCTGAGACCGCAGCAGCCCGCCGTGACTCTACACGGCGGGTCTTTTTTTGCCCCGTTCCCCTGTCATGCGCTACAATAGCGATCACAGCATGAAGTCCGAATCCGTTTCAGCACCAGGATTGCACAGGGAGCGCAGTATATGCCAGGATGGACGACGTTTGACGCCTTTCTTGCGGATGTCTCGCAAGCCCCGGATGACGCAGCGCGCCGCCGCCTGGTCGATGCTCTGCTGACAGAGCATCCCGTTTTTCCCTGGATCGAGGGCACAGTCGCCACGTTCGTCTATCGCGGCGAAGCCCAGTCGGTCGCGCTCAACCTCGACACCATCCCCGACGACCCGCCTTTCATGCCGCTGGAGCGGCTGCCCGGCACAGACCTGTGGGTGCTGCGCTATCCCTTCGAGGCGGACGACCTGCTCGATTACCTGCTGGCGATCGATGACCCAGGCACGCCGTTGGCGCACGAGACGGATGTCGCCGGGCGCGTGGCGAAGCACTGGCACGCCGACCCGCGCAATCCGTTGTTCGTCGAGGCGGGCGGGCGGCGCGTTTCGGTGCTGCGGATGCCAGGCGCGCGCCCCTTCACCGACTGGACGGCGCTCAAAGCCGTGCCGCACGGGGCGGTGACCGACCATCGCCTGACCAGCGCCCACATCCCCGCAGACGACCGCACGCTGTGGGTGTACACCCCGCCTGGCTACAGCCCGGATGATGCGCTGCCGCTGCTGATCCTTCAGGATGGTCAATGGGCGGTCGGTCCGCTTCAGGTTCCGGCGATCGCCGATGCGCTGATCAAGCATGGGCGCATGAAACCGACGCTGATCGCCATGTTCCAGAGCGCCATCAACCCCGCCGAACGCGAACGCGAATATATCCAGGGCGATCGGTACTACAGCTTCCTGATCTCTGAACTGCTGCCTTACATCCAGTCGAAATACGCGGTCGATATGACTCAGGTCGGCGTCGGCGGCGTGGCGGTGGGGGCGGTGGCAGCGGCGAACGCAGCACTCGCCAACCCGGTGGTCTTCTCACGCCTGATCATGGTCTCTCCGCCGCTGGGCAAGGGGACGTATCAGGACGAACTGCGCGCCATCGTGCGGACGTTCACCTCCGGGTCGAAGCTGCCCGCGCGGGTGTTCCAGTCGGTCGGTCGATATGAGGGGAGGGCTCGCTTCATCAAACCCGCGCAGAGCATCCGCTCGGTGCTGGAAGACACGGGCGGCGTCAGCTACCGCTACGCCGAGGTCGGCAGCGGGCACGGACTGGTCGGTTTTCGCGGCATCCTGCCGGAGGCGCTCGCTTGGGCTTTCCCTGGCAGCGCCTGGTAGCAGTCGTCTGGCTGCTCATCGGGGCGGGCTTACTGGGCTGGCTCATCGCCGCGCACGCCCCGGCATGGACGGCGGCGCACGCCGGATGGTTTTTGCCCGACCAGCCTGGCGTGTGTGCGCGCGTGGCGGCGCTGCGCGCGGTCGGCGGGTCGCTGGTCGATGCTTCCCCGCCGCCGGAAAGCATCGCGGCGGCTGAAGCAGCGCTGGCGCGGCTGGGTGGCGGCGCGCTGACGCTGGCGGGTGAGGGGACTGGCGTGCGCGGGCGGTTCGACGGCGAAGTGCATGAGGCATGGCTGTTTTCCGGCGCGGACGCGGCGGGACGGCTGGTCGGCGTGGTCATGCTCGACGCGCGCGATGGGGCGCTGCTGTGGGCGTCGGTCGGTGCAGACGACCCGGCGGCGGGCTGTGCGTTCAATCTGCGGCGGGCGCTGCGCGAGCTGGCGTTTTCCCCGTCGGGCGTGGCGACGGCGATCTATGGCGCGCTGACCGCGATTGCGGTAATGTTGGTGGGCTTGTGGGTGGTGAACCGGGCGCGCCGGACGGCGTATTCTGCCCGAAAGGATTGACGATCGATGATCTCCAGCCTGTTTTACGGCGAACGAGTCCGCCTGACGGCGCTGCGCCCGGAAGACGCGCGCACCTTTGCCGAGTGGTTCGAGGATGGGGTGTTCGCGCGCCTGTACACGGGCGAACCCGCCATGCCCAAATCTCCGCGCGATGCGGAAAAGTATCTTGACGAGATCGGCAAAGGGGCGCACCAGTATATTTTTGCCATGCGCCTGCACTACAGCGATGAGCTGATCGGCGTGGTGCAGCTTGATGAGGTGTCGTTCGCCAATGGCACGGGATGGGTCGCCATCGGCATCGGCGACGCAGCGCACCGGGGTAAGGGGTATGGCACGGAGGCGATGCACCTGCTGATGCGCTTCGCCTTCCTGGAACTGAACCTGCACCGCCTGCAACTGAGCGTGTTCAGCTACAACGAGGCGGCGATCGCCCTGTACGAAAAACTCGGCTTTGTGCGTGAGGGTATCCTGCGCGAGGCGATCCACCGCGATGGCAGGCGCTATGACATGATCCTGTTCGGGCTGCTGCGGACGGACTGGCTCGCCACACAGTAAAGACGATCGATGACCCGGATGATCTGAATGGCGATCAGACGACCCGCCTGAATGCTGCTCTGGCATTGCAGGCGTGGTGTGAGCTGTTTCGTTTTATGTCGTTTTGCATCATTCTGCGTTATCATCGGAGTTATCGCCCAATCGAGTCGAGACGGGGTTCACCTCAATCATGGAACTGACCGCCAACCGCTTCACCCAGTCCGCTGTGATCGCGCTGGAGGACATCGACCTGCAAACCGCCCTGACGCGCGGCACAGGCAATGCTGACGGACGCCGCCGCAATGTCATGGCGGAGCTGCCCCTCGCCGAGGCGCTGCGCCAGCAGGGGCGCGCAGCCAGGCTGCGCGCCCTGCATGACCTGCCCGAACTGCTCGAACAGATGGAGCGTAATGTCACCGCGGCGGGCGGGCATGTGCTGTGGGCGGCGAACGCCGAAGAAGCCAACCAGCACGTGCTGGACATCTGTGCCCGCCACAACCTGAAGCGCGGCGTCAAGAGCAAGAGCATGGCGACTGAGGAGATCGGCTTGCTCGATGCGCTGACCGCCGCCGGCATCGAGATGGTCGAGACCGACCTCGGCGAATACATCGTCCAGCTTTCCGGCAGCCACCCCTCACACATCGTCATGCCCGTCATGCACATGACCAAAGAGCAGATTCGCACCCTGTTCATGGACAAGCTCGGCATGGCGTATACCGACGATGCGGGCGACATGACGCGCTTCATCCGCGCCCTGCTGCGCGAGAAGTACATCGGCGCGGATTTCGGCATGAGCGGCGGCAACTTCATGATCGCCGAGACGGGCACGGTCGTCATTACCACCAACGAGGGCAACGGGCGGCTCTCGACGGGCGTGCCACCCGTTCATATCGCCGTCGTTGGCATCGAGAAGATCATCCCCACCTGGGAGGATTTCGCCACGCTCATCCAGCTTCTGCCGCGCAGCGCCACCGGGCAGCGCCTCACCGTGTACGTCAACGGCTTCACCGGTCCCGCCCGCGCGGGGGAAGACGACGGACCGGAACATTTCTACCTGATCCTGCTGGACAACGGGCGCAGCGACATCTACGCCGGGGAATACGCCGAGGCGCTGGCGTGCATCCGCTGCGGCGCGTGCCTGAACGCCTGCCCGGTCTACCAGAATGTCGGTGGGCACACCTACGGCTGGGTGTATCCAGGTCCCATCGGCGCGATCGTCACGCCGCTGCTGAAGGGGAAAGAGAACGCCGCGCCGCTGCCCTTCGCTTCCAGCCTGTGCGGGGCGTGCAAGCAGGCGTGCCCGGTCGATATTGACATCCCGGACATGCTGCTGAAGCTGCGCCGCGATCTCCAGCCGACGCAGGAGGCGGTCTGGCAGATCGGCATGGCAGGTTACGGCTTCGCCTTCAGCCATCCGCTGCTGTACGAGGCGGGGGGCAAAGCCGCCAGCATCGCCAGCCGCGCCGCTGCTGCCGCGCTGGGCGCACAGCCCGACGAAGGCGTGCCAACCGACGTGCTGCATCTGCCTTATCCGCTGAGCGGCTGGACGCAGAACCGCGATTTCCCGCCCTTCGCCGAACAGTCCTTCCGCGACTGGTGGCGTGCGCGTGCCGCTGCCAGCGGCAAAACGAACGGAGGCGAGTCATGAGCGCCACCAGCCGCGATCGCATCCTCGACAAGCTGCGCGCCGCCCGCCGACCGTTCCCCGACGCGCCGCCGCGCCCTGCGCGCTACCTGCCCGTCACCAGCCAGCCAGATACCTCGGTGAACGCGCTCATCGACCGTTTCGCCGTCGAACTGACCGCGCTCAAAGGCGAGCCGTTCATCGTCGAGGGAGACGCCGCCGCGCGCGAGCGCATCCTTAACCTGATGGAAAATCACGGGGCGCGCCGGGTCATCGCCTGGGAACTGGCGCACATCCCGGTCGCCGGGCTGGGCGATGCCCTCGCCGAAGCCGGGATCGAGGTGCTGCATCCGCACACGCACGACTCGTTCCGCGCCGAGATGCTCAGCGCCGCCGAAGCCGCTCAGGTCAGCCTGACGGGTGCGGACGCCGCCGCCGCCACGACGGGGACGCTCATCTTCACCACGCAGCCTGGGCGTGGGCGCATCCCAACCGTGCTTGCCCCGGTGCATATCGCCGTCATCACCGCTGATCAGCTCGTGACGCGCGTCGAAGACTGGGTGGCGACGCTGCGCGCTGACGGGATGCGCGCCATCCGTCAGCGTGCCAATTTCTGCTTCGTGACCGGTCCCAGCCGCACCGGGGACATCGAGATGGAGCTGATCCTCGGCGTACACGGACCTGGGCGCGTGCAGGTGGTGATCAAACGCTGACGCCCGCGCACGACTCCCTGAGTTCACCGCGCGCTGCCCCACCGGGGGTGGCGCGCATCGTCGTTCGCCTGCTCTTCGCCCACGCCGACGCCTGGGGCGTGGCGATCGGCATCGCCGCTGTGTGCGCTGCGCTGCACGGGCAGAGCGACGCGCGGGCGGTGCTGGCTGCCGCGCTCATCGGCGTCTGCACCTGGCTGGGCTTTGCGCTCAACGACTGGTATGATGCGGTCACCGACGCCGCCGACCCGCGCAAGGCGCGGCGCAATGCCTTCACCGCGCTGCGCACCCCGCGACAGGCGATCGCCCGCGCTTTCGTGGTCGGTTTCGCGCTGGCGGGGCTGGCGCTGATGGTCGGTTTCGGCTGGCGCGGGCTGGTGGTGTTCGTGGTCGGCGCGCTGGCGGCATGGGCGTATTCCGCGCCGCCCGTCCGCCTGCGGACGCGCCCAGGCTGGGATGTGCTGACGCACGCTGCCTTCGTCGAAACGTTCCCGTACAGCATCGCGCTGCTGCTGCTGGCGCTGCCCATCCGCCCGGTTGATGCGCTGCTGCTGCTCTGCCTGGCATTGTCGTCGGCGGCGGCGCAGATCGAACAGCAGATTCGCGATCATGACGGCGATCGCGCGCACGGGCGCACCTTCACCATCGTCATCGGCGTGCGGCGCGCGGGCTGGCTGCTGCGCGGGCTGTCGCTGGCGGTCATCGCGCTGATCGCGTGGGGGCTGCTGGCGGGGATCATTCCGGTCTGGCTCATCCCGGTCGGGCTGGCGGCGCTGCCCATCTTCGCCGATCGGCTGCTGCGCCCGCTGGATGCGCCGCGCCGCGAAGGGCTGGTGTGGGCGTCGCTGGTGATCGGGCTGGGGTGCGCGCTGCTCATCTGGGCGGCAGGCTGATCCGCGCCTGGCTGCCTGACGTATACTGATGCAGGGCTGACCTCATCCAGCCCGTCTGTTTCGGGGTCTGGAATGCGGTTCGGATGGTTCTTTTAACCCACACATACTAAGGACGTGCTGATCATGAGCCTGAAAGACAAAGTTGTGCTGATCACCGGGGCGCGGGGCAATCTGGGCAGCGCCACTGCGCGCGCCTTCGCCGCACAGGGCGCGCGGCTGGTGCTGGTCGATCGCAATCCTGGCGACTGCGACGCGCTCGCCGCCAGCCTGTCCGTGCCGACGCACTGCGATGCGGGCGACATGGGCGACCCGGCGTCGGTCGATGGCATCCTGATGCGCGCAGCGGCGGCGTTCGGCGGCGTAGACGCGCTGGTGCATACCGTCGGTGGCTATGTGGCGGGAACGCCCGTGCATGAGTCGTCGCTCGACGTGCTGGAGCAGATGTGGGCGCTCAACGTGCGCCCGGTGTTCGTCACGGCGGGGCGCGTCGCCGCGCACATGGTCGCGCGCGGCAAGGGCGGCAAAATCGTCATCGTGCTGGCGCGCGCCGCGCTCAAGGGGCAGAAAGGCGGCGCAGCATACACCGCCAGCAAAGCCGCCGCACAGCGCATCGTCGAGTCGATGGCGCTGGAGCTGCGCGATGCGGGCATCCACGTCAACGGCGTCATGCCGAGCATCATCGACACGCCGCGCAACCGCCAGGACATGCCGAATGCCGATTTCACCAAATGGGTGACGCCTGAACAGGTGGCGGACGCGCTCGTCTGGCTGGCGTCGGACGGGGCGAACGGCGTGCATGGCGCAAGCATCGAGGTGTACGGGCGGGTGTGAGCGCCCTGTGCGGGCAGCGAGGATACAGCAATGGAACGTGATCTGCACGGGCAGGTGACACTCGTCACAGGGAGCGCACGGCGCGTCGGACGGGCGATCGCGCTGGCGTTCGCTGAGGCGGGCGCTCATGTCGTCATCCATCACAGCCGGTCGGACGCCGACGCCGCCAGCGCCGCCGATGCCGCGCGCGCGCACGGCGTCCAGTCGCTGGTCGTGCGCGCCGATCTGGAGTCGTATGACGACGTGCGCGCCCTGTTCGAGGCGGTCAGCGGGCATTTCGGGCGGCTGGATGTGCTGGTCAACAGCGCCAGCATCTTCCCATCGGGCGATCTGCTGGCGATCGCGCCGGAAGAGTGGGACGCGGCGCTCAACGTCAACCTGCGCGCGCCGTTCTGGTGTACACAGATGGCGGGGCGCATCATGCGCGATGGCGGGCTGGCGGGCTGCATCATCAACATCGCCGATAACAGCGGCTTGCGCGGGTGGGTGAGCCGCCCGCACCACAGCGTGAGCAAGGCGGGTTTGCTGGCACTGACTGAGGTGAGCGCCAAAGCGCTGGCAGCGCATCAGATTCGGGTGAACGCGCTCGTCCTCGGACCGGTGCTGCCTGAACCGGATCGCAGCCCGGAGTCAGTGGCGCAGAAGGCGGCGAAGATGCCGCTCGGTCGCTGGGGGACGCCGGAGGACGCGGCGCGCGCGGCGGTCTTTCTGGCGCGCAACGACTTCATCACCGGGGCGGTGTGGCATGTGGATGGGGGGGAAGCGCTGGGATGATCACCTGCCCTGAGCGGGGGTATAGCCGACACAGAAGGCGATGGTCGCGGCGATCAGATCGATCTGTGGCGTGGTGAGGACGCCCATCTTCTTCACCAGCCTGCTGGTAGAGACCGACTTGAACTGGAAGACGTTCGCCGCGGAAAGTTTTTCCAGTCCGTTCGCTGGGTCATCCTTGAGCATGACCATCCAGAAATACCGGTTGACCTGAAATCTGTCCTGCCACGTGGTGATCGGCACGACCATCACCAGATCGAGGTTCCAGTTCGCTGAGATATTCATGACGACCGCAGGACGAGTTTTGTAAATCTCGTCCCCGGTCGTCGGCAGCATGGCTTTGGGTGTATTTGGGGGAGGGGATGGTGCGGTGGGTGGGGCGTTGAAATTGACCCACCACACCTCACCGCGCACGGGATGTTCAGAAAGCGTCATCGTCAAAATCCATGTCATCGAAGGCGTCAAACGTCTCGAAATTGTCTTCGGCTGCCAGGGCGAATGCCTCCGCCATGACGCGCTCACGATTTTCCTGTGGCATCGCCATCAGGTCGTACACCGTCAGGTGACTTTCTCTGTTGATCGGCAAAGCGTTCTCCTTCCATTGCGGGAAGGCGCGGCGCACGCGATCCGGGCTGATCAACCCTTCCTCGACGGCGCGGTGCGCCATCTGGTCGAGACGGAGAGGGGTTTCATCGGCGATGATCCGGACGGGTTCGCGCGTGCGCCAGCCGCGTGCGCTCATCTCCTGAAACAGTGTTTTCGCGTGGCGCGCGGTGATGATGTTCAGATCGCGTGCCCGCATGATCCAGGCGGACATGCTCAGCCCGTATCGTCGCTTCAGGATGCCCAGCTCATCCCAGCTCAGGCTGGTGCGCCGTGTCCCCAGCTCGCGTCGGGCACAGTCCGCCGGGACGAGCAGGGCGGCGGCGAAGCGATGTGCCAGGTGTTCACTGTGTTTCTCGTCGGTCACCGCGCTCGTGTCCATGACCAGGTGTCCCAGTTCATGCGCCAGCGTGAAGCGGCGGCGGTCAGCATCGACGGCGGTGCTGATGACCGTGATCGGATGCCGTCCACACCAGCCTGCCAGCCCATCAAACTCCCCTGTCCTGTCTTCCCAACCTACGACCACGACCTGACCGCTCTCCGCCGTCTGCACCAGACTCTCGATCGGCGCATCGTCCAGCTTCCAGTGTGTGCGGAGGGCGTTTGCCGCCCTTTCCGCGTCCTCCATCGTCATCACCCGCATCGCTGTGGGCAAATCGACCCGCTCCTCAGGGTAAAGCAGGGTATGCAGCGCAATGTGCAGTTCTGCCACATCTGCTGCGTAAGCCCTGACCGTTTCCTGCACCTTGTCAGGCAGCGTGCTGTGCCTCCGAAATGCCAGCCACGTCACTTCAGCCGAGGGCTGGTGGGTGAAATAACTGGTGGGGACATGCGTGACCTGAGCAGCCAGCATCAGGAATGCTGCTGGCGGGGTGCTGCCGTTCTTCTCGTACTTGGACACGCCCGCTTTCGTCACTGGGTATCCGGCGGCGGTCAGCGCATCCGCAAGCGCCTGCTGCGTCAGCCCCGCAAGCAGGCGCGCCTGTCGAAGGCGTTCGCCAAACATTCTGTCCTTCCCTGTTCAGGATTCACGGACACACAAGGAACGACGAAGATGCCCCTGAATGGGGAGAACAGAAAGCTGAGCATCATCCACCGGCGGATCGTGCCCAATCTTCTGTTGATCATCCTTATCATCCGTTGTGTAACCGGGAGCAACCGGGGGACAGCCATCCGAATGGAAGGCAGAGTGCTGCGCCTGTCTCTCGCGGGGGGGCTGCCCCGCGTCCGGTGGTGAACACATTTTTATGGTCACACTGCGGCGCATACTCTGTTGACAAGTGTATGCAATTGGCAAAATAAGTCAACAGGCAGGTTATCACACGGTGCGAGCCACACCTCTCGCACCTCAGTCCAGTTGCGGGCGGGGACAAGTGGTTGTAGACTGTTAAAAGTCGATTTAACGCTGCCTGTGCGCGCAAAGGGTTATCGTGGAAGATGCCGTCCTTTTAAGTGCTGGTCTGCACAATGCTCAAGCCTGTGTCGATCTCGCTGTCGAGCAGGGTCTGGGCATTGAAGTCATGGCGTTCGCCTATCCGTCGGTGCTGGACGGCGACTGGCGCGCCACCCTGCGCGACTATCAGGCGATGCTGCGCCCTGTCAGCGGTCCGATCACCCTGCACGGTCCGTTCATGGACATGCAGGTCGGCACGCCGGATGTGCAGATCGAGCGCGTGGTCAAAGGGCGTTTCCGTCACGTGCTGGGCATCGCCCGCGACCTGGGCGCGCGGCTGGTGGTGCTGCACGCCAACTACATCGCCAACATCCTGACGCAGGAATATCGCATCGGCTGGCAGCAGCGTAACCTGCACTTCTGGGCAGACATCGCGCAGACCGCTGAACAGGTCGGTGTCAGGATCGCGGTCGAGAATATGTGGGAGTTCGACCCGTACATCATCGGCGATGTGCTGCGCCAGCTTGACCACCCCTACATCCGCGCCTGTCTGGACGTGGGGCACACCCGACTGTACAGCCGCGTCCCCTTCAGAGAATGGCTGAGCGCCACCGCGCCGTATCTGATCCACATCCACCTGAACAACAATGACGGCACGCTGGACAATCACAGCGGGCTGGCGAATGGTGTGGTGGCGTATGATGCGGTGCTGCCGCTGCTGCGCGCCCTGCCTCAGCCGCCGACCATGACGCTGGAGATGGACTCGGTGGAGGATATGCGTGCCAGCCTGCCTTACTTCTCGCTTGCCCCGCAGGTGCAGCGTGATTGACGCGACGCGCCTTTGCATCTATACTCCACATGATTTGCGTGTGCCACACCCGACTTCGATTTCATCCGTCCGTCTCAGGAGCTGTATATGATTCAGGGCGACAGCTTTCGGCTGATCATGCGCCGAGGTCCACAACCGAACCAGACGTATGACCTGAACAAGGACATCGTTACGATCGGTCGGGACATCACCAATGACTATGTGATCAACGATCCCGAAGTCAGCCGTCACCACATGCGCTTCACGCGCGGGGCGGAGGGCTATGCGCTCGAAGACCTGGGTTCGACGAACGGCACGTTCGTCAACGGGCAGCGCCTGAGCGGGGCACGTCCGCTTCGCAGCGGCGACATGATCGGCTTGGGCGAGACGGTCACGCTTACCTATGAGGTGGTCAGCGCAGCACGCGCCGATGACCCAGGCGCGGCGTACACCGCCCCAGGCGCACCGCGTCCCGCTGCACCTGCGCCCGTTCAGCCCCAGCCTGGCTACATCGCGCCGCAGCAGCCCGGCGTATATCCGCCGCCGCAGGCACAGCCTCCCGTGCCACAGCCATCCGCCCCTTCACCCTATGCCCCGAATTACGGACAGCCCGGCGTGCCCGGTCAGCCCGTCCAGCCTGCCCAACCCGCTGCAGGTGGCTACGCACCGTACAGCCCCGCCCCGGCAGGCGTCAACCCGATCAGCGATGTCGGCGCGGACTACGACCCGTATGCCGCGCGCGCCGAAGGCGGCAGCAACACCACCCGCCTGATCCTGATCGGCTGCGCCGGGCTGAGCCTGTTCTGCTGCTGCTCGACCATCCTCGGCGCGGTGCTGATCGACCAGCTCTGCCTGTGGAACCGCATCCCGATCCTGTATCAGGTGCTGGGCGCGCTCGGCTGGGCACAGGTGTGCTGACCACCCCGTTTCGCTGCGCTCAATCGCCCCTCTCACTCGGAGAGGGGCAGGAAACCGACAGGGTTCTGGGGTGAGGTTGGGGCAAACAGACGCCAGAACGGATTTGCAGACCTTTTTCAGAAATAGCCGCTGATCAGGTTGAGCAGGCTGTTGATATTGCCCGTGTCGCCGATGATCAGGTTGGTGTAACTGGCTTCGGCGATCGCTCCCAGCGCGGCGAGGTCAGCATCCGCACCATAGGCGATCGGCACGACTACCACCGGGTTAAGCGTGCGCCGTGTCTCCCTGATCTTGGTCAGCACGTCGTTGAGCGTGGCGCAGCCCTGTGCCTGACAGGTATCCTGCCCGTCGCTGACCAGCACCACCGCCCGGATGCGATCCGGCTGTGAGGTGGCATCCGTCATATCGACTGCGGTGCGCAGCGCGGTGTAGAGCGCGGTGCTGCCGACGGGTTGCAGACAGCGCCCGAACAGCGCATTGCGCGGCGGGGTGAAACCGGGCTGCGGTTCACAGGTGATGTACTGGGTGATCAGCGGCAGCACCGTCTCGACCGGGCGCATCGGCGACCAGAGCTGCACCCGGTCGTTGAACGTCGCCAGCCCAATGCGGTTGCGGGTGTTCATGCGCCGCATCAGTTCGACCATCGCCGGGCGCGCCGCATCGAGCCTGCCATCGATGGTCATCGAGCCGGAAATATCGACCAGCAGCATCACGTCGGCGGGTTTCTTGACCACTGCCCAGGCGCTCTGGATGCCGCTGATCACCTGCGTGGAGGGCTGGTCGAGGATGGCGCGCGGCTGTGCCGGGTCGATGCCCGTCTCGCGCGTGATCGGATATTCCAGCGGCACGGCGGGGTTCGCCGGGCGATAGCCCTCCGACATGATGATGCGCTGCATGTCCGGCGTGAGGACGAAATCGGTGAAGATGCGCGCGGCGGTGCGCTGTTCCGGCGTGACCCAACTGGCGTTGAGCGTGGCAAACGGGTGTTCGTGCCAGAATGTGCCGTCTTTGGGGTAGATGGCGATGAGCGGTTCAGCCGGGCGGGTGCAGGTCTGGTCGCCCTGGGTCGCCCCGCGATTGAGGCAGATCAGGTCGGTCTCTTCGAGCGCCAGAAAGTCGAGGTATTCCGGTCCGCGCGCGATGTATTCGAGGAAATCTTCGGTGCGACGTGCGTAGTGGCGCACCAGGTTCTCGACGCCGCGCACGCAGCCCTGCACATTGCTGTCATTGATGGCGCTCAGCGTCAGGCGGCGTTCAGTGAAGCCGTGCTGCCGGGCACAGGCGTAGAAGACCGACACGGTGGCGGACAGCCCGGTCGAGCTGAAGACCGGGTCGGCATGACCGTAGAAAACGGCGCGCCGCCCGTTCGGGATGCCAAAATCCGCCCAGCCGCCTGGGCTGTTCAGCACGGCGAGCAAATCCTGCCAGCCGATGTCTGTGCCGAAGCGGGCGACGAGGGCGTTGTACAGGCTCTCCCAGATGCCGATGACCACCGGGGTGAGCGCGGTGGGCTGCGCCGCCGCCAGGTCGAAGATCGGCTGGTTGGTCTGAAAATTGACCAGTTCCAGCCACGTGCTGACGGACGGCTGGTAGATGGTAGGGTGATAGACCTCAGCCGCGTTCGGGTTGACGACGGCGTTGATGATACCCTGTGCCACCGAACCGGACGACCCGGTTGTCGGCTGCTGCCCGGCGACGAACACCGGACGCTGGTCGCCCCAGGGCTGCCCGGTGACGGGGTTGTTGCCCTGCGAGGAAATGCGGTTGAACGCTTCGATGATGCGCGGCATATACTGCTGCGATTCGGGCGAATAGACGATGAACACATCGACGGCATTGGTGGGGCGGGCGGAAATGCCGCGCTCATCATAGCGCTCGAACCCCTGGCGCATGTATTCCGGCAGTTGCAGCGCACTCGTCCCCGCGCCGCCTCCGCCGCCGCATCCGGTTGCGACCAGCACGATCAGGCAAGCCAGCAGCATCAGTGGTCTTCGCATCAGTGGATCATCCCTTCTCACTTCCTGCACATGACACACACCGTCATTGTAAACCATGTGCCTGCCTTGCGCCCTCGCAGAAATGGGGGGAGCGCCGCGCCATTTGCGCACCGGGTGTATAATCATGCGTCACGGTCTGCTGGACATGCAGACGACGGAACGGAAGGATGACTCGCGCTTGCTTTCCCCTCATGACACCCATGCGCTGCGGATCGACACACAGCGTCTGTACGATGATTTTCGGGATATTCAGGCGATCGGCATGAACGAGGATGGCAGCCTCAGCCGCACCGCCCTCTCGATGGCGGATATTGCCGCCCGCCAGTGGTTTGCCGATCGCATCGAAACCGCCGGGCTGATCGTGCGCGACGACGACGCGGGCAACCTGAGCGGCGTGCTGGACTGCGGCAAACCGCGCGCGCGTACTCTTCTGGTCGGCTCACATCTCGACAGCGTGCCCAACGGCGGGCATTACGACGGCGTGATCGGCGTGCTGTCCGCGCTGGAGTGCGCCCGTGTGCTGCGTCAGGCACAGGTCAGGCTGCCGTTTCATCTGGAGGTGATCAACTTCACCGATGACGAGGGCAGCTACATGGGCATGTTCGGCTGCCGCGCCGCTGCCGGGTCACTGCTGCCCAACGCGCTGGACGACAGCAACGAGATCGACAACGCCCCGTTCCGCGCCGCGCTGGTGCGGGCGGGCATCAACCCGGCGCGCGTCTTCAATGCCCGCCGCACCCCGTCCAAACTGGTCGGCTATCTGGAGGTACACATCGAGCAGGGCGCGCGCCTGGAACGGGCGGGCAAACCGATCGGCGTGGTGCTGGGCATCGTCGGTCGCACCAATTATGAGATCACCTTTCTGGGCGAGGCGGGGCATTCCGGCACGACCGACATGTACCGCCGCCGCGATGCGCTGCGCGGCGCGGCGCAGTTCATCACCCGCGCGCATGACCTCGTGCGCGAGAAATTCGGCGATGGCATCTTCAACTGCGGCGGCATCAGCGTTTCGCCTGGCAGCTTCAACGTCATCCCCAGCCGCGCTGTGCTGACGATCGAGCTGCGCCACGCCAAAGCCGACCTGCTGAGCAGCATGGAGACGGCGATCATCGGCGTGGCGCGTGAATGCGCCGCTGCCTTCCGGCTGGATGTGCTGCCCAGGCTGGTGGCGCGCTACCCGGCAGCAGAGATGCACCCGCAGATGCAGGCGATCATCGCCTCGGCGTGCGAAGACCTTGGTCTGGAGCATCTGCCCCTCTACAGCTACAGCGGACATTCGCCCCAGTTCATGAGCGCTATCACCCCCAGCGGGATGCTGTTCGTCCCGTCGATTGGCGGCATCAGCCACCGGGGGGAAGAGCGCACCGAGTGGAAAGATGTGGTCAACGGCGCGAATGTGCTGCTGCACGCTGTGCTGCACCTTGCCAGGCAGCTTTCTCCACGCCGAACCAGAACGCGCAAAGCTGACGCCGGCTGATCGCCGCGCTGCGCCTGCCTCCCTGTCAGGCAGGTGGGGTGGGGAGATCGCCCCGCCCGCGCATCTTTACGCCGGGTTGAGCGCCAGTTCATGCAGGCGCAGCACCGCTGCCTCGCGCTGTGCCGCGCTGACCACGAACGAGATGCTGCATTCTGACGCGCCCTGCGCGATGGCGATCACGTTCAGCCCGGCGTCGCCCATCGCCGAGAACACCCGCCCCGCGACCCCAGGCGTGCCGCGCATCCCCGCGCCGACCACCGTGACCACCGCCACATCGCGCAGCACATCCACGCTGTCCACATCGCGCCTGGCGATCTCGACGCGCAGCGCATCCTCGATCGCTTCCTTGACGGGCAGGGCGCGGTCATCGGGCACGACAAAACAGAAGCTCTGCTCGCTCGACGCCTGCGAGATCATCAGGATGCTCGTGCCCGCGCCCGCCGTCGCGCCGAAGGTGCGCCCGGCGATGCCAGGCACGCCCATCATCCCCTTGCCGCTGACGGTGAGCAGGCTCACGCCTTTGATGCTCGTCACCGCCTTGATCACCGTGTTCGTCGGCTCGGCATTCTCGGTGATCAGCGTGCCTGGGTGGGCAGGGTTGAACGTGTTGCGGACGCGCATCGGGATGCCTTTGTTCAGGATCGGCTGCACTGTTTTGGGATGCAGCACCTTGGCGCCGTAGAACGCCAGCTCGCCCACTTCCTGATAGCTGACGACGGGCAGCACGCGCGCACGCGGATCGACGCGCGGGTCGGTGGTCATCACGCCGTCCACATCCGTCCAGATGACCAGTTCATCGCTGTCGGTGTAGGCGGCGAAGATCGCCCCGCTGTAGTCGCTGCCACCGCGCCCCAGCGTGGTGATCTGCCCGGCGCGCGTCGCGCCGATGAAGCCGGTGATCACCGGGGTGACGCCCTGATCGAGCGCGGGCAGCAGGCGTTCGCGGATGCGCGTCTCCGTCTCATCCCACAGCGGCACGGCGGACCCGAAATCGTCGTTGGTGATGACGAACTGCCCGGCATCGTACTGCTGGGCGCGAATACCCTGCCCGCGCAGCGCGGCGGCGATCACTCGGCTGCTCAGCCGCTCGCCAAACGAGACGACCAAATCCATGATGCGCGGCGTCGCTTCGCCCAGCAGGGCGACGGCGCTGCACATCTCCGCGTGCTGCTCCATCAGCGTTTCGATCTCGCTGATCACAGCGGCGCGGTCGCTCCCCGCCGGGATGAGCAGGTTGGCGGTCTCGATATGTCGATCGCGCAGCTTCTGCGATGCCGACAGGTACAGCCAGCGGTTGCCTGCCGCTGCCTCACGCAGCGAGGTGATCAGCGCGTCCGTCACGCCGGACATGGCGGAGACGACGAGGATCACCCGGTCGCCCGCTGCCAGTGCCTCGCTGGTGATCCGCATCACGCCCGCGATGGCGTCTGCGCTGCCGACTGATGTGCCGCCGAATTTCATGGTCAGTGTGGACATGCCGTGAATGCTCCAGAAAGATCGCCGGGTCAATACAAACAAAACGGGCGTGTGGGTTGAGGTTCCCACACGCCCGGTGTTTCCGCTGTTCGGTCACACGCTCATGGCACGCGCAAGCACCCCTGCCGCATGGTCTGCGGAGTGGTCATCGTCATCATGCCCATAGTCGAAATCGGGTGCTGCATGAGATCGCCCTGTGTGCGCGTAAGTTGACATGAATGTAACGGGTTTTTGAGGGGCTGTCAAGCCGCTGGGACGGGGCATGATGGATGGGAAATATAAACGGACTGTAGTCCGTTTTCTCATCAGATACTAAACCTCATCTGGCGGTGTGTGTGGTAGCATTATGTACGTAAACGGACTATCGTCCACTTCCTGACGCGACCAAGAAAGGCATATCTCCAACGATGGCTACCTGGATTCTCGACCCGGCTCACACGCTTGCCAGCTTCAGCGCCCGTCACATGATGATCACCACTGTGCGTGGGCAGTTCGCCCCGCCCTCTGGCAAGCTGGAGTTCGATCCGGCTGCGCCTGCTCTGTCGTCGGTGGAGGCGGAGATCGACGCCGCCACGCTGAGCAGCGGTCTGGCGGATCGGGATGCACACCTGAAAAGCCCGGATTTTCTGGATGTGGCGAACTACCCGAAGATCACGTTCAAAAGCACGGCTGTGGAAGTGACGGGCGAGAACACGGCGAAGGTCACGGGCGACCTGACCATTCGCGGCACGACGCGCCCGGTCACGCTCGACGTGGAGATGCTCGGCATCGCCAACGACCCCTGGGGCGGGCGTCGCGTGGGTTTCACCGCCGTCGGCAAAATCAACCGTGAAGACTGGGGCTTGACCTGGAACGTGGCGATCGAGGCGGGCGGCGTGCTGGTTGGCAAGGAGATCAAGCTGGAGATCGAGGCGGAAGCCATCCTCCAGACGGAAGCGGCTCCGGCGTAAGCTGACGCACGGCAGCCATGCCTTTGCAAAGGGCGATCCCTGACCGGGTCGCCCTTTTGCTTTACACGCCGCACGCGCCCAGAAAGGCGCGCCAGGCGTAGCCGGTCACGCGGTCAGCGGTGTGCAGGCGCAGCACGCCATCCGCACCGACGCCCGCCCACGCCGCCGACCGCGCATCGCCATACACGCGCGCGCGGTTGCACACCCCGCCGTCTGCTGCACGCACAGCGACGACATCTCCCCCGCCGCTGGTGAGCAGCAGGATGCGCGCCTCAGGGCGTGCCGGATCGACAGGGAACGCCGCCAGCGACACCTGCCCGCTGAGCGGCGCGAGCGCGATCTCCCAGGCGAGGGTCGGCGCATAGGCGCGCAGGGCGATCCCGTCGAAGGCGTAGAGCGCGCCGTCTGGCGTCTCCAGCACGGCGGCGGCTGCCCCGCCAGGCGGGGCATCGGGCTGGCGCAGCGTCCAGCGCCCCGCCTGGCTGATCGACCACAAGCCGCCGCGTGCGTACACGAGCAGGTCGCCGCCGCGCCCGCTGGCGATCGCCGAGGGTTCGCGCAGCATCGCCGTGTCGATCGTCTCGCCTGTGCGGGCGTCCAGCGTCAGGATGCGGCCGTCTTCGAGCATCATGCCGACCAGCGCGGACGTCACCGCCAGGCGCACGGCTGCCCCCAGCCCGGCGCGCGTCCACAGCGGTGCGGTCATGCCTGGGTCGAACGCTGCCAGCCCGCCATCGTCGGTGGGGAAGATCAGGCGTCCGCCGCCCTGTACCGGTGCGCCGCTCAGCGCTATACCCGTCGTGCGCGCCGTCCCGCGCGCGCCGCCCGCTTCGATCGGCTGGACGCCGCCGTCGGCATAGGCGATGAGCGCGGAGTCCGCCCCGGTGGGCAGCAGCGCCACCGCGCGCCGTTCGAGGACGGTGCGCCACAGCACCCGCCCATCGCGCGACAAGCCGATCACCCGGTCGGCATCGAGCAGCATCAGCCCGTCATCGCGCAGCACGACGGGCGCGGCGCGCGCCCCGGTCTCGTCGAGCAGGTCAGCGGCGAAACGGAAGCCGTCTACCCCGCGCGCGCGCACGTTGAGCAGCATTTTGGTGGGACGGCGAAAACCGAGGACGACCGGGTCTTCAAATGTGTAGCCCGCGCCTGGAATATCCGGCTGGTTGACGCGCATCTCGAAATGCAGATGCGGGGCGGGGCGGGCATCGCCGACGGCAGCCAGCACATCGCCGATGCGGACGCATGAGAAGATCGCCGGGAAGCGAATGCCGGTCTGTTCGGTCAGGTGTCCATACATGCTGTACAGCACGCTGTTATCGCGCAGCGTGTGTTCGACGATGATCACGCCGCCATCCAGCCCCCAGCCGTTTGGTGACGAAAAGGTGACGCGCCCCGTGCCGACGGCGCGCACGGGCGCGCCATACGTCACCCCGCGCCCGCTGTACCAGTCTTCCCCGGTGTGAAAGCGCCCCTGATGGCGGGACGACGGCGTGCCGAAGTCCTGCGTGACGGTGAATACCGCCGGGTCGAGGGGAAAATCGAATGTTTCGGCGTAGCCGCACTGCGTCTGCGCGCGGACGGGCTGCACGGCGAGCATCAGCAGCAGGCAAACGGTCAGGCAGATCAGGCGCATCGAAACATCCCGTGAGTCGTGGGCAGATGCGCGTAATGATAACATCATGCCGGCAACCAGGCGACCGGGGTGTCATCGGACGCACCTCATCAGGGATCGTGGACGCCCAGCACGCCGATCGCGGCATGGTCGCCGCCCTGCACCAGCGCGACGCGCGCCCCGCTCAGCGGATCGTACAGCCCGGCGATCAGCGTCAGATCGCCTGGGGCGGGGGCGGCATTCCAGGTCAGCGTATGCCGATCGGGGATGATCTCGCCTGCGCGCCAGCCCGTCGTCGGACGTGTGCCCGCCATCGGGACGGAGTCGCTCTGCGCGGCGACGCGCCCGGCGCGGTCGATCGCCTGCACGAAGACGGTGTAGGAGTCGGTCGCTGCGCCCTCCCCACGCCAGACCAGCTCGACCGCGAACGCTTCCCCCGTTCGGACGGCATCGGGCGCGTTCGCCCCGACCAGTTCGCCCACGCCGATGAAGCGCGCCTCCACCGGATGACTCAGCGGCGGTACAGCCGTCGTGTAGGGCAGCGCGACCTGCTCCCACTGCGCCAGCGCCCGATCTCCGGCACGCAGCACGACCGTCCCATCGGGCACGTCTGCTGGCACGGTGAAGGCGTACCACGCGCGCACCACGTCCGCTCCGCCCGCGTCTGGCGGAGGAGCGCTGACCTGCCAGCCGACGCCGGTCAGCGTCACCGACCCGGCGGCGCGCGCCGCCCACAGCAGTTCGACCTGCACCGTCTCTCCGCCGTGCAGTGCCACATCGGTCGAAGGGATGACGGCGACCCTCTGCACGCCGTCAGGCGGCGGAGCGACCGCGCGCCACGCACCCGCCGTCACCGTCCATACCCCGATCGGCACATCATTGCCGATCGCCCCGGCGCGATCGGCGTGCGGATAGCCCTGAATCTGGTCCGCGTCGTACAGGCGCAGCGAGAGCGGGTAATCGCCCGGCGGGGCGGCGTCGGGCAGGCGGAGCAGGGCGAAGGCGCGGGTGGTCTCGCCTGGGCGGGCAGCGTCGCTCTCACGCTGGTCGGCGGTGGCGAAAGGCGCATTGGCGCGGGCGATCTCCCCGCCCGCTGGGTGGCGGGCGATGACGACGGCGCGCAGCGGGCGGGGAGTGGCGTTCGTCGGCATGAAGGCGATCGGCACGCACAGCGCCCGGTCAGCGGGCAGCGGGGTGAGCGCACCGACCGACGTGACCTGCCCCAGTGGACTCCCGTCGCGCTGGGTGAAGGTCACGTCAAACGCGCGGAACGGTGGTAGCGCACCAGGCGCATCGTACAGCAGCGAGGTCATGCCCGCCGTCGTGTGGCGGGCGGGCGGTGCGTCCGCGCCGTGTTCGAGCGCGCAGCCCATCATGCCCCGGTAGTCCGCCCGCTGAGTGAACCAGACATTGAGCGCGACGCGCCCGTTCGTCGGCAGAAGCGGACGAATCGCCTCGTAATCCGCCCCTTCCGGCAGCGTGATGCGTCTGGCAGTCACGCCCAGCCGATCCCAGTAGTACGCCAGGTCGTAGCGGTCGGCATACGACCAGGCAAGCACGCTGTCGGCAGCGGTGAGCGTCTCGGCGTAATAGCGCACCATGCCGCGCGCATCGTCGCTGCGCGGCGGCAGGGACGGGGCGATCGCCAGCAGCACGGCGAACGGGACGATCGCCGCGCCCACCCCGACGATCTGCGCGAGTCGCGGGGTGCGCGCCAGCCCGACCGCGAAGGCGACCAGCGCCAGCGGCGCGAACATGACGGCGTAGCGCATGTGGAAGTCGTTGCCCAGCGCATTGAGGGCGATGAGCAGCCATGCCGCCAGCGCGATCACGCCCAGACCGAGCCAGCGTGCCCGCCGTGCCGCGCTCACCGCTGCCAGCCAGCCGAACGCGAACAGCGCCATGAAGCCGATCAGCGCCATCACGCTTTCGCCAGCGGTCGCCAGCCTGGAGAACTGCGCCAGCGGTTCGCCCCACAGCGCATCCCACACGCCCCCCAATCCGGCGATGCCCAGCGGCGGCGCGCTGTTCACCGCGCTGTTCGCCTCGCTGAGCAGGACGAAGCGGGTGACGAAATAGGGCAGCCATGCCAGACCGACGGCGATCTGCCCGGCGATCCAGCCGCCGATCGGCGGGCGTGCCCCGCGCGTGACCAGCCATGACAGCAGCGTGATCGTGTTCAGCCACAGCACGATGATCGGACCGGTGTTGTGGGTGTAGAGCAGCGCCAGTTCCGCCGTGCAGAGCGCGATCCATGCCGCGCGCGTTGGGCGCGTCCGCAGGTGTTCCCATGCCAGCGCGCACACCAGCACGCCGATCGCCAGCAGGGTGTACATGCGCGCTTCGCCCGCTGCCCAAGCCAGCGCGCCGGAGGCGGGCAGGCAGACCGCAGTGAGCAGCAGCGCGCGCCGTCCGCCGGTTTTGCGGGCGAGTCGCAGCGCCAGCGCCCCGGCGATGAGCGCGCACAGCAGCGAAGTGGCGCGCAGACCGAACTCGGTCGTGCCCCACAGCTGTCCGGTGAGGAAGATCAGCCCGTAGTACAGGGGGGGATTGGTGGCGTCGGCATTGAAGGCGGC
>CAZTLS010000021.1:0-56000 GCA_964614405.1 uncultured Pleurocapsa sp.
GGGGAGGCGGGTGATCTGCTGATCACTGTGGGCGGCGATTGAAGACGCTTTTTCTCATCGATCGGCGCATCACTTGCCGATGCGCCGATCGATGATCTCCTTGAACGGGTCTTTGCCCGGCTTGAGCAGCACTTCACGCCCGCGTCCGCCAGGCAGTGCTTTGCCGATCACGCCCAGCTCCTCCAGCAGGTCGATGATGCGCGCCGCGCGGGGATACCCCAGCCCCAGCCGCCGCTGGATGAGGGCTGCGGATGCTTCCTGTTCAGCGATGACCAGCTCGATCGCCTGTTCCAGCATCGGATCAGTCTCGGAGAGGAATTCACGCCGCGTCAAGCCGCGCTCCCAGGGACCGACACGGCTGACGCGATACTCTTCCTGAGACTCAACCCACTTCTTCCAGTGCGCCAGCAGGTCGCGCACCTCGTCATCGCTCACGTAGCATCCCTGCACACGGCGCGGCTGGAGCATGTCCGCCGCCTGATAGAGCATGTCGCCGCGCCCCAGCAGCGACTCCGCACCGCGCGCGTCGAGGATGACCTGCGAGTCCGTGCCGGAGGCGACCGAGAAGGCGATGCGGGATGGGAAGTTGGCTTTGATCAGCCCGGTGATGACATCGACGCTGGGGCGCTGCGTGGCGACGACGAGGTGCATCCCGACGGCGCGCGCCATCTGCGCCAGACGGGTGAGGGTTTTTTCCGTCTCTTCCGGATGGTTCATCATCAGATCGCCCACTTCATCGATCATGATGACGATGTAGGGCAGGTACTCATCCCGACGGCGGCGACCGAGGCGGGAATTGTAGGTGTCGATGTTGCGCGCAGCATTCTCTTCCAGCAGCTTGTAACGGCGATCCATCTCGCGCGTACACCAGCGCAGCACGCCGATGATGCGCTCGACATCCGTCTCGACCGGACCGAGCAGGTGCGGCAGCCCGTTGAAGCGGCTCAGCTCGACCATCTTCGGGTCGAGCATGACCAGTTTGACGGCGTTCGGGTGATTGTCCAGCACCAGTGCGCTGGCGATCGCCGCCATACACACCGACTTGCCCGAACCCGTCGTCCCGGCGATGAGCAGATGTGGCATACTTGCCAGATCGATCCCGACGGGTTCTCCGCCCACGTCGCGCCCCAGCGGGATGAAGAGCGGCGATTTTTTCTTCTGAAGCTGTTCGTAATAGCTCTTGCTTTCGTAGACGGAGCGCAGTGCTACCACGCTTGGGGTGCGGTTGGGCACTTCCACGCCGATGTAGTTCGTGCCGGGGACGGGCGTCTCCAGACGGAGGCGTTTGGCGGACAGGGACAGGGCAAGGTCATTGACCAGCGCGCTGATTTTGCTGATGCGCGTGCGGCTGAACGCCGTTTCGCCGCTTTCGCCCGCCTTTTCCTTGAAGGGCTGGATCAGGTACTGCGTCACGGTCGGTCCGACGCGCACATCGACCACATCGACATCGATATCAAATTCGAGCAGGGTGTTCTCAATCAGCAGGACGTTGGCGTTGATCTCCTGATCGTCGGGCACGGTGATCGGGGTATCGATCAGCACGCTGAGCGGCGGCAGTTCGGGTTCACGCTTGCCGATCTGCCGCGCCTCCTTGAAATTCTCGACAGTGAAGAAGCGTTTGACGCGCCCGTCCGGGCGGGTGATGGTCGCCTGTTCGCCTTTCTTCTTCACCACCTGCATCGTCCCGATGTTGATCGGCGCGGGCGGTTCAGCCGTGCGCCGGAAGAGCGGATGCTGGGAGTAGTCGATCGGCGTGGCAGGGGCAAGCGGTTCTTCTTCCACCTCGGCGGGTGCGCCCGATGCAGCAGGCGGGGTGTAGCGCAGCGACGGCGGCAGGCTGTCCGGGTCAGGGCGGATGTGCATCAGCGAATAGGCACGGGCGCGCTGCCCGGCGACCTCGCTGGCGTGGCGCAGCGCGGGCGCACCGCTCTCGTCGATGATCACCGCGTTGGCAGGCGGCTTGAGCGCTTCGTCGAGTGATGGGCGCTGCGGGCGGGGGCGCGGCGGCGGACGCCATTCAGCGGCAGCCTGGGTGAGCGCTGTATGCAGACGGGTCAGAAAGCCGACCACATGCGCCCGTTTCACGCCGATCACGATGGCGATGCCGATGATCAGCAGCAGGCTGTACAGCACGATGGCGACCGATGAGCCGAACAGGTTGACCACCAGCGCGCTCATCGCCCAGCCCACCTGACCTCCACCGCGCCCGGCGCGCGCCAGATTGCGCAGTTCCGGGTCACCCGCCGCCAGATGCAGCAGTGCCAGCAGCGCCAGAAAGACCACTTCGAGCGCCAGGATGCGCCGTGCGGGGAAGCGGATGACGATGCCGAGCTTGGGCAGCAGGATGATGACGCCCAGCGCGAACAGCCCGGCGCACACGATCACGCCGCCCACCCCGAACAGGCTGGTGAGCGCGTTCGACCACGCCGCCGACAGCGAAGCATCTGCCGAAACGTTGATCAGCGACAGGAAAGACATGATCCCGAAAATGATCAGGGTGATGGCAGCGATCTCGTCTGCCCAGGGCGGCAGGGCGTTGAGCAGCGACTCCCAGAACTCCGTCCTGACCGTATAGCGCTCGATGACCGGGCTGGAACTGCGCGAGGTCAGTTTGTGTTCCTGTTTGCCATCCGCTGGCGCACTGCCTTTTTTGGCAGGGGCATTCCCTTTTTTGCCGGTTTGTGTCACGACAGCCCTCTTGTCGAACGCAGCAGATCGCTCATGACGTGATGGCGCGCAGGCTCAGCCCCAGACGGCGGGCATGTCCGTCGATGGTCAGGATGCGCGCGCGGATGCGCTGCCCCTCGCTGACGACGTTGCGCGGATGCAGAAAATGTCCTTCGGCGAGTTCGGAGACGTGGATTAACCCCTCCAACCCCTCTTCCAGGCGGACGAACGCGCCGAAATCGACCACGTTGGTGATCGTGCCTTCGATCATTTCCCCGATCTGATAGCGATCCGCAACCGTTTCCCAGGGGTCAGGGTGCAGGCGCTTGTAGCTCAGCGCGACCCGTCCATTGTCGGGGTGGACCTCCAGCACACGCGCTTCGATCGCCTGCCCGCGCGCCAGGATTTCGCCGGGATGCCCGACGCGCCCCCAGCTCAGCTCGCTGATGTGGATCAGCCCTTCGACGCCGCCCATATCGACGAATGCACCAAAATCGCACAGGTTGGTCACTGTACCGCGCACGCTGTCGCCTGGCTGGAGGCGCGCCAGCAGATGTGCGCGTTCTCCTGGTTCGGCGCTGGCGGCGCGTTCGGACAGGATCAGGCGGTTCTGATGTTCGTTCATCTCGATGACGCGCAGATGCAGCGTCTTGCCGACATTGGCAGCCAGCAGGCGCTTGCGGACCGTCTCGTTGGTCACAGGCGGGAAGTCGATCAACTGGCTGGCGGGGATGAACCCGCGCAGGCTGCGCCACTCGACCAGCAGCCCACCACGATTGAAGCCGGTCACCACGAGATCGATGGCTTCGTCGTTATCCCGAATCTGACGGATTCGCTCCCAGTCATCATTGTGAGCATTGTGAGTGTGGCGCGTGCCATTGCTTCCGGGCGGGTGATGAGGGGTAACCGGGGGTTCGGTCAGCATCCCGCCGGGCATGTCATCGCTCATCTCGACATCGCGCAGCAGCGATGCCCAATAGCCTTCGTCGAGAGCAGGCGGCGTGTCATCACGGCGTGGAACATTCCCGCTCATGGTAAACCTCGGTTATTTTTATCGATACGGTAAGATCGGGCAGATGCCCATACCTCTGAGACAAAGATGATCGAACATCAGTATAGCATTAAGGGCGAGTCGTGGGCAATCACGATCGCTTCAGGTCGCGCTCCATACGCCACAGGATGTCGGCAAGCTGATCGATGGCGATACGCTGCTTGCGGTAAAGGTCGCTTTCGCCCATCGCCAGCTTTTGCGCCACATCGCGCACCATCATCTGCTGGACGAAGCGCAGCTCAAGCAGGTTGTACAGCATCCATTCCGGCAGGTGATATTTGCGTTCCCCGTCTGGACGCAGTTTTTCGATGCCCATCAGCAGCACAGCCCGCAGCGCGTTGGCGGGGGTGTCTGCCTGTTCGTTCAGGGCGCGGCGCACCAGTTCGGTATCGAGCAGACGGCTGCTGGTCAGCCCCGGACCGCCCCAGTAATGACGCAGCGCAGCGCGCACCTGTTCCTTGAACAGCGCTTCGTCATCATGGTCGTCCGGCTGGGCAAGGCGCGGCACAGCGGGCTGGGGGGTGTCTGTGCCGGGGGACGGGTGACCGGGGCGGTATTCGAGCGCGGCGGTGCGGGCGCGCGTGGTGACGACCTGAGGCAGCAGCCCTTCCAGGACGGAAAAGAGTTCCGCCTGCAATGCCAGGTCGTCGAGCGCCTGTGCCGCCCGTTCGAGGAAGAGCGTAAACATGCGGCGGTCGTCGTCCGTCAGGTCGATCTGCCCGGCGCGTGCCTGAATGCCGAACACGCCGATCACCTCTCCGCCTGTGCCGCGCCGGGTGATGAGCGGCGCGAGCCAGAAGCCGTTCCAGGCGGTGAGCGTCTGACCGCCCGACGTCAGTGCCGGGAAGCGGTCGATCTGCCCTGCATCGGGGATCATCGGACCCTGCGATGCGGTGATCGCACCAGGTATGCCTGCACGCGGCAGCGAAGCGACGAACGCGCTGCTGACACGCAGATAGTCACATGTGGAGGCGAGGATGGCATCGAGCAGTTGCAGCAGGTCATCGCGCGTGAGCAGGCGATCGCCCAACTGCTGGAGCCTGGCGATGCGCTCTGCGTCTTCCCCTGGATAGATCAGATAGCGTTCGATATGGGGCAGGCTGAGCGCGACACCCCACTGCCACAGCAGCACCACTGCCACCACCGCGAACGGCATGAACTGGACCCCGGTGACCCCCAGCACGCGGAAACCGGAAGTCGTCAGCACGATCGCGCCGAGTGCCAGCAGCCCCGTCCCCGGTCCGCGCAGCAGAAAGCGCAGCAGTTCGGTCTTGACCAGCCGATCCGGGATGCGTGACCCGAAGAACGACAGTGGATATGCCAGAAAGATGAGCATCAGGATGACGACGATATTGGCGGCGTTGACCAGCGCCAGACCGAGCAGGCTGATCTCCGCGCCCGTCTCCAGCAGCAGGGCGAACGGGAAGACGCCGATCGCCGGGGTGGTCATGGCGATGAGCAGATAGCCCATGCGCCGCCGCGTGCTGCGGGCGATGCAGCGATCGCGCGCGCGCTGCACATTGAGGAAAGCCGCCCCGGTGACGATGACGAAGTAGGCAAGGTAGATCGGGAAGCCACCGCCGTCATCCAGGGTCACGATCTGGCGTCCGCCCATCAGGATCGGTGAGGCGATGATGACCGGTCTGATGATGATGTCGGTGTAGGTGGCAAGCAGGAAAAAGATCAGGGCGATCACATACAGGATGCGGATCACCCGCCGCCGCCGACCGCGCGAGGGTAGCCCGGTGGTCGCCAGCAGCGCATCGGAGAGGTGATACAGCGCGACAGGCATGAAGGCGATCCCCAGCCACTGCGCGCGCAGCAGGTTGGTGTACGTCTGAATGCCTGGCGAAAGCGAGATCAGCGTATCACAGATATAAACGAACGTCAGCGCGCCCAGCACCACGCCGGAAGTGCGCGCCACACGGTCGTGCAGGTTGCGCGTCAGGTTGTAGAGCAGCAGCGAGGCAGCGATGATGACGATCCCCGCTGTGAGGATTTCGTTTGCTGTAGTCAGCAGGGCGACGAAAAGCTGATCCAAGATACATCACCTGCCCCGGATGGGCTGGCTGAAGAACACGGCAATATCCCGATTGGTGAAATAGCGATCATTGAAACCGCAGAAAGCGAAGCCGATGGCGTTCAGGAAAGCGATGGCGGGTTGATTGGTCGTCTCGACGGCGGCTTGCAGGCGCGTCATGCTGTGTTCTCTGCCCCATGCAGCGGCGACGAGCATCAGCCGCCCGCCGATGCCGCAGCGTCTGGCAGGACGATCGACGGCGAAATCGACGATCTGCCCGATGTGCCGGATCGGATCGCGCTGCATGACGAGATAGCCCAGCACCCCTTCACCGCCTTTTTCCTGGGCGACAAGGAAACAGGCTTCCGGGGCGAGTGCGTGCGTCAGACGTTCGGGTTCAGGCTGGCGGCGCACTTCCAGCGTGCGGGGCAGGCGCTCCGGGCGAAAGGTGACGTTGACCCCATCGTCCTGGCGCATGTGCATCTGCCAGACGTGATCGGTCTCGTAGATGTGATCGAGCGCCAGGCAGAGAGGAATGTCGTCCGCCAGCGCATCGCGGATGATCAGATTGATTGCGGATGGCATGGATGGCAACCCCGACAGATCAGCTCAGATAGGCGTCGCCGAATGTGCTGGAGATGTAGATGACCGCTTCGGGGCGGTCTGGTGCAGCATCGCGTGCGAGGTATACGCCTTCGGATTCCTCGATATAGCGGGTGGCGTCCACATGCACCCGGAAAAGACGGGTCGGTTTGACGATCAGCCGCGCCGCATGACCGGGCGGGGTGGTGAGGTGAACGTTGCCCAGCGCTGAACGCAGATAGATCGGCGCGAGCGCTTCACTGGGCGCAGTGAAATGGATGTCGCCCACACCCGTAGCGATGACCGCGCCACCGATGATCAGCGCTTCACAGTTTGCCGAAACCTGTCCCAGATGCGTGGTGATGTAGACCTTCCAGGGCAGGTCGCGCGCCAGCGCCGCCTGCCAGGGCGTGAATGAAAAGAAGGGCGTGGCGGCGCGGTCGAGGCGGAGTTTGGCTTCCACCCCCTGCACGTCGAGCGCAGGACGGGCGTCCGGCGCATACTGCCCGGCGATCAGACGTCCCTCACGCTGGAGCGGATAGACCTGCACATCCACCGCGCCGGCGCTGATCTCGATGGCTGCATTTTCGACACTACCGCGCGTGATGCCGAAACTCTTACCCGCGCCGCCTGCGAACAGATCACCACGCACCAGAACGATCAGCCCGATGACGACCAGCACGAGCGGCAGAAGCGCACTCGTGCTGAAATCGGGGATGAGCAGAAAACGGTCGAGCAGCAGGACTGTGCCCAGCGCGACCAGACCCAGCGCCCACAGCCAGCCACCCGATGAGGTCGATCCGCGCAAGGCGGCTTACTCCTCGTAGAGGTAATCGCGCAGGGTGACGTGGGCGGACGACTGACGCAGGCGGTTGAGCGCCTGTGCCTCAAGCTGGCGCACCCGTTCGCGCGTGACGCCGATCGCCTGACCGACCTCTTCCAGTGTGTAGACCCTGCCATCTTCCAGCCCATAGCGCAGCTTGAGGATTTGCGCCTCGCGCTGGGGCAGGCGGTCGAGGGCGGTCTTGAGCTGTTCGTGCAGCAGATTGGTCGCCACTTCTTCGGCGGGCGCAGGGCTGCTGACATCTTCAACGAAATCGCCGAAGGTGCTGTCGCCGTCCTCGTCGATGGGCGTCTCCAGGCTGACGGGGCGGCGGGCGATCTCCAGCAGGTTTTCCACCTTGTCCGGCGTCGTTTCCATCCGCCCGGCGATCTCATCGATCGACGGGTCACGCCCCAGTTCCTGAGTCAGGCGCATCTGAATGCGGCGCATCCGATTGAGCTGGTCGCCCATGTGGACGGGCACGCGGATGGTTCGCCCCTGATCGGCGACCGCGCGGCTGACCGCCTGGCGAATCCACCAGGTGGCGTAGGTGCTGAACTTGTGCCCGCGCCGATACTCGAACTTGTTGGTGGCGCGGATCAGCCCGATATTGCCTTCCTGAATGAGGTCGAGGAAGGGCACACCGCGTCCGATGTATTTCTTGGCAACGCTGATCACCAGTCGTGCATTGGCGCGCACGAGATGCTCCTGTGCCAGTTCGCCATCGGAGATCAGATCACGCAGATCGTACACATCATCCAGCGGCAGGCGGTCTCCCTCCTCTTCGAGGGTTCGGCGCGCCTCGACCGCGCGTTCCATCCGCTTCGCCAGGGAGACCTCCTCCTCGGCATTAAGCAGCGGCACGCGCCCTGCTTCCTTCAGGTACAGCCCGACGACATCATCGCTGTCCAGTGCCTGCTGATAACCAGCATCCTTGATCAGCGCGTCATCGAAGCCCCATGTGGCTTCGATGTCTTCCTCGTCGAACATTTCCAGGTCGAACGTGACATCTTCCATTGCGCGATCCATCTCACCCGACTCGAACATTCTGCTTGCCTGATCTTCCAGAGACAACACTTCGATCCCTGCCTCCATCAGATCGTCCATCAGATCGTCCAGCAAACCCAGGTCGCGCTCCGCATCGGGGACGACGGAAAGCACGTCGTCGTAGCTCAGGCTGTTGCCCTGCTTCTGCGCGCGCTGGATGAGTTGATTGCGTACTTCTTCTCGATTCGCCATTACCATCAGCATTTAGTGAACACCAGCCTGAATTGCCCGAATGCCTTCGAGCCGTATGAATGAGTGAGAAAATGACCCCATCCCTGTGACGATCGACCGGAAACCGGTGCGTGCGCGTGTGCATGATAGCGGGGGCGGATGAGGGGCGTTTCCCCAACGTTACGATGCAATCTGACAGAATAAACACTTTCGATCACCTTGTCAAGCAATTGGCGGATCACGGAGCAGGCTGATCAGATAATCGATGGGCGCGCGGTCGAGAATATACAGCGCCGGGTCCTCATCCACAAAGGCATAGTACCCTGCCGCTGTCGGTGTGCGATACCCGATCGCCACCGCATGACCACTCCCGTCGATCAGCACGATCTCGACGCTCAGTATGCCTTCCGGCGTGAAACCGTAGGTTTCGAGCGCTGCCCCGGCTTCCGTGATGCTGGTGTAGGGCAGCAGGCTGATGGTGCGCGCCAGTGCGCTGCCTGCGCCTTCTTCCAACGTTCCTGATGGGCTGACTGCCTGCCAGACGCCTTCTGCGTTCCGTGCGATCGTAAATACACGATTCGTTTCAGGACTCCTCAAACGAATCGCTGCAATATCAAACACCGACAGCTCTGGAAACACGCGATAGAACGGCACGACGACCGTGCCCGTTGGTGTGGGGAAGATCGGCGTAGTGGGCGGTGGAAACAGTGCGGTGATGCCCACCAGGGCGATGAAGGCGATCGCCATGATGATCAGGGGCAGGCGGCGTCGTTTCATGCCCGCCCCCGGCGAATACGGATCGCCACCCCGATCAGCAGCACTGTCAGCGGCAGGAAGATGACGGTGATGAAAGCGATAGTGCTGAACTGCTGCTGGCTGACAAAGATGAGCGGCAGATTCTGGCTGAACATTTGGGGTTCGAAATTGATCACTTCATTGAAATTCGTCAGCCAGACGAGTGCATCGGTGAACAGGATAGCATTTCCTGGGAAGCTGACCTCCCCTTCACGGGTCAGCAGCCGTCCGTTGGCGACAAAATCACCATCGCCGATCAGCACGATGCGGGCGTTGGTGCGCGTGTTGGTTGACCAGACGACAGTCGCCAGTGGACCTGGGAGATCGACGCCTGCATCATACTGAGTGCGGTTGGTTTCGCCCAGGGTGCGCAGATCGGTCTCGCCGTAGGCGCGGTCGGTGGTGAAGATGACGCGCCCGGTGGCGATGTTTGCTGGAAGGTCCTGCAGGCGCACATCGACGGCGCGCGCTACCGAGAAGAGCGTTGGCGTGGTCGCCGGGTCGAGGCGGGCGGCGATCGGTGAGGTGGCGAACACGTTGGCGCTGATGATGTCCAGCGGCGTCTGCCCGCTCAGCGCCGGATCGACTACCGCTGCATCGAGCGCGCCGATTCCGTATTCCTCCAGCAGGAAGCGGTTGAACAGCCCGTTCTGTGCCATGAATGGCTGTTCATTGAACAGGACATCGGTCATCAGCAGCAGCGACCCGCCGCGCGCCAGGTATGCCTGAATGATGCGCACTTCTTCTGCGTTCAGATCGCGTGTGGGGCGGGTGAAGATGATCGCAGCGGCGTCTGCCGGAATGCTTCCACCTCGCTGCGCCAGCGCGGGCAGATCGAGCGCCTGTGGGACGATCCCGTTCTGGCGCACCCCGCCGACGATGCTGGAGATGCCTTCCTGCGAGACATCGTTCGGGTCGCGCCCACCCAGCCCGGTCTCGAAATAGACCACGATGCGCCCGGCGACGATCAGGCTGGCGATGGCGCGGGTGATCTCGCGTTCCTGCCCGACGCCTCGCGTGACCGGGAAGAGCGTGCCCAGATCGATCGCGCCATCTGGATTGACGAAGGCGACAAACACCTGCCCGTCCGTCGTGACGCCATAGCGCCGCGCCAGCGCAGGCTGTTCGTCAGGGTTGATGTATTCGCGGGTGATCAGCCCGTTTGTCGCCGTCTGGTAGAGCTGGAAAATCTGATCATCGACGGCGCGGTCGCGCAGGGCGCGCGCACTGTAGAAGCCGATGATGCGGATCGGGCGATCGACGCGCGCCAGCACGCGCTCTGTCTCCGGGCTGAGGGTGTAGGCATTGCGCTGGGTGGTGTCGAACGTCCATGCCGTGCGCGTGAGCTGAAGGTAGACCAGCACCACGATGCCGATCAGCAGCAGGGTGGAGAAAATCGAGATCGTGCCAAAGCGCACGCCCCGCCCGGTGAAAAACTGGGTAAATTCGTCCGGCGTGGCGATCGCCCATGCCAGCAGACCGAGGATGCCCAGGGCGAACGCCCCGATGACATACGGCGCGAACGTCCCTGACCAGAGCAGGGCGATCACCCCGCTGATGACCCCGCCTGCTCCGACGATGCTGCCGATCGTGCCGATGGCGCGCCGACGGATGACCAGAACCTGTGCTTTGTCGTTCATCCGCGCCACCGCCCGGACTCGATGATCTGTGTGGTGATATACAGCATGACGACGATGATCCCTGAGAAGAACGCGGCGTCTTCGGCGCGCAGAATGCCGATGCCGAACGAGGTCGAGTAGTGCCCCTGAAGGGAGAGCAGGCGTACCACCAGCGCGATGTCGATATTGGCGATCACCTGCCCTGCCTGATCCGCCAGCCAGAGCAGCATCAGTGTGATCATGCCCAGAAAAGCAGCAACGATCTGATTTTCGGTCAGGGCAGAAAACACCATGCCCACCGACAGCGCCGCGCCGCCGTACAGCCAGATGCCGACATAGGCGCTGAGGGTATGCCCCAGATCGGGTTCGGTGATGCTGATCAGGATGACCTGGTAGACCAGTGTCACGAGCAGCAGCAGGCTGTAGTATGCCCACGCACCCAGGAATTTGCCGATCACGATGGCGATCTCGCTGACCGGGGCGGTCAGCAGCAGTTCCATCGTGCCTTCACGCCGCTCTTCGGCGAACATCCGCATGGTGAGCAGCGGGGCGAAGAAGATCATCGCAAACGACAGGATGTCTGGCACGAGGGCGGGGTTTGCCGGGCGTTCACCGAACGCCAGGTTCAAATCCTGCACGAAGAGCAGCCCGGTGAGCAGCAGGATGGCGGCAGTGATCGCCCAGGTGAAGGGCGTGTTGAGGTAATGCGCGATCTCGCGCCGGAAAATGATCAGCATGGGCGGATGTCTATCCTTCCGGGTGTTTGCCGACGATGCTGAGGAAAACGTCTTCAAGCGTGCTGACGCCGCGTTTGCGCTTCAGCGTCTCCGGCTCGCCCTGTGCGACAACCTGCCCATGATGCAGAATGACCACCCGGTCGCACACCTGCTCTGCCTCGCTCAGGATATGGGTGCTGAACAGCACGGTTTTGTCCTGCCCCAGCGCACGCACCGTTTCGCGCACTTCGATCACCTGCTGCGGGTCGATGCCGATCGTCGGCTCATCGAGGATCAGCACGGGCGGATCGTGGGCGAGCGCCTGGGCGAAGCCGAGACGCTGGCGCATCCCTTTGGAGAGCTTGCGGATCAGCGTGTGCCGCCGATCGGTCAGGTTGACGCGGGCGATGGCGGCGTCGGCACTGGCTGAAGGGTTTTTGCCGCCGCGCAGACGCGCCCAGAACAGCACGTATTCGCGCACCGTCATATCGGGGTAGACCGGGACGCGCTCTGGCAGGTAGCCGACGACACTGCGCGCCGCCATCGAGTCGTCGGTGATGTCGTGTCCGGCGATGACCGCGCTGCCTTCAGTCGGAGGGAGGAACCCGGTCAGCATCCGCATGGTGGTGGTTTTGCCCGCGCCATTTGCGCCCAGCAGCCCGACGACCTCCCCTGCTTTGGCGGTGAAGCTGATGCGATCGACCGCCAGTCGTTCGCCATAGCGCTTGCTTAGTTGTTTGACTTCGATCATGAAGTGATGCGCGCTCCTGGTCTGCAAGTGCCTCGCTCATTGTAACTTATACACCGAAATCGGGCTGAAACCATTGGATTGACGCTCCATGATTATCAGGGTATCATCATGCACATATTCATCCGATCCAATGCGTACAACAGTTGACTACCTATGATGCCGTTCGCCCGTTTCATCCGTCGTCGCAGCCGTCACCCCATGATCCGTGAGGTCATGTCGGGAGTAGAGGCGTAGCACGGTCGCGGGTGACCGCAGGGCACGCTGGATACGACCCCTGATCTCACATCTGATGTGAGGCGGGGGTTTTTGTTTTTCCCTGTGTATGATGCGAAGAAGGAGCAATCATCCTCAATGACCGAGACTTCACCCGTTCACGATCGCCCGATCCGCGTCGGCGTGTATGGCGCGAGTGGCTATGCCGGGCAGGACGCCGTTGAACTGCTGGCAAAACATCCGTGCGCCGAAGTCATTTTCGCCACATCATCGACGTATGCCGGGCAGCCTGTCCCGTTCACTGACCTGACTTATATCCCACCGGACGCCGCTGATCTCTCAGCGGTCGATGCCGTCTTTCTGGCGCTGCCACACGGCGTTTCGGCGCGCAAGGCATTCGGGGCGCGTGCGGCGGGCGTCCGTGTGATCGATCTCTCGGCAGACCTGCGTCTGGATACCCCAGAAAGTTATCGCCAGTGGTATGGGCACGAGCATCCGCACCCGGAAATGCTCGCTGCTACGCCGTATGGATTGCCCGAACTGTACCGTGAGCGGCTGCGCGGTGTGGATGTGATCGCTGCACCGGGCTGCTATCCCACCACCACACTGCTCGGTCTGGCTCCGCTGCTCAGGGCGGGTTGGCTGTCGCCAGGCGCGCCGATCATCGTCGATGCCAAATCCGGCGTGAGCGGGGCAGGGCGCGATCCAAAGCCGAATCTGCAATTCGTCGAGGTCTACAGCAATTTCTCGCCCTACAATCCAGGGCGTGTACACCGTCATGTTGGGGAGATTGAGCAGGAGATCGCACGGCTGGATGGGCGTGCCGGAATGCTGATCTTCACGCCGCATCTGCTGCCTGTCGATCGTGGGCTGATGGCGAGCATCTACGTCCAGCTGGATGCTGATCGCGCAGATGCGATCGCCGGAGATGCTCAGGCGTTGTACGAAGCAGCGTATGCGGCTGAACCCCTGGTGACGGTGCTGCCGCCCGGTCAGCAGGCGACGCTCAAACATGTTGTGAGGACGAATGGCTGCACGGTCAGCCTGACACCCGTCGCTGACAAGTGGCTGCACATCACCAGCGTGACCGACAATCTGCGCAAAGGGGCGTCCGGGCAGGCTGTACAGTGCTTCAACCTGATGTATGGCTTTGACGAAACGGCAGGACTGCTGTGAGCATCGTCATCAAGATCAGCGGGCACGAACTGGACAGCGCCGATTATCTGGCAGCGCTGGCGGGTGTTCTGGCGGAGATCAGCGAACCGATCATCATCGTGCATGGCGGCGGCAGGGAGATCAGCGCCATGCAGGAGCGGATGGGGATCACGCCCATTCTTGTGGATGGGATACGAGTGACTGACGCCGAGTCGCTGGCGCTGGTGGAGATGGTGCTGTGCGGGGCAGTCAACAAACGGCTGGTACGTACCCTGGTTTCCGCCGGGGTCAACGCAATTGGCTTAAGTGGGGTGGATATGGGTATGATCCGCGCTCATAAGCTGGCGCACCCCACTGTCGATATGGGTTTCACCGGAGCGGTGCGCGCCATTCATGCCGAGCCGCTGCATCTGCTGATGCGCTCCGGGTTCGTGCCGGTCATCGCGCCGATCTGCATGGGCGAGACGAGCAGCATGAACGTCAATGCGGACATGGTTGCCGGGGCGGTTGCTGCTGCTGTCGATGCAGAACAGGTCTTCTTCCTGTCGAATGTGCCTGGTGTGCTGCGCGATGGCGTGCTGCTGCCCGAACTGAATGCAGCGGAGGCACACGCGCTGATCGAGTCCGGCGTGATCTTCGGCGGCATGATCCCAAAGGTGCGTGTGGCGCTGGAGGCGGTGGAGCAGGGGGTGCGCGCGGCGGTGATCACGAATGTGGATGGGTTGCGAGACAGGCGAGGAACAGAAATCAGGGCATAATCAGGTTTTAAGTCAGGTTGCCAGGGCTGGGGAGGCGAGGGGTTATGGGATGCGATTTGTCAGTTAAGAGTGGGGAGATGTTAAGCGCAACGTTGTACGGTTTGGTGAGAAAGTTGTACGCACCAGCACAGGCGGACGAGATCATCGAGAGCTTCGATCTCTCGCTGAACCTCCAGCCAGATGAGGATGCGCAGCGGGAACTGCTCGAATACTGGATCGATTTCTACCGTTTGCAGGAATATCGCCTGTCGAGGCGCAGGCGCAGGCAAACGTTGGAAGAGCGCACTCAGTCGTGCCGGGCATGTGGTTATCCTGCTTCACAGCGTCATCATTTATGGGCGTTGAACAGGCATGGTGAGAATGAGGTGACACTCCCTCTGTGTGCCAATTGTCATGAACTGCTGCATGGGATATACCATGCACTGCTTCGCCCTTCCAAATCGGCGCAGCGGCGTCGAAAAACAAGCCAGCGGGCGCTGTCATTCGTGCGGCATGTGCTTGGGTCTGAGCAGATCAGTGCAGAGACCGCTCAGAGACTGCTCGAATGGTGCAGGGCGACACTCGCCTATGAAGCGGAGAATGGCTGGATCGAACCTGGGGCGGATGATGAGCAGTGGATCGAAAAGCGGCTGGGCTGGTCTGAGCTGATGCGTGGCAAAGCTGAAAAAGTCTGAATACACGACATGAAGGGAAATGTCTGGGAATGGTCACCAATATTGATATGAGCTGGGTCATCGAGCAGGATGCGGCGCATGTGGTGCAGACGTACAAACGCGCCCCGTTCGTGCTGACGCGCGGCGAAGGCATGATGCTGTACGATGATGCTGGCAATGCCTATCACGACTGGGTTGCCGGGATCGCGGTCAATGCACTGGGCTACAGCGACCCTGGGCTGACGGCGGCGATCCAGCGCGCGGCGGAGGGGCTGCTGCATACCAGCAACCTGTACTATACCGCGCCGCAGGCTGCCCTGGCGAAGCTGCTGACCGAGCGGTCGTTTGCCGATCGCGTCTTCTTCAGTAACAGCGGCACAGAAGCCAACGAAGCTGCCATCAAGTTCGCCCGCCGCGCCGCCTATGATACGGGCGAACCGGACAAAGTGGGGCTGGTCTGTTTCAGCGATGCGTTTCATGGGCGCACGATGGGCACGCTCTCGCTGACGCCGAAGGAAAAATATCAGAAGCCGTTCAAGCCGCTGCTGGCGGATGTCACGGTCGCTCAGTTCAACGATCTGGAGAGCGCGCGCGCTGCCATCACCGATAAGACAGCAGCGGTCTTCATCGAACCGATCCAGGGTGAGGGCGGTATCAACCCCGCCACACCGGAATTTCTCGCCGGGCTGCGCGCGCTGTGCGATCAGCATGGGGCGGCACTAGTCTTTGACGAAGTGCAGTGCGGCGTCGGGCGGACGGGCACACTGTGGGCACATGAACAGATGGGCGTGACGCCAGACATCATGACGCTGGCGAAACCGCTGGCGGGCGGGCTGCCGATCGGCGCAATTCTGGTGACAGAGGCGATCGCCAGCCACCTGCACGCGGGCGATCATGGTTCGACGTTTGCGGGCGGTCCGTTCATGACCAGCATCGCGCTGTACGTGGTCGAACGCATCGGGCAGCCGTCGTTCCTGGCGCATGTGCGAGAGACGGGGGCATATCTGAAAGAGCGGCTGGAAGAGATCAACAGCCCGCATATCAGGGCGGTGCGCGGGCGCGGACTGATGGTCGGCATGGAGCTGGACATCGAGACCGGGGCGGTCGTCGAGGCGGGCTACAAACACGGTCTGCTGATGGTCAACGCGGGGACGAACGTCATCCGCTTTGTGCCGCCGCTCATCGCCACTCCCCATGAGGTCGATGTGCTGGCGGAGCGGCTGACGGATATTCTCGCGGCGGTATGACGCGCCGTCTGTATGCGATGACTTCTGAACGGAAAGGGACTTCATGACCGATCAGTTGCAGTATGCCGTGCCCGGTTTTCAGGTAGCGGGCGTCCATTGTGGTCTCAAAGCGGATGGCGCGCACGATTTTGCACTGATCACCAGCGACCGACCGTGCGCTGCTGCGGGCGTCTTCACCACCAATCAGGTCAAAGCTGCGCCGGTATTATTCGACCAGGCACAGCTCGCCGCCAATGGCGGGGCGGGCGTCCGCGCGATCGCCGTCAACACGCGCTGCGCCAACGCCTGCACGGGCGAACAGGGCATCGCCAACGCTGCTGAGACTGCCCGGCTGACGGCGGAACGGCTGAACGTGCCCGTCGAGTCCGTGCTGGTGATGTCTACCGGGGTCATCGGCACACATCTGCCGATGGATAAAATCGCGCGCGGCGTCAGCCTGGCGGCGGATGCGCTGGCGGGTGACGATGCTGCGTGGAGTGATGCGTCGCGCGGGATCATGACCACCGACACACGCCCGAAAATCGCCAGCATCGATCTGGCGGAGATCGTCGGTGGGGCGTGCCGTATCACCGGGATCGCCAAAGGTGCGGGCATGATCGCCCCGAACATGGCGACCATGCTCGGCTTCATCGTGACCGATGCGGCGCTGACGCCAGAGCAGGCAGGGCGGTTGCTGCGCGGTGCGGTCGAAGTCAGTTTCAATCGGATCGTGGTGGATGGCGATACCAGCACCAATGATTCGGTCTTCCTGATGGCGAACGGCGCGAGCGATTTTGTGATCGACTCGCCAGAGCGTGAAGCACAGTTCGCGCGCGCCCTGACGGAAGTGTGCATCGCGCTGGCGCAGGCAGTGGTGCGCGATGGCGAAGGCGCGACGAAGTTCATCACCATCGAGGTGACGGGCGCGCCGGATGATGCCGCTGCTGCTCAGATCGCCAACACGATCGGCACATCGGCGCTGGTCAAAACAGCGTTCTACGGCGGGGATGCCAACTGGGGACGCATCATCGCGGCTGCCGGACGGTCAGGCGTGGCGGTTGACCCGGCACGCATGACGCTGCGCTTCGCCTCCTCGGATGATCAGCCTGGTCTGCTCCTCTTCAGCGGCGGAATGCCAACCGCCTATGATGAGGCGGCGGCGACGGCGCTTGTCCGGGGCGATCAGGTGGTGGTGCGCCTCGATCTGGGCATGGGCGAAGGCGAAGCGACCATCTGGACATGCGACCTGTCGCACGACTATGTATCCATCAATGGGCATTATCGCAGTTAGGAGCGGTGCAAATCGTGAGTGTGCAGCGGGTTTTGACAAAAGAGGCGCGCCCGGCGCTGCTGGCGCTGGAGGATGGGCGCACCTTTTCGGGCGTGGGCTTTGGGGCGGAAGGCATCTCGACGGGAGAAGTGGTCTTCAATACCTCGATGACGGGCTATCAGGAAATTCTGACTGATCCGTCCTACCATCGCCAGATCGTCACCATGACCGTGCCCCACGTCGGCAACACGGGCATGAACGATCAGGATGTCGAGTCCGAACGGGTGTGGGTCGCCGGGTTTGTGGTGCGGGCGCTTTCGCCGATGGTGAGCAACTGGCGGGCGCGTGCTGACCTGAGCGGTGTGCTGCGTGAACAGGGGATCATCGGCATGACCGATGCGCCGACGCGGGTGATCGTGCGTCACATCCGCGAACGTGGGGCGATGCGTGCGGCGATCGCGCATGGCGAGCCAGCACTCGACCCGGTGGCACTCGTCCGCGCGGCGAAAGAGTCGCCCGATATGAGCGGCTGGAATCTGGTCGATGATGTGACCTGTGCCGAGCCGTATCCCTGGACGGTCGGCAGTGTGCCTGGGTATTACGATCCGGTCTCAGCACTGTCTGACGCCCCGCTCATCGTGGCGTATGACACGGGCATCAAGCACAACATCCTGCGGATGATGACCGATCGCGGGCTGCGCGTTATGGTTGTGCCCGCCAGCATGAGCGCGGATGAGGTGCTGGCGCTCTCGCCCGCCGGGGTGTTCCTGAGCAACGGACCTGGCGACCCGGCGGCGGTGACGGGCATGATCGACAACGTGCGCGGCTTGCTGGGCAAAACCCCGGTGTTCGGCATCTGCCTGGGACACCAGATTCTCGCACTGGCGCTGGGCGGCAAGACGAAGAAGATGCGCTTTGGGCATCGCGGCGGCAACCAGCCCGTCAAAAATCTGATCACCGGGGCGGTCGAGATCAGCGCGCACAATCACGGGTTTGCCGTCACCGCCGACAGCAATCTGAGCGGCGCAGAGGTGACGCACATCAACCTCAATGACCAGACGATCGAGGGGCTGCGCCATCAGGAACTGGGCGTGTTCAGCGTGCAGTATCATCCTGAAGCCTCTCCCGGACCGCATGACTCGCTGTATCTGTTTGACGAATTTGTAAATCGTGTGGCACACACCGCCCGGACGAAAGCGCAGCCAGACAATGCCTAAACGCACAGACATTCAAACCATCCTCGTCATCGGTTCCGGTCCCATCGTGATCGGGCAGGGGTGCGAGTTCGACTACAGCGGGGTGCAGGCGTGCAAGGCGCTGCGGCGGCAAGGCTATCGCGTGGTGCTGGTCAACAGCAACCCCGCCACGATCATGACCGACCCCGAATTTGCCGATGTGACGTACATCGAACCCCTCACGCCGGAGATCGTCGAGCTGATCATCGACGCGGAGAAGCCCGATGCCCTGCTGCCGACTGTCGGCGGGCAGACGGCGCTCAACCTGGCGGTGGCGCTGGCGAAAAATGGGGTGCTGGAGCGGCACGGCGTTGAGCTGATCGGCGCACGGCTGGAGAGCATCGAGCTGGCGGAGGATCGTCAGCTCTTCAAAAACGCCATGCTGGAGATCGGGCTGGAATGCCCGCAGAGCGAGATCGTCGGCACGGTGGAAGAGGCGCTGGCGGCTGCCGAACGCATCGGTTACCCGGTGCTGGTGCGTCCGTCATTCACACTGGGGGGTTCGGGCGGCGGCATCGCTTATTCGCCGGATGATCTGCGGACGATCGCTGAGCGTGGGCTGAAGCTCAGCCCGGTACGCGAGGTGCTGATCGAGCGCAGTGTGCTGGGCTGGAAAGAATACGAACTGGAAGTGATGCGCGACGTGGCGGGGAATTTCGTCGTGGTCTGCACGATCGAAAACCTCGATGCGATGGGCGTGCATACCGGGGACAGCATCACCGTCGCTCCGGCGCAAACCCTGACGGACAAGGAATTGCAGCGGTTGCGTAACGCCGCGAAGAAAGTGCTGGATCGCATCGGGCTGGCGACGGGCGGCGCGAACGTCCAGTTCGCCGTCAACCCGGCGGATGGGCACGTCTATGTGATCGAGATGAACCCGCGCGGCTCTTCGGCGCTGGCGAGCAAGGCGACCGGCTTCCCGATCGCCAAGATCGCCGCGCTGCTGGCGGTCGGCTTTCACCTCGACGAGATCGCCAATGACATCACCCGTGTGACGCCTGCTTCGTTCGAGCCGTCACTCGATTATGTGGTCGTCAAAATCCCGCGCTGGGATTTCGACAAATTCCCAGGTGCGGATCGCACCCTCGGTCCGCAGATGAAGGCGATCGGCGAAGTGATGGCGATCGGGCGGACATTTCAGGAGGCGCTGCAGAAGGCGATCCGATCGCTGGACATCGGCATGATCGGCTTTGGCGTGAAGACCCTGCCCGCTACCCCGGACCTGCTGCGCGTGCCGACGGCGCAGCGCCTGTATCAGGTCGCTTCGGCGCTGGAAAACGGGATGAGCGTGGAGGAACTGGTCGCGGCAACGCAGTATGACCCCTGGTTCGCGCGTCAGCTTGCCGATCTGATCGCGCTGCGCCGTGCCTGTCTGCCTGATGGTGCGACGCTGGAGTCGCTGAATGCACGGGATTGGCGCGCTCTGAAGATGGCGGGGTTTGGCGATGGGCATCTGGCGGCGCTGTTGAATACGACTGAGGCTGCGGTGCGCCGTCGCCGTATTCTGCTGGATGTGAGTGCCAACTATTACCGCGTAGATACCTGTGCCGCAGAGTTTGAGGCGCATACGCCCTATCTCTACTCCACCTACGAGCCGGAAGACGAGAGCGCGCCCACTGACCGTCCGAAAGTGGTCATCCTCGGCGGTGGACCGAACCGCATCGGACAGGGAATCGAGTTCGACTACTGCTGTGTTCACGCCTGTTTTGCTCTGCATGAGATGGGCTACGAGACGATCATGGTCAACTGCAACCCGGAGACCGTCAGCACCGATTATGACACAGCCGATCGTCTGTATTTCGAGCCGATCACGGCGGAGGATGTGCTGAACATCATCGACCGGGAAAAGCCGGATGGCGTGCTGGTGCAGTTCGGCGGGCAGACGCCGCTGAACATCGCGCGGGCACTTGCCGAAGGCGGCGCGCCGATCTGGGGCACATCGGTTGAGACGATCGATCTGGCGGAAGACCGCGAACGTTTTCATGGGCTGATGACCCAGCTTGAAATCCCCCAGCCCGCCGGGGCGACTGTGCTGACGCGCGAAGAGGCGCTTGCCGCTGCCGAACGCATCGGCTACCCGGTGCTGGTGCGTCCCAGCTATGTACTGGGCGGGCGCGACATGGCGATCGTGTTCGATCCGGAGATGCTCGGCGCATGGCTGGATCGGCACGCCGAACAACTTGGCCGCCCGGTGCTGATCGATCAGTTCCTCGATGACGCTTTCGAGGTCGATGTAGACGCCCTGTGCGACGGGGAGCAGGTGACCATCGGCGGCATCATGGAGCATATCGAAGAAGCCGGTGTACACAGCGGTGACTCGGCGTGCGTGCTGCCCGTGTACAAGATCAGCGCCTATCATGTCGAGATCATCCGCGAATATACTGAGCGGATCGGGCTGGCGCTGGGCGTCAAAGGATTGTTCAACATCCAGTTCGCCATCAAGGATGAGATCGTCTACGTGCTGGAAGTCAATCCGCGTGCCAGCCGCACCGTACCATTCGTCGGCAAGGCGACGGGCGTGCCGCTGGCGCGCTATGCGGCGCAGATCGCAGCGGGGCGCACGCTGAACGAGCTGGGCTTCGTCGAGGAACCGCGCGTCGATGGCTTCTTCGTCAAAGAGGCGGTCATGCCCTTCCACAAATTCCCAGGTGTGGACGCCCGTCTGGGACCGGAGATGAAATCGACGGGCGAGGTGATGGGGCACGCGGCGAATTTCGGGCACGCCTTTGCCAAAGCGGAGATCGCTGCCAGCACCGTCCTGCCGATCGACAGCGAGGGCGCGGCGGTGTTCATCAGCGTCCATGCGGATGACCGGAACGCGGTTGTCAAGGTGGCGCGTGACCTGCATCAGATGGGGTTCCGGCTGATCGGCACGGACGGCACAGCGAGTTTCCTGCGAAATGCCGGACTGCCCGCCGACACTATCCGCAAGGCGAGTGAGGAGTCGCCGAACATCGCTAACGCCATTCGTGCGGGCGAAGTCGCGCTGATCATCCATACCCCGCGCGGCGGGCAGGCGCATACCGACGGCGCACTGCTGCGCGGCTTGGCGCACCTGTACGGTGTGCCGATCATCACCACGCTGAGCGGCGCGATGGCGGCGGTGCAGGGCATTCAGGCATTGCGTACCAAACCGATGCGGGTACGCAGTTTGCAGCGCCACCATCAGCACAGCGCGGTATAATTGCGCTTCTGTTCAGGACGCACACGAGGATGATCGACGCATGGCGGGCGCAGCTTACGAGGCATATCTGGCAGAAGTGCTGATCGACGAGGAGCGCCTTGCCGCGCGCATCCGTGAACTGGGGGCGGTCATCTCGCGCGATTACGCCGGGGCGGAGGATTTGGTGCTGGTGTGCATCCTGCGCGGCGGTGTCGTCTTCCTGACCGATCTCATGCGGCATATCGATGTGCCGCATGAGATCGACTTCATGTCGGTTTCCAGCTATCACAAGACGGGGCGCATGTCGAGCGGCATGGTGCGTATCGACATGGACCTGCGCGATGAAGTTGTGGGCAAGCACGTCCTGATCGTTGAAGACATCATCGACAGCGGGCATACCCTGCGCTTTGTGATGGATGTGCTGAAAACCCGCCAGCCCGCCAGCATTCGACTGTGTGCGCTGCTGGACAAACCCTCGCGCCGCACTGTGCCGATCACCATCGATTACACCGGTTTCGTCATCGAGGATCGGTTCGTGTTCGGCTATGGCATGGATTTGGACGAGAAATTCCGCAACATGCCGTTCATCGGCGTGGCGAAACTGTGAGTGACAGGGGGAGTCTTGCCTTCAAATAAACCTGTTCTGGCGTGGACAGATGCTGTGCTGGATGTCGCTGAGCTGCTGGCGGATGCGCCCGGTGGCATCTGGCTGGTGGGTGGTGTGGTGCGCGATGCGCTGCTGCGCCGCCCGATCACCGATATCGATCTGGTGACGGATGCGGGGGGGATACAGTTGGGGCGGCGCATCGCCAACCGTATGGGCGGGGCATTCTACCCACTCGACGAAACGCGCGATCTCGGCAGGGCGGTCGTCATGTATCAGGGGGAGCGCCTGGTCATCGACGTGTCGGGATTGCGCGCGCCTGATCTGGAGGGCGACCTGCGCCTGCGCGATTTCACCATTAATGCGATGGCGGTCGATCTGCATGGCGATCTTCAGACCGCCATCGACCCGCTGGGCGGCTTGGACGACCTGATCGCCAAACGTCTGCGCCAGTGTGGGGAGGGTGCGCTGCACAGCGACCCGATCCGGGTGCTGCGCGCCGCCAGGCTGAGCGTGCAGTTCGGGCTGCGGATCGACGGTGCGACGCTGCGGGCGATGAAAGAGAATGCGCCACACCTGATCCTGATCTCACCGGAACGTTACCGTGATGAACTGATCAAGATGCTCACCCTGCCTCGCCCTGTCACCGCGCTGCGCGTGGCGGACGCCATTGGCGCGCTCGATGCGTATCTGCCCGGTCTGCGGGCTCTGCACGGGCTGAAGCTGGGTAAGCCGCACATCCATGACACCTGGGAGCATACGCTGGCGGTGCTGGATGCGCTCAACGACATCATCCACACGATCAGCTACCGTCGTACTGATGACTCTGCGGCACAGTTCAATCTGGGCATGATCGTCGTGGCGTTCGATCTGTTTCGCCCGGCATTGGTGGCGCATCTGGAACGACCTGGCGCGGATGAGCGCCCGCGCCGCGCTGTGCTGCTGCTGGCGGCGCTGCTGCATGACTGGGGCAAGGGTAAAGTGCCAATGCAGCATGACGAAAAAGGTGAACCGCGTTACCCGGAGCATGAGGCAGTCGGCGCGGAAGACGCCCTGGAGTGCATGAATCGGCTGCGCTTCAGCAGTCAGGAACGCGATCTGGTGTGGGCGCTGGTGCGTCATCATGCTGATGAGACGCTTTGGCGCGCTCCGCTGGAAGCGCTGGACATCTATCGCTACTGGCGGATGCTGGGCGAAAACGGCGTCGATCTCATCCTGCTGTGTCTGGCGGATTACCTGGGCATGTTGGGGCACACGTATGATCAGGCGGTGTGGCTGCGGCTGGTGGAGAACGGTCAGCGCCTGCTTTCTGCCTGGTTCAACGAACGGTCGCGCTATGTCGATCCGCCGCCTTTGGTGAACGGAGACGACCTCACGCGCCTGCTGGGGATCAAACCTGGGCGGGTCGTCGGCAGATTGCTCGAAGCCATCCGCGAGGCGCAGGTCGCTCAGGGGGTCAGCACGCAGGATGAGGCGCTGACGGTGGCGCAGGCAGTTTTGGAACAGGATGCAGACTGACGGCAATCAGGTGAATGGGTGGAGGCGCAGGTCTTCGAGGCGCCGGGCGGCATCTTCTTCGGGCACTTCAAAATGGACGCTGATGAGTGCCGGGGTGCGCGCCTCTTCTTTCAACTCATGGATCATCGGCGCGGGCATGACCAGCATTCGCGCGAACGCCTGAAACAGTGGCTCATCGGGGTCGAGGTCGGGTATGCCGACGGTGCGCCCCCATTCACTGGCGGCGACGGTGCGTGCCAGAAAGCGCGCCAGCGACATGCGTGGCGAAAACGGCACGCTCACATTGAAGAAACCCAGTGACAGCGTGCTGGGGTCGATTTCACCCCACAAGCCGCCCGCCGGATTTTGCAGCATCCGCTCGATCGGGATGGGCGGTGCGGTGATGGCGAACAGGTCGATCAGGCGGCAGACCATACGCTCCATCTGCTGCCACTCGTGTTCTGTCCGTATGATCGCCTCCTGATGTTTGAAAAACCACAGCAGGGTATTGCCATAGCGACGCTCATCGGTCGGCGTCAGATGGACGAGGTGCGGCGTGCTTTTCTCGTTGGGATCGATCTGCACGATGACGCATCCGTCTTCCGCCAGCCAGCCGGGGTTGAGGTCGAGCTGCTCAAGTGACCTGAGCCATACCTGATGATACTGAGGCGGGGCGATGTAGATGATGTCGAATGCCTGTTCGGGGCGGGCGCGCAGCAGGGAGAAGGCATCCTGACGGCGAACGACCGCGCGATCCGCCAGCCGGGTGAGCTGAAGGTTTTCCTCGATCGTGCGAACGGCTTTGGCGTCGATATCCAGCAGCAGGGCGTGTGCCGCACCCCGGCTGAGCGCCTCAATGCCCACGCTGCCCGTCCCGGCGAAGAGATCGAGGAAGGTGCTGTCCAGCACCAGCCGCCCCAGGATATTGAATAGGGATTCCTTGACCCGATCCATGATCGGGCGTGTACCGTCGCCCGGTACAAGTTTCAGGCGTGTGCCTTTGGCACTGCCTGCGATGACGCGAATGCTCATGTGGTTTCAACTGCCTCTCGCACGGCGCGCAGATTGGAGAGCGGAGTGCTGATCAGCGCCGCATCCCCGGCTGAAAGGATGAAACGTCTGCCCCCTGTGAGTGTGATGGCTTCCCTTGCCGTTTGCCGGATCAGCCCAGGCGTGCCCAGCAGCAGATGGGTATGAGGATCCAGCCCGCCGCAAACCGCCCGTGCGAACTGACCTTTGCCGCTGGTGATGTCGATGTCGCATGCCCGGTCTCGCCACTGGATGTACTGGACGGGCAGCGCGCCGGCAGTTCTGAACATGGGATACATCCCGTTGAGATGCACCCCATTCAGCCACCATTTTGGCGGCAGCAGTGTGAGCAGGCGGTGATCGTCGGGCATCCCGAACTCGGCGTACTCCGCTTCACTCATGTGCAGATGGTCGGCATAGGACATCTGATAGAGAATACCGTCGATCCCCAGCCGCCTCAGCGCATCCATGAAGCGCAGCAGACTTTCCGTCAGCACATTCAACCCTGAACGCAGCCGATCCGGGCTGAGGCGCAGGTGGGTGATCAGCCTTTCTCTTCCTGAAAGCATCGCCGCCTGTGTCAGTGGGCTGGGGATGACCTGGACGATCGGGACATCGCTGCCCAGTGCCTCGCGGATCAGGCGGATCGCCTCAAGCTGCCGACCGAGTGCCCCACGTGCGGGATCGAGCGGGCGCAGTGCCGTCCAGTCGATCGAACGGCTGATGAGCGGCTTGCTGATCACCCGTGTGCCGTCGGCTGCACCATCCCACGCATCCTGCACCCCATAGTCGGTCACAGCGAAAGTGGACGCGGGTGAAACGACGACGTAATCCCAGTCATACGTTTTCTGGAAAGCCACCACTGCCACCGCCAGATCGCTCGGACGCTGGTCGTCGCCCGGAAAAGATCGCCACAGGGCGACTGGGGTGCGATCAGCCGCTTCTCCGTTCAGTGTGGCTTCTAAGCGGGCGCGTTTGTCCATGTGCAGGCTGCTGCCGAGGGGTTACGCCCCGGCGGAAATGTGTCCCAGTTCGCTCAGGCGTTGTTCAACCATGCGCTGAAGGATTTCGTAGCGGTCACTGCCAGGGTTGGCAGCCAGCGCCGCCATGATCAGCTTGTGTGCCTGCTGAAAGTGGGCGATCGCTGTGCCTCGGTTGCCCTGTGCGCGGCGCACCAGCCCCAGACCGAACTGGGCATCGATGTTCCCCGCATCTTCTGCTGCAACTGCCTCGAACGCATTGGCTGCCGCATCGAGCTGACCTGCGCGGAAGCCCATCCATGCGCTGCCGATCCGGGCTGCAATATCCTTGTTTTCCATGCCATGCACCTTACTGAGCGAAAAGACCACGAATAGATACTATTGTAGCGTGTCGATTCCGAAAATAACAACTATCGGATGGGATCGAAATAATGGTTTGTGAATACTGGGATCAGCGTGTCTGCACGCTGATCTGCTGACCGATCGGAATGACTGTACCGAGGGGAGTGCCATTCTCGTCGAAGAAGACCAGAGACTGGCGTACATCACATGTGGCAAGGCAGGTGAAGGCGCTGACGACGAGATCGTATGTGCCTGGGGTGATCCCGGCGGGCAGGGTGATCTGCCATACATCGCGGATATAACGGCGTGCCAGCCACCGTGAGGCGGGCAGGTGTCCGGGGTGACGCACAGGCAGGGTGAACAGGATGCGCCCGGTGGTCGTATCGCGCAGCGCCATCTGCACCCGATAGGGCAGGTCGATGCGGCGCAGCGCACGCCAGAAGAGCGTGATCGTAAAACTGTCTTCCGGCAGGTGATCGCGCACTGCGGCTTCCAATCCGATGAGCTGAAGACCGGCATCGGTGCTGAGCGTGCGGGGTTGGGCATGAACCAGACCACTGCCCGGTTCAGGCATCCACCCCAGCAGCCGGGCGAGATCGGGCTGTGTTCGCGTCAGCACCAGCAGCAGGCAGACGCCGATGAGCAGCACTGTGAACAGGCGCGTTTCAGCATGGGTGAGCAGTGGAAAATCCGCCAGTTCATCATCGACTGCACGTGGGCGGCGCATGAGGAGCGTCCCGACCACCGCCAGACCGATCCACGTCAGTGCCCAGCCGAGAGCGCGTGCGGGAGTCGTCCCCAGCGTGATGACCAGTTCGCCGCGTTCCCCGGCTTCCAGGCGGATGAGCGAGAACGGGCTGTCTGGCTCTGCGATCAACGGGACAGGACGCTGTGCGAGGGTGGCTGACCAGCCTGGAAACCTGCCCATCAGCACGCGCGCTGCGCCCGCGCTGAAGGCGCTCACCTGAAAACGCGGTGTGTGACCGTTCTGGCTGAGTGTGCCGATCTGCACATCACTGCTCAACGCGACCAGCCTTGAGGGTCGCCCTGTCAGATACCCTCGAATGAGCGATGGATTGGGCGGGGTTTCAGCGGGGATGCTGCTGGGAACAGGCTGCCCTGCGCTGGCGACCGCCACGCCATAGCCACGCTGCTCATAGGCGACCTGTCCGGCGCTGCTGAAATCCTGTTCCGACTCATGGGTTCCGGTGTTCGCGGAAAGCCAAAGGGGGGCAGTGCTGCCGATTGCAATGGCGCACAGCGCCAGCGTGAGGATGCGTCCCAGTGAAGGGGAGAGCGCCCGGCGCAGCATAAGCGGGGCACTCGCAGCGGCGCTCAGGCTAACGCTGAGGGGGATGAGCAGCCAGAGGGAATCCCTCAGGAAAAGGATCAGGATGCTGATCACGATCAGCGCCGCCCACAGGCTGATGAAGAAGCGGCGTTCGACAGGCTCAAAGCGGCGTATCAGAGGCAGACCCATCAGCGCAGCGATCAGCCCGACGATGCCGACCGCAGGAAAGGGCAGCGGCATGATCGCCAGTGGGTCAGGCGGCGCTGGCAGGGTGAACAGGTGACTCGGATCGATCGAAAGGGCGGGATTGATCTCTGGCACAAGCCAGATCACTGCCCCGGTTTCTATCCATGCCGGAAGCCAGAAACAGGCTGCAAGCGCTGTCCCGATGCCCAATGCCGATCCCAGCCGCAGCAGGGTCTGCTGATCGAGCGTGCGATGTGGTATGACGCAGATGCACACTGCCAGCAGTACCCCACCCAGAGCAGTGAGCGGATCGGTGAATATCAAAGCTGCGATGAGCAGCCCGCTGAGGGCGACATCCCCTCCGCGTGCGCGGCGCAGCAGGCGATCGACGCTCCACAGCAGGCTGGGCAGCAGCGCGGCACACAGCATGAGTTTCAGATCACCCCACTGATGCGGAATGGTCTGGCTGATGACCGGATTGAACAGATAGAGCAGGGCAGCAGTCAGCCCGGCAGCCGCGCCCATGCGCCGCGCGATCCAGGCGTAGATCGCCATGCCCGCTCCGACCAGTGCGATGACGAACACGGCGGTGGTGCTGGTAGGGGCATTCGCCACGATCAGCAGGTCGATCGCCCCGCCAAGCAAGCCTGGCAGGGGGGGCGTGAAGTGAGGAAGCGGTGCGCCATAGCCGCCCAGTGCCTCATCCGTCCAGCGCGGATAGAGCGTCCCTTCACGCATCGACTGCGCCATATCCGCTGTGCGGAAGGCGTAGCGCTCGAAATTCATGCCCAGCGGGATGCCCTGCCTGAAGAAAAATGGAGATGCCGCGATCAGAGCGAACGCCACGACCAGCAGGATGCCCCAGTCTGTGCCGCGCAGGGCACGCTGCATCCAGACGGGCAGGGTATCTGGGTTTGGAGAAGGGATATGCGCGTTCATACCCTGCATTGTCGCACAGGGTTGCTTGATCTGAAAATGGGACGATGCTATCCTTTCCAGCTATGATCACCATTCGCGCCATGCACCCCGATGATTTGGACAGCCTGTATCCGCTCTGGCAGGAGCAGACGATGCTGCTGACGCGCGATGCTGCTCCCGACTACCAGACGTGGGCGGCTGTGATGACGACCCATCTGGCGGATACGCGGATGCTGCTGTACACCGCACTCGATGCAGATGGGCTGCCCGTTGGCTGTGTGATCGCATGGCTGGCGACGGTCGGGATGCTGCCAGGGATCGCCCACCCAACCGGGGTGATCGCCGATCTGATTCTGGAGATGCACCGTCCCCATCCCGGTGCAGCGAGTGCGCTGGTCGAGGCAGTTCATGCCGGGTTTGCCGCACACGGAGTACATCGGGTGATCGCGCTCAGCCATGCGCGGGCGGTCATCAGCCAGGCTTTCTGGCGAGGACGGGGTGGGGTGGGGATATTGGATGGTTTTGTCAGCAGCAGTGCGGATGCACATCATCCGAAAACGCCATGAGGGACACACGAAGGGCATCCACTTGAAAGAAGAACTGGTGATCCGCACTGCACGCGGCGAGGACATGCGCGCCATTGCGGAGTTGTGGACGGAGCTGGTGCAGTTTCACCGGGCGATCGATGGTCGCCTGCCACCTGCTGCTGCGGATGGAGCGCGGCGCTATGCCGAACGGCTGGAAGACCGTCTGAGCGATCGTTTCAGCCGGGTGCTGGTCGCAGAGCGGGATGGTGTGGTGATCGGATATGTATTCGGCATGGTGGTCGATCTGGTGAGCGATCTGTTCGTGCATGAAGCGTGCGGGTTCATCGCGGATATTTTCGTCACTCAGTCACAGCGACAGGGCGGGGTGGGGCGGGCGCTGGTCAGCGCATTGACCACGTGGTTTGCCGCGCAGGGGGTGCAGTATTATGAGTGGCATGTTGCGGATCGCAACGAAGCGGCGAAAGCATTCTGGGAGGCATTAGGCGGTGAAGCTGTGCTGATTCGGATGCGCCATATCATCACACACGGGGAGGGCGCATGATCGGGCGGGCGTTTCGTCAGTTCAGTCTGTTCATGGGGCAGGCGCGGCTGCGCGCGTTGTTTCTGCTGATCGGGGGGACCGGGCTTGCCAGCCTGATCCTGAATGCGGTGCAGGGCGATTGGGTCATCCCGGTACAAACCATTCTGGCACTGGGCGCAGTGGGGGGCAGCGCGCTGCTGATCTTCAGCGCCCTCGATCCGGTCGATCGGGGGCGCTGGCTGGCGATCGCGCTGCCTGCGTTTGGCGCGGTACTGCTGGGCGTGTTCGCGCTGCCGGATTTTCTGCTGCCGCTGCTCGGCGCGGCAGTGGGCTGGGTGATCGCCGGGATGCTGGTCTTTCGCGCGCGAATGCCGATGGCGTATCGTGAAGCGGTGCGTCATTTGCGTCGGAATGAGTATGCTGAAGCGGTGCGCGTCATGGATGGCGTGATCCGCGATGAGCCGAACGTCCCGGAGCATCTGCGTTTTCGTGCCGAAGTGCTGCGCGTGTGGGGCAAGATCGACCGGGCGAAGCGCGATTATCGCCGTATGACGGAGATCGCGCCGGAGTCTGCAGTGGCGTTCAACGGGCTGGCGGAGGTGTGTTTGCAGGATGGGGAATATCAGCAGGCGCTGACGGCTGCGAAGCGGGCGGCTGAACTTGCGCCGGGCGAATGGGTGGCGCTGTACAATCTGGGCATGATCGAGGATCGACTGGGTAACTCGGAGGCGGTGATCGCTCACCTGACGGGCGCACTGGCGCTGAAAGTGCCGGATGCGCGTCACCGGGCGCTCATCCACGTTTATCTGGCGCGCGCGTATGCCAGGCTGGGCAGGATGGATGAGGCGCGTGAGGCTGTGGCAGCGCTGAAGAAACTGAAAGCCGGGCTGGATGAATGGGAGACCATCCTGAAAAGCGAACAGGCGGAGACGCTGCGCGCCGCCATTGGCGACGATGTGGCGCTGGCGCATGACCTGGTGAGCGGTGTGCAGACGGTTGAGGCGCTGCCCGGTTAGGCGGAAAGAGGGAAAAATGATGGCGAATCGACGCTGGCTGCTGATGACCTACGCAACCTTCCTGCTGGGGTTTGCGGGGATCGCCGTCTTTTTTGGCGCGCTGATGCTGGAGATCGCCACGCGCGGGCAGGGGGATGAGTCGCCGCTGCTGATCGCGGCGCTGGGCGGGTTGTGCTTCGCCGGGCTGGTGTTTCTGCTCTGGTTCGGCTCGATCGGGGTGATGCTGGCGCGGCAGACGCGCCTGCTCGGTTCAGGCTATGGCGATGCCTACCGCCTGATCGAGGCGTTCCGCTTTCGTGAGGCGATCCCGCTGCTGGAGCGGTCGATCCGCGAGGGCAAAGAGACTGCGGAGGTGCTGATGCTGCTGACGACAGCATACGCCTACTCCGGTCAGCTTGCCGAGGCTCAGGCGGCGGCAGACCGTGCGGTCAGCCTGTACCCGGATGACCCGACTGCCTACATCACACTGGCGAACGGGTATCGCCTTCAGGCGGCGTATGACGAAGCGGTCGCCATTTTGCAGCGGGCGCTGCAACTTTCGCCCAACCAGCCGACTATCTGGGCGGAACTGGGCTTCACGCAGCGGTTGAGCGGCGATGAGAGCGGGGCGATTGCATCGTTCGAGCGGGCGGCACAGCACGCCATGCCTGCGCCCTACGCGGTGCGCGTCTTTTACGCGCTGGCGAATGCGTATCAGGCGGCGTCAGATACCCGGCGCGCCGTCAACGCCACTGCGCGCATGATGAGCGCGCGCGATGGGCTGAACGTGTGGGCGACGGCGCTCAAAGCGATGGGCAGCACGGCGTATGGACAGGCGCTGCGTTATGAACTGAGCGCGATCGCGGCGGCGATCGGGGATGCAGACGCGGGCAATCTCGGCTAAAATGATGCGGCATGTGTAATCATGCCCTCTTCATCTGCACGCATGTCAGGGATGCCGGAAAAACACGCTCATGATCTGGCTGGCACGCAATCTGCCTCATGATTTTCGCACCTGGGATCGGCTGACACAAATCGCATTTGTGCTGGGGTTGGTGCTGCTCGGCGCGGCGGCAGCCGTCTTTTTCATCGGACCGCCGGATATTCGCCTGCCTGTGCTGGTGGGCGGTAGCGGATTGATCCTTGTACTGGAAGTGACGGTGCTGCTCGGCAACCGGGGGATGCGTTCTGCCTATGCTTTGGCACAGCAGCATTATCTGGCTGGCGATTTCGAGAGCGCACGCGCCCTGCTGGAGCGCGGGCGGGCATCGGGGCGTGCCAGCGCGCGCGTGCTGACTCTGCTGGGCAACACTTATCGCCAACTGGGTGATCTGGAGAACAGCAGCGCTGTTTTGTCCGAAGCTCTGAACAAAGAGCCAGATCATCATTTCCCGCTCTATGGTTTTGGGCGTACACTGTTAGCACAGGGACAGTTTGCAGAGGCGGCAGCCGTCATCCGCCGGGCACTGGACGCAGGCGCACCCCCCGTTGTACTCGGAGACCTGGGTGAGGCGCTCTTCCACGCCGGAATGCAGGATGAGGCGGCACGCACCTTACGTGTGGCAGCAGAACAGCGTGAAACGCGCGAGACGCCGCACCGTCTGCTGATGGCATACTGGCTGCTCTACGAGATGGGCGATGCTTTTCCGCTCACCTCTGCCCAGATAGAAGATGGGCTGTCCTACTGGCAAGCCAGCACCGAACGATTTGCAGGTACGCCCTATGGGGCGCGCCTGGGGCAGATCGCCGGACGCATGGCACAGCGTCTCTGAAGCAGATAGCCGAGTAATGATCGCTGGGAAATTCATTGAGGAGGATGGCAGTGGCAGCGACTACCGCGAGAAGACGCAGCAGCGGGTTGTCTATTTTTCGTATCGCGCTGATTATCGGTCTGATCGGCATTGCCATTATCGCCATATGGGGCATTTGGTTCTTCTTCGACCAGGCATCGCGGCGCGTGCCGTTCGATGTGACGCTGTATCCCGGTGCCGAGTTCTGGGCGGATAACAGCGTGCAGACGGGTTTCCGCAAGCTGTACTATCGCACCATCGACTCGCCGGAGGCGGTTGCCGCGTTCTATCAGCAGCTGCTGGATGAGCATAATGGTGGACCGGGGGAGCGCTGCGTGCGTACCCCGGCTGAAGGCGTGGACGCGGCTGCGGTCAACGACCTGTCGAGGCTGCCCTATCAGTTCAAATGCGTCTTCGATCGATCAGGTTTCAATACCCTCCAGTTCACGGAGGTGTACATCCATCCGGGGCGCTACAACCCTGATCCGTTCCTCAACGCTCAGGGTTTGACGGTCATCCGTTATGAACAGCAGTGGCAGCCCTGACGTGCAGCAGGCGAATGACAATGCTCCGGCTGTGCCTTCCGGCGGCTCCGAAAAGCGCGGGATGCCGATCGCGCTGCTGATCATCGGGCTGGCGGCGGTGCTGCTGGCGGGTTACATCGGCGTGAACGTGATCGGCGTGCTTTACGGGATGGTCGCCCCGCCCGCTCCCCCTCTGCCCGCAGGCATGACCGAGGTCAGCCACGTGCAGAAGGCGTATGGTGTCGATGCCTGGGTGTATCGCTCGGCGGATGACGGGTGCGATCTGATGCAGGCTTACATGGAAGCGGGCGTGTGTAATCCGGCGCCGATGATGTGTGGGGCGCTGCGCCAGGAACCCACGCCCAATCTCCCGCGTGAGATCGTGGCGCGTTGCAGTGGAGAGCAGGCGTTCTCGATCTTCGTCATGCAGTGGAACAACTATATCTTTCGTCGTGCGGATGGCACGAGCGAAGTGGAACTGGAGCGCGAGGTCTTCTGGATCGGTACGGGGAGGGATTAACCCCGTACCGGCGCTCTGTCAAAATGGCGGCACACACGTCATAATCAGTGATCTCAAACCCGCGCGGTGCGTTTGCCCGATGTACGGGTGTACCGATATGGAAGGGAAGTATGTTCAAACCAGTCAGCCCGAAAGTGGATGTGCCTAAAGTCGAACGCGAGCAGATGGACTTCTGGCGCGCCAACCGCATTTTTGAGCGGTCGATGGAACAGCGGCAGGGTGCGCCGCGCTATGTGACTTATGAGGGTCCGCCGACGGCGAACGGTCAGCCAGGCGTGCATCATGTGCTGGCGCGTGCCTTCAAGGATATTTTCCCCCGCTACAAGACGATGCGCGGCTACTACGCACTGCGTAAAGGCGGGTGGGATACGCATGGTCTGCCCGTCGAAATTGCGATGGAGAAGGAACTCGGTTTCACCCACAAGCAGCAGATCGAGGAATATGGCATCGCCGCCTTCAACGAGCGCTGCCGCGCTTCCGTCATGGCGAACATCTCCAAATGGGAGCGCTTCACCGAGCGCATGGGTTACTGGACTGACCTCGACAACGCCTACGTCACCTTCACCAACGACTACATCGAAAGCGTGTGGTGGGTGCTGAAGCAGCTTTGGGAAAAAGAGCTGCTCTATAAGGGGCTGAAGGTCGTTCCGTACTGCGCGCGCTGCGGCACGCCGCTGAGCAGCCATGAGGTGTCGCTGGGCTACAAAGAGGTCAAGGACCCCAGCGTCTATGTGCGCTTCCCGGTGCGCGAAAAGCCCGGCACGTACTTTCTGGTGTGGACGACCACGCCCTGGACGCTGCCCGCCAACGTTGCGTTGGCGATCGGCGAGTCGATCGAGTATGTCGAAGTCGAGGGCGCGCTGCCCGATGGCGAAGGCACGGAACGGCTGATCCTGGCAGCAGCGCTGAAGGACAAAGTCCTGAAGGAACCGGAAAAGTACACTGTCGTGGCGACGTACACCGGGCGCGATCTGCTGGGGATGCACTACAACCCGCTCTACACCTTCCTGCCTGTCGAGCAAAAATACGCCTATGTCATCGCTGGCGATTTCGTCAGCACGGCGGATGGGACGGGGATCGTACACATCGCCCCGGCGTTCGGCGTGGATGACATGGCAGTTGCGGGGGAGAATGGGCTGCCTGTGCTGCAAACTATCGGCGCAGACGGACGGTTCATCGACGAGGTGACCGAATTTCGCGGCATGTGGGTCAAGGATGCTGACCCGGAGATCACGCGCGACCTGCGGCGGCGCGGGCTGCTGTACAAGTCGGAAAAATACGAGCATACCTATCCCTTCTGCTGGCGCGATGACACGCCGCTGCTCTACTTCGCACGTGATTCGTGGTTCATCCGTACCACCACTTACCGTGATCGGATGATCGCCTACAATCAGCAGATCAACTGGACGCCCGAACACGTGCGTGACGGGCGTTTCGGCAACTGGCTGACGGAACTTAAGGACTGGGCGCTCGGTCGTGAGCGTTACTGGGGCACGACGCTGCCGATCTGGGTCGATGACGAGACGGGTGACATGATCTGCGTGGGCAGCCGGGCTGAACTGAGCCAGCTTGCCGGGCGTGACCTGAGTGACCTCGACCTGCACCGCCCGTACATCGATGCCATCACCTTCCCCAATCCGAAGGGCACAGGCGGCACGATGCGCCGCGTGCCGGAAGTCATCGATGTCTGGTTCGACAGCGGCGCGATGCCCGTCGCCCAGTGGGGCTACCCGGCGTCCAATTCGGAAGTGTTCGAGGAACAGTTCCCGGCGGATTACATCTGTGAGGCGGTCGATCAGACGCGCGGCTGGTTCTATACCCTGCATTCCATCTCGTCGATGGTGTTCGACTCGCCCGCCTACAAAAATGTCATCTGCCTCGGTCTGCTGCTCGATGCCAACGGACAGAAGATGTCCAAAAGCCGGGGTAACACCATCGACCCCTGGGATGTGATGAACAAACACGGCTCGGATGCCATGCGCTGGTATCTCTACACCTCCGGTCCGCCAGGCGAGCCGCGCCGCTTCTCGATGGAGCTGGTGGGCGATACCCTGAGCAAAGTGTGGCTGACGCTGTGGAATACCTACAGCTTCTTCGTCACGTATGCCAACATCGATCACTGGACGCCCGCCACCCCTGCGCCGCCAGTGGCGCAGCGCGATGCACTCGACCGCTTCGTCATCGCTGAACTGCATCAGTTGGTGCGTGATGTGACTCAGGCGTTCGATGAATATGACGTGCCAGGGGCGACGCGCCCGATCGCCGCGTTCATCGAGATGCTCAGCAACTGGTATGTACGCCTGAGCCGCCGTCGCTTCTGGAAGAGCGAGGACGATGCCAGCAAGCAGGGCGCGTATGCCACCCTGTACGAGTGCCTGGTCACCCTCGCCAGGCTGACCGCGCCGAGTATGCCGTTCATCAGCGAGGCGCTCTATCGCAATCTGGTCGTCGAAGCCGACCCGTCTGCCCCGCCCAGCGTACATCTGGATGACTGGCCCACTTATGATGCGGCGCTCATCGATAAGACCCTGATCGATGAGATGCGGCTGGTGCAGCGTCTCGTCAGCCTGGGGCGTGCCGCGCGCGAAACGGTGGGCATCGGGGTGCGTCAGCCGCTGGCACGGGCGCGCTTTGCCACGCGGACGGCGGATGAGGCAGCGACCGTGACCCGCCTGGCGGCGCTGATCGCCGGAGAGCTGAACGTCAAGACGGTCGAGACGCTGGATGGGACGGGGGATGCGGTCGTGTATCGGCTCAACCCGCTGCCCAGCATTCTGGGCAAGAAATTCGGCAGGGATTTCCCGCGTGTGCAGAAGATGCTGCGCGAAGGCGATCCGGCGGATGTGCGCGGATGGGCGGAGACGCTGCTGCGCGGTGAGTCGATCCGCGTGACGCTGGATGGGCAGGAATTTGAGGCAACCCCGGCTGAGGTCGAGGTTAAGCGGGATGCAGCGGTGGGCTATGCCGTTGCCGAAGATGACGGCTATCTCGCTGCACTTGATACGACGCTGAACGATACGCTCATCCAGGAAGGGTTGGCGCGTGAGGTGGTGCGGCGTATTCAGGCACTCCGCAAGGACGCCGACTTCGTGGTCACCGATAACATCGTCGTGCATTACGATGCCAGCGACCGCCTTGCCGACGCCATCGCACGCTTCAGCGAGACGATCGCTGGCGAAACGCTGGCAGTGCGTATCGAACGCGGCGTGTCTGCGCTTGTGGGCGAGGGCGTGTTCAGTCAGTCGTATATGCCTGACCCGAATGGCGATGCCAGAAACGACCAGTCGATCGACGGCGAGACGCTGCATCTGAGCATCCAGCGCGCCTGAAGACGATCACTTTTCTACACAAATCCCATAGAACAGGGTGCGGCTGACACCGCGCCCTGTTCTGTTTTTAGTTATTTATCACAAAAAGGGGATTGTGCCTTTGTCATGATCGATAAAAACACAGTGGGCTTTTGGTGATTATAATCAAACGTATTTCCAGCATACCGGATGATTCAGCCGATGACCGAAAATCACAGCGCACCACTTCATGCACTTTTGCAGTATGCGCTTCCTTTGGGCACACAACTGGTAGCAGGCAGCCCGGATGCGGTCATCACGTGGTCGGTCATGGTGCAGGCGCAGCCGCCCGCCTTCCCGGATGTGTATGGGGGGGAACTGGCGATCGTCTCGCTGGATGTGCTGCGCTCATATGACAGCCGCCTGACGATGGCGGATGTGGTACGCCAGCTTGCCGGGGCGGGGGTGTGCGCCATCGCCGCCAAAGAAGAGATGTCGCAGTCCGCAGTCAGTACTGCCAACGAATTTGGCGTGGCGCTGCTGGCGCTGCCCGACGAGAGCAGCCTGCCGCGCATCGAACGGGCGGTGAACACGTTCATCGTCAACCAGAGCGCGCAGATCACCCAGCGCGCGCTGGAGATTCAGCGCCAGTTAACCCGGCTTGCCGCCGAAAACCGCGATCTCAACAGCCTGCTCAGCCTGATCGCGCGTGTGACTGCCAAACCGGTCGTCATCCATGATGATGCGGGCGTGCTGATGGCACAGGTGTACCCGAATGTGGCACGGCGGGCAGGGGCGGCAGGTGGGCGGAGTATGCTGCAAAGCCTGCCATACGGCGCGTTTCAGAACTGGCTGAACCGTGACGCGCCGAATGCCGAAGGCGCGATCTCCCGCAGCCCGCTCGGTTTCACCACCGTGCTGCGGGTTGAGAAGCGCATCGCGGGCTATCTGTCGCTGGTGGACAGCAGCGAGATGCTGGACGAGTTCGACCGCATGATCCTCAGCTATGGGGCGGATGTGTGCGCTGTTGAGCTTGCTAAAAGCCGTGCTATCGCCTTTGCGGTGGAGCAGGCGCGCGGTGACTGGGTGCAGATGTGGCTGAGTGGCACGGCTGCCGATGATGACATGCTGACGGCGCGCGCCCAGCAGGGGGGATTCGAGCCGGATACCCTCTATGTCGCAGTGGTCTACCGTGCCACCAGCGCCACCGGGACGAACCTGCCGCTGGATGCGCTCATCCCGCTGGTGCGCGATGATCTGGCGCGCCGCCAGAGCGCAGGCGCAGTAGGGCAGTACGTCGATGTCATCGTCGCACTTTACCCTCTCGAAAATCCGGCAGCCCTGAGCCGTGTACGCCGCATCATCGATGAGGTGCGCGCTCAGCTTGCCGCACGCACGCCCAGCGGTCGGGTGGCGGCGGGGATCAGCCGCCCGGTGCATGGGCTGGGTGCGCTGCGCGATGCCTACCGCGAAGCCAAAGATGCCGTCAGCATCGCCAACGAGATCGGCGACCGCGAACAATCCACTTTCTATGGCGATCTCAAGCTGTACCAGCTCCTGCTTGCGTTGAAAGATCGCAACCTGGAGCAGATGCGCCGCTTCTACGAGGATACCCTCGCGCCACTGGTCGAACACGATGGGCGCAAACAGGGCGACCTGATCCGGACGCTCAACGGGTTTTTCGACGCCAACGGCAATCTGGCGAAGGCAGCAAGCGATCTCGACGTGCATCGCAACACGCTGGTCTACCGTCTGGAACGCATCAGCGAGCTGACCGGGCTGAACCTCGAAGACGCCGATAATAGGCTCATCCTTCATATTGCTTTGAAGATTCAGCGCGTACTGGCAACGCTTCCCGGAAAATAAGTGTATGAATTTTCCAACTTTCGTAAAATTCGGTGACACAATGTTAAAAATGCGTGGTACACTACGCGAAGATGTACCGAAACCTTTTTAACGGCGCTTTTTCAAAAAAGGGGTTTCCCAATGGCTAAGAAGGTCGAGGTCGAATTTTACGACGTCAAGACCCGCAAGAAGGTATCGCTGGACGAGAAGCACGTCCTGAAGACGACCTTCACCACCAAGAACGGGCAGGTTCGCTACGGCTTCCGCGGCAAGACCGAGGATGGGCGTATGCTGACCAAGTTCGTGAGCAAGGCGGACTGGGACAAGGCGAAGTACCCTGAGGAACAGAAGTAACCTTCCGTCCAGGGAGCAGTGAGAGAGGCGCAGATCGTCAGGTCTGCGCCTCTTTTGATCCTGCTCTTCCCTAGCCGATCCAAAATCCGATCAGGTCTTGTATTACTCCTTCCCTTAAGAGCGCTTGCACGGCATGATCGATGTGATTCGCCAGTGCTGCGCGGTCGATACGGATGGCTGGCGCGAACAGCACATCGCTGACCGCGTGGCTGGTCAGGCAAAGATGATGCTGCCGACAGGCAAGACGCGCGCCCACTGAGTCGATCAGCGCGGCATCGGCAGTGTTATTGTAGGCGGCTGCCAGCGCTTCATACGCTGAAGCGTGGGGCATGAGCGCGAACGGAGCGATGCGCCGCGTCCATTCGAGCGCGACGGCATGGGCGACCGAACCATACTCGAATGCCAGCCGCTGCCCCGCCAGGTCATCCATCCGGGTTACATCTGGCGATCGGCTGACCAGCACCAGTCCGGCGTTGAAATACGGGGTGGCATAGCGCACCGCACCCGTGCGCGCCGGGTCGATGGGCAGGGCGGCGAGGATGACATCGGCACGGTCAGCGGCGAGCGCATCGTACAAGCCGTCAAATCCCAGGCTGACCCATTCGACGGGCACGCCGAGATAGTCGGCGATGGCTGTGCCCAGTGCGATCTCCAGCCCCTCGAAACCGGTTTCGCCGTGAAAGGCAAAAGGAGGATTGGCAGCGTCGATGCCGATCCGCAGCGCGGGTGTGGGCAGGATGCGGTCGATCGGCGGCAGATCGGGCTGGCAGCCCGATAAGACGATCAGCCACGCGATAAGCAGGGCAGCGAGTGGATGTTTCATGGCTGCCCGCCCCGCGCGTAACGCTGCACCTCGTAGTAGATGGGGAGAGGCTGAAACAGCGTGCTGACGAAGGTGAAATGATCGGGGTAGCTGAGCGTCGGCGCGGGGGTGCGGAAGACCCACAGGCACGCTGTGCGCGCCCAATCCCAGCGCGTTTCTGCCCAGCGCAGGGCATCCAGCGTGTAGGTGATGCGCTGTGCCGGGCTGACCGCCTGTACCCAGCGTGGATGGTCATTCCAGCCCATCTCTGTGATGTAGACGGACGTGTCGGCATCGCCATGACGCAGCATGACCTCGCGCAGCAGTTCAGCGCGCCGAAAATTGAGCCTGTCCGCTGCCGGGGGCTGTTCGGGTGGATGGGTGAAACCGTAGGTATGCACCGCCAGCGCATCGAAATGTGCCGCTGCACCCGCTGTGTAAAGCGCATCGAGATACAGCACGTCATCCAACCCGTGTGGGCTGCCTGGCGGTTCCAGCGTCGGCGCAAGCCCGGCGGCGATGAGGACGGCATTGGGGTTTGCGGCGCGCACTTCGGCTGCCACTGCTGCCAGCAGGCGTGCGTATGCTGCCGGATCGACCTGGGCATACCCCCACTCGAAGGCGAGATTGGGTTCGTTCCAGATGATCAGATGATCAATCTCCCCGGCATAGCGGGCTGCAAAACGGGCGACGAAGCGCGCAAAATCAGCGTAGGCGGCTTCGGGCAGGGTGTTCAGGGTGGTCAGCCCGACGGCGGTCTCGCCCAGCTCGCGCGCCCACTGGGGCACGAGACCCATCCGCGCGATGATGCGGATGCCCTGATTGCGGGCATGGCGCACGATGCGATCACTGCCTGCCCAGTCGAACACGCCGCGCTGTCCTTCGATGTATGCCCAGGGAAAGAACTCCACGATCGTCGGCGCACCCAGTTCCCGCACGAGGCGCAGGCTGCGCTGCGTCTTCCATTCCTCCACTTCGTCGATCAGCCTGGTGTGCATACACAGGTGAGGGTGGCGGGTATCGACCCGCTGCGGCGGGTCGAGCGGGGCATAGGGCGGAGGGGGAGCGATCAGACTGAGCAGGAACAGTGTGGTCAGGGCGCGCGCGCCCCACAGCCAGTGTCGGATCAAAAACGCGCCAGCTCTCGAAAGCAGGGCGCGCGCGCCTTTTGGCAAATCGACTATCATTGTCAGGTGAAGTCCATCATCATGTGTTGTACCCCCAACAGGAATCGAACCTGTGCCTTTGCCTCCGGAGGGCAACGCTCTATCCGCTGAGCTATGGGGGCGAACATTTGGAAGTATAGCACATTTCCTGCGCGATGCAAATCAGGTAATTTTCAGTAAAGTCATGCTGGACGAGAGGCTGAGATGAAAATCACGCTGCTGCTTCTGCTGGTACTGCTGGGGGGATGTGTGGGTAATCTGGCAAATCAGGATGAGCGGGATGAGCCGCCGCTCAACCGGGGATGGACGCCGGTCGAGCAGGAATTCGACGGCGTGCCGATGATGCGCGTCCCGCCGGGCTGTTTCATGATGGGCAGCAATACGGGCGCAGAGGATGAGCGTCCGGTACATGAGCAGTGCATCGACGCCCCATTCTGGATTGATAAGACAGAAGTCACACAGGCGCAGTTCGCCCGCTTTGGGGGCGTCGCTGCCCTGCCTCCCGTCTATGCGGGCGAAAACCGCCCGGTGGAGTCGATCTCATGGCTGGAAGCGCGTGATTTCTGTGCCTTGCGCGGCGCCCGTCTGCCGACTGAAGCAGAATGGGAATATGCGGCGCGTGGGGTCGAGTCGTGGGTGTATCCCTGGGCAAATACCTGGATCGTCAGCCGCACCACCTACTCGCGCCCGGAGACCCAGGGCACGGCGCGGGTCGGTTTGTACCCCGCAGGGGCATCATGGGTGGGCGCACTGGACATGAGCGGCAATGTGTGGGAGTGGGTCAGCACGCGCTTTGCGCCCTACCCGTATGTGCTGAATGACGAGCGTGAGATCGCGCCGGATTTGTCATTTTCACGCGGGGTGCGGATGGTACTGCGCGGTGGCGGCTGGGAGACGCAAAGCGAGTATCTGATGCGTCTTTCCGTTCGCAGCAGCAGTGATCCTGGGCTGACTTCGCCTTCGTGGGGGTTTCGCTGTGCGCGGGATGACCGCTGAAGGCGCGCACCCTGTTCAGCCGACAGGAAATCTGCTAACGTCCTGACCTGCAATTCGGTGTGTGGAGAGCAGGATGTGATGGTGGTATGGATGCGCGTGCTGGGCGCGCTGGGTTGTATGCTGCTGATCAGCGCGTGCAGTGCGCTGGCACAGGAAGACCCGGCGGCGACACTGCGTGCGGAACGTGAAGGATACATCGCCGAGGCGACGCAGATTGCCGATGCGTCGCTGGCTCAGGCGACTTACGTGATCGAGACGGCAGTTGCGGCGGCGACGAACATCCGGCAGATCGAGGCGCGCAATGCGCTGCTGCTGGAGACGATGCGCGCCGCAATTCCGCCGACCCGCCAGATGGTGGACAACAGCGGCGAATTTGTGCCAGGTCTCGTGGCTTCCCCTGCGCCATCCGGGGGCGTCGCCATGCCTGCTTCAGGGGCAGATGTGCCTGCTGCCGTCCCCGCGTCGGCTGGCGGAAGTGCGTTCGTCGATGTCGCCACTTCGACCAGTGTGCGCGCTTCCGACGGATGTGCCGATGGCGTGACCAGCAGCTTCCCGGCGGCAGTGCGCCGAGTCTATGCCACGACTCGCGCGACCAGCATCAGCGCCGGGACGGTGATGCGTGTGCAGTGGACGTATCAGGGTGCGCCTGCTTTCAGCGAGCAGTTCACCGTCTCCCGCAATCAGACCAACTACTGCCTGTGGTTTTTCATCGAGCCGACGGCTGAAGTGTTATCCCCTGGCAACTGGACGGTGCAGTTGTTCGCCAACGACCAGCCCATCGAACCTGTGGTCTCGTTCACCATCGGAATGTGACAGTCGGATATGATCGATCGTCTGGTGGAGTGCATTCCCAATATCAGTGAGGGACGTCGATCGGCAGTGATTGAGTCGATTGTCTCGGTCATCCCTTCAGCGGACGCCGCGCTTCTCGATGTCCACAGCGATGCCGCTCACAATCGTTCGGTGTTCACGATTGCCGGGACGCCCGAAGCGGTGGAAGAGGCGATGATGCGCTCCGCTGAGGTGGCGCTGGCGTCCATCGACCTGGAAACACATACGGGCGTGCATCCGCGCATCGGAGCGGTCGATGTCATCCCGTTCGTGCCGCTGCGCGGTATCAGCCTGGTGGAGATGGCGGAACGCGCACGCGCGTTTTCGCGGCGCTATCACGCTGCCTTTGGCGTACCTGTCTACTGGTATGAAGCAGCCGCACAGCGCCCGGATCGCATCAGCCTGCCCGCCATTCGACAAGGGGGGTATGAGGCGCTCAGGCGTGCGATCGCCCATGACCCGCTGCGCGCGCCTGATGTCGGTGCAGCAGCGCTGGATGGGCGCGGAGCGACGGTCATCGGCGCGCGCGCCCCGTTGATCGCGTTCAACGCCTGGCTGGATACAGACGATCTGACAGTGGCGCAGGCGATCGCGCGGGAAGTGCGCGAGTCCGGCGGTGGGCTGCCGCACCTGCGCGCGATTGGTGTGCTGGCTGGCGGTCGGGCGCAGGTGTCGATGAACGTCGTTGACTTCCGGCGTACTTCCTTGTATACCATCGTGCGCGCTGTCGAGGCGGCGGCACAGGCAAGAGGGCATACGATCGTTGAAACGGAGATTGTCGGGCTGATGCCTCAGGCCGCACTGCTGGGGGCTGCGGTGGAAGCGCTGCATCTGCCGCCGTCGGCGGTCAATGCGGTGCTGGAAAAACGATTGGGGGATGCGCTGGGTGAGTATCGTGAGGTCGTGTTCGAGTGAAATTTCTGCTTCTGATGCTGGCTGCCTTCCTGCTGCTTGCCGGATGTACGCCCGAAGTCGCCTCTACTGAGGTCGCGGTGACACTGCCTGCTGCAATCGTTGGCGCGGTCTCGACACCTATTCCAACTGCCGATCTTCAGCCCTCTTCCACCGCAACCATCCGTCCGACTGAGACGTTCACCCCCAGCGTGACGTGGACTCCCTCGCTGACCTTCACGCCGACAGAGACTCCCTCGCTCACGCCGACCCCGACACACACGCTTACGCCATCTCTGACGCCGACGCCTACGCTCACGCCTACGCTTACCCCGTCTCTGACCCTGACGCCGACGGAGACTCTGACTCCCGCCCCGTCCAATACGTCGATCCCCTCGCCCACCCCGCGCGATTTCGCCGCTGACCCGAACGCGACGCGCCCGCCGACCTGGACGCCGCCTCCCCCGGACAGCAGCAATACCGTCGCCGATCATTATGTCTTCAGCCGTCCGATTTCCAACGCCAATACCGACTGGGTGGATCGCAACTATCCGTATGGCAACACGCGCGGCGGACGATTACAGGTGCATCACGGGGTGGAATTCATCAACCCGCAGGGCACGCCAATCCGCGCGGCTGGAGATGGGGTGGTTGTGTATGCCGGCAGTGATGCCGAGATGCTGTTCGGTCCGAGCTACAACTACTATGGCAATCTGGTCGTCTTACAGCACAACCTCACCGATGCCAGCGGCGGGCTGGTCTATACGCTGTACGGGCATATGGTGCGAACAGAGGTGGCGACGGGACAGACGGTGGCGGTGGGGCAGACGATCGGGTACGTGGGCGGGACAGGGGTCGCCCTCGGACCGCATCTGCATTTTGAGGTGCGCGTGGGTGACCCGTATAATTTCTACGCAGTACGCAATCCCGATCTGTGGATACGCCCGTATCCCGGATATGGCACACTTGCCGGGCGGGTGACCGATCAGGCTGGGAATCTGCTGTATGATGTCACCATCACGGTGGAAGACAATCGCCGCACACGTTACACCTTCAGCTATGCCAGCTCTCAGGTGAGCGGCGACAGCGTGTTCGGAGAGAATTACACGCTGGGCGACCTTCCGGCGGGCTGGTATACGGTGACAGTGGGAGAAGGCGGGCGGGTGCGTTTTCGGCAGTATCTCTTTGTGTATCCCAACCGCACCACGTGGCTGAACATAGCCTTGAACTGAAGCGGTGCGCTGATTATGCTTTTCAGGTTCGATCTGTCCTGATGCAATCATGAATGAAGGGACAAAGTCCTCCTATGCAGCGTGAGCGTATAGCTGACGATATTTACGTCTTTGTCAGCGATCGATACGTTCAGGTGACGGCGACCGTGATCATGACGGATGACGGTGCTGTCCTGTTCGATACCCTGCTCTACCCGGATGAGACGCGCCAGATCAAGCGGTTCGTTGAGACACGCCTCGGATCGACAGTGCGTTATATCATCAACAGCCATTTTCACATCGACCATACAGCAGGGACATGCATGTTCCCAGATGCACAGGTGATCGCTCATGCTACCTGCCGTGATCTGCTCGATACGCGCGGGCGGATCAGCCTGGAACGGGCGCACGCCAATGCCGACGAGATGCGCGTTGTTTCGCTGGTGCTGCCTCATCGTGTCTTTCACGAAGAGGCGGTCACGCTTGAACTGGGCGGCAAAGTGTTTGACCTGATGCGGGCGCCTGGGCACAGCAGCGACTCGATCATGTGCCTGGTGCGTGATGATCGTGTGCTGCTCGCCGGGGATACGATCATGGCGCTGCCCCATTTCGTGGATGGCAGTGCTGACGATCTGCGCCGTTCGATCGGGTATCTGACGGGGGGAAACTACGAGTTGATCGTACAGGGTCACGGCGACATCATCCTGCGCGGCGAGATCGAGGCGCGGCTGCAAAGCGATCTCGCTTATCTGGAACGTACGCGTACTTCGGTCTTGGCGGCATTGGGAAGCCGCGAACGTGAGGCGGCTTTGGCGGCAATCACGGTTGAGTCATGCGGCAAAAGCCGCGTCGTACTCAATGGCTGGGCGGAGATGCTGCACCGCCAGAATGTGCTGTCGCTCGCTCATCATCTGGCGGATGGCAGGTAAAAACCATGCAGCGCGCACCACTATGCTCTTTTCGCACACCTGCACCGGATATGAAAAGGAACTGAAAGATGAGCGATGTCACTTATCTCACCCCTGAAGGCGCTGAAGAACTGCGCCGCGAACTTGACCTGCTGATCACAGTGCGCCGCCCGGAGCTGGCAGCCAAACTCAAGGAGGCGGTTTCGCAGGGCGACCTGAAAGAGAATGCCGATTATCATGATGCCAAAGAGCAGCAGGCTTTCATCGAGGGGCGCATCCAGTACGTCGAAAATCTGCTGCGTAACGCGGTGATCATTGAATCGACGGGCAAGACGGACATGGTGCAGATCGGCTCGCGCGTGACGATCCGCATCGATGGCGAGAGTGAAGATGAGACATACACCATCGTCGGCGCGGCGGAAGCCAACCCCAGCGAGGGGAAAATCTCCAACCTCAGCCCGATCGGGAGCGCGCTGCTGGGTGCAAAGCGCGGCGACAAGGTGCGCGCCAAAACGCCTGGCAGTGAGATCGTGATCAAGGTCAGAAAGATCGAATGAGCGTCTCGTCTGGTGCATGAAGGAAAACACCCCGGTTCAATGAGTCGAACCGGGGTGTTTTTTATCTTTGAGGGAACTCAGCCGATGGGCGAGAAATCGCCCGTGCCTCCGAAGGGGTCATCATCCGGTGGGCGGCGCTGCGGCTGCGGAGCAGGGGGCGGCGACATCGGGGGCAGCACGCTGGGCGCGCCTGGCATGGTCGTGGGCTGTGCCGGGGGTGGGGTAAACATCGCCTGCTGCGGCGGCGGGGGAGGCGGGGCAAACTGCTGCTGAACAGGGGGCTGCACCATCACGGGCTGACCGCTGCCTTCGGGCTTGCGCCACGCTGCCAGCTCGATCGACAGGCGCTCGAAGATGCTGTTGGGGGCGGCACTCGCCGCGTATTGCATGGTGACGATGCGCGCCTGAAGTCGCAGTGTGCGCGTTTCCATCACCATCACTGCGCCGGGTTGTGCCAGCACCAGATCGCCTTTCTGTGCCAGCAGATCGCGCTGTGCCGGGTTGTTCATGACGGCTTCGGAGACGAACACTTTGGTCATCGTGCGGACGAAATCATTGGTGTCGAACAGCCAGACCTCGATCGCCATGAGCTGTGTGCCGGGCAGGTCGAGGGCGTCGCTGTACACCGCGCCGCACTGACCGAGGAAGTTCTCGCCTTCTTCGATCTCGTAGGATTCGTCAAATTCGCCACCGCTCATGCTGGGGTAGCTGGTGATGCGCTGGAGCAGGGGCGTTCCGTAGCTGGTGGTGGCGGCGAAGTCGGTTCGCTGCGTCTCCAGAATTTTGCGTTCCTGTTCCTGTGCCTGACGGATCGCCTGGACTTCCTTGTTCACCTTGCCGCCACCGCGCATCCGTTTGACCACCGGGTCGATCATGGCGGGTTTGATCAGCACGTTGTAGACGACCACGAACAGGACAGCGGCGATCGCCAGCGCCAGCGGCGCGAGCAGGAAGGGGCGGATGGTCGCCCAGAAATCATCCGGGTTGGGCGCTTCGGCAGCGAAAGGCTGCGCCTGCTCTGCCAGCGGACGGATGGCTTGCAGTTTGCCGAAATTGTCGATCTCGCCTGGGTCTGCCAGCAGGCTGTCTACGATGCCCAGCGGGTTATCGACGCGGCTGAGCAGGTCGATGATATTGGCACTCAGGTCGCGGTTGGTAGGGGCGATGTAGCGATCTGCCAGCAGCTTGACCCACTCATTCTGCCACGTCTGCTGAAGGGACGCCGGGTCGCCATCGTAATACACGGTGGGGTGGATGGCATAGCCCCATACCAGCCCGACCAGTGTCCCGATCACCAGGGCGACCACGACCATGGTGCGCGGGAGATTCGGCTTGATCAGTACGCCGAAAATACCAATGATGCTGTCCGTGATTGACTTGATCATGCGATCATCCTTTTCGCCCGCTGTTTTCGCGCTGTGCCGGAACCAGGCTGCCCATTGAGTTCAGGATCATGCTGATAATACTATCCGCGAACGGGTGAGCGCGCAACCACTTCGCTGGTACGAAAATCCTGTCCCGGCATAGGCAGCCCGGCTTGTTCAAGCCGTTTCAGCTTCGGGAAGCTGATCGATTTTGAACGTGTGACCACACTGGGTGCATTTGGCGGTGGCGCGGCTTTGCTGCGTCAGCAGACCGCCGCAGTCGGGGCAGGGCTGTGCCAGTGGACGCTGCCAACTGGTATAAGTGCAGTCAGGATAGCGCGAGCAGCCATAGAATGTTTTGCCGCGCCGTGAACGCTTTTCGACCACCTGCCCACCCTGTTCAATGCCGCACACGGGGCACGAAACGCCAACGATTTCCAGATATGGTTCGGTGTGGCGGCAGTTTGGATAGTCGGAGCAGCCAATGAACTTGCCGAACCGACCGTATTTGATCACCAGCGGTTTGCCGCACACCGGGCAATCGCGCCCGACCAGCTCTTCCTGGGTCACACGCGGGATGCTCTCTCTGGCGTGCTGAAGCTTGCGGGCGAACGGATGATAGAACTCACCCAGCATAGGACGCCATTCCCGTTTGCCTTCAGAGATTTCGTCCAGTTCATCTTCCATCGTGGCAGTGAACTGGTAATCCATGATCTCCGGGAAATGCGCTACCAGCAGGTCATTGACGATCCTGCCCGTTTCGCTGGGGGCGAGGCGTTTGTCCTTCGATTTGGTGACGTACTCGCGATCCTGAATCACCGCGACAGTGGGGGCATAGGTACTCGGTCGCCCGATGCCGTATTCCTCCAGCGTGCGCACGAGAGTCGCCTCGGTGTAGCGGGGCGGTGGCTGGGTGAAATGCTGTTCAGGCAGCAGAGCCAGCAGGTCGAGAACTTCGCCCACCTGCAACGGGGGCAGCACGCGCCCTTCGTCCTCATCCTGTCCGGCGTCTTCATCGCGGCTGTCCTCATACAGGACGAGGAAGCCCCGGAATTTAATGGTGCTGCCGGAGACACGGAACAGGTATCTGGGGCTGCCCGACGGCGGTATGGCGCTGATCTCGACGCGCAGCGTGGCGTAGACGGCATTTTCCATCTGGCTGGCGAGGAAACGCTGCCAGATGAGCAGGTACAGCTTGTACTGCTCAGCCGTGAGCAGGCGGCGCAGCGAGTCCGGATCGCGGGTGATCAGGGTCGGGCGGATGGCTTCGTGCGCCTCCTGAGCGCCTTTGGCGCGCGTGCGGTAGATCGGGGCACTGGCAGGCAGGAACTCTTTGCCGAAGCGTTTCTGGATATAGCTGCGCGCTTCGTTCTGCGCCTGCACCGAGACGTTGGTGCTGTCAGTTCGCATGTAGGTGATCAGCCCGATCGACCCCTCGCTGCCGAGGTCGATACCTTCGTACAACTGCTGGGCGATCGCCATCGTGCGGCGGGCATTGAACCCGAAGCGGCGCGAGGCTTCCTGCTGAAGCGTGCTGGTCGTGAACGGGGCGGACGGCTTGCGCTGGCGCTCGCCCGTTTTGACATCCGCCACCGTGAAGCGGCTGCGCTCCAGGATGGGCAGGTTGGGCAGCACATCACTCTCTTTTTTCAGCTCAGCATCGGCATCGTTGATTTTGACCAGCCGGGCGACGAACGGGCGCTGCGAAGCACTGCCGTTGGCGGTGTGTTTCCGCAGGCGGGCATCGAGTGTCCAGTATTCGACCGGGACGAACGACTCGATCTCCCGCTCACGATCGACGATCAGACGGACGGCGATGCTTTGCACGCGCCCGGCGGAGAGACGGTTACGCACCTTTTCCCACAGCAGCTCAGTCACGTTGTAGCCGACGAGTCGGTCGAGGATGCGCCGCGCCTGCTGTGCATTGACCAGATTCATGTCGATGCGACGGGGATGGGTGAATGCTTCCTGCACGGCGGATTTGGTGATCTCGTGGAAGACGACTCGCTGCACCGGACGCGGGTCATTTTCATCGACCTCGGTCGCTGCCAGCAGATGCCAGGCGATCGCCTCACCCTCGCGGTCGGGGTCGGTTGCCAGGTAGATTTCTTTCGCGCCATCGACTGCGGCTTTGAGTTCGCGCACGGTGTCGCGCTTGTCGTTGGGCACGCGGTATTTTGGCTCAAAGTCGTTTTCGACATCGACGGAAAGCTGCGAGACGAGCAGGTCGCGCACGTGCCCCTTCGATGCCTTGACGGTATAGCCCGCGCCGAGGTACTGCCCGATGCTGCGCGCTTTGGCGGGCGATTCGACGATCACCAGTTTCCCGGTCGGACGAACAGGGATGGGCTTGCCTGATGAGGCAGAAGTGCTTTTGCTCTTCGTTTTGCCAGCGCGCGCTGGCGTCTTGTCGCTGGCGCGTGCGGTCGCTGCCGCCTTGCGCGCTTTGGCAGCAGGCTTGCGGGCAGCGGTCGTCGTCTTTTTGCCGACAGCGCTTTTGGGTGTGGTGACCGGTTCCGGGGGGCGCAGCCCGGCGTGCGCCTCGGTCAGCCCGGTTTTGAACAAACCCGAACCGCAAACGGGGCATACGCCACGCGTGGCGGGCTTGCCGGACGCATCAAAGACGGCTTGCGGCGCGGAAATTTCGCGCCGGGTCTTGCACTTGAGGCAGTGTGCAAACAGTGTGGTCATGCCTGTCCTTCAGGGCACAATCTCCCGATGTCCGCATGATAGGCGTGATCGTGGAGATTACAAGTAGGTTTTCTGATCCATTTCGCGCAGCAGATCGACGACTTTCTTGACCTGCTGGGCGTGGTCGCGGTGGCAGATCATCAGCACATCGGGCGTATCCACCACCACGAGATTATCGACGCCGATCGTCACGGTCATCTTATCGCTGTAGATGAGGGTATTGTGTGTTTCCAGGGTGATCCGGTTGGGGGCGGAACCCCGGAAACCGTTGCCATCCACATCGAGATTGAGTACGTCGAACAGGGCGTCCCAGCTTCCTACATCACTCCAGCCAATATCGACCGGGATGACGGCGATCTGCCGTGCGCCTTCCATGATGGCGATGTCCAGTTGCAGGCGGGGCATTTCTCCCCAGATTTTCGCCAGGTGTGCCGCTGAGTCTGGCTGGGTACTGTGCGGCTGCCAGTCGCGCATCAGGCGGTACATGGTGGGCTGCTGGCGTTCGAGTTCACGCCATGCCACATCCGCTCGCCAGATGAACATGCCGGAATTCCAACTGTATTCCCCGGTGCGGAGAAATTTGCGCGCGGTTTGCGGGTCAGGCTTTTCGGTGAACTGGAGCGAACGGTAGCAGGCGAAGTCGTCGATGGTGCGGATCAGTTCGCCACGATGGATATAGCCGAATCCAGTGGATGGCATGGAAGGCGAAATGCCCAGCGTGACGATGTATTCATCCTGCGCCAGGCTGTAGGCGGTACGCAGCACATCGCGGAAGCGTTCCTTGTAGGTGATGTGATGGTCAGCGGTGAGCAGGGCGATGGTCGCCTGCGGGTCGCGCGCGCTGATCACCGCCAGTGCCAGAGCTGCTGCTGGTGCAGTGTTGCGACCCTCCGGCTCGACGATGAAATTCTCCGCTGGAATCTGGGGGGCGTCGGCACGCATCATCTCGACGAAGCGCTCACCCGTGACGACGAAGATGTTCTCCGGCGAAAAAAGCGGGTCGAGGCGTTCGATGCTGACGCGAAACATCGACTCGTCCTCCACCAGCGGCAGAAGCTGTTTGGGCAGGTCAGTACGACTCATGGGCCACAGGCGCGTGCCGCCGCCGCCCGCCAGAATGACTGCATAGAAGTGTTCCATGTATGCTGTCCTCGCTCAATGCAATGTGTTCAGAATGTGAAGCGCCGCACGGGAAATGCGGTAAATGCCACCCTGTTCCGGTTCAATCCACCCCTCCAGCTCAAGCGCGCTGAGCATTGCTATGATGAAGGCAGCTGGCTGCCCGGTCGATCGCACCAGTTCATCGATCTGTATGGTTTCACCCTTGAAAGCGCGCAGCAGCGCGATTTGTTCATCGTTCAGTTGTGCCGCATCTCCCATCGGTGCGGCTGGTGTCTGCGGCGCTGGCACATTCAGCGCGCCCACGCCGAACAATCCTTCCAGCACACTGGCACTGTCGGTGACGAGGCGTGCGCCGTCGCTGATCAGTGCGTTCGTTCCGGCACTGCTGGCGTTGAAGATACTGCCCGGCACGGCGAATACTTCCCGTCCCTGTTCCAACGCTGTCTTTGCCGTGATCAGCGCGCCGCTGTCGGCGGGCGCTTCGACGACCAGCACGCCCATTGCCAGACCGCTGATGATGCGGTTGCGGCGGGGAAAATTGCTGGCATCCGGCGGTTTGCCGACGGCGAATTCCGTGATGACCGCGCCGCTGGTGGTGATGCGCCTGGCGAGGTCGGCATGGCTGTTCGGATATACCCGCTCGATCCCACATCCCAGCACGGCGATGGTGCGCCCACCGCAGTCGAGCGCGGCGCTGTGGGCTGCGGCGTCGATTCCCTGTGCCAGCCCGCTGACGATGGTCAGCCCGGCGCGCGCCAGGTCGGTCACCAGTGAGCGGGTGACATCACGCCCATAGGCGGTGGCGCGCCGCGTGCCGACGACTGCCAGCGCCCGGTTGTCACCGGGCAGTAGCGCGCCACGCACATACAGCACGGGAGGGGCATCGGGCAGGGTACGCAGCACTGCCGGGTATTCTGCCTCCGGGTAAGCGATGATGCGTGCCCCGGCTGCTTCAACACGGCGCTGAACGGCAGACGGGTCGAAGGTCATGCGCTGCCGATCGAGATTTTTCTGTACCTCAGCAGGAACGTTGGCTTGTGCCATGTCTGCGGCGGATGCAAGCCAGGCATTGCGTACATTCCCGAAGCGCTGGATCAGGCTGTGGATGCGGCGGATGCCGATACCAGGTGTCGTGCTGAGGGCGACCCAGATCATGCGTTCGTCGTGCTGAAACAGCGGATCGCTGGACACGCTCACCTTGCGCTTGCCCCTTCCGTCAATCCTTTGAGCATAAAAGCCGATTTGAGGCATGTCAAGCGTAAAGGCACGCCTGAGCGTATAGCGGGAGGTCAGGCGCGGGGTTTTTTAGGGGGGGGCAGCAGCCCTTCGGGAAGCTGCACCGTCAGCCTGCGAGCGTCCATATCAGTGCGGATGATCGTATGCGGGGTGACCGGGATGAGGACTTCGCCGTACACCGGGCTGTCTACGATGTACACATCATTGGCTCCGGCGGCTTCCAGCACATCGGTCAGCGTGCCGAGTGGTTCGCCATCCGCCTGCACCACCTCCAGCCCGATCAACTGGTAGAGATAGAATTCCCCTTCCTCCAGCGGCACAGCGTGGTCAATGTCGATCATGACCATCAGCCCGCGCAGGCGTTCGGCGATGGTGCGGTCGTCGATGCCCCTTAGCTTGAGCAGCCCGTAGGGCGGGTTCATCCGCATCCCTTCGACCTGATAGGCTTCCCTTGTGGGCGCATCGAGCGACTCCGCCAGCCAGACCGTGCCCAGCGTTGCGATGCGTTCGGGGTAGGCGGTGAGCAGGCGCATCCGCACCTCACCGCGTATCCCGTGTGGGCGCAGCACTTCACCGATGAGCAGGTAAGGCGGGCGGGAGTCAGTCATGGAGAGGGTCTAAAGCACCTTCAGGATGATCTTTTTGGAACGCGGTGTTTCTGCGGCGTGCAGCAGGGTACGCAGCGCATTGGCGACGCGCCCGCCACGTCCGATCATGCGACCCATATCCGTCGGCGCGACGTGCAGCTCGATGACGAGCGAGCTGGCGGAGTCACGGCGGCGCACCCGCACCGCAGTCGGGTCGTCCACAAGACTTTTGGCAACGTATTCAACAAGCTGTTCCATGAATGCGACCTCAATCATTTGACGTCCGGTGGAGACCGGAGGTGATCAGGAAGACGGCGGGGTACGGTATGCCGCACCCCGCCGATCGGCTGACTTACTTTTCTTCCTTCTTACCGCGTCCCTGTCCCGGTTCGGGCGACGGGTAGCGGGTGCGCGGGCTGACCGGGGGCGCGGCGGCGCGTTCCTTTTCCGCCTCTGCCACCAGGTCTTCCATCTTTTCGCCCTTCTTCAGGCGTTCCAGACGCGCCAGCGTGCCCGTGCGCTTCAGGATCGGCACGACGGCTTCGCTGGGCTGTGCGCCCACGCTCAGCCAGTACAGGGCACGGTCTTCCTGAAGGACGTCGGTGATGGGCTGGGTGCGCGGGTTGTGATAGCCGATCGACTCGATGAACCCACCACTGCGCGACGCGCGCTGATCGGCGACGACGATGCGATAGCTGGGCTGACCCTTCAGACCGACACGACGCAGACGAATACGAACCATACGAACTGATCTCCTTGAAGACAAGCGCTCTCAGGCGTGCCGAAAGGACACGGAGAGCCACTGAGCCGAAAAAGTGGTCGCTCAGTTGCGGAGAGGGGGTGATGCGCGCCCTCGCAAGTGAGGGTGACAGCGCGCCCCGTCAGCGCCCCGGACGGCGCGGCGAACGCATTCCAGGCAACCCTGGCATTCTGCCGCCGCGCATTTGACCCATGAGTTTCTGCATTTCGCTGAACTGTTTCAGCACCTCGTTGACATCGCGCACTTCCACACCGCTGCCCCGTGCGATGCGCTTGCGGCGGCTGGCATTGAGGATTTTGGGATTTTCGCGCTCTTTGGGCGTCATCGAGTTGATGATCGCCTCGACGCGGCGCATCCGCTTGTCCGCCTGCTCCTGATCGATCTTGCCGCGAAGCTGATTCATGCCAGGAACCATGTCGAGCAGTTGAGTGATCGACCCCATCCGGCGGATTTTGCGAAGCTGGTCGAGAAAATCCTGAAGCGTGAACTGATTTTCCATCAGTTTCTTTTGCAGCTTCAGCGCTTCGGCTTCGTCGAACTCCGCCTGCGCCTTCTCGATCAGCCCCATCACGTCGCCCATGCCCAGGATGCGCTGCGCCAGCCGATCCGGGTGGAACACTTCAAAGCCGTCCATCTTCTCCGACGTGCCGAGGAACTTGATCGGCACGCCTGTGACGGCGCGCATCGAGAGCGCCGCGCCCCCGCGCGAGTCGCCGTCGATCTTGGTCAGGATCAGCCCGGTGATGCCGAGGCGTTCGTTGAAGCCCTGAGCGATATTGACCGCTTCCTGCCCGGTCATCGAGTCCGCCACGAGCAGGATTTCCGACGGCTTGGTACGCCGTTTGATCTCCTCCAGCTCGTCCATCAGCGTCTCATCGATCTGCAGACGCCCGGCGGTGTCGAGGATGACGACGGCGGCATTTTTCGCCTTTGCCGCTTCCAGCCCGCGCGCGCAGATGTCCGGCGGTTTGGCGGCTGTGCCTTCCTGATGGTAATCGACCTGAATCTGCTTCGCCAGCGTGACGAGCTGATCGACCGCAGCAGGGCGGTAGGTGTCTGCCGCGACCATGAACGGCTGACGCCCTTCCTTGCGGAGGTGCAGCGCCAGCTTTGCGGCGGTGGTCGTCTTGCCGGAACCCTGCAAGCCGACGAGCATGATCACGTGCGGGCGCTGTCCGCTGGCGAAATTCAGCCGCCCGCCTTCACCCAGCGTGACGAGCAGTTCGTCATGCACGATCTTGACGACCTGCTGCCCAGGCTTGAGGCTGCGCGCCACTTCCGCGCCGATCGCCTGCTCTTTGACGCGCTTCACGAAGTCCTTGACGACGGGCAGCGCGACGTCGGCTTCGAGCAGCGCCATGCGGACTTCGCGCATCGCCGTATCGACATCTTTTTCTGTCAATTTGCCGACGCGCCCCAGCCCGTCGAAAATGCCCTGCAAGCGGTCGGTCAACTGCTGAAACATGCGATCATCTCACCTTGAGTGCGATGCGTGATTGTAGAGGATCGTGCGTGCGATCGTCAATGCCGGGGCGTCGCTGGACGGGTGGGATAAGATGACATCTGTCATTTGATCCGCGCCTCACTTGCCTTCAACCGCGAAAGTGTGTTACGATGCAAACATCGGAAAGCATGTCGAGGGAAAGCATGTCTGCGCGTCATGCCTTGTGGCTCATCCTCACCACCGTCGTGACGGGGATTTTCACCCCCCCCCAGATAGTATAGCTGCATAT
>CAZTLS010000022.1:0-8010 GCA_964614405.1 uncultured Pleurocapsa sp.
CGAGTCGGAGGTCGCGGTCGAGGACGGGCTGGTGACGACGGCGGGGTCGGTCACACCGCTCGGCGGGTCGGTGACGGTGACCGTGCGGTAAGGGGGTAACCCGGCGGGCGGATTGCCCCCCGCATCCGGTTCACGACATCATCGATGGGTCGGGCTGTTGCAGTGTGACGATGTGCGGCGGGGCATCCCCCTGATAGACCAGACAGCGCGTGGGCAGAGCGGAGACGACATCTGCCTCGCCCACGCTGCTCTGTTTGGGCAGGTACGCCTTGAGCGTCTCGTTCCCGGCATCGAGCAGGGCGCGGCGGTAATGCCCCAGGTCGCTGATCTGCTCGACGACAGTGCGCCACGCCCCGGCGTGTCCTTCGCCAGGCAGCAGCAGCATGTCCTCCGGGCGAATGCCCACCGTCACCGCGCCGTCGCTCACGCCCGCAGGGGCATCCAGCGTCAGCCCGTCGAGGACGATGCGCCCGGCGCGCACCTCACCGCGCAGCAGGTTCATCGCGCCGATGAAATCCGCCACGAACAGCGTCGCCGGGCTGTCGTAGATGCGCGTGGGCACATCCAGTTGTTCGACGCGCCCGGCGTTCATGACCGCGATGCGATCCGCCAGCGTGAGCGCCTCTTCCTGATCGTGCGTGACGAAGATGGCGGTGATCTTCAGCCGCCGCTGGATGCGCCGCAGTTCCTCGCGCAGGCGCACGCGCAGGATGGCGTCGAGGCTGCTGAATGGCTCGTCGAGCAGCAGGATTTTCGGCTCCAGCACGATGGCGCGCGCCAGAGCGACGCGCTGCTGCTGCCCGCCGGAAAGTTGCGCCGGGTAGCGCGACTCGTACCCGGACAGGCTGACGAGCGCCAGCGCCTCCTCCACCTTGCGGGCGATGGTCGCTTTGTCGAGGCGGCGCAGCCCCAAGCCGAAGGCGATGTTGTCGTACACCGTCATGTGGGGCCACAGCGTGTACTTCTGGAACACCATCGCAGTGGGACGACGGTTCGCGCCCAGATGGGTGATCGCTTCGCCGTCGATGGTCATCTCCCCGCTGGTGGGCATCTCGAAACCGGCGATCATCCGCAGCAGCGTGCTTTTGCCACACCCCGACGGACCGAGGATGCACATGAATTCGCCGTCGCGCACCGCCAGCGTCACGGCATCGACCGCCGTCACCGCTCCGAAGCGCTTGCTGATCCCATGCAGATCGAGCGTTGCCATGATCTGTGAACTCCTCCTACACTCCAAGGCCCGCTGTGAGATAGCCACCGCGCAGCAGCCGATTCGCCAGCAGCAGCAGCACCAGCGAGGGCAGCCACAGCACCAGCGAGACGACCGCGCCATACTGCACCACCAGCTGGCTGTTGATGAGCGAATACATCAGCACAGGCATCGTCACCACGCGCGGCAGCCCGATGATCAGCGCGCCATGCGCCTCGTAGAAGGTGTTGACGAACGTCAGCAGCAGCGCCGCTGACAGGGCGGGCATGACCATCGGCAGCGTGATCTGCACGAACACGCGCAGCGGCGATGCGCCCACATCGAGCGCGGCTTCTTCCAGCGCCCGATCGACCCCCTGAAACGCCGCTGTCGGAATCCAGATCATCAGCAGCAGCGTATTGACGAGCTGAATCAGGATGACGCCCTGCACCGTGCCGATCAGGTTGAGGCGGAAGAAGATGACCGCAATGCTGACGTACAGCCCGAAACGGGGGAAGGCGTTGGTCGCCAGAAACGACAGCAGCAGCACGCCGCGCCCGCGAAACTTCATCCGCGCGAAGGCATATGACGCGGGCAGGCAGATGACCGCCGAGAGCAGCGTGACCACGATCGCCAGCACGATGCTGAACGGCAGCGCCCGCAGGATGTCCGCGCGGCTGAACGTCTCGCCCCACCAGCGCAAGCCGAACTGCGTCGGGATGAGCGACGGGTATGTCCACCGCTCGGCGAACGCCCACAGCACCACCGAATAGAGCGGACCGAGGATGACCAGGATGAGTAGGATGAGCGCGATCACCCCGAAGCCATCGCGCCGGATCATGGCGGCGAAGCTGTAGCGCGTCTTCGCCCAGAACGGAGCGGACGTGTAGGAAGCGGCAGCGCTCATGATTTTTCCTCCGTCAGACGCTGGCTGGCGACGGTGCGGACGTACAGGAAGCCGACGAAAGCGCAGATGATGAAGGTGATCACCGCCTGCGTTTCGGCGTCGTCCGGGCGGCGATACTGCCCGAACGTCTGCTGCATGAACACGCCCATCATCTGCGGCGCGGCGGGTCCCAGCAGGTAAGGCAGGGTGTATGCGCCGAAGATGCCCAGGAAGTTGAGCGAGAAAGCGATCAGCGCCGGGCGGGTGATCAGCGGCAGGATGATGCGCGTGAAGATCGTCCAGTCGCCCGCGCCGACGTCGCGCGCGCTCTCGATCAGCGAGTCGCTCACCTGGCGCAAGCCCGCCGTCAGCACCAGCACGGTGAACGGGATCGACTCCCACACCAGCCCGATCACGATCGCCTCCGGCTTCAGGTAAGGCGTGCTGTAGCCGGTGATGCCGAACAGACTCAGCACAGTGTCGAGCGTGCCGCGCGTGCCGAGAAAGCGGATGAGCGCGTATGCCAGGATAATGCCGGGCACGAACAGCGGAAAGAGCGCGAGGATTTGCACTGCCGCGGCGATGCGTCCGCTGGAGAAGCGCAGGTAGAGCGCCAGCGGAAAGCATACGATGAAGATCGCCACCAGCGTGAGCAGCGTCACCTGAAAGGTGAACCACAGATTGTTGACGCTGATCGGGTCGCTGAAGAAAGCGGTATAGCGCGAGATGGAGAAGCCGGGCGTGCCATCCACGCTGACGGTCAGCGTCCTGGCGATCGAACCGATCGCCGGGATGAAGATGAGCAGGATCATCAGCAGCAGCGGCGGGGCGACCAGCAGGTAAGGCAGCGCCGCGCGCAGGGTGCGACGGGCGGGCGTGGGCGAAAGGGAAGGCGTCGTCATGGGCGGGGTATCCCCCATCTGAACAGTGGTCATGGCTGAATAAAAAAAAGACGGCGGGGCATGACCAGCACGCCCCGCCGTCCTGCTGTGCGTTCAGCTGCCGCGCTGGATGTTGGTGGCGACGTTGTTGTACCAGCCCTCGACCATCAGCGCGCTGTATTCGCCGCCGGGCCAGGTCGGGACAGTCTCGGTGATGACGCTGTTGAACTGCTCCTGAAGTTCAGCGGGCAGCCCGTCCCAGGCGACCGCCGGGAAGCCGCCGATCTCGCGCACGACCGACGCCTGCATCTCTGGCGTCAGCACGAAGTTCGCCAGCGCCAGCGCGCCTTCCAGGTTGGCGGCGTTGCGCGGGATGGCGCTGTAGGCGTAGCCACCGGTGAAGGGCAGGTCCTGAAGCTGCGTCAGGCGCGTGCCTTCGGGCAGCAGCCCGCGATTGAGCGCCTGAAGCGCCTGATCCGACCACGCGGTGATCATGTTGACCGAGCCATTGGCGAACAGTTCCAGCACAGGGGTGTTGCCCGCCGGGTACGCGCCGCCTTCATAGATGAAGGGGTGGATGCTGCCCAGCAGTTCCCAGGCAGCCGGGAACTGTTCGACCAGCTCCGGCACGGGCGTGCCGGGGATGAACTGCGACGGGTCGCGCCCGGTCACCTCGAAGATGGCGCGGGTGACCATCGCCGCGCCGCTGCCACCGCGGTCAGGGCGGTTGTAGACGAATTCGCCGGGGTTCGCCTTGATCCATTCGATCAGTTCAGCGTAGGTGGTGGGGACTTCTTCCTCGGTCACGAATTCGCTGTTGTACGCCAGCAGCACCTGCGACCCGCGATACGGAATTTCCTGCGGCAGGCGGTTGGTGGCGTCGATCACGTTGGCGATGTTCGGCACGTTCTCCGGGGTGATCTCGACGAACAGATCGTTCTCCAGCCAGGCGGGCACGGCTTCGACGTTCAACTGCTCGAAGTAATCGACCTGCGGATCATCGCCCGTCTCCAGCGCCGCCAGAGCGCGCGCCGCCAGGTCTGCATTGCCGCCGCCCACGCCGCGCACCAGCGTCAGCACAACTTCGTACTGCGGGAATTCCGTCTCGAACGCCGGGATGATAGTGTTCGTCCACCAATCGCTGATGTTCGTATCCGAATCGACGTAGACGTAGATCGGGGTGCGCCCCTGGGCACTGGCGCTCATCACGCCAACCAGCAGCAGCACTGCCAACAGCAGGAACCGGATTTTCATCGTTGCACATCCTCTTTAGTATGCGTTGGACACAGCACTTCACACGCACAGACAATGTTAACGCCGCATCATCAAGCTCGGCTTAAGCATCTTCCGATGAAGGTTAAGGGTGTGTGCTGTTCTTTTCACGTTCACCCCGCCATAATCGGGCTGTATTCATCTCGAAGTAGTGTACACAGAAAGCGGAATTCATGGCGCATCCGGCAGTGGTCTATCACAAGGCGATGCACGACAACGGGACGCATCCGCCCAATTCGCTGGCGGCGATCGCAGCAGCGCTGGACGACGGCGCGGCATGGATCGAGATCGATGTGCTGCCGCTGGCGCATGACGATTACCTGCTCGTTCACGATTTCGACCTGGCGTCGGAGACGACCGGTTCCGGCTTCACCACCGCCGCCACGCCTGACGCGGTGCGCGAACTGCACATCGTGCATAACGGGCAGATCACCGATCATCGCCCACCGCTGTTGAGCGAAGTCGTGGCGCTGATGGCATCGCATCCAGGGACGGCACGCCTGCAGATCGACTACAAATTCGTCTTTCCGACTCAGGATGATGAACCGCTGGCGCGGCTGGCGCGGCTGATCGCCCCGCTGGGACAGCGCGCGCTGGTCAGCACCGGGGCGGACTGGCATCTGACGCGCCTGCACGCGCTGAAAGGCGATTTTGACCTCGGCTTCGACATCGGTTTCTACCTCGATTACCGCTCCGAAGCCGTCGATCCGCGTCTGCCCCCGCATCGTCTGGGCGCATATGGCTATCACGATGACCATCCTCTGGCGGCGCAGCGCATGGTGACGACCGCGCGCTATCTGGAACTGCGCTGTGAGGGGCTGCACGCTGCCGTCCCTTTCGCGCGCGTCTGGTATGTCAGCCATCGGCTCATCACGCGCTGCCTCGAAGACGGCTTCAACATGGCAGCATGGCTGAAAGCGCGCGATGTGCTGCTCGATGCCTGGACGATCGACGCGGGCACGCCCGGCGCAGCCCACGTGCCCGCACTGGCGGATGCCGGGGTCAGCCTGTTCACCAGCAACACGCCGCGCGCCATTACCGGGCTGCTCACGAGGTGATCGTGAAGGGTCACACGCCTGCGTGAAGATCGCATTGACATTCGCCGATTTCGCCATTGTGCGTTACAGTTAACGTCTGAACATTAATTTTGGCGTGCCGTGCCCGTGACTCTGCTGGCGGGTTGGAGAGTTCTGTCGTGAAGAGATCGCTGCTGTTTCTGATCGTACTGCTGGTCGCGCTGCCCGCTGCGCTGTTCGCCCTCCAGGATGGCGGTCTGCGCGTCGAGATCACCGGGGTAGACCCGACACAGCTTCCTGAAGCCATCATCACTGCCAACGTCTACGATGCGCTCGGTCAGCCTGTCAATGGGCTGGATGCCAGTGCGTTCACCCTGACCGGGAGGCTGGCGGAGGCGGGCGGGCGCATCACCCAGGTGCAGAACCTGACGGATGACAATATCCCGTTTGCCACCGTGCTGGTGCTGGATGTGAGCAGCAGCATGGACGGCATCGACCCGGCGACCTCGCCATTCGAGCTGGCGAAACAGGCAGCCCGCACCTTCGTGCAGAACGTGCGCGACAACGACCAGGTGGCGCTGATGATCTTCAGCAGCACCGTGCGTGTGGTGCAGCCGTTCACTGCCGACAAAAATGCGCTGTTCGCCGCCATCGACTCTATCCCGCTGGGCGGTGAGACGGCGCTCTATCAGGCGGGGTATGACGCGGTGCGCCTCGCTGCCGAGTCGCCCATGCCGCGCCGTGTGGTCATCCTGCTCAGCGATGGTGCAGAATTCGGCGGAAGCAGTTTCGTCGGACGCGATGATGCTGCCCTCGAAGCGCTCACACGCGGTGTGCCCGTGTATACCATCGGCTTGGGCTTCGGCTCTGATCGCTCGTATCTGCAGCAGCTCGCAGCGCGCACCAATGCCCGCTTCTACGAATCTCCGACAGCCGATCAGCTCGACGGCATCTACCGCGAACTGGCGGCACTGCTGCGAAGCCAGTACGTCATCACCGTGCGCGCCGACGTGCCGCTCGACGGCACGGAATACCCCTTCGGCATTCGTGCCACATCCAGCCTCGGCACTGGTGAAGCGTTCGCCACGCTGCGCGCCCCTGTGCCTGTGCCCGTCATCCGGCTCGATGGACTGACCGGGATGCCGATCCGCGAACTGACCACCCTGACTGCCAGCATTGCCGCCGATCAGGACGTGACCGCCGTCAATTTCGCCCTCGGTGATCAGCCTGGCGTCAGCCTGACCGCCCCGCCCTACAGCGTGGCGATCGACCCGGCGATCTTCCAGCCAGGCGATGTGCCGCTCACCATCGCCGCCACCGACGCCGACGGCGATACCGGCTTCCTCACCGTCAATGTGCCGATCGCCGCGCTGCCGCCTACGCTGACCTTCACGCCAGACCCGGCGACCCTCGGCGCGATCGCCGAACCTGTCACCTTCACCTTCACGCCAGGCGGTCAAACGGCGATCACCGAGGTCAGTGTGAGCATCGATGGCGCTGATCCGGTCATCCTGAGCGAACCGTACACCTTCACGCTCAACCCGGTGCAGTTCTCGCCCGGCGCGCACACTCTCCGCGTGCGCGTGGTCAATGCCGGCGGCATGGAGGCGATCGCTTCGCTCCGTGTTGAGGTCGCTGCTGTGCCACCTACGGTGCAGATCATCGGCTTGCAGCCTGGGCAAGCGATCACCACCATGACGGGCTTCACCGCTGTCGCTGCTGGTCAGGGAACGGTCAATCAGATCAGCGCCGCTGCCGGCGATGTCCCCCTGCCTCTCGACTCGTCCGGCTTGTTCGCCCTCGACCCGGCACTACTGCCCCCTGGCGCGGTCGATGTGGTGGTCACCGCCGTCACTGACAACGGCGTGCCCGGATCGGCATCGGTCAGCGTGCTGATCGGCGTGCTGCCCCCGCAGATCGCTGTGTCCGGGCTGGATGCCGGCGCGACTATCAGCGCCGATACGACCATCACCATCCAGACGGTCAGCCAGACGCCGATCACCGCTCTGACCGCCGAAGTGGACACTGCTGCCCCGGTGACGCTCACCGACCCGACTTTCACCCTGCGCGTGCTGGATTATCCCCCAGGCGCACGCACGCTGACGATCACCGCCCGCAATGCGGGTGGTGAGAGCGGATCGCTGGTCATCCCCTTCACGATCGACCCCGCCCCTGCTGCCAGCGCGACCGCCGTCGTCGTCGCCCAGTTGACCGCGACTCAGGCAGCGATCGACGCCACTGCCACTCAGGTCGCAGTGATCGCCACCGCCACTCAGCAGGCGGTCGAAGCAGCAGCCACCGGGACACAGACATTCCTGAACGCCGCCGCCACCCAGGTCGCCGTCGATGCAGCCGCGACTCAGGCAGCGATTGCAGCAACCACCACTCAGCAGGCAGTAGAGGCTGCCGCGACTCAGGCGGCGATGGCGGCAGCAGCAACCGGGACACAAGTCTTCCTCAACGCCGCTGCCACCCAGCAGAGCGTCGATGCGACAGCGACTCAGCAGCAGGTCAACGCCGTCGCCACTCAGGTGGCGGGCTTCGCCACTGCTACCCAGCAGAGCGTCGATGCGACGGCGACTCAGCAGCAGGTCAACGCCGTCGCCACTCAGGTGGCGGGCTTCGCCACCGCCACCCAGCAGAGCGTCGATGCGACAGCGACTCAGCAGCAGGTCAACGCCGTCGCCACTCAGGTGGCGGGCTTCGCCACCGCCACCCAGCAGAGCGTCGATGCGACAGCGACTCAGCAGCAGGTCAACGCCGTCG
>CAZTLS010000022.1:8110-51488 GCA_964614405.1 uncultured Pleurocapsa sp.
CTCAGCAGCAGGTCAACGCCGTCGCCACTCAGGTGGCGGGCTTCGCCACCGCCACTCAGCAGAGCGTCGATGCGACGGCGACTCAGGACACGCTCAACGCCACCGCCACCCAGGATGCCGTCAACGCCGCCGCCACGCAAGCTGCGCTGATCGCCACCGTCACTCAGCAGAGCATCGATGCGACGGCAACTCAGGACACGCTCAACGCCACCGCCACCCAGGATGCCGTCAACGCCGCCGCCACGCAAGCTGCGCTGATCGCCACCGCCACTCAGCAGAGCATCGATGCGACGGCGACTCAGGCGGTCTTCGACGCTGCCACGCAAAGCGCCGTCGATGCGACGGCGACTCAGCAGAGCATCGATGCGACAGCCACCCGCGCCCGTCAGGTGAGCGATGTGCAGGCGACCTTACAAGCGGCGACCCGCGAAGCCCTGGCGACCAGCGCGGCTGAAGCGCGTGCCATCGCTCAGATGACTCAGGACGCGCGCGCCACACGGCTCGCTCAGGAAACCGCCCGCGCCGCCACCGCCACTCAAAGCGCGGTCGATGCTGCTGCGCTGACCGCCACCCGGATCATCGACCAGGCGACCGCTGCCGCATTGACCGCACGCACCGCGACCCAAGCCGCCGAAGAAGTGCAGCAGAACCTCTTCCTGGCGACGGCAACCCAGTTGATCCGCGAGGCGACCGCTACCGCTGAGGCGCAGGCAACCGCCACACAAGCCGCCATCGACGCGACTGCAACGCAGGCGGCGATCGACGCCGCTGCTACCGCAGAACAGGCAGCACGGCTTGCCGACGCGACGGCGACCGCCATCTCTCAGGCATTGGCGACCGAGACGCAAAGCGCGATCAATGCCGCCGGGACGCAAACCGCACTCTCGATCGCCGCAACGGGCACAGCCGAAGCCGCTGCCACCACCCGCGCCGCCATCCTCGCGGCGGATAACGCGGCAACTGCCTCCGCCATCGCCGCCACAGCCACCCAGAGCGCCATCGAAGCCGCTGCAACGCAGGCAGTCCGCGATGCGACGGCTGCTGCCCGCCTGACCGCCGAGGCAGTTTCGTCTGAGGCGACGATCAGCGCCCAACTCACCGCCGTCGCCCCGCCGCTGACCGCCGTCGCCCAGGCAGCCACCGATGCCCCCACGCCGACGCCGCAGGGCACGCTGACGCCGGTGACCAGCACCACGCCGCCCGTCAGCGGTGACAGCCTGCCGATCGCGCTGGTCATCATCGCGGTCGTGGTCATCCTGCTGCTGCTGTTCTTCGCACTGCGCGGCAACCGCAACCGCCGCGCCTGATCTTCCGCTGAAATGCCAGCCGCATCTCGCAGCAGAGATTGCGGCTGGCGTTCTCAAGGAGGCGCTGTCATGCTCCGTTTCCTCTCCCTGCCCGGCTGGGTGGTCGAACTGGTGGTCAATGCCGCCGCTGCTGCGGTGATCACCTCCGGGCTGCTGCCTGGCATTCGCATCGAAGGCAACTACCTGATCACGCTGCTGGCGGTATCGGTCGTCTTCGCGGTCATCAATGTGGTCATCAAGCCCATCCTCAAACTGCTGGCGTGTCCGCTCATCTTCTTCACCCTGGGTGCGATCATCCTGGTCATCGACGGGGCGATGCTGCTCATGACAGCGCTGCTGAGCGGCCTGGCACAGCCGGTGCTGGGCGGGCGGCTGGTCATCGACAATCTGCTCTGGGCGATCGTCGGCGCGCTGATCATGGGCGTGATCGAGGCGGTGCTGTCATGGCTGCTGGAGCGGCGCGACCCGCGTCCGGTGCTGCGCGGCGGCGTGAAAAATCCCCGCGCCGACATCGGCACGACGCGCGCTCAGGCAGACTCGCAGTTTGACTCGCTGCTCAGCGATGAGCCAGCGCGCCGCACGCGCGAGGGGGATGGCAGCCGCTTCGATTTCTACGATCCCGACAAATAAGCCGCATCCCGAAAAACTGATCCCGTTCCCGCGCGCCCATTCCAGACGAACACGCGCTATACTTGTGCCCGTTTGCACCGCACTTCACAAACGGGCATAAACCATGACACTGTTCGTCATCTTCATCTTCGGGGCGGTCATCATCGGGGCGGGTGCGATGCTCGCCCCGGCGTTTCCCACCAGTCAGCCGCGCATCGGCTTGTCGGCGGCGTTCGCGCTCGGTCTGGTCATCGGCGGGACGATCTTCTGGGCGGCGTTGTTCGGCTGGAACACGCTGGTAGTCGATTACCTGATGTTCGCCCTCGTCACCAGCATCTTCCTGTTCGGCACACTTTCCTATGGGCAAAAGCGGGCGGAAGCGCGTGGCGCAATCCTGCTCGATGCCGATCAGGGCTGGACGAGCGGGCGCGATCTGCTGCTCTTCGCGGTCATCGCGCTGGTGTTCGTCATCCCCGCGCTCATCCTGCCCGTGCCGCTCGACACCGACGCGCAGGGGTTCGGCTATCTGGGGCTGATGGCGAAACTGGGCGGCAGCTTCGACACCCTTGCGCCGTTTCACCCCGAAGTGACCTACCTGTATGCACCTGGTTTCACCGCGCTCATCGCCTACCTGAGCGGACAGCTCAACCTGCCGCTGCACGAAATTCAGTTCGGCGTCGCGGCGGTGCTGGGGCTGATCAATGTCTGGGTGATGTATGACCTGGGGGCGGAACTGCGCGACAAGCGTCTGGGACGGGCGATGGCGCTGGCGGCGATGATCGGGCTGGGCTTGTTCCTGGCGTATATGGACTCGCACATGACCTCGCTGCTGGCGCTGATTTTCGCCGGGGCGTGCATCACCTTCATGCTGCGCTGGCTGTTCCACCGCCGCCTGTTCGACCTCATCGCCGCCGGGCTGATGCTGGGCGCGGTCGTCATTTGCCATCCCGACACCACCATCATCCTGGGTCTGGGGCTTGCGCCCTGGATGTTCACCATCTGGCTGGGGCAGCCGCGCCCGACCGTCCGTGCGTGGCTGGCGCTGGCTGTCGGCACGCCCGTCATCGCGCTGGTCGCCATTTCGCCCTGGATCATCTCCATCATGCCGCTGCTGGGTGGAGACATCGTATCGCCATTCACGCGCGATCCGGGCTATGCCGTCGTCATGCTGGTCTATCACGGCATCCTCATCGTGCCCATCGCGCTCATCGGGCTGGTCACCGGGCTGCGGCGGCGCGATCAGGCGGTGCTTCTGTCGATCGGCTGGCTCGTCCTGGCGCTCGATTTCGCCGCCGTCGGAGTGACGGAAACACTGCTCGGCGGCGTACTGCCCGCGCTCTTCCGGTATGACTACCCCTTCAGCATCGCCTGGCACGCGCCGATCATCCCCTACAGCATCCTGGGCGGGATGGGGCTGCTCTGGCTGTGGGATCGCTTCGCTGAGGCGCGCTTCGGCGCGGCGCTGCACCGCGCCGCGCCGCTCATCACCAGCATCGCCATCGTGGGGCTGGTCGTGATCGGGCTGCTGCATCAGCCGATCCTCGCTTTCAGCAAGGGGCGGGTGGGCTTCTTCGGCGCGTTTTCGTCCGCCGCCGATGTCGAGGCGATGCGCTGGCTGAAAGACAACACCCCGCGCGAAGCGGTCATCCTCAATCATCCAGGACCGCACGAGGCGGACTGGGTTCCGGTCATCGCGGAGCGGCGCACGGTCTATTTCCGTCCACAGCCGTTCTTTCGCGGCACAGAAGCGATCGAGGCGCTTCAGGAGTCGCTGCTCCCCTTCTGGCGTGACCCGTCTGACCCGGCGAACGCCGATCGCCTGCGCGCGGCAGGGATCGAGTATGTCATCGTGCCGCAGGTGATCGCCGCGCCGGAGACGCTGGCGGACATGTTCCGCTGGCGACCACCCATCGCCGACATTATCGTGCCCGCTGTCCCGGTCAGCAGCGCACCCTACCTGACGCTGGTCTTCGACCGCGACGGCGCGCAGGTCTACCGGATTGACGATCCCGTCGAAACTGGGTCATAATCGGGCAGTGTTCGACCGGATGAGAATGGATCGATGAGCAGTCAGCCGCCTGTTTTGCCCCCCAACGACGAAGACGCCGAGTTCGACTCGTGGCGTGCCGAACGCCGTCCGCCGGAAGAAGAGCGCGTCTCGCCGAGCGTAGCGTTCATGGCGATGATGCGCCAGGCGGCGGAACGCAATGCGGCAGAGCAGGCGGAGGCGGCGCGCGTCGAGGTCGAGACGGTCGCCCCGCCGCCCCCGACACTCATCGAGACCACGCCCCCTCCTCCCCCTGACGATGCGCCGCCGGAAGATGCCCCTGAACCGCCGCCCCGCCGCCGCCTCCCGCGCCGGGGTGAACAGACCAGCGCCTTCGGCGGCTGCCTGCGCGCGCTGATCATCGTGCTGACAGCGGCGGGCTTGACGGCGACCATCTTCACCTGGGCGACCCCCAACGACTTTCTGGCGGGCAACGTGCGGCGCGGGCTGAGCGCGGCGATCGCCACTGAAGGCGCGACAGCCGCCCCCACTCCCGAACAGACCCCCAACTGGCTGCGGCGCATCGGCATCGTGAGCGGGCATCGCGGACCGGAAAACGACCCAGGCGCGGTCTGCCCGGACGGATGGACAGAAGCGGAAGTCAACCTGTCGGTGGCGGAACGGGTGGTGCGCCTGCTCAACGGACGGGGCTATGTGGTCGAGCTGCTGGATGAGTTCGACGCCAGGCTGAACAACTTTCGCGGAGATGCGCTGGTGTCGATCCACGCCAACACCTGCCGCGATTTCGGCGAACGGGTCAGCGGTTTCATGATCGCCGCCCCTGCCGCGCGCATCTCGGCACGGGGCAACGATACCGTGCTGGTCGAGTGCATCGCCACCGAATACGCCCGCGCCACCCGGCTGCAGCGGCGGCTGGAGCTGACGCGCGACATGACCGAATACCACACCTTCAGCGAAATCCATCCGCTCACGCCGGCGGCGATCATCGAACTGGGCTTCATGCTGGGGGATCGCCAGATTCTGGAGAACGAACCTGACCTGATGGCGGAAGCGATCACCGAAGGGGTGATCTGCTTCCTCGAACCGGGACGGCTGGGCTGATCCCCGCCGCCATGCCCTGAGAAAGCGACCATGACCCCATGAGTGACAAACGCCTTGTCATGTATTCCCGTTCGTATGGCTGCCCGTTCATCACGCTGGCGAAGCGGGTGCTGGCAGACCACGCGCTGAGCTACCACGAAATCCACATCGACAAAGATGCTGACGCCAAAGCGCGCGTGCTGGCTTGGACGGGCTTCCTCTCCGTGCCGACGCTGGTCGCCGCCGCGCCGGGCGACGTGCTGCCGATCACCCCGCCCAGCCCGCTGGCGAAGGGGGAAAGCCCGCGCGGGATCGATCGCGGGTCGATGATCACCGAGCCGAACGATAAGGAACTCAAAGCGTGGCTGGCGCATCACGGCTTCATCGCTCAGGAAGCGACTCACGGCGATTAGAGTCTGTACCACGCCGGGCGGGTTTGTTATAATCTGTTTACCACGTGGAGAGGTCGCATAGTGGTCTAGTGCGCTCGCTTGGAAAGCGAGTAGGGTGCAAGCCCTCGCGGGTTCGAATCCCGCTCTCTCCTCACCCGCCGACAGCCGCTATCGCGCGGCTGTTTTTATTTCTGGTGAACGATCTCATCTCAATTGACGCATTTACGCTTATGATCTGAGCATAGCCAGGACATGATGATCGGTGAAAGTGCAGAAATGGCGGCAGCGATCTCCCCTTCAGACCTGACAGAACTGGAAACCCTGCTGAGCCACGCAGCCACGCCGGAACAGCGCGTCGATGTCATCATCGCATACATTCACGAGCGTGAAGAGCGCGATGTCAAAATGGGGCATGTCCAGTTGATCCCGCTCGCACGCGAAGCGCTTGAGCTGGCGCGCGCAGCAGGGTATCGGCAGGGACAGCTCAACGCGCTCGTCTTCCTCATCAAAACGCTCTCCTACAACAGCACATACGACGAAGTACTGCGCCTGGCAGACGAAGCGGAGAAGCTGGCGCTCGCTTTGGGAGACACACTCGCGCGCTTCCGTATCATCAATTCACGCGGCGTCATCCACATGATGATCGGCAGTTACGATGTGGCGCTGCACCTGTATATGCAGCTTAAGGACTTCGCGGATGACCTCATCCCCCAGCGCGATTACATCGTGTACAGCAATGTCGGCGCGCTGTGCATTCGTCGCGGGGAATTTGACAGGGCACGCCACGAAACGCACAAGGCGCTCGACTGTGCGCTGAATGGGAACTGGCAGAACGTCCGAACGCATGTCATCAACGAATTTGAAAATCTGGCGTACATCGAGGTGCAGACGAAGCATCCGGCGCGCGCCCACACTGTCCTTGATGAAGCTGCGGCATACTGTGACGCGCACGGGCTTCCCCTTCCCAACGGCATGATGCTCATCCGCAGCATGGCATATCTGCTCGATCAGGACACGCAAAGCGCACTCGATGTGCTGGAAAAAGCACGCCATACTCTCGCCGGGATGGAAGGGACTTTCTGGCTTGGCATCGTGGAGATGACCTCCGGCGATATTCACCTCGCCAGAGGCGATTTGCCGCGTGCGGAACAGCATTTTCTGGCGGCGCTGCACATTTTTGAGACGCATGATGTGCGCGACGACGCCATCGACGTCCACCACAGGCTGAGCGCACTCTGCAAAAGCCAGGGGCGGTTTGAAGAAGCACTGGCGCACTACGAACGGTTTCACATGCTCAGGGAAGCGCGTTTCAACCAGCAGGCGGATGTGCGCTATCGCACCTTGCAGGCGCTGCATGAGGTCGAGACGGCGCGCATCGAACAGCGTGCCGCTGTCGAACGTGCCGACCTGCTGCACCGCGAACTGGATGAGCGCGAGCAGACGATCGCGGCGCTGGACTCGTATGCCCGCAGCGTGGCACACGACCTGAAGAACCCGATCAGCAGCATCTATATGGCGACGCAGCTGCTCACGCTGGACGAAAATATGCCAGCCGATGAAGTGGAGCGCATCGCCATGCTGATCTTTTCGGCGGCGGGCAAGGCGAACGACATCATTGATACCCTGCTGGAAGTGGCACGCATCCGCCGTGAAGAGATGAGTACCCGCCCCGTCGAGATGAGCGCCGTCATCGACGAGGTGATCCATCGTCTGGAACACATCTTCAGAGAAAATGGGGTTGTGCTGCACATTGAACAGCCGCTTCTTCCGGTGATGGGCGATCCGCGCTGGCTGGAGGAGGTGTGGATCAACTTCATGACCAACGCGGTCAAATACGGCGGCAATCCGCCGCACATCACCATCCGCGCCGAGGCATACGCCGATCAGGTGTACTACAGCATCCGCGACAATGGCGATGGCATCAGCCCGGCTGAACAGACGCGCCTGTTCAACACTTTTTCCAGGCTGGAGCGGCACAAGCATACCCACGAGGGACATGGGCTGGGGTTGAACATCGTCGGCACGATCATCGAAAAGCTGGGCGGCACGGTGTGGGTGGAAAGCGACGGCATCGCCGGGCAGGGTGCATGTTTCTATTTCACCCTGCCCGCCGCAAATAACGCCTCATGATGTCTCAGAAGGCGTCGATGGTTCCGGATCATGCTGCACCAGCGGGCGGAGCTGGTCGATGAGCTTCCCCAACTGATTACCAATCGCACTGGCAGAGCTTGCGTTTTCGCGGTGACCCAGATGCCCCAGATCGTTACGCAGCTCAGCAAGACTATTCCATATCTGAGCGATCGGCAGGGAAGTGTCGTTCACAGTCAGGGTGATATGCAGCCTGCTGACCGACAAAGATAATGGGCGCTCAAGTTGCGCCAGTTCGCCCAGTTTCTTTTCGATCTCGTGACGCTGATTCTTGTCTTTTGTCAGCGCACTCCAGTCCTTCTCAGTATCAAGCTGTGCCCCATACCAGGTGACCAGCCATTCGCGCAGCAGCAGCCCGGCGTGCATCAGGTGCCCACGCTCCACATACCACTCGATCAGGCGGAACTGCGCCGCCAGCTTGTCCTCTATCGACTCCCCGGTTGGGGTGAGCGGCACGATCGCCTCAGTGATCCGTTCGATCTGCGATCTGAGCGGCGGAAGCCAGCGGGCGGCTTTCTCTTCCTGCTGCGGCAGGTTTTTCCTCAGGTTTTTCAGCGGTCCAGCCAGTTCCTCCAGCCGACCCAGGTCAAGCGCAGCAGACAGCACATCCATCGACCCGGCGATCGACGTGAAGTACTTGGGCAGATCCTCTTTACCTGCTCTGCCCGACTTGTGCAGGCTGATCTGGCGCGACTTCAGCAGTTCGGCGAACTGCCTCAGATCACCTGTGCGCCCGAACGCATCAGCGGCATTCGCCCATTCAAACATCGTCAGAAAGGGTGTCAGATCGAGGACCGGCGCGGGCTGTTCCTCTCCTTCTGTCGTGCCAGGCTTTTTGGCAGCGTATGCGCCGTAATACATCGCGTTGAGGGTCAGGTTCTTTGTCAGGCGCAGATAGGCAACGCTCAGCAGCATGATCAGCGGCAGCGAGCGAAAGCCATGCGTCACATCGAGCGTGATCGTGCAGTTATCCGGGATCAGGCTTTCAATGCGGTTGAAGATCGTCCAGATGTCATCCTCGGTCAACCCATCCGGGATCGGCGGCTCGCCCGTCTCGACGATCGTCACATCGGCGTCTGCCGCACGCAGCGCCTGCTTCAGCCCCTTCTCACCCTGCCAGTTGACATGAGCGGCAGCATCCCCTGTCAGCAGGACGATGACGTCGGTCACGCGGTTCGACCCGCTCAGATGCCTGAGCAGCGCGCTGGAGAAGAAGCGCGTCTTTTCAGCCACCTTTTCCCCAAAGGCATAAGATACTTCCTCGTAATTACCCGTGCCGATCGTCGTCAGCAGGATGTGCTGCGTCATGAGTCCACCTCCGATACCGTTGCGTGATGCGTCGAGTATATCGTGCTGGTGGGCGATCGCGAGATTCGTCAGACATCAACAAGTCGCCCTGAAAGACTATTATTCTGCTGTGACGATTACACAGTTTTAACGCTCCTTCATCAAAAAATATGGTGTGGTGTGATAAGATATGCACATCTCTTGAGGAAAGGAGAGGTTCATGAACGTTAAATGGTTTATGGCGCTCTTCATCCTGTACAGCGTACTCACACTCAGCCCATTCTCTGTAAACGCCCAGGATGGAAACTGCCGCCCATGCAGCAATGGAGCGCCGACCGCTTATGCGGGGGGAACAGTGTACGCTTACTTCGTCTACCCCTGTGATACGGCGTTGTGCAGCCAGCACCCAGCGGGGCAGCGTCAGGCTGTAATCACCACTTACGAGACGATGCTCGGCTTTTACAGCACATGCTGCTGCACGCCATGTGGTCTCGATCCATTCCGCCGTTGTCCGGTTGAGGAATGAATGATGGCACTGAAGATGGGGTTCACGCGCGCCATTTTGATAGCGATGATGCTGTATCTGACATTCAGCACCACAGCACTCGCATCTCATCCTGCATGTCCTTCAACCGTCTCATCAGACTCATCGGTGCTTCTGGCGGCTGCCGAGGCGTGTCTGGAAGCACGCGGACGCTTTAACGAAAGAGATGCGACCCAGGCACTCACCTATGCTCAGCAGGCTGTTACAGCGCGTCCTGCCAGCCCGGTCGATCTTGCCCGTGCTTACGATTTACAGGCACAGGCACATTTCTGGCTTGGGCAAAAGGGACAGGCAATCGCCAGCCAAACTCAGGCGATCATCCTGCTGCCCACATCAGAACGTTTTCTCGTGCGTGCGGCATTGATGGACTCCGTGAACGATGTGGTGGGCGCGCTTGCCGACGCCGAACGCGCTGTTGAGCTTGCCCCGCGCCGCATCGAAACCTACAGATGGGTTGCACGCTACGCCCTGAACAATGCTCAGGCTGTGGCTGCACTGGATGTGCTGGAACGCGCAGATGCTTTCGCGCCAGACGATCCTGATCTCGCGCTGCTGCGCGGGGATGCCCATTATGCGCTTGAGGACTATGCTGCTGCACAGCGTGCTTACCAGCGTTACCTCTCGCTTGCACAGGATATTTCACCGGTCGTTACAGCGCGCCTGCGCGTCATCGAACGCCTGCTCAACGGCTGAAGTACGGTTGGCGCTCGACTCACACCACCGCGCGCAGTTCATCCTGGCTTGGGGCATAGTTGCCCACCCGGCGCACCACAATGCCGCTGGCGCTGTTCGCCAGCGTCACCGCCTCGACCGCCGTCGCCCCTGACGCCAGCGCCAGAGTCAGCACGGCGATCGCCGTATCCCCCGCGCCCACTGTATCGTACACATCCGTGACGGCGGGCGCGGGGCAGTGCGCCACGCCCGCCCCGTCCGCGACCGTCGCCCCATCCGCCCCGCGCGTGATGACCATCGCCAGGCGCACGCCCAGCGCATCGTAGAGCGCACGCGCTGCCTCCGCAAATGCCGCGTCGCTGCTCAGCACACGTCCCAGATGTGCCGCCGCTTCGTCGGCATTGCACTTGATGACATCGATGCCCCGATATTTGTCGAAATCGCCCTGCGCGTCCGCCGCCGAGAGGACGCCGCGCGCCAGTGCCACCTCCAGCCCGGCGCGCACCAGTGGCGCAGTCAGCATCCCGCCGCGATAGTCCGAGAAGAGCAGCGCATCGGCGTCGTCCAGCGCCCGCGCGATCGCCCTCTCCGCCTCGACCGCGATCACCCCGTCGATCGGCGCGCGGCTTAGGCGGTCGATGCGCGCCACCTGCTGTGGGAAGCGCAGCCCCATGTGCGCCATGATGCGGGTCTTGAGCGTGGTCGGGCGAGCCGGGTCGGTCAGCAGATCATCGTGGACGATCCTCGCCTCGGACAGCACCGCGCGCAGGGCGTCGGCTTCGGCGTCCGCGCCGACAGCGCCAATCAGCCGCACCGCCGCGCCCAGCGTCGCACCGTTGACGGCGGGGTTGGCTGCCCCGCCCGCCACATAGCGCCGCCCCTCAAATTCCAGCACCGGGATAGGCGCTTCACGGCTCAGGCGATCGGCGCGCCCGGTGATGTACTCGTCCAGAATCAGGTCTCCCGCCACCACCAGCCGTACATGCGCCATGCCGTCGATCAGCGCCAGCAGTCGCTCACGCATCGCTGCCCTTTCGTCGTCGTGCCTCCAGCCATGCCAGCAGCGCGAAAAGCGGCAGGCGCGCCATGCGCCGGATGCGCCAGGGCTGGAGGATGAGTCGATACAGCCATTCGACGCCCAGCCGACGCCAGGCGATCGGCGCGCGCGGGACGACCCCGGCGATGAAGTCGAACGTGCCGCCCACACCCATCGCCATTTTGACGCCCAGCCTGTGCAGGTTGCGGGCGATCCACTTGTCCTGCTCCGGCGCGCCGTATGCCACCAGCAGGATGTCCGCACCGCTGGCGCGCACGCGCTCGACGAGATCGTCTTCGTCCTCCGGGCGCGGGCTGCCGCTGTACACACCGACGATCGGCACGCCTGGGTATGCCGATCGCAGCACATCAGCGGCGCGCGCCGCCACTCCTTCCCCCGCGCCCAGCAGGAACAGTCGCCAGCCCTGCTTCGCCGCCTCCGCCGCGATGCGCGGCACGCCATCCGAGCCAGTCACCCGTTCGGGCAGTGGACTCCCCTGCCAGCGCGCTGCCAGCAGCAGACCGACGCCATCGGGCACGGTCAGGTCGGCGCGCTCCAGCACCACGCGAAAGACCGGATCGCGCCTGGCGGTCATGATCATCTCCGGGTTGATCGTGCAGACGTGGCGCGGCGTCTCGCCCTGCATCCACGCGGCGATGAGCGCCATCCATGCGTCATACGTCACCTGGCTGACGGGCATCCCCAGCACGCGCAGCCCTGCCGCACGCGGTGGGGTCATCGGCGGTGCGGGGTCAGCCGCCTGACCGCTCAGCAGGCGCTCTGCGGCTGCGATCACGGTATCGGGTTCGATCAGGCGCATACAGGTGCGCGCCGGGCAGCCTTCGCGCGCGCCGACGCCCGTGCCGACATAGGCACACGGGCTGCACCGCACCCCGGCGCGCACCACGATCGACCGCGCGCTGTACGGTCGCCAGGCATCGGCATTGCTCGGACCGAACAGCGCCACGACCGGGACGCCGACGGCGGCGGCGACATGCATGACGCCGCTGTCTGCGCCGATGAACAGGTCACAGCTTCGCAGGGCGGCTGCCAGTTCTGCCAGCGTGGTACGCCCGCTCAGATCATGCGCCGGGGCGCGCAGCGCGGCACGCACAGCAGGGGTGTCGTCGCCGCGCCCGCCGAGCAGCACGATCTCGGCATCGTGAGCGGCGTGCAGGTGGTCAGCAACCTGAGCAAAGCGCGCTGCCTCCCAGCGTCGGGCGGTGCTGTAGCCGCCGCTGCCCGCATGAACGGCGATGCGCGGACGATCCCCTTTCGGCGGCAGGGGCGAATCGACGGCAGACAGGGTGATCGCCGCAGCGCGCGGCGCGGGAGCGTGACCGAACGCCGCCAGCAGCCGATCGACCAGGCTGAGCCAGTAGTCCGCCTGATGGTGCGCGCCGAAGCCTGCATCCGGCACAGGGTGGGTGAGCGGCGGCGCGAAGCGGCTCGCCAACCCCACGCGGACGGGTGCGCCCCCCGCCGCCAGCAGCGCCCGGAACTTCAGCCCACCCGCCCGCGTGGAGAAGTGATGCAGCATGACGGCGGCGTCCGGGCGCGCACGGCGCAGCGCCCATGCGAGCGCAGCGGCAGCACGGGCATTGCGTGGGCGCAGCAGCGCCGATGGGCGGTCGAAGGCGTGTTTGTCGAACGTCAGCACGGCATCGACCAGCCCGGCATCACTGATGATCGCGGCGGCGTGCCTGGTGGTGAGCAGCGTCAGGTGCGCGTCGGGCAGCGCGGCGCGCAGCGCCCCGATCGCCGGGAGCGACAGCACGAGATCGCCGATGTCGGCAAGCTGGATGATCAGGATGCGCGAAGTCATGCAACCGCATCCTCGAAGGCAGCCCGCGCCGCCTCTGCTGCCGCCTCCCATGTGAAGCGCGCCACCTGCGCCCGCCCCGCCGCGATCAGCCCCGCGCGCAGCCCGGCATCGGCGCTCATCTGGCGCATGGCATCGGCGATGGCGCGCGCGTCGTGCGGATCGACCAGCAGCCCGGCGTCGCCGACCAGTTCGGGCAGGCTGGAGGTGCTGGAGGCGACGACCGGCGTCCCGCACGCCATCGCTTCCAGCACGGGGAAGCCGAACCCTTCGTACAGCGACGGGAAGACGAGCGCGATCGCCCCGGCGTAGAGCGCGCCCTTGTGCGCTTCGTCGATGTACCCGGTCACGATGACGCGCCCATCTCCATCCTCACCGAGCCACGCCGGGTCGTACAGCCAGCCCTGCCCGCCAGCCAGCACCAGCGCTGCCGGATCATCAGGATGGGCAGCGCACCACAAACGATACGCCGCCACCAGCCCGGCGATGTTCTTGCGCGGTTGCAGCGTGCCGATGAACAGAAAATAGCGTTCGGGCAGGCGATAGGCAGCGCGCGCAGAGGCGAGGTCGCCGATCGGCGGCGCTTCACAGCCGGGGTAGACGACCCGGATTTTGCCCGCCGGGACGCGGTAATGGCGGATCAGGTCGTCGGCGGTGGCGCGGCTGTCCGCCAGGACGATGGCGGCGCGCGCGGCGCTCCAGCGGGTGGTCAGGTCGAGGTAGGCGCGCTGACGGGCAGGGTGAGCAGCCGGGAAATGCAGATAGCCCAGATCATGCACGGTGACGCACGCCCGACCCGGAAAGGCGAACGGCAGCGTGTGCGCCGGAACCCAGAGCAGGTCGGGGCGATCGACGGTGAGCGCCGCCGCCAGGCGCAGATGCGTCCATGCGCGCGGGAAAGGGATGACGCGCTGTGTGACATGTGGCGCAGCGGCGATCAGCTCAGGCGCGGGCGCATCGCGGAAATAGAGCGTCCATGCGTGCGGGGCGGGCTGCGCGGTGAGCGCGCGGATCATCTGGAGCGCATAGCGCTCCGTCCCGGTGGCGCGGGCGACGGTGGCGCGGCTGGCATCGATGCCGATGTGCATGAGCGCGCGGCGTCAGGCGGGAGGCAGAAGCCCCGCCAGGTCGAGCGGGGGGATCAGCCCGGCGTTGTACGCCACGCCGACGACAGCCGCCATGATCAGCGCGGCAGCGGGCAGCAGCAGGCGCGGCGTCACCGGGCGACCGAGCAGCGCGGTGAACAGGCACGCCGCGCCGGGCACAGCCAGCAGCAGCGGATAGGTGAGCGCGATGTCCAGTTCCGGGGCGAGGATGAACAGCGCCAGCGCCCCTGCCAGCCCGCCGAGCGTGAGCGCGGCGAAGAGCAGCCCGCGCGCCCAGCGCCCCCCCGCCAGCCATGCCGCCAGCATGGTGACCACCACACCGCCGACGATCGCGACAGCGATCACGAACGGTCCGGGCGGAGTGCCGGTCAGGTTGAGGAACGTCCAGTAGCCCCCGCCCGCGATGCACAGCAGCCCGGCGACGATCGCACCGAGCGAGCCACGCCGGGGCGCGATGAGCGGTGGGGCGGGGAACGCCGCACGTCCTGCGCGCCGCCCCGTCGTCTCCGGGAGGGGCGCGGTTTCACCGCGCGCCATGTCGTCGGCATCGCGGTCACTCATCAGGCTGAGGGAAGCGACAGCAGCGAGCGCCGCATCGACATCCGCGCCTGGGTCGGCATCGATCGACAGCGCAGAGCCTGCGATGAAATCGTCCGTCACAGGCGCGTCGAGAGCAGGTTCAACGGGCAGGGCAGACGCCTCCGGTGAAGCATCCGCGCCGGGATCGGAATCGGTTGGGTGCTGGGTCAGATCATTTTCGTTCATGCCTGCTATTGTGGCGTGATGACGAAAACGGCGCAAGGGCGGGTCAGGACGACGCGGGAATCCTCCTCCATCCGAAAACTGCGGACTGCTGACCTAGCCACCGAGCATCCGTGCCAGCGTTCCCAGAAACACCGTCGTGTCGAGCGGTTTGGGAAAATAGGCTGTGAAACCCGCTTTGGTGGCGCGCGATCGCAGTTCGGGCGTGTGATAGGCGGTGATGGCGATGATGGGCAGGTTTGCCGTCGCCGGGTCACGCCGAAGCGCCATGAGCAGGGCAAAGCCATCCACATCTGGCATCGCCAGATCGACCACTGCGGCGTGGTAGAAACCGGGATCGGCTGCCAGTTTCGCCAGGGCATCGGTCGCATTGTGGACGATGGTGCTGGCGAAGCCACCGCCGCTCAGCACCATCGCCACTAGTTCGGCGCTGTCTGGTTCATCATCGACGATCAGGATGTGCAGCTCAGTCATACAGGCTTCCTCCTCAGGACTTCGGTTCGGGGGTCAGGCTGGCGATGATCTGATCGACGAACTTCATCGCGCTGATCGGTTTGGTGATATGGTTGACGAATCCCGCCGCCAGCACCCGTTCGCGGTCGCCAATCATGGCGTGGGCAGTCAGGGCGATGACCGGGATATTCGCCAGCGATGGGTAGCTGCGCAGGGCAGCGATCAACCCCCAGCCATCCATGTGGGGCATCGACAGGTCGGAGAGGATCAGGTCTGGCGTGCCCATCTCGACGATGATGTGCATGGCATCTTCGCCGTGAACCGCCTGCCGCACTTTCGCCCCAGCCATCTCCAGCATGATGCGCGCCACATCCCGGCTGTCGTCTTCGTCATCGACCACCAGCACCGTCCAGCCGAGCAGCGGCGTAGGCGGGTCGGAAAAGGGTTTGATCACACTGCACCTCCCGCAGGTTGGCTTTCAGCAGCCGGGGTGAGCGGCAGGACGATGGTGAAGGTGCTGCCCGCGCCCAGCGCGCTCTCCACGCTGACCGACCCGCCCATCAGTTTGACGAGGCGCTGCACGATCGACAAACCCAGCCCCGCCCCACCCGTCTTGCGGACCGAGTCCATCTCGACGCGGCGGAATTCCTCGAAGATCAGGTGATGCCAGGTCGGGGAGATGCCGATGCCCGTGTCACGCACGCGCACGCACAGCCGTCCGGCGCCTTCACGCTGCACGCTCAGGCTGATCGATCCCCTGTCGGTGAATTTGACGGCGTTCTCCAGCAGATTGGCGATGATCTGTGTCAGCCGTTCGTGATCGCCGATGACCTGACGGGGCAGCGACTCATCGAGGCTGAAAGTGAAGTCCAGCCCCTTTTCGGCGGCGCGCTTCTCGAAATCGCTGTACCAGGCGCGGGCGGTCTCATGCAGGTCGAAGGCATCCTGCACGATCTCGATGCGCCCGGCGTTGATGCGCGCCAGATCGAGGATTTCGTTGATCAGGTGCAGCAGACGGTCGCTGTTGGCGATGATGCGCGCCATCATATGGTGGACTTTTTCCGGGATGGAGCCCGGCTGCGTCAAGCCGAGCTGCTGCGCGATGGTGGCGTAGCCCAGAATGGCATTGAGCGGGGTGCGCAGCTCATGGCTCATGATGGCGAGGAACTGATCCTTGAAGATCAGCGCCGCGTTCAGCTCGTTGACGTTGGCGCGCAGTTCCGTCAGCAGGTTGAGCCGCTCGACGATCTGGGTGAGGATGGCGGGCAGCTTGTCGAGCTGCTCACGCTCTTCAGCGCTGAATGTGCGCGGTGTGTAGAAGGACAGGGTGATCGCCCCCAGATTTCTGCCGAAACGAAACAGCGGGATGATCACGATGCTGACGATACCCAGGTAGGCAAAGTTGGTGCGCGACATCGCGTCCACCCGCTCATCCGTCTGCACATCCTCGATGATGACGTTCTGCGTCGGGTTGTCCACATACAGCTTTGTCAGGGTATCCTGTGAGACGGGGTAGCGCGTCCCGACCGGGACGAGGATCGGCACGCCCGGCTTGACCAGGTTGGCGGCGATCTCGACATCGGTGATCACCCCCGCCTCATTCATCACATGGCTGAAGAAGGTCACCGCACCAGCGTCGGCAGCGAAGGTGAAACGCGCCAGCCGCTCAACCAGATCATGATAGGTGGTCGAGTCGCCCAGGGTGTCGTTCATCTGGAGGATGTCGGCGGCGTATTTGAGCATCGTCTCCAGGGCTTCCTCGCGCAGTTTGCGCGCCGTCACATCCCAGAAGACGCCGATCATCCCATCAACTGCCCCATCCCCCCCGCGCAGCGGCGCTTTGGTAGTGCTGGTGGTGTACGATGTGCCGTCCGGCAGCACGACATGATCTTCCTTTTCCCGCAGGAGGTCCCCCTCATTCATCACGCGCAGGTCATCCGCGCGGTAGATGTCTGCTTCCGGGAAACCGAGATCGGCATCTGTTCTGCCGACCACATCGTCCAGCGCCCCGCCCATGCGGGCGCGCATGTCATCGAGCATCGCCCGGTTGACGCCGAGATAGCGTGAGTCGCGGTCTTTCCAGAAGACGCGCATGGGCAGGCTGTCGATCACCTGCTGATAGCGGACAAGAGCGCGCTGAGCATCAGCGTGCTGCTGCTCAAGGGCAGCCAGTCGTGCCAGTGCGTCCTCAAGCGTTTCCGGTTGAGATGCAGAGTGCGAAGTCATCGGGTGATCTCTCTTAAGAATGGTTACAGCAATCGTTATGCCTGATTATCGCACAGGTTGCATAAAAACACGAACGGTGTGAATAGTTTCACAAAAATTTCATGTATCGTTAAAAACATGGGAAACAAAATGCTCATCCGCACAGAGACACTATGCGGATGAGCGGGCTGGGATGGGAGAGATGGATTTAAAGGCGGGCGATCATGCCCTGTGGTTCAGAACCGATCCGGGAACGCCTGCCGCGCCAGCGCTTCTTCCTGAGCCACCATGTCATCGAGGATGTTCAGACCGGCGCTCCAGAAACCTGGATCACGCAGGTCAACGCCGACCTTCGCCAGGATGTTCTCCGGGTAGTCGTTGTTGCCCGCCTCCAGCACGCGGATGTAGTGGTCGGCAAAATCGGCAGCCCCCTGCTGGTACAGGTTGAAGAGCGACAGCACCAGCAGTTCGCCGAACGAGTAGGCATAGACGTAACCGGGGGTGCTGAGGAAGTGCGGGATGTAGCTCCACCACAAGCCGTAATCCTCACGCAGGGTCACGCTGTCTCCGAACATGGCGCGCTGCGTCTCCAGCCACATCTGGCTGAAGCGTTCGGTGGTCAGTTCCCCTTCCGTGCGGCGGGCGGTGTGCATGGCGTGTTCAAAACGATTCATGGCGATCTGGCGGAAGATGGTGGCGAAACTGTCTTCCACCTTGCCGACCAGCATCGCCAGCCGCGAAGCCGGGTCGGTCGTGCGCGCCATCAGATCGTCGAAGGTGAGCATCTCGCCGAAGGTGGACGCCATTTCCGCCGTCGTCAGCGGCGTATACAGTCCATCAAAGCGGTTGGCACGCCCGCCCAGATACATGTGCAGACCGTGCCCCAGCTCGTGCGCCAGCGTCATCACATCGCGTGCCCTGCCCGTATAGTTGAGCAGCACGAACGGATGGGTTTCAGGCGTACCGTGCGAGGCGAATGCCCCGCCGCGCTTGCCTGGCAGAGCTGGGGCATGAATCCAGCGCTGGTCGAAGAAATGGCGCACTGCCGACCCCGCGCGCGGGCTGAAACGGTCATACGCCGACTGCACCAGGTCGCGCGCTTCGTCCCAGGTATAGAATTCCGTTTCGCCGCTCAGCCCAAGCGGGGCATAGCGGTCATAGTCGTACAACTCGTCCAAACCGAGCAGCGTGCGCTTGAGCGTGTAGTGCCGCGCCACGATGTCATAGCGTGACGTGACCGCCGACACCAGCGCCTCGACCGTTTCATCTGGCGCTTTGTTGCTGATGTTGCGCGCGCTGATCCACGACGGATAGCCGCGCCGGGCATCTTCAGCCGCTTTGTCCGCCAGCAGGGTATTGAAGATGTAGGTGAGCGGCATGGCATCGCGCCGCAGCACCGCCGTCACCGCGTCGGCGGCACGACGGCGCACATCACGGTCGGTATCGTACAGTTTGGCGAGGATGGCAGCCTGCGTGTACGGCGTCGGATCATCCGTGCCGTCGGCATTTTTCAGCGTGAACCGCCACGCCCCGCTCAACTGCTCGAAAAAGCGCTGCCATGCCGACGCCCCGGTCACATCCTTCTCGACGATGACCTGCTCGACCTCCTCGCTCAGCACATACGGCTTGCTGCGTCGGCTGGCTTCCATGCGGTGGCGGTAGTTGGCGTCGCTCATCCCGTCAAGAATTGCACCGGCAGCCGCATCATCCAGCGCCAGCCATTCGAGATCGAAGAACATCATCTTCTGCTGAAGCAGCGCGCCCGTCTCCATGATGCGCTGCACCAGCGCCCCCCGCGCCGGATCACCCGTATTTTCACTGAAGCTCAGGTAGGCGAATGTGCCGATACGCCCCGCCTTCTCCTGAATGGCGTCCTGTTCGCGGATCGCCTGCTCCATCTCCGCCCCGCTCAGCGATGCCACCCGCCCGCGCCAGCGCCCACCCCAGGCGTCCGCCATCTCCATCACAGAACCGATGTCGGCTTCGATCGCCGGGTCATCCAGGCTGCTGTAAAAGACGGACAAATCCCAGAAGACGGACTCCGCACCGGTCACGCGCGGCTCGGCTGCTGCCTGAGTCATGATATGCTCCAATCCTGTTCAACATTGCAGAAATTTCAAATGAGTATAACGGGGATCGTGTGCAGGGTCAACAGATTGCGGGGCATGGAGAGTCCGTCACGCCCCGCAGTCGATCATCACAGGGCAGAGGCTTCCTGCGGCGTCAGACGACCCTCAGTGAGCGACTGCACGTAGATGCACTCATGCCAGGGATACGCCACCTGTTCCATCGTCACCGGGGCGTCGCTCATGGCGATGTCCGTCCCGCGCACGATGGCGAACGGCGTGGCTTCATCGCGTTCGCCCATGACGAGCTGGGCGGCGGCGCATACCTGATCGGTCACGCTGCGGCGCGTCACCTGCATGATGTTGCCGAACAGGTCGGTCATGCCGCGCTCATCACTGACGGGGTTGAAGCCCGCGCTGGCGAGCGAGACGCCCGTCGTGCCCGCGCGCCCAGGCATCAGCCAGCTATCCGTCAGGATGACGCCGACGCGCACGCCGAAGCGTTCGCGCAGCCCGGCGCGGATCGCCGCCGCCGTCGCATAGGGATCGGCGGGGAACAGCACCGCGTGCCCGGCGGGGATGTTCGATCGGTCGATGCCGGCATTCGGCGAGATGATCCCGTCTTTGTGGGTGAGCAGGAAGCCTGGGATGCCGCCGAACACGTGGTCGGCATGGTCGATCACCACCTGCGCCAGCGTCGGGTTCATCTGATAGCGTTCGGCGATGGCGTGTGCGGCAGGGGTGACAACCACCTCGTCCAGCCGGATGACGCGCCCTTCAGCGATGGCGGCGTACTTGCTGGAGATGGCGAGGATGTCGCCTTCGCACAGGCGTTCATCAGCGCTGGTGAGGCAGCCCGCCAGCGTCTCGATCAGGTCGAAATGCGCCTGACGCACGGGCGCTTCGAGGGGGATGATGGTCAATGTCGGTCGTTTCACGGGGAGTTGGTCTCTGTCTGATCAGGTGAATACCGGAAGGGCGTATTGTAGCGCATGGCGGGGTGAAACGTCAGATGCCCTTCACACGGTATCCCCTGCTGTCGGTCGTATGCAGTGTGCGGAAAATGTCCCGCTGGTTCGTCAGCAGGCGTTCATCCGGTAGAACACCTCCAGCACCTCTTCGGCGGCGGCGGCAAGCTCCGGCTGACCGTCGATCTCCGCCCGGCTGCGCGCGGCGCGCAGTGCGCTGTCATGCACGTTGGTGAAATCGCCGACCGGGTAGAGCCAGCGCGCGGGCGACTCGTCCGGCGCATCCAGGTCGAACGCCAGATGCCAGCGTGCGGCGGCGTCCGGCCCGTGTGCGTCCACATACGCAGCGACAGCATTGGGCGTGGGCTTATTCTGATTCCAGCTCGAATTGATGCGGTATCTGCCGCCTTCGACCAGTTCGCGGGCGTGCTGCACCGCTTCCAGGTTGACCACGATTCGCATAGGTTGTGCGTCCTTTCGACATGCCTCACACGTCATCGACGGGGCGCGGGCGGGCGATCTTACAGCCGCTCACCCACGCCGGAAGACCACCCGATAGCCGATGACCGCGCGTTCGCCCGCCGGAGTGGTGCAGGGCACAGCGGAAAGCGGCTGGGCGATCGGGTCGGCACGACCTGGCAGGTCGATCAGGTAATCGACGCCAGGCTCCATCTGAAAATCGCTGTACGCCGGGCTGCGCCCAGGATGCAGCCCGGTGAAGAAGCGGCTTTCTCCGCCGTTCCAGCGGGCGCGCACCTCGACGGCGGGCACGCCTGTGCCGCCGTTGCTCTCGTACACCTCGACCACGATGACGCCCGATGCGCTCGTGCTGCACGTCGTCGTCACGCCAACGAGGATGAAGTCGTTCTGGGGGATGGCGGTGGGGATGATGGCGACGGGCGTCGGCGAGGGGCGCGTGCTGATCGGCTCTGGCGTCTTACTGGGCGGCGGGGTGAGCGTCGGCGTGGGCGCAGCGACGGTGATCTCGACGACGGCGGCGTTGAGCGCATCCAGCGCCAGCAGGGTATCGGCACAGCCCGTCCTGCCCTGCGGCTGATACAGGCGCATCATGGCGCGCACGGTGTTCAAGCCGGTCGTGCTGTTCGCCCCTCCCGTCGAGGCGATGCGACAGGCGGTATCCGCCACCCCCTGAATCGGATCACCGGGGAAGCGAAGCCCGACCAGTCGATCGACCGCGCGACCGAGATCGCCGTCCTGCGCGTATGCCAGCGCGATCGCCGCCGTCCATGCCTCGCGCCCTTCCAGATCGAGCTGCCAGGGTTCGACGTTCTCACGCACGACCGGGGCGATCATCCAGGCGTAGAACAACCCAGCGCCGATGCCGAGGATCAGCCCGACGATGACGGCGAGGGGCGAAAAAGCGCGGCGTGGGCGATCGTAGCGGCTGCGCGCCGGGCGCGCGGGCGGCGAAGTCGGCGTCGTCATGCGGCTATGCCCCCACGCGGCGGTACGGTTCCATGATCGGGGTCAGCCTGCCTACGCCTTCCGCCAGCGCCACCAGCGCGCGAATATCCTCGACGCGGCGCGAGGTGCTGATGAAGCGTTCGGTCGTCGTCTGGATGTGTTCAGGCAGATTGTCCACCTCCAGCGGGCGCAGCCGGGTGATCGCCCCGCCCAGATCGCCGTCATTGACATAGCCGTAGGCGATCATCAGGGTGTATTCGTCAATGTGGCGCGGGGCAAGCCGCCCCATGCCGCTGTCGATCGTCTCGACCGGCAGCGCCACCCACCCGACGAACAAGCCGATGCCGATGCCGATCACGGCGGCAGCGAGGAAGGCGATCAGCCCGCGCATGGCGTCACACTGCTTTCAGGTGGCGCTTTGCCTCGGCGCGCACCATCGAGACGATGCCCATCAGCCCCGCGCCCTTGCCCATCGAGAGTTCGCGCCCGAACAACTGCCAGACGATCTCTTCCGGCACGCGCTCTACCTGCTCCAGCGGCACGCCGGAGAGCGTCTCGCTCAGCAGCACGCCCATCGCCATCGCTGACAACCCCTGCGGGTTCAGCACATCAAAATGAAATTTCAGCGTGCCATCCGGTTGTTCGACCGACCACACGAACGCATCGGACTCGCACGCCGGAACGCGGTGCGACTCGTCATACGGCTGGGTGGCGATCTCCGGAGGCACACGCACCGCGTCAAAGCGGTCGGCGATCTCGATCAGCATTTCCGCGCGTTCGCGGCGGTCGGTGATGCTCGACAGGTCGTCGATCACCGCTTGCAGGGCATCAGGAAGATTGGTCATGGTCATCCGTGCATACAGGTGTGTGTCGATTTGCGATCTCAATCATACATGAGGCGCGGCATTTACGCGCCGGGCAGGTCGAACATGCCCGTCAGGTCATCCTGCGTCAGCCGCACGGACTCCAGCCGCAGCACGATCGGGATGCCCGGCGGCACGACCGCCTCGATGCGTGCCGACCCGACCACGCCGATGAGCGGCTGGCGCAGCGCAGCGTACACCACGCCCGTATCGTCGTGATCGCTGGCGATCTGCCACGCAAAAGGCGGCTGAACGACTGCTGTGATGGTCACTTCATCGCCCGCTGCCCGGCGGATGTGCAGGTCGGCATGGGCGGTGTGGATGTACACGCCCTGCCCGGCGCGGATGGGAAAGCGGTTGACGAGGGTGGCACGCGCCAGGTCTGCGACCACGCCCGCCGCCGATGCCAGTTGGCTGAGTTTGTCGAGGTACTGAGTCATGGGGGGAGCGTCTCCTTCGGGGCAAGCGGCGCGCGCGCCCGGCGCAGCAGGTCGCCCAATGTCAGCCCTTCACGGGCGATGCCGATCATGCCCAGCGCGATATACATCGCCAGGTTGACGCCATGCACCACGATGGCGAACGCCAGCGGCGCCCCTTCCGGCTCGGTCAGCCCGGCGATGCCCAGCGCCACGATGACGCTGGCGTGATACGGTCCGACCCCGGCGGGCGTGTAAGCGACCACCGCCGCCGCCGAGACGGTGAACGACGACAGCGCGGTGTAGAGCAGCACGACCGCGATGTCCGCTGTGCCGAAAAACCCTACCAGCAGCGCATACCCCGACAAGGTGGAGAACAGCCAGGCGAGCGCCGTCCACACCCCCATGCCGACGATCGCGCCGGGGGTACGCAGCGCCACCAGCCCATCGAGAAAACGACCCGCCTGCTCCGCCAGCGGCAGGCGTTGCAGCGGCGGCAGCAGCTGTTCGACCAGCGCGATGACGCGCATCACCCACTCCCGCCGATGCACCCCGATCAGCAGGATGATCAGCCCGGCGAACGATCCGCCCGCCAGCAGCAGCCCGCCCGCGCTGACCGCATCGCCGACGGGCAGCGCCGCCACCGCCGCGCCCAGCATGGCGAAGATGAACAGCACATCGACGATGCGCTCCAGCAGGATGGTGCTGATGGTGGTCATGATCGGCACAGGCGGTTGTGCCGCCGCTGCCAGCGCTGTCCGCACCGCTTCACCCGCGCGCAGCGGCAGCAGGTTATTGAACATGTAGCCGATGTTGGACAGGTGAAAGCACGTCCGGAAAGGCAGGCGACCGCCCAGAAACGCCCGCCAGCGCTGCGCGCGCGCCGCCAGCGCCAGCACGCCGAAGAGCAGCATGAGCGGCACGAAGCGGTAGTCGGCGCGTGTCAGCGCCCCGCCCAGCGCGTCGAGGTCGATCGCCCCGCTCAGCGCCAGGGCGATGACCACCAGCACCAGCACCGCACCGACGATCAGGGCGCGCCGCATCACCTTCAGCCCGCCGCACCGATCAGATCGGGAAAGAGGTAGCTGCTGCGAAACTGGAAGCTACCTTCGAGGTTCTGCTGGAGATAGCCCGTCACGGCAAACTGCGCGCCCGCTGGCAGGGTGATGCGTTCGCGCGTCGTCACGTTGAGCGTGCTGCCAGGCAGCATGATCAGCGCGCGGTAAGGCAGCGAGAAGACGCCTTCTTCCCAGGGACGTTCCGCATCCGGCGCGGCGACGGCATAGCTGTAGCCGATCTCGGCGTACTGCGGCGTGTAGTTGCGCAGTGTGAAGCTGACGAACAGCAGATGATCGCTTTCGCTTTCCGGCACGGGGATGAGATCGACGTGATCGACCGTCAGGAAGAGCGGCGGACCGACCACCAGCGGCTGTGCGAAGCCCAACCCGTCGGCATGGCGGGTCGTGCCGTCGGTCTCAGCGCGATGCACCCATGTCGAGAGCAGATACTCGCCCATCAGCCCGCCATCCGCGCCCGGACCGGGCAGATCGAGAGTGATCGACTCACCAGGCGGCAGCCCGCCGATCGACTCGGCAGGGGCGGTGAACGCCGCGAAACGCCACGAGTCCGGCGCAGTGATGTACGCCGGGGTGAGCAGATACCAGCCTACGCCGCTCAGCGTCGCATCGCCCGTGTTTCGCACGGTGATCGAGACGCGCTCAACGGTGTTGAGCGTGCGTTCGATGACCACGCCGGTGATCTCAAAGCCGTCGCCATTGTTCGCCTCATCCGGCGCGATCGGCACATTGACGAAAATCGTCCCGGTCGGCAGGCTGAGCGTGCGGCTCGGCGTAGGGGTGCGGGTGGGGACGGGGGTATTGGTCGGGAAAACATCCTGTGCGCTGACGATCGCCGCACTGTGCAGGGCGATCGCCAGCAGCACGATCAGAACGAGAGATGAACGGGTCAGACGTGACATGCCTGTCGGTGCGCTCCGTAACTGTGAGTCAGCCGATTCAGGCAGATTGTACCGCGCCGCCCGCCCGTGTGTCAGTCCTGTTTCCGGCTTTGGGCATCGACGGCGGCAACGGCAGCCATCGCCACGATGTCCTCAACATCATCGCCCGCCTGCAAAACGTGGATGGGCGCGCCGACGCCGAGCAGGATGGGACCGATCGCCTCGGCATCGGTCAGCCGCGAGAGCAGCTTGTAGCTGACATTGGCGGATTGCAGATCGGGAAAGACGAGGATGTTGGCATCCTGCACCCGGCTGAACGGGAAACGCCCGGTGACGATCTCCGGCACAACCGCCGTATCCGCCTGCATTTCGCCGTCACAGATCAGTTCCGGGCGGCGCGTGTGAATGATGCGAACCGCCTCGCGCACTTTGTTGGACAGCGGATGGGGCGCGCTGCCGAAATTGGAGAACGAGAGCAGCGCCACACGCGGCTCGATGCCCAGCGTGATGGCAAAATCCGCCGCCAGCAGCGCGATCTCCGCCAGCGTTTCGGCGTCCGGGTCGATATTGACGGTCGCATCGGTGAAGAAGATGACCCGTCGTTTGATGACCATGATGTAGACGCCGCTGGCGACGCGCACGCCTGGGCGGGTGTGAAAGATTTGCAAAGCCGGGCGGATGACATCCGGATATTCGTGTGACCGTCCGTTCAGGTAAGCGTCGGCATCTCCGGCGTGCAGCATCATCAGCCCGAAGGTCATGCGGCTGCCCGCCAGCCGATCGGCGGTGGTGCGGCTGACGCCCTTACGCTGGCGCAGCGCGTAGAAGGTGTCGGCATAGGTGCGGCGCATGGCATGTTCGGCGGCGGGTTCATACACGATCGGGTCGAAATGCAGCCCCAGATCGGCGATGCGCGCGCGGATGACGTCCGGCGCGCCCAGCAGGATCGGCGTGCCGATGCCCTCTTCCTGCACCCGCGCTGCCGCCCGGATGATCTTCGGGTCATCACCTTCGGGGAAGACGATGCGCTGCCGATCGCCCAGCTTCGCCTTGCTGATGATCTGGGCACGCACCTGCTGCCCTGCCCCCTGACGACGGATCAGCTCTTCCCGATAGGCATCGAGATCGACCTGCCGCCGCGCTACCCCGGTCCGCATCGCCGCCTCGACGACCGCCGGGGCGAGCCACAGCAGCACGCGCGGGTCGAGCGGTTTGGGGATCAGGTATTCCCGCCCGAAGCGCAGCGACGTCAAGCCGTATGCCGTCAGCACACTGTCCGGCACATCCTCATGCGCCAGTGCCGCCAGCGCGTGCGCCGCCGCCAGCTTCATCTCTTCGTTGATGGTGCGGGCATAGGCATCGAGCGCGCCGCGAAAGATGAACGGGAACCCCAGCACGTTGTTGATCTGGTTGGGATAGTCGCTGCGCCCCGTGCCGATGATCGCATCCGGGCGCACGGCGAGAATCTCTTCCGGCATGATCTCAGGGGTGGGGTTCGCCATCGGGAAGATGATCGGGTCGCGCGCCATCGACGCCACCATCTCCTGCGTGACCATGCCCGCCACACTCAGCCCGGCAAACATGTCCGCGCCGACCATCGCCTCCGCCAGCGTGCGGTGCGGGGTGTCAGCAGCGACGGCACGCTTGTACTGATCCAACCCTTCCCGCCCGGTGTGGATCACGCCCTGGCGGTCGCACACGATGATGTTCTCTTTGCGCATCCCCAGCAGCATGTAGAAGTTGATCGACGCCAGCGCCGCCGCGCCCGCGCCCGCCATGACCAGCTTCACCTCTTCGATGCGCCTCCCGGTTACTTCCAGCGCGTTGAGTAGCGCCGCGCCGGAGATGATCGCTGTGCCGTGCTGATCATCGTGGAAGACGGGGATGTCGAGGAGTTCACGCAAGCGGGTTTCTACCTCGAAGCATTCCGGCGCTTTGATGTCTTCCAGATTGATCCCTCCGAAAGTCGGGGCAAGGGCGCGGATGACGCTGATCATCTCTTCCGGGGTGCGCGCGTCGATCTCGATATCGAACACGTCGATATCGGCAAAGCGCTTGAACAGCACGCCTTTGCCCTCCATGACGGGTTTGGACGCCAGCGGACCGCGATCGCCCAGACCGAGGATGGCTGTGCCATTCGAGATGACGGCGACGAGGTTGGATTTGGCGGTGAGGGTATACGCGCTCAGCGGGTCGCGCTCAACTTCCAGCACCGCCTCCGCCACACCTGGAGAGTATGCCAGAGAGAGATCGCGCTGAGTCGTGAGCGGTTTGGTGGGCGTCACCTCGATCTTGCCTGGGCGTCCGGCGCGGTGATAATCGAGTGCGTCCTGTCTGGTGATCGCCATGAGGATGTATCCTTGTGCTGATGAGCGAAAAATCAATTTACAATCACTCCCGATCATACTCCCGTTCCCATTGTGCCGGGTAGATGCACGTCATGCCGATCGGGTGAGGATCGTCATCGGCAGCGGATCGCCCCTACCGTGAGGAAAAATCTCCCATGCACATTCTGATGACCGCCAATTACGCCCCGCCCTACGGAGGCGGCATCCAGATGGTGATCGCTGCGCTCACCCGTCGGCTGATCGCGGCGGGCGCACAGGTCACCCTGCTGGCGGCGGACACGGGCATCCCGCGTGGCAAGTCGATGTGGGAAGGCGCGCAGCGCATCGGTATCCCGGCGTCCAACCTGCTGGAGCAGCGCAGCATCCCTCTGCCCCTCTTCAACCCGATCGCCCTGGGGCGGGCGCTGGCGCGTGTCCTGCCGACGGTGGATGTCGTCCACGTACACGGGATGCTCTACCCCAACAGCGTCTGGGCGGCGATTGGTGGGGGAGCGCACGGTAAACGAGTCATCCTGACGGAGCATGTCGGCGCTGTGCCCTATCGTTCGCCGCTGGTGCGCGCGGCACAATCGGCGGCGATCGGTGTGCTGGGGCGCGCCTGTGTCCGCTCATGCGATGCGGTCGTGGTGCTGAACGCGCGTGTGGAGGCGGAAATGCGTCCCCTCGTCCGGCGCGGCACGCCCATCATGCAGATCGCCAACGGGGTCGATGGCGATCTGTTCCAGCCCCCTGCCGACCGCGCTGCGCTGCGCGCCGAACTGGAGCTGCACCGCCCGACCCTGCTCTTCGCCGGGCGCAACGCCGAAAAGAAAGGCGTGCCGCTGGTGCTGGCGGCGGCGCACCGGCTGCCGGATGTCGATGTGGTGCTGTGCGGGCAGGATACCGAACAGCTCGCCGCGCAGCCTGGGATCGCCCCTAACGTGCGCGTCATCGGTCGGCTCGATCAGGTGGCGCTGGCGCGGTGGTACGGTGCGGCGGATGCGCTCATCCTGCCTTCAGAGGGAGAAGGATTCCCGCTGGTGCTGGCGGAGGCGCTGGCGTGCGGCACACCGGTTATCGTCACCGACGACGCGACCAACCGCGCCTACCTCGATGAGTCGGTCGCACGGTTCGTCGCGCGTACCCCGGTGGCGATCGCCGATGCGGTGGCGGCGCTGCTGGCGGATGCGGACAGGCTGGCGGCGATGCGCGCCAGAGCGCGGACGTTCGCGCTGGCGCGTTTCGACTGGGACGCGGCAGTGGGCGCGTATCTGGCGCTGTATCAGGGGAGCGTGATGACCTGAGGGGAAGTGAACTGGGCGAAATGCTCGAACGCGCCAGGCTCGCCCGTCGAACGCTGCACCCACAATGTGACGGCATAGTCGCCCGCCCGTGCAGGCATCGGGATGCGCTCGGTGAAGGTGCGCGAAGTATCGGGCAGCAGGGTGAGTTCGGTGAAGCGCCCCATGACCGCCCGTTCCAGCGGGGCGAACGCGCCATTGTCCTGCACCTGCACGCGCGTCAGGCTGAGGGCATAGCGGATGAGGATGGGCTGCGCCGTCGCCCCGGTCAGGCGCAGATCGACGGCGATGGCGGGCGGATCGCCCGGCTCGACCAGGACGCCGATGATCGACATCGGGGCGCGCCGCGCCACCGCACCTGGCTCGACGAGGGTTTCCGGGCGGGGGGAGGCATCGTCCAGCAGCGGAACGACTTCGCGCGCCCACGCCTCCAGCACCCAGCCGTCGCGTGGAACTCCTGGCGGCAGGGCGAAAGCAAAGGTACGCCGCTCGTTGATCGCCAGCAGACCGCCGGGCTGCGGGTCAGAACGAAAGAGCGGCGCGCCGTCAGGTGTGCGCAGGATGAAGCCGTATTCGGCGCGCAGCCGATACTGTGACAGGTTGTGCAGCGTCAGCGCGATCGTCTCGCCATCCCATTCGGCGCGGATGTCCACTGGCTGGCGTGGAGGCACAGCGCGCACCCCCATCCAGGCTCCGGTGAAGACACTGATCAGGCTGATCAGCAGCAGCGGGGCGATCGCCATGACGAGCAATCGCCCGTGCGTCTGCACCAGCCGGAAGATCATGCGCCTGGAAGCACAGGGGCGTAGTCCTCCGGGATTTCAAACCGGAACAGACGTGCGCCGCACAGCGTGAGGTAATACGATCCGGGCGGGAAGGTATCGAGCGGGAAGCGGAACAGGAAGACGCCATTCAACAACACACGCACATTGCGGACGAAACTTGTCCCTTCAACGCCGAACGGCACTCTGCCGCTCAGCGCACCAGGGGCAGCCCCGGCGATGGCGATCGATGGCTGTGTCACGCCGATCTCGACGATCGGGTAGCCGTTGAGGTCATAACGCTCGGACGGGCTGTTGCCGATGTTCAGGATGTTGACGACCCGCTGATTGACCAGGACGGAAATCTGCGTGGTGCGCGTCTGGCGTAGTTCAGCGCGCACGCGCGAGTCGATGTCTGTCTGGCATGTCCCCGCGCCCTGAGCGGTGGGGTCATACTGGGCGGTGGCACGCTGAGTCAGCGACGGAGTGAGCAGGATGAGGATGAGCAGGGCGAACCCCAACAAGGTGGCAATGCGGGAACGTATCATGGATCTTCACCGTCCTTTGCGATACAGGGTGGGCTGGGATCGAGAATAAAAGTGAACACGAACTGCATATGAGTCTGTCTGCAAAATGATCCTACCTCACCCCGTTTCGCTGCGCTCAACCGCCCCTCTCCGATGGAGAGGGGCAGGAAACCGTCAGGTTTCCGGGGTGAGGTTAGGGCAAACATACGCCAGAAACGACTTTGCAGACACACTCATATTGATTAGACATGCAATCTAACGCAAAATCAACCAGAATCATTGACGAAATACAAAAGCGTGTGAATAATTCACGGTCAGCGCGTTGCAATAGTCATGGACTGCAAACTGCTTGTCAACAACTGCGCCTTTAACTATGCCCACAGCATCTGCATCCCCCGTCGCCACCCGCAACGGCGCACATCTCCCATGCGAGGTGACGCTGCTCATCCCCTGCCTGAATGAGGCGGAGACGATCGCGCGCGTGGTGGGCAAGGCGTGCGACGCCCTGCGCCACCTGGCGATCGAGGGGGAGGTGCTGGTCGCCGACAATGGCAGCAGCGACGGCTCGCAAAGTCTGGCGGAAGCAGTCGGAGCACGCGTCGTTCACGTCCCCGTGCGCGGCTATGGCGCGGCGCTCATCGGCGGCATTCGTGCGGCGCGCGGGCGCTGGATCATCATGGGCGACGCCGATGACAGCTATGATTTCAGCGCCATCGCCCCGTTCGTCGAACGGCTGCGCGCGGGCGACGATCTGGTCATGGGGTCGCGGCTGCGCGGCACGATCCTGCCTGGCGCGATGCCGCCGCTGCACCGCTGGCTCGGCAACCCCGTCCTGACGGCGATCGGCAATCTGCTGTTCAGGACACGGGTGAGCGATTATCACTGCGGGCTGCGCGGCTTCAGCACCGAACGGGCGCGCGCCCTCGACCTGAGGACGACGGGGATGGAATTTGCCACCGAACTGGTGGTCAAGATGGCGCTGCACGGCGCGCGCATCAGCGAAATCCCGATCACCTATTACCCCGACGGGCGATCGCGCCGCCCTCACCTGCGGACATGGCGCGATGGCTGGCGGCATCTCAAGTTCATGCTCATGCTCAGCCCGGTATGGGTGTTCATCGTGCCTGGGCTGGCGCTGCTGCTGATCGCACTGGCGGGGCTGGCGTCGGCGCTGCTGACGGATGCGCCGATCATGCCAAATGGCTTCTCACCTCCGCTCGCAGCGCAGATCAGCTTCAGCGCGCTGGTGCTGCTGGCGGCGCAGATGCTCATCTTCGGGGTGCTGGCACGGCTGTATGCTGGTAAAATGAAACTGCTGCCTGTGCCACCGTTCTGGCACTGGCTGGAAGACGCGCTCAGCATCGATCACGGGCTGATCGCGGGTGGGCTGATGGGCGCGCTCAGCATCGGCGTGCTGGCATGGGCGATCAGCGCGGGCGCGCTGGGTGGGCTGCTGCTGGGGCTGCTGCTGCTGGCACTGGCGGCACAGTGTGTGTTCATGAGCTTCGTCGTCTCGCTCATCCGCATCAAAGACAGCTTTGAACAGCCTGGCAGCCCGTCTATGACTTGAATCAAGATTTCATGAAATTCGTAAAAAGTTGTCAGCTGATGCTGAATGTTATCCTTTAAAGGCGAAAAGACGCGATAGAATTAAAGTCATGTTAGAAGACGACCTGTATTTTTTTCACCTGCCTTCATCTCTGCCCTCCTCCACCGCACAGGCTCAGGGTACGTTCGTCTTCCCCCACCTTTCGGGAATGATCGGGGGTGCAACTCCTCCGTCGTTTCATCACAGCAGTAAAGAGTGTGTTTCTTCGTCTTCTTTATTTTTGTGGGAGGCATCTCAGAATCATGTCGTATCGCAGACACTGGTTCGCTCTCCTCTTGCCCGTGCTGCTCATCGTGATGATGGGTGCGGGTGTGGTCGGGGCGCAGGATGAACCTGCGCGCACCGATTCGGTTGCATCGGGTTTGACTGGTACAGAAGCGATCGCCGCCGATGTGGTGGCAGACAGCTTCTACGTCGAGAACAACACGGTGCGTATGGCGGACGGTCGCCTCCGCGTGATCGTCGAACTCCGTGCCGAACCTGCGGCGGTCGCCTTCGCCCGTGCGGGCGCGGAGGGCGGCGGCGCAGCAGCAGAGGCAGTCGCTGAAGCGCAGCGCACAGCAGTGCAGGCGGAACAGTCCGCTTTCCTGAGCGCAGCAGCAGCGGCGGGCATCAGTGCCGAAGTCTTCGCCCAGTATGACACGGTGGGCAACGGTCTGTCACTCGGCGTGACGCCAGAGCAGCTCAACGCCCTGCGCGCCCTGCCGCAGGTTGCGGCGATTCACCCGGTCTTCCGTGTGGAGCGCGCTACCTCAACCAGCATCCCGCACGTTGGCGCGCCGTCGGCATGGAATGGCTCGCTCGGCGGTCCGTATACGGGCGCGGGCATCGTCATCTCGATCATCGACTCCGGCGTGGACTTCACCCACACCAACAACGGCGGCAGCGGTGTGTGGCCGACTGACCCGGCGGAACGCATTGCGCTGCCCGGCGGCGTTTTCCCGCCTGGCAACAAAGTGATCGGCGGGTATGACTATGTGGGTGACTTCTTCAACGGCGGCGTGACCGAAGGGTCAGGCGTCGCACCCAGCGAGATCGCCCAGCCAGACCCCAATCCGATCGACTGCTCGATCCGCCGTGCTGACCTGGCGGCGACCTTCGGTTTCGTGCCAGCTGTTGATCCGGTCGGTCATGGATCGCACGTGGCGGGCATCGCGGCGGGCTTCGGCGTCAACGCAGATGGCTCGACCTACACGGGCGGCTACGCTTCGGTTCCCTTTGCCAGCCTCCGGATCGGTCCTGGCGCTGCACCGGAAGCCAGCATTCTGGCGATGCGCGTGTTCGGCTGTTATGGTTCAGCATTCAGCGACATCATCGCCGACTCGATCGATGACTCAGTGAGTGGGCGCTGGGGCGCGCGCGCCGACGTGATCAACATGTCGCTCGGCTCCGGCTTCGGCTACGGCGGCAACGATAACCGCCTGAATTCGTTCTACGGCGGCGCGATCGCCAATGCGATGCTGGCGGGCACGCTGGTCGTGGCATCGGCGGGCAACCAGCAGGACACCTTCTTCGTCACGGGTAGCCCCGGCAGCACCCCGGCGGCGCTCAATGTCGCTTCGACGGCAGACGGCGGCGAAGGCGGGATCCTGATCGACGGCAACCCGCGTCCGGCACGCCCAGGCATCGTCAACGGGCTGCTCGATACGCCAGCACGTCCATTCGTTTACCTGTCCGGTAACGGTTGTACGGCGGCGCAGTACGCCACCTTCCCGGCGAACACCATCGCCGTCGTCAACTGGACGGGGTCGTGCGGTTCGATCGGGCTGATGACCGCCGCGACTGACGCCAACCTCGCTGGGGGCAATCGTCCGGTTGCCATCCTGGTCGCCAACAACGTCCCGTCGTCATTCCAGAACCTGACGTGCAGCTACGGCGGTTCGCAGGTCAGCCCGCCGTTCGTCGGCTGTGCTTCGATCCAGCAGGCGACCGGTCAGTTCCTGGCTGCCAACCCTGGCGCGCTGATCACGCTGGATGACAACCTGCTCGTCTTCGCCACTGACCTGGCGGACACCATCTCCACCTTCAGCTCGCGCGGTCCGGGACGCTACGCCACCGATGGGCTGAAGCCGGAAATCGCCGCCCCTGGCGACTCGATCACCAGCACCGGCGCGGGCTTGGGTAACGGTCCGCAGACGCTCGGCGGCACGTCGATGGCTGCGCCGACGGTGGCGGGCGCGGCAGCCCTGCTCATGCAGGCCAACCCCTCGTGGCCCGCGCACCAGATCAAGGCGGCGCTGATCAATACCGCCAACAACAATGTCTTCCTCGGCAGCACCTCCGGTCCGCGCGTCGGTCCGCAGCGTGCGGGTTCCGGGCGGCTGGACATCGAAGACATGCTCTCCAACCGCGTGGTGGCGTACAACGACTACAATCCGGTGGTCGCCAGCGTCCACTTCGGCTTCCCCTGGGTCGTGCCGACCACCAGTTACACCGAGTCGCGCCCGGTGCGCTTCGTCAATCGCGGGGCGACGCCAGCGACCTACAACCTGAGCATCGATACCTTCAGCAACGCCAACATCGCCAGCTTCAGCGTCTCGCCGACCACGATCACCGTCCCGGCATTCGGCACGGTTGTGGTGAACGTCACGCTGACGGTGACCGTCCCGAATGGTGGGACGCAGACCGCCAACCGCAGCGATCCGTCGATGGCGGCAAACCAGGCGACGACCGCAGGTACGTTCGTCCGCAATTACCTGACGGAAGAGAGCGCCAACCTGATCGCTACGCCGACCAGCGGGGCGACTGTGCCGCTGCGCGTGCCGCTGTACGCCGCGCCGCGTTCCGGTTCGTCGATGCGTTCGCTGGTCAACCCGTATCCGTTCTCCGGCAGTGGCTTCAGCTCGTTCCAACTGATGCCGCTGGCGGGTCAGGGTGTGTTCGACGCCACGTCGGGCTTCCCGCAGAACGTGGTCTCGTCGGTGACGGCGATGCAGTATGCGGGTTCGGACAACGTGGGCGACACCGCCTATCCGCTGCCCTCGCATGACATTCAGTACGTCGGCGTGAGCAGCAACTACATGACCAGCACGCCCAGCATCAATACCCGCCTGAATTTCGGCGTGGCGATGGCGGGCGACTGGGCGACGCCCAACGAGTATTTCATCGTCGTGTACGTGGACATGAACAAGGACGGCTTCACGGGCGGACCAGATGACTGGGAAGTGTACACCACTGCCCCGAACATCTCCGGCACGACCTCGCGCTCGGACGTGTTCCTGAGCGTGGCGTGCCCGTCTGCGCCAGGTTCGACCTGCTTCTTCCACGATTTCGTCAACCAAATCAGCCCAGGCTTCAATACCTACGTGCTGAACAACAACGTCATGGTCATCCCGGTGTTCCCGTTCGCGCTGCGCAACTATCGCGGCACGGGCAACATCCCGCTGGTGGACATGAACGGCGACCTGAGCTTCAACTTCTACGTCGAGACGTTCAACCGCGCGCTGGGCGAAACCGTCGATGTGTCGCCGGTCATGACCTACGACATGCGCGCCCCGATGTTCGACGCCACCCTGTTCGGCAGCACGACAGGCATCTGGGATGACACGAACGGCAACAACATCCCGTTCGCCGCTGACTTCGCCGGTCGCCCGATCAACCTGACGCAGACGGGCAGCACCCCGGCGGCGCTGCTGCTGCACCATCACAACGTGCCCAACGTGACCGCCACCAATGGGCAGAACTTCCGCCGCGCCGAAGTGGTGTACTTCGACGTCGATCAGACCGACATCGTGGTGGACAAGTTCAGCTCGCTGGGCATGGCAAAAGCGCTGCCCAGTCAGGAATTCACCTGGTTTGTGGAGGTCTCCAACTCCAACGCTGGTGTCGCAGCGGCAGTGAGTACAGTGGATACCCTGCCCGCAGGCGTGACATTCATCGGCGCATCGCCTGACTGCACGCACAGTGGTCAGCCAATCGGTGGCACAGTGACGTGCAACACGCTGATCAACCCGCTGCAATCGGTCACCTACTACATCGACGTGCGGATCGATCCGACCTTCGTCGGCGCGCTGACCAACACCGTCACCGCCAACTCCGACATCCTGGAGGTCAATCCGACGAATAACACCGACACCGACACCGTGCTGGTGACCCCGCCCGCGCCGATCCTGATCGCGCCGAACGGGGACATCCTCGACAACACGCCGGACTTCCAGTGGTATGACATCAACGGCGCGGGCTGGTACTTCCTGCGCGTCATGGAAGGCAGCAGCGAGGTCTTCTCCGGCTGGTTCGAGAAGGTCAGCGTCTGCTCTGGCGGCGTCTGCACCGTCTCGCCGATCACCGTCGGACCGGGCGCGTTCGAGTTCATGGTCTACGCCTGGAACGAAGTCTCCGGCGCCGGACCGTGGTCTGCCCCGATGTCCTTCCGCAACATCAGCAAGCCGGGCGTCCCGACGCCGATCGCGCCGATCGGGGACATCACCAGCACCGATCCTGACTTCGTGTGGACATCGGTTCTGGGCGCAACGCACTATCACTTCTGGCTGAGCCGCACCGAAGGTCCGGGCGCGGGTTACGTCCACGATCTGTACATGAGCGCGGACGGCATCTGCTCTGGCGGCACATGCACCTACAACGCCCCGGTCACACTCACGCCCGGTCGCTATACCTGGTGGGTGCAGGCGCACAGCCCGATCAGCGGCGCCGGCATGTGGACGAGCGGCACGCAGTTCACCGTCAATGCCACGCCCGCCACACCCACGCCGATCGCCCCGATCGGTGCGATCACCAGCACCACGCCCACCTTCGTGTTCAGCGATGTGCCGGGTGGCATGTGGTACTACCTGTGGCTGAGCAGCGGTCCGAACAAGATTCTCGATCAGTGGTATGACGGCGGCATCATCTGCAACGGCACGACCTGCGAAGTGACGCCGGGTGTGGTGCTGCCTCCTGGCGAATATGTCTGGTTCATCCAGACGTGGACGCCGTTCGGCGGCTACAGCGCGTGGAGCAGCGGAACCAGCTTCACCGTCGCCCTCGCCCCGCTGTCGCCGGTTCAGGTCTCGCCGGTCGGCTCCATCCTTCAGACCAACCCGACCTACACCTGGGAACGTGCCAACGGCGCGACCTGGTACTACGTCTGGGTGAGCGGTCCGGGTGGATACGTACTGGATCAGTGGTTCGAAGCCTCGACCGTCTGCACGGGCATGGTCTGCTCGGCGACGCCTGGCGTGACACTCAGCAGTGGCGTCCACCGCTGGTGGGTGCAGGCGTGGAACCCCTGGGGTGGTTACAGCCCCTGGTCGGGTCCGATGGTCTTCAACGTCGGCGGTCCGGGTGCGACGGGCGGGCAGGACTCCGCCCCGATCGTCGCCCCGATCGATGCTGCGCCCGTTGACGCGGGCATGATCGAAGTGCTGCCGGAACCGGGCGAGTAAGCACGGTCTCCAGCCCACCGCTTCATCCTCAACCGGGATGAAGCGGTGGGGCAACCTCAGTCGCTTTATACGATCGCCCCCGGCGCGGTTGCGTGTCGGGGGTATTTTGTCTGTTCGTGATCATCTGTTTAAGCTTCATTCAGATCGATTGAAGAACCCGTTCCACGCGCCTATAGTTACTGCTGCGTTCCTATTTACCTGTTTTTCATTCACACAGGATGTGTCTGATGCCTGGAACTGGCGTTCTGTGGAAAGCGCGAGGGTGGCTGGTCTGCCTGGCTGCGCTGATCATGCTGGTCGTGTTCAGCAGTCTGACGATCGTCCCGGCAGCCGCCGCTGCGGGGCCGTACTATATCAGTGAAATCCTGTTCAACCCGCCCGGCACGGATGCCCCGCACGAATACATCGAGCTGCGCGGTCCGGCAAACGCGACCCTGCCCGCCGGGACATACCTCGTCGGCATTGAGGGTGACAGCGGTGGCGGACCTGGTGACGTGCAGACGATCTTCGATCTGTCCGGGCGCACCTTCGGCAGCAACGGCTATCTGGTGCTGCGCCAGTTCAACAGCAGCTACACCACCATCCCCGGTGCGAACGTGCTGACCAGCACCGCCACCGGCTGGAGCGGCGGAGTCGGCTTCAGCGCCGATGGCACGGCGACTGACATCGAAAATCTGTCTGTGACATTCTTCCTGATCGGCAGCGCCACCGCGCCCCTGCTGACCGACGACATCGACGCTGACAACAATGGTACGCCGGACGGTATGGTTTACGCAGGCTGGACGATCTACGACGGCATCAGCATCCTCGACGGCGGCGCGAGCGATACCGGCTATGCCGACATCGTGTTCAGCGCCAACGCCAACGGTCTGGTCAAATCCGGCGTGAGCATCATCAATTTCGGTTTCGAGGCGCAGTACGCCGCGCGCGTCGGCGAATCGACCGGATCGACAGGAGATAACTGGTTCGTCAGTGATGCACTGGCGGGGACTGCCCCTAACTGGGTGACGAACAGCGTCCGCACCCTGCCGATCGATTTTGCAGGCAAGGCGCTGGATCACATCGGCGGCATCAACCCGCAGACCAGCAGCAATGCCCCGGTCGTGTTCGGCTTGCCAGATGGCATCAGCGCTGTCATCGGCGACCCGACGCAGCCGATCTTCAGCGGGGCGGGCTTCGGCTTCGATTTCAGCGTCAGCGATGACGCTACCCCTGCCGACAGCATCAGCGTCACGGTGGTCAACGGCAGCCCGTCGGTGCTGAGCAGCGCCTCGGTGGTCGATACCGGGATCGGCACGTGGCGGCTGGACATCGGCGCGCCCGCCGGGGCAGTCGGCTACAGCAGCGTCACCGTCACAGCAAACGATGGTGTCAACAGCGCCGATTTCGTCTTCCGCTATGCCGCTTCTGCTGACGACCCATCCACGCCAGACGATCGCTACATGACGCGCAGCGCCGAAGCCTCAGCGGCGATCCCGCTCGATGCCGACTGGATGCTGGTGGCAGATGACGAGGATCAGGTCATCCGCACCTACAGCCGCACCACCTCCGGAGCGCCTGTCGCCGGGACGGATGTGACCGCGCTGCTGGGGCTGACCGATCTGTCAAGCGGCGTCCCGCGCGAGGTGGACATCGAAGGGATGACGCGCGCGGGCAGCACCGTCTACTTCATGGGGTCGCACAGCAACAGCAGCGCCGGAGCCAACCGCCCCAACCGCAGCCGCCTCTTCGCGGTGACGGTGAGCGGCACAAGCGCAAGTACCGCGCTGTCCTACATCGGGCGCTATGACCAGTTCAAGGCGGATGCCATCGCCTGGGACGCTGCCAATGGTCACGGCTTGGGCGCAGACGCGCTCGGTCTGGCAGCTGCGGCTGCCGTCGGCGTGCCGCCTGAGTCCGGCGGCTACAATCAGGAAGGCTTCAGCTTCCGCCCCGGCAGCAACAGCGACTTCTTCATCGGCTACCGCTCGCCGCTGGTCAGCGGCAGGGCGATCGTGCTGGCAGTCCAGAATCTGCCTGGGCTGACGGCGGGCAATCCGTCGGCGGGTCCGGCGGCATTCGATGCCGTACATCTGCTCGATCTGGGCGGGCGTGGGGTTCGCAGCCTGGAATGCAACGCCACCGAATGCCTCATCCTGGCGGGTTCGCCCGGCGCGGGTGGTGATTTCCGCCTCTTCACCTGGGTTCCCGGCAGTGCGCCCGTCGAACGGGCGGCGGTCGTCGGTGGGGGCACGCGCAACCCGGAGGCGATCGTCGAAATTCCGGCGGCGCTCACCCCTGCTTCGCGCATCCAGCTCATCAGCGACAGCGGCGACACCGATTGGTACGGCGATGGCGGGCTGGCGGGCGATCTGCCAATCGTCAACCACCGCAAGTTCCGCGTCGATACCGCCGATCTGGGCGCGCCGCTAGGGGCACAGCCGCCCGTCATCAACGAGTTCGTCTTCAACCATGTCGGCACGGACACCCGCGAATACGTCGAGGTGTTCGGCGCGCCGAACACTGACTACAGCGCATACACCCTGCTGGAGATCGAAGGCGACAGCGGCGGTGGCACAGGCATCGGCACGGTCGATGAGGTCATCGCGATCGGCACGACCGACGCCAGCGGCTTCTGGTGGACAGGTTTCCGCACGGATGCCTTCGAGAACGGCACGCTCACGCTGCTGCTGGTCAAAGACTTCACCGGGGCGCTCAATCAGGATTTGGACACCAACAACGACGGTGTATTCGATGTGATGCCCTGGTCGGAAATCGTCGATGCGGTGGCGGTGACGGACGGCGGAGCCAGTGACCGCACTTTCACCTCAGTCACGCTGACAGCCGGCTTTGACGGTGGCGCATTCACCGTCGGCGGCGCGTCGCGCATCCCCAACGGCGGCGATAGCGACACTGCCGCCGACTGGGTTCGCAACGATTTCGACCTGGCGGGCATTCCAGGATTCACGGGCACACTGGTGGCGGGCGAGGCGCTCAACACCCCCAACGCCGTCAACACCACCACTCCGCCTGACGTACCCCCGACCGTCAGCAGCATCACCCCGGCGGACGCCGCGACAGGCGTGGCGGTCGATACCGACATCACGCTGAGCTTCAGCGAACCCGTCACCGTCACCGATCCCTGGGTGACCGTGAACTGCACCACCAGCGGCGCGGTCAGCACGGTGATCACGGGCGGACCGACCACCTTCACCCTCAACCCGATGGTCGATCTCTTCCCGAACGAGACCTGCACCATCACAGTGACGGCGGCGAACGTGGTCGATCAGGACGGCACGCCGGACGCGATGACGGCGAATTTCAGCGCCAGCTTCACCACCATTGGCGGCGCGGTGTGCAGCACCAGCTTCACCCGCATCCCCACTCTCCAGGAAGGCGGGGCGAACTTCGGTGCAGCAGGTGCGTTCACTGTCGAGGGCATCGTCACGGGCGATTTCCAGGCGTCCGGTCAGTTGGGCGGCTTCTTCCTGCAGGACGCACTCGGCGATGGCAATCCGGCGACGTCGGATGCGCTGTTCGTGGTCGCTTCGACCAGCCTGCTCGATGTGGCAGTCGGCGATCGCGTCCGTGCGACCGGCACAGTCTCCGAGTTCCGCCCGATCGTGAGCGGTTCGCCATCGCCCGTCGGTCAGACGCGCCTGACGGCGACGCTGGTCGTGGCGTGCGGTGACACCGGCACAGTGACGCCCATCCCGGTCACGCTGCCCTTCACCGATGTCACCTTCGCCGAACGTTTTGAGAACATGCTCGTTGTGCTGCCGCAGACGCTCTACGCCAACGATGTATTCGTGCTGGGGCGCTATGGCGAAGTCTCGCTGTCAGCGGGGTCGCGGCTGGTCAACCCGACCAATATCGTCGATCCGGGCGCGCCCGCTCAGGCGCTGGCGCTCGCCAATGCCCTGAACCAGATTCGACTGGACGATGGGCGAGACCCGCAGAACCCCGATCCCACACCGTACCTGTTCGGGGGGACGAACCCCACCCTGCGCAGCGGCGATACCACCAGCTTCATCACGGGTATCCTGACGCACACCGACTCGTCCGCCGGAGCGACCAGTGATCCGGTGGCGTACCGCATCCACCCCACCCAGCCCGTCAGCTTCACCCGCGCCAACCCGCGCCCGACACCCCCAGCACGTCAGGGCGAGACGCGCGTGATCAGCTTCAACGTGCTGAACTACTTCAACGGCGATGGCATGGGCAGCGGCTTCCCCACCCCGCGCGGAGCCAACAACCTGACCGAGTTCCAGCGCCAGAGCGATAAGATCGTCGCCGCGATCCAGGCGCTCAACCCGGACATCGCCGGGCTGATCGAACTGGAGAACGACAACGGCGCAAACGGCGCACAGGCGGAACTGGTCAACCGACTGAACGCCGTGATGGGCGCGGGCACATTCGCCTACGTCGAAACGGGCGTGATCGGCACGGATGCGATCAAGGTCGGCTTCATCTACAAGCCGTCGGTCTTCACCCCGATCAGCGCGCCGATGGTCGATCTCGACCCGGTTCACAATCGTCCGCCTGTCGCGGTACTGTTCGAGCAGAACAGCAGCGGCGCGCGCTTCGTCGCGGTCATCAACCACTTCAAGTCGAAGGGGTGCGGCGGCGCAGCGGGTCTCGACCTCGACCAGAACGACGGACAGAGCTGCTTCAACGCGGCGCGCACGGCGCAGGCTGCACGCCTGAACACCTGGATTCGCACGGTCGTCATCCCAACCAGCGGCGAACAGGATGTGCTGATCCTCGGTGACCTGAACGCCTACCACCGTGAAGACCCGATCCGCCTGCTGGTCGATAGCGGCTTCACCAATCAGCTCACCCGCTTCAACCCCAACGCCTACGGCTACGTCTTCCAGGGGCAGCTCGGCGCACTCGACCATGCACTTGCGACGGGCGTCATGGCGATGCAGGTGGTCAGCGCTAGCGAATGGCACATCAACAGCGATGAGCCGCCCGTGCTGGACTACAACCTGGAGTTCAAGAGCGCAGCGCAGCAGGCGCTCAACGTCGGTACGGCATTCCGCAGCAGCGACCACGACCCGGTGGTGGTCGATCTGGCGCTCTTCACGCCGCCCGCCACGCCCACCCCGATTGCTCCGATCGGCAGCATCGTCGAACTCAACCCGACCTTCGTCTGGTCGCAGGTGGCAGGGGCAGATTTCTACCACCTGTGGCTGAGCAAGGGACCGAACAAGGTACTCGATCAGTTCATCCTGGCGACAGATGTCTGCGACGGCACGACCTGCCGCTACACTCTGCCCATCCTGCTCACCGAACCTGGCGCGTATGCCTGGTTCGTGCAGGCGTACAGCGGCACAGCCGGCTATGGACGCTGGAGCGCCGAGACGGTCTTCACGCTCTCCGTCACGCCTGCCACGCCCGTCCCCACCGCGCCGATCGGCGAGATCACCGAGAGCAACCCGCTCTTCCGCTTCAACAGTGTGCCCGGCGCGACCAACTATCACGTCTGGGTCAGCCGTGTGTCGGGACCGGATCAGGGCTACGTCAAAGACCTGTGGGTCAATGCCGCAGATGTGTGCAGTGGCGGAGTGTGCGCGGTCGATCTGGCGCTCAGCCTGACGCGCGGCGCATACGGCTGGTGGGTGCAGGCATATACGCCGTTCGGCGGCTTCAGCCCCTGGAGTGCGCGGACTGACTTCACCGTCGTGCAGCCGCTCACCAGCGCGCCTGAGCCGATCGCCCCGATCGGGGTGATCAGCAGCACCACGCCCAGCTTCAGCTTCACGCCTGTTCAGGGCGCGACGTGGTACTACCTGTGGCTGAGCAGCGGTCCGAACAAAATCCTCGACCAGTGGTATCTCGCGTCGGACATCTGCACGGCGGCGCTGTGCGAGGTGACGCCTGGACTGAACCTGCTGGGCGGCTTCTACAGTTGGTTCGTTCAGGCATGGAGTCCGTTCGGCGGCTACAGCCCCTGGAGCGGGGAGACGATGTTCACCATCGCTCTGCCGCCGATCGCCCCGGTTCAGGTCTCACCGGTCGGTTCCATCCTTCAGACCAACCCAACGTATACCTGGGAGCGGTCGTCAGCAGCAACCTTCTATGCCCTGTGGGTGAGCGGTCCGGGCGGCTACGTGCTGGATCGCTGGGTGGCAGCATCCGATGTCTGCACGGGCAATCTATGCGCCTTCAACCCGAACGTGCCGCTGGTCAGCGGCGTCCACCGCTGGTGGGTGCAGGCGTGGAACCCCTGGGGCGGCTTCAGCCCCTGGTCGGGTCCGATGGTCTTCCATGTCGGCGGTCCGGGCGCGACGGGCGGGCAGGACTCCACCCCGATCGTCGCCCCGATCGATGCTGCGCCCGTTGACGCGGGCATGATCGAAGT
>CAZTLS010000023.1:0-5511 GCA_964614405.1 uncultured Pleurocapsa sp.
CGACGGCGGGGTCGGTCACGCCGCTCGCCGGGTCGGTGACGGTGACGGTGCGGTAAGGGACAATTCAGCCATTTCTTCCCTGATGATCCGGCGAAGCAGTGCGATCCGCCGGATCGCCCGTGCGCCGCGTGTGTTACAATGACCCCGTTTGACCGAATGATCAGGAATGCGTGACGTGAGAAAACTCCTCCTCGTGATCGCCTGCCTGCTGTGCATTGGCATCCCCGCCACCGCGCAGCAGACAGCCCCATCCCCTGCGCTCGATGCCGCTGTGTACATCCCGCCGATCAGCCTGCCGCCTGCCGTCCGGCTGGAAGGGCTGCGCCCGGTCTACCAGCAGCTCAACCGCTGTGCGTCGGCGGCGCTCACCATCCAGCTTTCGTACTTCGGCTGGGCGGGCAGATATGACGACAGCATTCGCGGGCTGAACCCGCATCTGGAAGATGTCGCGGTGCGGCTGGACGAGATGGTGCGCTTCGCCGAAGAGCAGGGCTACCTGGCGATCGCCCGCGTCGGCGGCACGCTGGAGCTGGTCAAGGCGCTGGTGGCGGCGGGTTTCCCCGTGCTGGTCGAGACGGTTTACTATGATGGGGCGGATGCCTTCCGCGACTGGATGAGTCACAACCGCGTCATCATGGGGTATGACGACGCACAGGGCGCGCTGCTCACCTTCGACTCGCTGCTTGGCAACGGCGAAAACAATACCGGTCGCCCCTGGCTGTATCAGGATGTCGATCGGCGCTGGCGCGACCTCAACCGCGCCTACATGGTCATCTACCAGCCGGAACAGGAAGAGGCGCTGCGCGCGGTGATGGGGCCGCTGTGGGACGAACGCGCTGCGGCGGAACAGGCGATCGCTCAGGCGCAGGCGGAACTCGACTCGCCCTATGCCGACTCGTTCAGCGCCGTCAACATGGGCGCGGCGCTGGTGATGCTGGAGCGATACGAAGAAGCCGCCCAGTACTACGACCGCGCCCGCCGCGCCGGGCTGCCCTGGCGCTACCTGTGGTACAACTATGAGGTGTTCGAGGCGTACTACCACACCGGGCGCTATCAGGACATGCTCGAACTGGCGCGCAGCGTCATCGCCGGGACGCCCGGCGTGGAAGAGATGTACTATTACGCCGGGCTTGCCTATGAAAGTACGGGTGAGCTTCAGCGGGCGAAGAACAATTACGAGGTCGCTGTGATGCGCAACACCCGCTACCGTGACGCCATCACCGCCCTCGGTCGTGTGACGGTCAGGCTGTCCGGCGGCTGATCGCGTTCGTATCCCAACCCGTTCAATCAGGCGAAAGGTCAGCGATGAAGCTCGTCCTCGCGGTGCTGTGCTGCACCGCGCTGCTGTTCACGAACCAGACATTCGCTCAGGGCGATGACGCCCCGCAGCCCCTCGCCGAAGACCTGGCGCTGGTCGATGCGGTCGGCGCATTCGGGCAGCCCGTGCAGGTCATTCGCGGCGTGCTGCGTAACCCGACCGAAACCGACGCTTTCCGGGCGATCAGCGTGCGCGCGGAAATCTATGATGCGCGCGATACGCTCATCGGCGAAGGGTTCGGCAGCGCCATCGATGCCTGCCGCGCCGCCTGGCTGCCCGATTTCGCCCTCCAGCCCGGCGCGCGCACCGGCTTCGAGGTGACGCTGGAGCGCTACAGCGATGCGCCGCTGCGCCGCATCCAGATGATCGTCGAGGCGGAGCGGACCGCCCCCGACTCTGCGCCTGACCTGCCGCCCGGCTTCACGCAGGTCAGCGAGGACGAGACGATCGAGGTCGAGTGGATCGACGCCGAGTCGTTCCGGTTTGCCAGCGGCTGTGAACGCCTGCCTTTCAACGAATGGCGCTGGAGCCAGCACAATCTGGCGACGGGAAATACGCTGCCCACCCAGCATCCGCGCGCGTCGCTCATGACCGAGGCGCTGGCGACCGCGCTGCGCCTGACCGCGCCGGGCGAATTCGAGCGCGCTTTCATCCGCTATGCCCCGGATGGCGATCGCATCGTCTATCAGGACTCGATCAACAACCTGCTCTCGGCGTTCATCGATGGGCGCTTTCCGCGCCAGATTCACACCAACCTGCACAACCGCACCTTGCAGCAGGTCATCTGGGGGACGGACGAGCGTTTCCTCGCGGTGTATTTCGGCGGCTATGGCGATCCGGTGCTGTACACCACCGCCACCGCCGAGGCGCAGCGCATCGCTCCCGCGCCGACCAGCAGCCGCCCCTCGCAGATCATCCCAGGCATCACCCGTGACGCCCGCCGTGCCGTCATCGCGGGCGATTTCGCCGACGGGCTGGGTTACTATCTGCTGGTGTTCAACAACAACTTCTTCGAGAAGCTGTTCGACGCTGCCCCGCCAGGCAACAACTACCCGCCGCCCATCCCGATCACCGACCCGCAGAGCGATCTCGTCTCGCACATCTATCTGGCGCTGGATGACGCCGATGGATCGCCGCGCCTGATGTGCTTCGACCGCGCCACTGCCACGCTGACTAACCTCGCGCCGCTGCCCTTCTCGCTGGGACAGGGCGAACGCGCCGGGTGGTGGCTCTCGCCCGACGATCGCACCATCGCGCTGGCGGCGAACGGGGTCAGCGCCGGTCTGTGGACGATCGATCTGGCGGCGCTGCCCGCGTGTTCCGAAAGCGCAACATCCGATGTCCCGGCATCGTAGTACAATCAGATGGCAGGCTGTGAAGATGACAGAGTCGGGGTCAAACTACGATGGATACGCCACCCAACCGCGATTGGCTGGATGCGCTCAGCAGCGGAATGCTCTTCCGGCACATGCTGGCGCTGTTCGCTCAGGTTTTCCTGGGCGGGTTCTACCTGGCGCTGCTCGTGGCGGGCTATGCCGCCGCGATCGGCTTGTCGTTCGTGTTAATCGGCATCCCGCTGCTGCTCTTCGTCCTTTCCGCCACACGCGCGCTGGCGCATGTCGATCGCCAGCTGATGGCGGTCGTGCTGGGCATCGACCCGCCGGAGACGCCGGAAGACCTCGATCTGCGCGGCGCGAACCTGGGCGAACGGCTGGGGATGCTGCTCGGCAGCGGCATCACCTGGCGCAGCCTGATCTACCTGCTGCTGCGCCTGCCGATCGGTATCGCTGCCATCACCGCGCTGATGCTCATCCTGCCTTTCGCCGCGCTGGAGATGCTCATCCTCGCGCCGATCGGCATCGACATGCGCCTGCTCACCGCCCGGCTGCTGCGCGGCACGGCGAACATCAGCTATCATGCGACCGCCTGGGTGCTGCCTACCCTCGAAGCCGACGAAGCACCGCCACCACAGGGCGTCCGTGCCAAGCCGAAACGGGCGCGCCTGGAGATCGCCGACGACCCCTACGATCAGGATCGACTCGATGATGCGCGCATCAACCGCGACGCTGAGACCGTCTACGCCCTCGGCAATGACGGCGAACTCTACGTCCGCCGTGCGCGCCGCCGCGACGAGTGAGGCGCGCCGCCCCGTCAGCCGACCGGAAATCGTGGCGCTCGTCGCCGTGCTGCTGCTGGCAGCGGGGCTGCGTTTCGGCTGGCTGGGGGTGAGCAGCTTCGCGTGGGATGAGGCGCGCATCAGCCTCGACGCGCTGCGGATGGCGCGCGGCGGTGAACTGGTGCTTGCTGGGCAGCCGTCATCGGTCGATGTGCCGTTCTTCCCGCTCAGCGTGTGGGCGTTCGTCCCGCCTTTTCTCGCCTCGCCCGATCCGCTCGTCGCGGTGATCTACGTCAGCGCGCTCAGCCTGCTCACCGTCGTCGGCGTGTGGGTGGTCGCGCGCGATTTCGGCGCGGGGGCGGGCATCACCGCCGCGCTCTTCATGGCGGCGTCGCCGTATGCCGTGCTGTACGGGCGGAGCATCTGGCAGCCTAACCTGCTGCCCGTGCTGGGGGTCGGCTGGCTGCTGTGCGCGCGGCTCAGCCTGCGCTCAGGCGGACGCGGGGCATGGCTGGGCGCGGCGGGCGTCGGGTTAATCGGCGCGGCAGCGGTGCAGGTGCATTTTGCAGGGGTGGCGCTGGCGCTCGCCAGCGGTTATATGCTGCTGCGCCATTATCTGCGCCGCCCCTTTGCACGGCTGATCGCCTTCTGCGCGGGCGGGGCGCTGGCGCTGACCGCCATGCTGCCCTATCTCTACTACATCACCGCTGTCGATCCGCGCGTGCTGGAACGGCTGGGCGGTCTGGTCGGCACAGGGGAGAGCGTCATCGACCTGAGCGGGCTGGGCAACCTCGTGCGGCTGGCGCTCGGCTGGGAGTGGGGGTTCCTCGGTTTGGGCGATCGCGATCCGCACGGGACGACGATCGTCACGGCGCTCATCGCCGGGGGGCTGGCGCTGACCGGCGTCATCGCGCTGGCGCGGCGGGCATGGCATGGCGACCGTCTTGCAGAGGCTGTCCTCATCGCGCTCATCGTCAGCCCGCTCTTCTTCCTGCGCCACAGCAGCCCGGTCCTCATCCATTACGCGCTCATCGCCCTGCCCGCAGCGGCGATCGCGGTCGGTGCGGCGGCACGCCTGATGCGTGGGCGTGCATGGGCGATCGCGGCGTGCGGCGCGGCAGTCATCCTGGCATCCGTCTGGACAAGCCAGATTGCCGATACGCTCGCCCGCGCCAGCGTCGAACGCCCGCCCAACAGCGCGCTCTCCAGCATCCTGAACGAATCGCGCGATGCGGCGCGCGCCGCCGCTGACCCGATCCTGTTCTTCACGCATGGCGACGATCCTGCGCTGCATGGTGAGGCGGCGGTCTTCCGCGCGCTGCTGTGGGAGCGCCCGCATCGCATCCTCAACGGCGAAACGCTGCTCATCCTGCCGTCATCTCCGGCGACGCTCATGGCGACCCTCGCCCCGTTTCAGATGTGGGAAGAGCTGGAAGCGGGCGGTCTGGCGGAGGAGATGCGGGCACATCCGCGCCGCGCCGGGGCGCTGCCCTTCGTTTCGACGGCATACGATGGACAGACGCTTCCTGACGGCTTCATCCCGATCGACCCGCTGGCGCTGGCGGACGACACGACGCTCATCGGCTGGCGCTGGCGCATGGTGGGCGAACGACTGCGCATCTCGACGCTCTGGCGTGTGGATGGCGATGCGCTGCCTGGGACGGTTCAGGCGTTCCATCACCTGCGCCGCGCCGACTCGCCCGCCGACTCGCCGCCCGACCATGTGAGCGACGTGCCGCTTTCGCGCGCGACTTGGCGGGCGGGCGATCACGTCGTGGTCATGGCGGATTTCTTCGGCATCGCGCCCGGCACGACCTGGACGATCGACACCGGGCGCTACACGCTGGAGGATGGTGCGCGCATCCCCGCCCGCCCACCGGAACGCGCTCCTGGCGCGTCCATCCGGCTGGGGACGTTCACCCGCTGACGCTCACGCGCCCGGCGGGGTGCTGATGATCCCCGGTGGTCCGCCGCTGCTCGTCGGTGTCGAGCCCACCGCCGGGGGCGGTGTGCCGCCTGGCGGTCCGAAGGTCGGGGTCGGTGCGGTATCGCCCGCGCCTGGCGGCGTACCCGCCGG
>CAZTLS010000023.1:5585-24090 GCA_964614405.1 uncultured Pleurocapsa sp.
GATCGGCGCGCCGAGCGTGAACGTCGGCGTGGCGCTGGGCGTGTGGCTGGGCGTGAAGGTGAGCGTCGCCGGGAAGGTGCGAAGCGGCGTGGGGACGATCACCCGCGCCGTTGGCGGCAGAGGCGTGGCATCGGGGTTGTCCTGTCCGGGTGGCAGGCGCACCACGCCAGGCGCGAGCGTGCGCGTCAGGAAGCTGAGATCGACGCCCAGCGTGGGCACGGCAGTGGTGGGCAGCGCCAGCGTCCAGACCAGCGTTGGGGTGCGGGTGGCGGTCGGCGTGGGTGTCGTGGTCGTCGTCTGGGTGGCTGTGCCGCCTGTAGCGGTGGCGGTTGGCGTAGCTGTGCCCGGCAGCAGGTCGATGGCGCGCACGTAGGCGGGTGCGCCGTCGTCGAGCAGCACGGTAGACCAGCCGTCGGAGTCATGCGCCACCACCTGCACCGGGTCGTTCCGGTTAAATGCCGCGATGATGCCACAGGTCAGTTCCGGGCAGTCGTAGACGTAGACCAGTTCGGTGAGCGGGCTGAAGGCGTAGAACGTCTGCGGGGTGAGCGTGACGGTCGGTGTGTGGGTGGCTGTCGAGGTCTGCGATGGGGTGGCGCTGGGGAGCGCCTGAGCGACTGCCGCCGCCTCGGTCGGCGTGGCGCTGGGCAGCACAGCGACGGTGGGGACGTCCCCCGGCGGCGTCTGAGCCACACATCCGCCGAGCAGGATCGCCCCTGCCAGTAAAACGATCAAGATCATCTGAGGGATACGCATCATCCACCCGTCCTGAGAGTCATGCCCAATCCATGCCGCCGCGCACAAATGACGGCGCACTCCATGATAACCTGAACATCCCCCTGCGCCATATCCTGATTTGTGCCGGGTCAGCGCAGCCTGATCTCGCTGCCGTCGCTCTTCTTTTCGATCTCCACATGCACCGGGAACGCATCGCGCAGGTCGTCGATGTGGGTGATGACCAGGATCAGGTCGAACTCATCCTGAATGGCGGTGATCGCCTCGACCAGTTTGGCGCGCCCGGCTTCGTCCTGTGTGCCGAAGCCCTCGTCGATGAAGAGCGTGCGAAGCTGCGCCCCGGCGCGCCACGCCAGCATCCGCGAGAGCGCCACGCGCAGCGCGAAATTGATGCGGAAGCTCTCGCCGCCGCTGTACAGCTCATACGGGCGCGTGCCCAGCCCGTCGGCGATGTGGATGTCGAGCGTCTCGGCGATGCCGCCCGTCACCTTTTCGCGCTGGGTGGTGATGGCGATGTTCATCTGCCCGTCGGTCATGCGCCCCAGCAGCTGGTTGGCGGAGTCTTCCAGTTCGGGCAGCGCGGCGTCGATGATCATCGCCGGGATGCCGTTCTTGCCGAACGCCACACGCAGGTCTTCGTACAAGCCGCGTTCGGCGCGCGCCTGGTCGATGCGCGCCAGCAGTTCGGCGCGCCTGGCGCGGTCATCTTCGATCGCCCGCAGTGCCTGGCGCAGCGCCACCGCCTCTTCACGGGCGGTCACCTCTTCGGTCTGGCGCGCTTTCATCTCGTCGAAGCGGCGCTGCGCCTCGTTCGCCAGCGCCACCAGCCCGGCGATCTGATCTTCGAGCGCATTGACGGCGGCGCGGTCGGCACTGAGTTCGGCATCGAGCGCCGCCAGCGCGCTTTCCGCCTCGTCCAGTTCAGCGACCGCCGCCGTGTGCGCCTCCAGCGCGTTGTTCAGCTGGTGATAGCGCATCTCGTACTCGTTGTACTGGCGCAGCCCCTGGCGCGCCTCGGCATGGCTGGCGTCGTCATAGCCCAGCGCGGCGCGTTCGGCGTCGATCGCGGCGCGTTCATCGCGTTCGGCATGGGCGTAGTCTTCCGCTTCCAGCCGCGCGAGCAGTGCGTCCAGCATATCCGACTCCTGTCCCATACGCGCGGCAGTCTGGCGCGCCTGTTCCAGCCGTTCCGCCAGCACGCCCGCCTGCGCCTGCATATCCGCCAGCGGCTGGATGTCTACCCTGATCTGGGTGAGCGTTTCCTGCAGCTCCTTCAGCAGCACCTTCAGCGCATCGGCACGCGCCCTGTTCGCCCGGTATTCTTCGCCCATCGGCTCACCCTCACGCTGAAGCTCTGCGATCAGCGCATCGCGTTCCTCCGGGCTGAGCGGCTTGCCGCACGTCGGGCACAGGGGCGACTCGATGGCGCGCAGGGCATTCTGCCGCGCTTTGAGACGGTTCATCTCTTTCATCAGGGCATCGTTGACGCTCTGCAGGCGGGCGCGCTCTTCAGTGTAGGCGTCGATCTGCTTCTGCGTCGGGTCGCGCTCGTCCTCGCGCGTGCGTAGCCTGGCGATCTCGCCGTTCAGCGCATCCAGCGCCGGGGCATCGCCGCTTTCGGCGATGCGGCGCATGTCTTCCAGCCTGGCACGGATGGCGCGGGCGTCACCTTCAAGCTGGGCACGCGCAGCGTCGATCGCCCGTTCGACCTCGGCACGGCGGTCATCCAGCGTCCTGAGGGCGATCAGCTTCTCGCTCAGCGCCTGATCGCGATCGCGGGCGCTTTGCAGGGCATGGTAGCCCGTCTCGATCGCTTCGCGCCTGGCGATGAGCGCCTGATATTCCTCGACGCGCGCGCGCCGCGTGGTGACGATCTGGGCGGCGCTGCTCCGCCTGCCTTCAGCCAGCTTCAGCCGATGCTTCAGCTCCGCCAGCCGATCTTCGGCATGACGGCGATCGCGGGCGGCGTCACGCAGTTCATCGTAGGCGGCTTCGGCGATGCGCGTGCGCTCGACCGCTTCATCAAGGGCGGTCTGCGCGGCTTGCAGGGCGCGGCGCGTGTCTCCCTCGCGCGAGAGGTTGGCGTCGATCTGGCGGATCGCGCCTTCGTCCTGAGCGATGCCGGCGCTGATCGCCTCGATGCGAGCTTTGGCGCGCGCTTCATAGCCCTCGAAGCGTTCCAGCCCCAGAATGTCGGAGAGGATCTGCTTGCGTTCGCGGGCGGGCTTGAGGGTGAAGGCGTCAGCGTTGCCCTGGCGCAGAAACGCCGAATGGACGAACGTCTCGTAATCGAGGGCGATCGTGCGCTCGATGAGCGCCTGCGTCGCACGCATCGAGCCTTCGTCTTTACGCTCCAGCGTCCCGTCGGCATCGACGGAGAAGAACTCCAGCGAGCCGGCGCTCCTGCTGCGCGACCGCGACCGCCGTACGATGTAGCGTGCGCCCGCCTGCTCGAACTCTAGCTCGACCAGCATCTCGTTCTGTCCCTGATGGATGAGTTCCTCATCGCGTTTGGCGCGCGCCTTGCCCCACAGCGCCCAGGTGATCGCATCCAGCAGCGACGATTTGCCCGCGCCGTTCGCCCCGCTCAGGCAGGCGAGGTGGATGCCGTCGAAATGAAGCGCGGCGGGCGAACGGTAGGCGAGGAAATTTTTCATCCGCAGGCGGATCGGCAGCATGGGTATATCCCTCACATCGGTCAGGTCGGACGGGGTCGTGCCGGAACGCGCTGATTATATCAGGCGAGTCGCGGTATAATTCCGTGAAATTCACCGCCGCGCGCTGGATAATATCGTCACAGCGCGCCAGAACAGGAGAGCGCACAGCATGGCAGACATTCCACAGCTTCCGCCCGGAGCGGGGCAGGGCGGGCAGGAACCCGATGACCTGCCGATCCGCGATGATGATACCGGTTTTTACCAGATTCTGGTGCTGTTTCTCGTGTTCGCCGCGCTGATCACGGTCATCGTGGTCGGCGGCAATCTCGGCTGAGGCATCTGGTCGTCCTCAGGGAAAACAACCCGGTAAAAGCGATGGATTTTTACAGGGGCGATCCACCGGGTCGCCCCTACGTCTACGGCGCGTAGCGCACGCGCCACACATGCCCGTTGATGTAATCGGCGATGGCGAGCGAGCCGTCCGGGGCGATCGCCAGATCGACCGGGCGGATCAGCCCGGTGACGAACGGCGCGGGCGCATAGCCGATCTCGCTGGCGCGCAGCGGATCGATCTGCACGATGCGCTGCCCACCCTCGACGCTGTTCCACAGCGCCACCAGCAGCGTGTCGAACAGATTGACCGGGAACGCTGTGCCCGTGTATACGACGATCCCGCGTGGCATGACGGCGGGCGGCAGCGTCACCAGATCGGGGCGCACCTGCACCGATGCGGGTTTGACCGGGCATGTCTCGCAGCCGCGCGGCGTCCAGTAGGGGAAGCCGTAGTGCCCGCCGTTCTCCAGCCGCAGCACGCGATCGCCGATGCCGTTCAGCAGCCCGATGTCAGTGGCGTACAGCCGTCCGGTGCTGTCCATCGCCAGATCGAACGGGTTGCGGATGCCGCTGGCGTAGACGGTGATCGCCCCGCTGATCGGGTCGATTCGCAGCACCGCCGCCTCATACGGGGCGAGTTCGCGGAAGGCGGGGCTGGTGCGCGGCGGGTTGGCGGGCGTGTCGGTGATCGTTCCCACGCCAAGGTAGAGGAAGCCGTCGCGCCCGAAGATCAGCCCGTTGGGCTGGTTCTCGATGATGTCGAGGCAGCAGGGCAGGTCGGTGACGACGGGCATCGCTTCGCCACCGCCTGGTGGGATGCGCCACACCCCGCCGCCGCGTTCGGGAGTCATGCGCGCGCTCACGTACAGCTCCCCTGTGCCTGGGCGGAATGCCAGACCGAGTGGGGAGATCAGCGTCGTGCTGTAGCGGCGCGCGGTCGTCTCGCCCGCTTCCATCATGTAGACCGCGCCGGAGCGTGTGCCGTCTTCCAGCACCGTCGCATACAGCCCCTCGTCTTCACCGTATACGATCTGCTGCACCTGACCTGGGAAGCGCCCGATCCACTCGACGACGTAGCCCGCCGGGACGCGGATGCGCGCCAGAAAGCCTGAGATGTCTTCCTCACACGGGTAATCGTCGCACGACCAGCCTTCGGCGGCACTCTCCTCGAAAGGGGCGATCGGCACAGACGGCGGCGCGCCGATCGGCAGCGGCGGGGTGAGCGTGATCAGCATCGGGCGCGTGGCGGGGTCGGCGGTCGGTGTCTCGGTTGGGGTGGGGGTGTCGGTCGGCGTCAGGGTTGGGGTGGGCGTTTCGGTGGGGACAGGGGTGTCCGTCGGCACAGGGGTGTCGGTGGGGACAGGGGTGTCCGTCGGCGTGGCGGATGGGGTGAAAGTCGGCGTGGCGGACGGGCGCGGGGTGCGCGTGGGCGTATCGGTGTAGACGGGCGCAGCGACGATCAGAGTCGGCTGGGTTGCCTGAAAAGCCGTCGGCTGTGGCGCATCTCCAGGTGAACATGCCGCCAGCAGCGCGATCACCAGCATCAGCCAGCCGGAAACCCGCCATACGGAGCGCGCGCCCCGGAGCATCCTGATATGTCCTGTCATCAGCCCGTCCACTCCCTGAGATCGACGTCAAATCAGCGTGGTGTAGTGTGTATCGCTCAGTTTTTTGATGGCATCGAAGGCGGCATCCTGCACCATGACTTCGGTATCCTGAAGGGCAGCGCCCAGTTTGTCCATTGCGCGTTTGTCGCCGAACACGCCCAGCGCTTCGGCGGCGGCGCGGCGCACCCATTCGTTGGGGTCGTCAAGCGCAGCCAGCACCGCATCGAACGCTGCGGGATCGCCGATGCGCCCCAGCGCCTCGGTCGCCGTTTCACGGACGGCGTCGTGCGCGTCGGTGAGCAGCGCGGTGAGCGCGCTGACGGCACGCGCATCGCCCATCTGACCGAGCGCTTCGACAGCTGCCACGCGCAGCACCAGCGAGTCGGAGTCGAGCAGGATGAGGAGGTCAGGGACGCGCAGCGGGTCGCCCGCGCGCCCGATCAGGCGGACGAACAGCGCCTGCTGATATTCGTCGAACGGCGGGGCATCGACGGCGCGCGCGCTCAGCACGGCATACAGCCGATCGGAGGTGATGGTATCGCCGCGCTCCACCATGTCGAGCATCCCGGCGCGCAGGCGCATCCCGATCCCCAGTTTGAGCAGTTCCCACACGCGGCTGGTGCGATCCGCCAGCAGCATATCGAGGATGGGGGTGAGGGCGGGGCGCGCGCCCAGCTTGATCAGGGCGGACAGCACGGCGTACTGCACTTTGCTGTCGGCATCCGCCAGGCGTTCGATGAGCGGGTTGATGGCGCGGTGGTCGTTGAATGTGCCGAGGCGTTGTGCGGCTTGGAAGCGAACCTGAGCATCGGCGCTGGCGAGGTCGGCAATGAGTTGATCGTACATGGTCATTCTTTCAGGCAGATCGGGCGATCACCGGTCTGTCAGTAACCGGATCGTCCCCATTGTACACAAAACCACTTGGCAACATGCCCCCGGATTGGGCACAATTACAGGTGTATCAGGCTGAGTCGCTGCGGGCGGGGCACATCCCCGGCACGCGCCTTCCGGGAAAAGAGGTCAGATCATGTCAGACGCCCCTGTCGTCCATGTCCGCCCTGATGTGGACATCCAGAAAGCCATCATCTCCGTCATCACCCAGTATCCGCCGACGGCAGCAGATCGCCACACTATCCATGTCAGCGTGCAGGATGGGGCGGTGGTGCTGAGCGGGCACGTCCGCACGCCGATCAACCGCCGTTACCTGCTGAACGAAATCCCGAAGATCGACGGGGTGCGCGCGGTGGACAGCAGCACCCTCTACGACGACGAGTCGATCCGCATCGAGACGGGACAGCGCGTGCCGCCTGGCGTGCTGGTCAGCGTGCGCTATGGCACGGTGGCGCTGACGGGCAGCCTGCCGCACGGCACAGAACTGGATACGCTGGCGGCGGCGATCGCGGCTGTGCCCGGTGTGCAGCGGGTGGTCGCCAGCATCGACGGCTCGTAGGGACGCCCTCTGGGGCGTCCGCGTCGCATCCGGGATAACGCCTGTGTTATTCGGTGGACGTTGTGACTTAGGCGCTGGCGCTGTAGGCGTCGTGGGTGCTGCTCAGCGCCGGATCGGGGTAATCCCACTGGGCGATCAGGCGTGAGAGCGGCACATCTTCCGGCACATCCAGACCGATCAGCAGGTTGGCGATCACGATGTCGATGACCAGCAGCAGCCTGGCGAACCCGGCGAACTGACCTGGCAGCGCGCTGAACAGCACGGCAAAAACTCGTTCGCGCAGTTCGCTCTCCTGAATGCCGCTGCCGGGCCAGCCCGTCAGCCAGGTCTCCTGGGTTGTGCCGATGTGCAGGATGTCCAGCCGCAGGCGCAGCAGCTGATCGACCGCCGCCCGGCGGTCGTGCGCGTCTACCACACGTCCGCTGATGCGGTAGACCAGCGTGGGCAGCAGACGGCACAGGTCGCCCGCTGGCGTCAGTTCGATGAAGCGGAAGAGTGGATGCGAGCCGAGTGCCAGCCCCCGGCACAGCGCCAGCGCGCAGCGGCGGTAGTAGCGTTCGCGCCCTGGCTGGCTGACGCACTGGTCGATGCGCCAGAGCAGCGAGAGCAGATCGCCGAAACCCAGCGGCTGGGTGGGGGAGCTGGAAGGGGCATAGGGGCTGACAAGTTGGGCGACGCGCCCCTGTTCGAAGTAGCTGCTGCTCATGACGGGCTGCCCTCAGTTGATCGGGCGTCGATCTGCCGGGGAAAGCGATCGATGCCGCGCGATCAGCTGCCATACGCGCACCGCCGCCTCGAAGATGATGTGCGATCCCATCTTCGATTTGCCTTTTTCCCGATCGGGGAAGTAGATCGGCACTTCGCGCAGCCGATAACCCAGGCGGTGGGCGACATACGCCATCTCGACCTGAAAGACATAGCCATTCGCGCCGATGCGATCCAACCCCATGCCGAGCAGCGTCTCGCGCCGCCAGATGCGGTAGCCCCCGGTCGAGTCTGACACCGGGATGCCCAGCAGCAGGCGCACATACACCCCGTTGGCGAACCAGCTCAGCAGCTTGCGGAACCAGCTCCAGGTGCGATCAACCCCGCCGCCGCGCATGAAGCGCGAGCCGATGACCACATCCGCTCCATTTTCCAGCGCGGCGATCAGCGCCGGGATGTAGTGCGGCTGGTGCGAGAAGTCGCAGTCCATCTGGATGATGTAGCCCGCGCCATCGGCGATCGCCCGGCGGAACCCGGCGATGTAGGCGGGTCCCAAGCCCGCTTTTTCGGTGCGGTGCAGCACGCTCACCCGGTCCGGGGTGCGGGCAGCCGCATCGTCCGCGAGGCTGCCTGTCCCGTCCGGCGAATTGTCATCCACCACCAGCACGCGCAGCCGATACGCCTCCAGCCCCAGCAGTGCATCCAGCATCGCCGGGAGGTTTTCCGCCTCGTTGTAAGTGGGCAGCACGACAGTGATCTCAGGCATGGGCAGCGTTGTTCTTTCATCCCGGAAAACGCAAAGTGCAGTGCCGGGTTTCCACCTGATGTGAGTCTAAATGAGCGGTTCGGGTGATGCAACCCGAAAGTGACCTGGTGTACACTTGGTGGCGCACACCCGCCCCGGCGCGTGTTGCATCCGTGCTGAAGGAAGGAGTCACATGACCAGCGTGAACACCGAGATCACCACGACCGAAAAGATTCGCCGCCTGCCCTGGAACATCGCCCTCAACGCCACCAACAACGTCTTCGCGCAGCTCACCTTTTTCGGTTCGGCATTCCTGCTCTTCCTCAATGAACTGGGGGCGAGTAATTCGCAGATCGGGTTCCTGCTCTCCCTGCTGCCCTTCGTCGGCATCGTAGCGCTCTTCATCGCGCCGATCGTGGCGCGCATCGGCTACAAGCGCGTCTTCGTCACCTTCTTCGGCATTCGCAAGGCGATCGCGGCGGGGCTGCTGCTCGTGCCCTGGGTCAATGAAGAGTTCGGGCTGAACGCCGCCATGACGCTGGTCAGCGCCATCATGCTCGGCTTTGCGCTTTGCCGCGCCATCGCCGAAACCGCGCTTTACCCCTGGTCTCAGGAATTCATCCCGGATTCGGTGCGGGGCAAGCAGGCGGCGCTCAACGACGGTGTGGCGCGCGTGACGGGCATCGCGGCGACGGCGTTCGGCGCGTACATCCTCGGCGCATCGACGGGCATCGACCGCTTCACGCTCCTCTTCTCGATCGCGCTCGTCTTCGGGGCGATCGCGGTGTGGGCGGGGGCACACCAGCCTGGCGGCGCGCCGATGAAGGCGCAGAGCGTGTCGTATCGCGGTTTCTTTCAGGCGCTGCGCGATCGCAACTTCGCCCGCTATCTGCTCGGCTTGGGCATGACCATCACCGCCAGCGCGCCGCTGGCGTTCGTGCCGCTGTTCATGAAGAACGAAGTCGGCTTGAGCGACTCGGCAGTGCTGTCGCTTCAGCTCGCCAGCATCTTCGGCGGGCTGCTGGTCACTTATCTGATCGGCTGGGCGGCTGACCGCTATGGCAGCAAGCCCGTCATGCTCAGCGGGCTGGTGGTCAAGATTCTTCTGCCGATCGCCTGGCTGCTCATGCCCAGGCAGGGCGAATTCGTGCTGGCGATCGCCCTGGCGATCAACACGCTGTGGGGCATGGTCGAGATCGGCTGGGCGATCGGCAGCGGGCGGCTGCTCTTCACCCGTGTCGTCCCGCGCGAGAAGAAGGGCGAATACATGGCGGTCTTCTACGCCGGCATCGGGCTGATCGGCGGGCTGAGCCAGTTGTTCAGCGGCTGGCTGCTGGATGGATCGCAGGGGCTGCGGACGGAGATGCTGTTCATCAGTATTGACCCGTTCACACCGCTGTTCATCATCAGCATCGCGCTCAACCTGGCGGCGCTGTTCGTCTTTCGCGGCGTGCAGGCGGACAGCTCGGTTTCGGTCACCGAATTTGCCGAGTTGTTCATTCACGGCAACCCGGTCATGGCGCTGCAAACCGTCATGCGCTACTACCGCGCCAAAGACGAACGCGAGATGGTCGAGGTGACGGAGGCGATGGGCAAGACGGACAGCCCGCTCGCCACCGAGGAGCTGCTCGACTCGCTGGAAGACCCGCGTTTCAACGTGCGCTACGAAGCCATCCTCGCCATCGCCCACCGCGACGCCGACGAACGACAGATCGCTGCGCTCTGCCGTCTGCTCGACGACGGCAAAGACCTGGCGCTGAGCGCCATCGCCGCCTGGGGCTTGGGGCGCATCGGCGACCCCGCCGCCGCCCCTACGCTGCGTCGTGCGCTCGATGCGCCCTGGCGTTCCATTCAGGCGCAGGCTGCACGCTCGCTGGGGATGCTTGGCGACAGCGAGAGCGCGCACGACCTGCTGAGTCGGCTGATCGGCGTGACCGACCCGGCGGTGCGGCTGGCGTTCGCCGTCGCCCTCGGTCAGATGCGCCACGAACCCGCCCTGGGCGCAATCCTCGACGTGCTGAACACCACCGAAAACCGGACGGCGCGCCTCGAACTGGCGCTGGCACTGGCGCGCCTGTTCGATCTGGAGGCGGAGTTCATCCGCGCCTGGCGCGGGGCACGGCGTGACGCCGCCACAACCATCGCCCAGATGATCATCGCACTGCGCCGCCCGCTGCGCGATCTCGACGATGAGGCAGCGCATGACCTGCTGCGCGCCACCAGCGATCACTTCGCGCGCGGCGATTTCCCGGCGGGCATCCAGTGCGTCAACCAGTTCGTCGAGCGCCTCGTGCCGGCGATGGGCAGGGCGAGTGCAGCATGGATGCGGGCGCTGCGCCTGTGTGCCGACCGGATGCGCGCGCACGGGATGCAGCGCCCGGAATACCTGCTGCTGGTGGTGGTGCTGCTTTCGCTGGCGGATGAGCATCTGGCGGAGGATGAGCGCGTCCGCGAGTCGGGCATCGTGCCGGAACTCACGCTGCCATGACCTACGCTCAGGTCGTGCTGAACAACCCGGTGGACAGCCCGTTCGACTATCACCTGCCGCCGGAACTGGAGGGGCGGGTGCTGCCTGGGCATCTGGTGCAGGTGTCGTTCGGCACGGCGATGCAGCCTGCTATTGTCGTCGGCACGAGTGCGACCAGCAGCATCACCCGCACCAAACCGATCGTCAGCCTGCTCGACCCTCATCCGGTCGTCACGCCGCAGCAGATGGCGCTGGCGCGCTGGATGGCGGAACGCACTCTCGCCCCGCTCGGCGCGTGCCTGTGGCTGTGGCTGCCGCCTGGGTTGACCGGGCACAGCGAGATGACCTTCACGCTGACCGCTGACCATGACGTGCGCGCCATCGTCACGCCGGAAGAAAAACAGCTCACCGCGCTGCTGGCGAAACGCGGGACGTTGCGCGCCCGCCAGATCGACCAGGCGCTCAGGGGCGTGAACTGGCGGGCGGCGGCGGATGCGCTGGTGACAGCGGGCGTGCTTGAAAAGGTCGCCGTTCTGACTGAAGCGCGTGTCAAACCACGCCAGGTGGCGACGGCGGCGCTGGCGATGCACCCGGATGGCATCGATGCGGCGGTCGCGGCGCTGGCGAAAGGACGGGTGAGCGCCGAGAAGCTGGCGGTATACGCGCGGGTGCTGCGCCTGCTGGCGCGCGAACGCAGCGCGATCGACGTCAGCGCGGTCTACGCCCAGACGGACGCCACGCGCGATCATCTCAAACGGCTGGAAGCCGCTGGGCTGATCGCGCTGGGCGAACGCGAGTCGGTGCGTGACTCGCTGGCGGGCAGGGTGTTCGCCGCGCCCACCCCGCCCGCGCTGCTGCCCGAACAATCGGCGGCGTGGACGGTCATCCAGCGCGCCATTGCCCGTGCCACCGCACCAGACGCCGATGAGTCGGCGTATGCCGGGTTCCTGCTGCATGGTGTGACGGGCAGCGGCAAGACGGAAATCTACCTGCGCGCTATCCGTGCTGCCCTCGACGCCGGGCGCACCGCGCTGCTGCTCGTGCCGGAGGTGGCGCTCGTGCCGCAGACCGCCAGGCGGGTCGCGGCACGTTTCCCAGGCGTGACAGCCATCGCGCACGGGGCGCTCTCTGACGGCGAACGGTATGACACGTGGCGGCGGGCGCGGGCGGGGCAGGTGCGGGTGGTCGTTGGGGCGCGATCGGCGCTCTTCACCCCGGTCATCGACCCGGCGGTGATCATCCTGGATGAAGAACACGACAGCAGCTACAAACAGTCGCCGCCGATGCCCGCTCCGCTCTACCACGCGCGCGATGCGGCGGAGCGGCTGATGCGAGCGCGCGGCGGGGTGCTCATCCTCGGCAGCGCCACGCCTTCGGTCGAGACGATGCAGCGCGTCGAGGCGGGCGAACTGACGCTGCTCGAACTGCCGCGCCGCATCATGGGTCACCGGGCGCACATTCAGGAACTCAGCGAACGGGCGGGCGTGCTGCCACGCTATCAGCCAGGCGATGCCGACGAAGCGCTGATGATCGATCTGCCCCCGGTGCAGGTGGTGGACATGCGCGCCGAACTCAAGGCGGGCAACACGGGCATGTTCAGCCCGCTGCTGGTCGCCGCGCTGCGCGATGTGCTGGCGCGCGGAGAACAGGCGATCCTGTTTATGAATCGGCGTGGGCAGGCGACCTACGTCTTCTGCCGCGATTGTGGGTATGTCGAGAAGTGCCCGCGCTGCGACGCCCCGCTCACTTTTCACCGTGTGGATGAGGCGCTGCGCTGTCATCGCTGCGGCTTCAGCGTCGAGCAGCCGTCGCAGTGCCCGGAATGCGGTTCGCTGCGGATTCGCTATTTTGGCGCGGGCACGCAGCAGATCGAGTCGGCGCTGGTCAAACTGTTTCCGAAGGTGCGTACCGCCCGCTGGGATGCCGACACCGCCAGCACACATGACGCGCATGAGGCGATCTGGTCGCGCTTTGCCGAACGGCGCGCCGATGTGCTGATCGGCACGCAGATGATCGCCAAAGGGCTTGACCTGCCTCTGGTGACGCTGGTGGGCATCGTCAGCGCGGACGTCGGCTTGGCGCTGCCTGACTTTCGCGCCGGAGAGCGCGTCTTTCAGGTCCTCACGCAGGTGGCGGGGCGGGCGGGGCGCGGGCTGCTGGGCGGGCGCGTCATCCTGCAAACGTATCAGCCGCAGCACCCGGCGATTGTCGCTGCTGCCGCGCACGATTACGCCGGATTCTACGCTGCCGAGATCGCTGCCCGGCGCGACCTGGGTTATCCCCCGTTCCGGCGGCTGGTGCGGATCGTGTTTCGCCATGCCAACGAGACGGGCGCACGTGAAGAAGCCGAAGCAGCAGCGGTGCGGCTGCGCGTCCGCCTGGCGCGCGCCGACATGACGGGCACAGAGCTGATCGGTCCCGCGCCGTGTTTCTTCACGAGGCAGGATGGGGTGTATCGCTGGCACATCCTGCTGCGCGGACCCGACCCGGTCGCCGCGCTGGACGGGCTGACTCCGCGCCGGGGTTGGTCGATCGACATCGACCCGCTGGAGGTGCTTTGAGGGGAAGCGATCGACTTCATAAACAGATCGTGTCAACCCGTACTATCGAATGTCTTGACACGCATGGAAAAGTCATATAACTTCTAAGTTAGATAACTGTTATCGCAGTTCGCCAGCAGGTTTTTGAGAAAGTCGATACCGTCATCGTGAAACAACACACCAACGGTTATGTGGCAAACCGCGTGCTGAAGCAGAATGTTGGGTTTCTGCTGGCGGCGGGGCCGGGGCATTCGCACGAGATCGGCTTCGATGTGCCGATGGTGCGCGTTTCGGAAGATGTCGATCTGGCGTACATCCGGGGGGAACTGCGTCTGAGCCGTACCAAAGAGGGCATTCTGGTGCAGGGGACGCTGCACCTGGGGTTGGAAGAGGAATGCACGCGCTGCCTGGACGACGTACTGCTCGATGAAACGCTGGTGGTGGAGGAACTGTATCAGTACCCCGCCCCGGTCGATTCGGAATATGGCATCGGCGAAGACGCCATGCTCGACCTCGCGCCGCTGGTGCGTGCCGAGGCGATCATCGCCGACTCGCATATCGTGCTGTGCCGCGAGGACTGCAAGGGGCTATGCCCCGAATGCGGGACGAACTGGAACCGCGCGACCTGTGACTGCGCGGACAGGGCGATCGACCCGCGCCTCGCCAAATTGAAACAACTGCTCGGTTGAAACGGATAAGGGTGTGCGCTGAGGATGGATCGTGAACGACTTTGACTCTCCGTTCGATGAGTCCTTCGCTTTCGATGACGACTCGTTTGAGGATGACGAAAGCGGGCTGTTTGCCGATGATGACCTCAGCGCCCTGGCGGATGACGACTCCTTCGCCTGGGACGCCCTGAGAGATGAGGACGCAGCAGATCTCGACGACTCGTGGGCGGACGATGATCTGCTGGCGGATGAGCTGGCATCGAGCGACACGGTTGGGCTATACCTCAAAGAGATGGCACGCGTACCGCTGCTCAGCACGGACGAAGAGGTGGCGCTCGCCAGGCGCATCGAGGCGGGGCGCGATGCATGGCGCAAGCTGCGTGCCAACCCGGATCACCCGGACGCCGCCGCGCTCGACGCGCTGATCGCCGATGGGGAAGAGGCACGCGAACACCTGATCAAGGCGAACACCCGCCTGGTCGTCTCGATCGCCAAACGCTATCTGTCGCGCGGCGTCCCCTTCCTCGACCTGATCCAGGAAGGCAACCTCGGCTTGATGAAGTCGGTCGAGAAGTTCGATTTCCGACGCGGCTTCCGCTTCAGCACCTACGCCACGTGGTGGATTCGCCAGACGGTGACGCGGGCGATCGCCGATCAGGGGCGGACGATCCGCGTGCCCGTCCACATGAGCGACCGCATCCGCCAGATGTATCGCGTCGGGCGCGAGCTGGAGCAGGAGAACGGTCGCAAACCCACCCCGGAAGAACTGGCACAGGCGCTCAATACCGATGTCCGCAAGGTGCGCTGGATGCTGCGCGTCTCGTGGCAGCCGCTCAGCCTGGAGCGCCCGGTGGGCGACGACGAAGAGAGCGAGTTCGGGCATTTCATCGAGAACGAACTCGCGCCCAACCCGTCACAGTCGGCATTCGATGTCATCCTGCGCGAGAAGATCGACGCGCTGCTCAACACGCTCACCCCGCGCGAGGCGCGCATCCTGCAACTGCGTTTCGGGCTGCTGAACGGGGAAAGTCACACCCTCGAAGAGGTCGGCGCGAAATTCGGGCTGACGCGCGAACGCATCCGCCAGATCGAGGGGCGGGCGCTGCGCCGACTGCGCCACCCCCGCCGCAGCCGCCTGCTGCGCGACTATCTGACGTAAAGACGGTTTATGCGGGGTGTGCTGTGATGGGCGCACCCCACTCGACTCCCCGCTCAACCCTCGACGAAATCGCGGGCGCAGCGCAAGCCGGTCACGTTGCTCGTGCCGATGGGCATGACCGCACCGCGAAAGCCGACGCTCACGAAGAACGAGTTGTCCAGCCATGAGCCACCGCGCAGCACACGCCGCACATCCTGCCGGTCTCCGGTATCCGCTTCCCTGCCGTCATCGGCGTTGTATGGGTACGGCTGATAGAGCGTACTCGTCCACTCGATGACGTTGCCCGCCATGTCGTGCGCGCCGACCCACGAGACCCCACCAGGGCGGCTCATGACCTCTGCGGGGCGTCCGTCCGAATTGCCCGCATAGACCACGTTGTCAGCGACGAAGCGCGCCCCCCAGGGGTAAGGCAGCCAATCCGGTCCGCGCGCGGCGAATTCCCATTCGGCTTCGGTGGGCAGCCTGCCGCCGCGCTGGGCGCAGAAGGCGCTCGCCTCGAACCAGGTGATGAGATTGACCGGGAGACGGTCTCCGATGATGGGTCTGGGTGTCCGTGTCCGCTTTATCCCGCCCAGCCGGGCGAAATCTCCCTGCGTCACCTCCGTCTGGTCGAGCCAGAAGGGTGCGTCGATGCACACCTGATGTACAGGGGTTTCGTCCGCATCACCGATGATGCTGCCCATCAGGAAGCAGCCCGATGGAACCAGTACCATAGGCACGCCGTCGAACATCTCGACGTAGGGCGTCCAGTCCTGATTGGCGCTCACCCCGGTGCGCGCCAGGGCGAATGCCTCTTCCCGCTGTGCGACGATGCCTGGCACGAGCAGCAGCGCTGCCGCCAGACACAGGGCGGTGAGCAGCAGTCGGTATGGGGTGAGATGGGCGGAAAACGGATTTGAAACGGGGCGGTGCAGATGCGTGTCTGCCTGATGAACGGAACGATTTCTGTGCATACGGTGTTCCCCTCGCCGTGCTTCATTGGTCGTTCACGGGTGATCATACGGCAGGTTCGCTGCGCAGGGAATGGGCGGATGGTCATGAGGAGCAAGGGGGGTGAAAAAACGCTCACCCCCCAGGGGGGACGCCGACGAAGATCACCCGCGCGATGTTCTGCGCGCAGTCGGCGCGGGTCGTCACCAGCACCGGCGCACTGACCGGCGTGCCTGACGGATCGCTGAGCTGCACGGTATACGTCCCGACGCGCGCCTCAGCCCCGACCTGCACCTCGAACCCGCCCGACCCCATGCCGGGCGCGCTGCCTGAGGCGACCGTCTGGTCGATGCCTTCGCCCACCACCCGCACCGAATAGCCGTTGACCGCCGCGCCCTCGAACGTCACCACCGCCCCGGCGATGCTCGACCAGCGACAGCCGCCGCGCCCGCTGGGATTGGTCAGATATAGCACTACCCCGCGCTGAAGGACGAAGGGGAACGCCGCACCAGGCGTACCGTTCGCCGCTGGCGCGCCAGGGGTGAGCGCGTCTGGCGTGGTGAAGCCTTCCAGAAAGATCGGCGTGAAGGTCGCCGATGGAGCGAGGGTCGGCACGGGCGACGGGGTGAAGGTCTGCGACGGGGTGAGCGTCGGCGTCGGCGTGGGGGTATATGTCGGGGTGTAGGTGGCGGTGATGACGATCGGCAGCGGCGTGGGCGGCGCAAGCGGGTTGAGCGGCGAGTTGTAGTTGCCCCACAGGAAGATGACCGCCGCCAGCACGACGATCGTGCCGAGCGCGAACAGCAGCGCCAGCACGTTGTAGACCTGATCGCGGGCGCGCTGTTCAGGGGTGCGGGGCGGGCGCGGGCGTCCCTGGCGGCGTGGGGTACGGGCGCGTTCGCGCGCCACTTCTTCGGGCAGGGGCGGGTAGCGCATCGTTTACAGGGGGCGCGTCTGCTTGAAATTGAGCAGCGCCAGGTTGCGGGCGCAGTCGTTGAGGGTGAAGGTGACGATGATCTGCGGCGAGATGGGCGTGCCGCCAGGCGAGAGCAGTTCGACGCGGAACGAGTCGCCCGTCAGCAGGTTGCCCGTCCGCACTTCCCAGCCGGATACGCCGTAGATGGTGTTGCTGCCGCTGGTCACCCGCGCCTCAAAGCCGCCCGCCCCGGTCACCAGCACGGTGACGCCGCGCAGGGGCACATCGTTGATGTCGAACACCTGCCCGCCGATGCCCTGCCAGGCGCACCCGGCGGTGTTGGCGAAATTGGCGGTGAAGACGGGCTGCCCATCGCGCAGACCGAACGGATAGGGCGACGGCACATCGACCAGCGGCGGTGGCGTGAACGGCTCAGTGGCGGTGGGGAACGGCGTGGCGGTCGGCGGCGGAGTCGCGCTGGGGAGTGCGGTGGTCGTGATGGTCAGGGTGAAGGTGGCGGTGGGCGGGGGGGTGTTGCTGGGCGTGAGCGAGGCGATCGGCGTCTCGCTGGGCGTCAGGGTGATGGTGGCGGTCGCCGAAGGGGTGAAGGTTTCGGTGAAGGTCGGCGACGGGACGAAAGTGAGCGTCTCCGTCGGGGTTTCCGACGGAGTGACGGTGGGCGTGATGGTGGGGGTGTTGGTCGGCACGGGCGTGTCGGTGGGGGTGAAGGTCGGCGTGACGGTGGGTAGGGCGATCAGGGTGGGCACTGCCTGTGCGACGACGACCTCTCTGGGGCGCGGCGGTTGAAGCATCTGCACGACCACGTAGATGATCACCAGCAGCGTGAGGATGAGGAAGATGATGCTGATCAGGTTGTAGATGCGTGCGTTGCCTTGTCCCATAACGTATCCCCGTCCTGGACGATGCAGGGGCGCAGTGCGCCCGAAAAACACTCAGATAAACTGTTCGATGGTGGCGCGCGATGTGAGATCGGTCAGCCATTGTTCAAAGCGCGTCTGCGCCAGGATCGCCCGTTTTTCTTCGGGCACGGGGCGCACTGCGGTTTCCAGGGTTTGCACAATATGATACCCCAGCGCCGTCTGAATCGGTCCGGCGATCTGGTTGGGCTGAAGCTCGAAGGCGACGCGCGCCAGTTCTGCCTCCAGCAGTTCATCCTGAAGGAACCAGCCCAGATCGCCCCCGGTAGCACGGGTCGCGGTATCGAGCGAGACCTGAGTCGCCAGCACTGCGAAATTTTCGCCATTCCGCAGGCGCACCAGCAGCGCTGCCGCTTCGTCGCGGGTGGCGACGAGGATGTGCCTGGCGCGCACCTGAGCGACCGGCGCTTCGAGGTCGCGGGTGATGGCGTCGCGCATCCGGTTGGTGAGCATGGTGGCGCGCAGCAAATCGCGGAATTCGTCGGCGGTGTACTGGTTCTGCGCCAGCCAGTTGCCCCAGTTGCTCTGCCCGCCCGCTGCATCGATGAGAGCGTTCAGTTCGGCATCCAGTTCAGCATCGCTGACGCTGATGCCGGCGCGGGCGGCTTCCTGCTCGATCAGGACCTGCTCGATGAGCGTCCGCAGCACGACATCG
>CAZTLS010000023.1:24129-49349 GCA_964614405.1 uncultured Pleurocapsa sp.
CGCTTCGCAGCGATGGTTCTGCCTGAAAGCGGGCGACGGTCCAGCGGAAGGTCTCCAGGGTGATCGGCACGCCGTTGACGCGCGCCACGAGCGCCGCGCCGTCGGCGGTGGGCAGCGGGGCGGGGGTCGCCGGGGCGACGGTGGGGATGGGCGCGGGGGTGGTCGCCAGCGCACCGATAGGCGCGGCGGGTGAAGCCGGTTGTTCAGGGCTGCCACCGCACGCCGCGCACAGCAGGGCGACACAGGCGATGGCGAGCGATCGTTGGAAAGTCAGGGGCATGGCATCCACATTCGTCAGCAGCATTCAGCACACGGGCATTATAGCCTAATGGTGCAAATCGTGCAGAATGTGGAGTAAAGTCTTCCATCTACGGCAGCAGCGTGAAGGCAGGGATATGTTGTGGGCGGATGAGTGTGAAATCGCGTCGGTCAAATGTGTAAATCGTGACGATTTGCATTTTTTCGGCAATAGCGACCTGTGCCACATCGGCTACATCCAGCTTCGCATCGCGGTAAATACGCATCAGGGTGGACATACGCCGTCTGTCATCCGCATTCAATGGGATGATCTCAAATGCCGGACTTTGCAGGATGTCAAAAGTCTGTATCGCGCGGTCATAAGAGATGCGTGCTGCCACGACGAAGAAAATCTCTGTCAGAACAGGTTCAGCGATAGCACGACCGGATTTCAATGCGCGCATCGCTGCGGCTGCAGCTGAATGATTCCTGTCGCGTTCAAACAGAGCAGCCAGCAGAAAACTGGTATCAAGAAGTACTGTCATCAGGTTTTCCAAATACCCGCTTCAGTGTTTCCCGAACAGAGATCGATAGATCACCGATGTCGTCGGCGAAAATTCCAATGAAGTCACTACCCGAATCAGGCTGTTCAAACGACTCACCCGTTTCATCGGATATCCCGAAATTCGCCTGGTTAGCGTGATAATACGCAAGTGCAGCATGAATCTGGGCGGGGCTGAGCTGAGGGTAAACCATCCTCACGTCACCGATCGATTGCTGCATTTGAATGATGCGATGGTAAATGTCCGCCACGCGCACATTCGTGCCCGCAATAATCGGCTGTCCATCTGCAATATCCGGGTCGGAGACGATCATATCGATTGAGAGGACAGTTATCTTGCCCATCTTTCATTCCTCGCTGATTATTTGCTGAATTGTTCAGCCCTTACATCATGATTATACTCCCGCATGACCTGCACGAACGATCGCGGCGATCATCCCCTATAATGGATGAGTAACCGTCCATCACACACGAAAGCGATATGCCCAGGCATGATGATCCCCTTCAACGATCTGCGCGCCATCCACACCGGGCTTGAGGATGCGCTGCAAACGGCGGCAGAGCGCGTCTTCGCCAGCGGCTGGTTCATCCTCGGCGCGGAAGTGAGCGCCTTTGAAGCCGAATTCGCCGCATGGCACGCTGTCGCGCATGGCGTGGGCGTCGCCAATGGCACGGATGCCATCGAGCTGGCGCTGCGCGCGGCGGGGATCGGGCGCGGCGATGAGGTGATCACCGTCGCCCACACCGCCGTGCCGACGATCTGCGGCATCGAACGGGCGGGGGCGACGCCCGTGCTGATCGACATCGATCCCGTCCACTACACCCTCGACCCGGCGGGTATGTCGGCGGCGATCACCCCGCGCACCCGCGCCGTCATCTCGGTGCATCTGTACGGTCAGCCCGCCGACATGCCCGCCATCCTGCGAGTCGCTGAGGCGCACGGGCTGCTGGTGATCGAGGACTGCGCGCAGGCACACGGCGCTCGGCTGGCTGGTCGGCTGGTCGGCACGTTCGGGCATCTGGCGGCGTTCAGCTTCTACCCCACGAAAAATCTGGGCGCGGTTGGCGACGGCGGCATGATCCTGACGAATGACGATGCTTATGCTGTGCGCCTGCGGAGCCTGCGGAATTACGGTCAGGTGAGCCGATATGAACACGCCGAACGCGGGATCAACAGCCGTCTCGACGAGCTGCAGGCAGCGCTGCTGCGCGTCAAGCTGCCGCTGCTGGAGGCGCACAATGCGCAGCGGCGCGCTCTCGCCGAGCAGTACGGCGCGCGCATCGCTGAGGCGCGTGCGCCCGTCACACCACCTGCTGTGCGCTCAGGCGCAGAACACGTCTTTCACCTGTATGTGGTGCGCTCGGATGAGCGCGATGCGCTGATGGCGCGGATGAAGGCGCGCGGCGTCAGCACGCTCATCCATTATGCTGTGCCCGTGCATCGCCAGCCCGCCTATGCCGATCTGGGCTATGCGCCCGGCAGCCTGCCCGTCACCGAGCGGGTGGCGGGTGAAATCCTTTCTCTGCCCCTGTACCCGAACCTGACCGCCGAAGCGGTCGCCCACGTGGTAGAAGCGATGCTGCCATGAATTTCACGACTGATGCGTTTGCGGGCAAACGCGCCCTGATCACCGGGGGACTGGGTTTTGTGGGCAGCAATCTGGCGCTGCGCCTGGTCGAGCTGGGGGCGCACGTCACGCTCATGGACTGTATGCTGCCTGGTCACGGGGGAAACCTGTTCAACATCGACCCGGTGCGCGACCGGGTGACGGTGACTTTTTCCGACATCCGCGATGCCAACATCATGGGCTACCTGGTGCAGGGGCAGGATTACCTGTTCCACCTGGCGGGGCAGGTCGATCACATCATCAGCCTGACCGACCCTTACCCCGACATCGACATCAACATACGCGGCACGGCGACGGTGATGGAGGCGTGCCGCCAGCACAACCCGAACATCCGGGTGGTGTATACGGGCACGCGCGGCGAATACGGGCCTGTGCCGCACCTGCCTGTGAGCGAAGATATGCCGACCACGCCCCGGATGCTGCTCGACATCTCCAACCTGACCGCCGAAAAGATCATCCTGATGTATCATCAGGTGCATGGCGTGCAGTCGGTGCTGCTGCGACTGACGAACCTGTACGGTGCGCGCGCGCAGATGCGCCACCCGCGTTACGGCGTGGTCAACTGGTTCGTGCGTCAGGCGATCGATGATGAGACGATCAAGGTGTTCGGCGATGGGTCGATCCTGCGCGATTTTCTGTACATCGACGACTGCATCGACGCGATACTGATGTGCGTGCTGAACGACGCGGCATACGGCGAAATCTTCAATGTGGCGACGGGCGAACCGTGCAATTTCCGCATCCTCGCTGAGGTGCTGATCGACGTGGCGGGAAGCGGGCGCTGGCAGTTTGCCCCGTTCACCCCCGAACGCGCCGCCCAGGAACCGGGCGATTTTTATGCCGACATCAGCAAGATCAGGCGGCTGATCGGCTGGCAGCCGACCATCGCCCTGCGCGATGGGCTGGCACAAACCGTCGCCTATTACCGCGCACACAAATCGCATTACTGGTGACAGACCGACGGAGGACATCGTGAGCCAGCAGATCAATTTCGACCGCTTCAAAAACCTGACCTACGAGAGCTATCGCCAGATGGCGCGCGATGGCACGCTGAGCGAATACGAGAAGGTCGGCTTTCCCGACTCGTACCGGGAGGGCAAAGGTGAGGCGATCTTCGCTGACATCCTCGCCAAGCTGCCCCGCCTGAATGAGCGCGGGCTGACAGTGGTGGACATCGGACCGGGGTGCAGCGACCCGGCGAAGCTGATGATCGCCCACTGTGGCGCGCATGACCACCGGCTGATCATGATCGACGCCCCGGAAATGCTCGACCTGCTGCCCGATGCCCCTCACCTGACCAAACTGCCCGCCTACTATCCCAAAGAATGTCCGCAGTTGTTCACCGATTACGCGGGGCGGGTCGATGTGGTGCTGGCGTATGGCGTGTTCTCAGTCATCTTCTCGGAAGGGCTGCTCTACCCGTTCATCGACCAGACGCTCGGTCTGCTGGCGGACGGCGGCGCATGGCTGATCGGCGACATCCCGAACATCTCCAAACGCAAGCGCTTCTTCGCCTCCGCTGCGGGCGTCGCCTTCCACAAGGCGTTCATGGGGACGGACGATGCGCCTGAGGTGCGTTTCAACGCCGTCGAACCCGATCAGATCGATGACGGCGTGCTGCTGGGGCTGCTGGCGCGCTGCCGGGGGTTCGGCTTCGATGCCTTCCTGCTGCCTCAACCCGCTGTTCTGCCGATGGCGAACCGCCGTGAGGACATGCTGATCCTCAAGCCATGAGCGTGCAGATCGCCAGGTATGACCCGACCGATCAGGCTGGCTGGGATGCGTTTGTGCGCGCCAGCAGGAACGGATCGTTCCTGTTCATCCGCGCTTACATGGAATATCACCGGGATCGCTTCGTCGATCACTCGCTGATCGCGCGTGACGGCGGGGCGGTCGTCGCGCTGCTGCCCGCCAACCAGCGGGAGGATGCGCTCGTCAGTCATGGTGGGCTGACCTTCGGCGGCTGGCTGGTCGGCGAAGGGATGAGGCAGGCGCGCATGATGGCGCTGTTCGACGCGCTGGCGGACTACGCGCGTGCGCAGGGATTCGCCACGCTGGTCTACAAGCCTGTGCCGCACATCTACGCCCGCGCCTCAGCGGAGGAAGACCTGTACGCCCTGTTCCGGCATGGCGCGCATCTGATCGATCGCCGTCCGATGACCGTCATCGCCCGCGCGCCGATCGCGGTCAGGGAGGCGGGCTACTCGACGCGCAAGCGGCGCAATCTGCGTAAAGCGGAGAAAGCGGGCGTCGTCATCGCCGAGTCGGGCGATCTGGCGGGCTACTGGGCGCTGCTGGAGCAGGTGCTGGCGACGCAGCACGCCGCCAAACCCGTCCACACACTGGCGGAGATCACGCGGCTGGCAGAGTTGTTCCCGGAACAGATTCGCCTGTTCGGGGCATTTGTGGATGTTCAGATGGTCGCCGGGGTACTGGTGTACGTCAGCGACCAGGTGGCGCGGGCGCAGTATATCGCCTCGAACGAACATGGGCGGGCAGTGGGTGCGCTTGACCTGCTGATCGATCATCTGGCATGTCATGCCTTCGCCGACAAAGCATACCTCGATCTGGGCACGTCGATCGAGCCGAAGGACGGGCGGCTGAACGAAGGGCTGATCGCCCACAAAGAGGAATTCGGCGGGCACAGCGTGATGAGCGACACGTATCAGGTGACATGGTGAAGACAGGACGCAGGCATGAGCGAACAGGCTGAGGGGGCGCGCCGCAGACGGGTGTCGGTGGTTGTGCCGGTGTATTACAACGAAGAATCGCTGCCCCATCTGTTTGCAGAGCTGCAAACCGTCGAGGGACAGTTGGCGGAACGCGGCTGTGAGATGGAGCTGGTTTTCGTCGATGACGGATCGGGCGATAACTCGTTCGCTGAACTGATGAAGATCAAGGCGCAGCGCCCGCACACGATCGTCGTCAAACTGGCGCGCAATTTCGGCGCGATCCATTCGTCCAAAGCCGGGCTGCACTACATCACGGGCGACTGCTTCATGTGGCTGGCGGCTGATCTGCAGGACCCGCCCTACCTGGTGATCGAGATGACCGACCACTGGCTGAACGGCGCGAAATTTGTGCTGGCGGTTCGCACCCGGCGCGGCGACCCGCCCCTGACGCGCTGGTTCGCCCGCCTGTATTATCTGCTGGTGCGTCGGCTGGTCGTGCCCGATTACCCGCCGACCGGCTTCGACATCATGCTGATGGATCGGCAGCTTCTGCCCTACATGCGCGACAGCACCAAGAACATGAACACCACGCTGCTGCTCTACTGGCTGGGCTTCAAGCCGGTGCAGGTGGAATACGTCCGCCCGGAGCGTCCGTATGGCAAATCGCGCTGGACGTTCGTCAAGAAGTTCAATTACTTCGTGGACTCGGTGGTCGGCTTCACCGTGCTGCCGATCCGCATCATCTCGCTGATCGGCTTCGTCGTCTCGCTGCTCAGCTTCGGCTATGGGGCGTATATCGCCATCAGCTATCTGTTCGGTGAACGCGACGTGCCAGGTTTTGCGACGCTGGCAGCGCTGATCGCCTTCCTGCTCGGTCTGGTGATCATCATGCTCGGCATTATCGGCGAATACATCTGGCGCATCTTTGACGAGATCACGCGCCGCCCGGAGGTCGTGATTGACGAAGTTTATTAAGGCGGTCATCGACAACGCCTTCGTGCGGTTCGTGTTCGCGGGCGGGGTGAACACCGTGTTCACCTACGCCCTTTACCTGCTGCTGCTCCTGATCACCCCCTACACGATCGCCTACGCTATCAGCTACTTCGCGGGCATCCCACTGGGCTACGTGCTGAACGCGCGTTTCGTCTTTCATGAACCGCTGCGCTGGCGCACTGCGTTTCAGTTCCCGCTGGTCTACGTCGTGCAGTTCAGCCTGGGGATGCTGTTCACGATCGTGTTCGTGGATGGGTTGGGCATCGACGCCAGCATCGCGGCTGCGCTGGGCACGCTGGTCACCGTACCGGTCACCTTCCTGCTCACCCGTCTGATCATCAGGGGACGTCGCCCGCTGCCCAACGCGGAAACATCGTCGTGAGGCGGTGCGGCAGCGGCGCGGCGGGGTCGAACAGCGCCAGCGGATCGTAGTCGGTGGGCTGTGCCGCCCCTGCAAGATAGGCATCGGGCAGCGTGGTCAGCAGACGCATCCCGTCGGTCGTGTTTTGCAGCACAATGAGCGCATCATACGGGTATGTGCCGACCAGTCGCCCGCTCTGATACAGGCGCAGCGCATCGCTGTCGAACTGACACTGCTCGAACAGTTCGGGCAGCACCCCGAATTGCCCGTCTTCTCCGAACGCGCACAGCAGGTATTGCAGGTTGTACTGCTGATGCACGTATTGCAGGCTGGCGGTTAGCAGATAACTCGCACCGAGGCTCCAGTTGTTGAAGTACACCCCCGTCTCATCGACCACTACGACGGGGATGTCCGGGCGTGGCTGGGGAACCTCACGGATGATGCGGGTGAGCAGCCGCTGCTGCGCGATCGACAGATCGACGTAATGCTGATGCTGATGCAGCGCGCCGACCGCCGCGATGCTCAGCAGCACTCCGCTGAGCAGGGTGAACGCCCCGGCGCTCCCTCGGCTGAGCGCCGCGCCCAGCACTGCAAAACAGATCGCACCGCCGATCGCCGAATACAGAAAAACGCGCCAGTCATCATCCCGATAGGGGGTGATCAGAAACAGGGCGAAGCCGAAGAAGATGACCGCCAACCCCACTCCAAAGCCCGCCAGCAGCGTTCGCCGATCGAGCGCCGGGCGGTCAGCGCGGAACAGCCACCAGCCACCGCCTATCGCCAGCGCCGCCATGCCGACCCCCAGCAGGGTGAATCGCGCGTCTGCCGTCAGCAGCGCCGCAGCGCGTGCCCATCCACCGATGAAATGCTGCTCATACAGCACGGTGATCGCGCTGACGATCGCGCCGACGATCGACGGCTGGTCGATGCCGCTGTGCTGCAGTACCCACGTCTGATAGGTCGGTCCTGAACCGAGCGTCGAGGCAGCGTAGAGCATGGTGGCGACCGGGGCGATGTACCACAGCACGCTGAAACGCACCAGCCGTTTGCGAAAATCCGGCGTCTGATAGCTGAAGAGCAGCACAGCCGGCGTGACCGCCACCAGCGCATAACCGATCTCGTAGATGAACAGGCTGATGACCGTACACGCCCACATCAGGGCGAAGGTCAGCGGACGCGGCTTGTGCCAGGCGCGCAGCAGGAACCATACCGCGAACAGATAGATGGCGACCGCGCCGTGAATGTGGATCGCCCGAAATGTGAACAGACCGCGATCCGCCGGAAAGACGACCATGAGCAGCGCAGCGCTGAGCGCGAACAGCCGCTGGCGCGGCATGAGTTGAGTCAGCACCAGGTACAGCCCGATGCCTTTGGCGATGATCGACACCATATGCACCAGGTTCAGCCCGACGAATGAATCTGGGGTGAGCGAGTGAGCGAATGCCGTCGTGGTATCCTGAAGTGGGCGCAGGCGGTGATTGCCCGCCACCGTGATGAAGCCGACCGGCTCATCGCGCTCGGTGGGGGTGGCGCGCTCATAACTGTTGTAGGACAGCCATTCCTCGAACAGCGCAGTCGTGTGCAGACCGAAGGGCAGCCAGAACGCCGCGACAAACCCGGCGATGATGATGTAAGGGTGGATGCGGCGCAGCAGGAGCATGACGTTTTCTGACCTCACAGCAGCGATCGATGGTAGTCCTGCTGTCAGCATAGCGCATTTGTCACAGACGTGAAGCGCAGATTTTGTCGCCCGCTGGACTGTCGAAAGATGCTGGCATGATGCCCTCTCTTGACACAGAGCGCCGTTCAACCCCAAACTGAGCATACACAGACATGCCTGGGCAATCTTTGGAAAGGACATTCACAGTGGATCGCGCTGACGCATACAGCCACAAAGATGATGCCTACTTTCAGGTCACTCAGCAGGATGTGCTGCGTCTGGTGCAGGGCAGCGCCAACCGCGTGCTGGAGATCGGCTGTGCCGAAGGACATACCGGCGCGCTGCTCAAGGCGAGCGGCAGGGCAAGCGAGGTTCATGGGGTCGAGCTGATGCCGGACGTGGCAGAGCGCGCCCGCGCCCGGCTGGACTCGGTGCTGACGGGTGATCTCGAAACGCTCACTCTGCCATTTCAGCCAGGCTATTTCGACTACCTGCTGGCGCTCGACACACTGGAACACCTCACCCGACCGGAAAGCGTGCTGCGCCGCCTCAAGCCGCTGCTCAAGCCGTCCGGGGTGGTGATCGCTTCTGTGCCCAACATGCGCCACATCCGTCTGGTGTGGCAGCTTGTGGTGCGCGGTGACTGGCAGTATGCCGACTCAGGACCGATGGACAGGACGCATTACCGCTTCTTCACTAAAAAGAGCTTCGCCCGCCTGTTCACTGAAACAGGTTTTGAGGTGACCGGGCTGACCCCGGTGCTGCTGGACAAAGCCGCGCTGCTCAACCGACTCACATTCGGGCTGGCTGAGGAGTTCCTCGCCTTCCGTTACTACTGCATCAGCCGCAGCGTGTGATGGGTGCGCGTCATGTCGCCCCGCCCGCCCATGACCAGGCGACAAGCGCGGCGACTGCGCACACCGCTGCGCTGCACCCGGTCATCAGGCGCAGATCGTTGACCCGATCGTTTTTCAGGATCAGCCGCACCACGCCGACATGCACCAGCAGCAGGAAAGCATAGGATACGGTGGTGGTGAAGGCGGCGACGCTGTAGTCGAAACGGGGGAAGAGCGCGGCGTTGAGCGCGATGTTCAGCCCGGCGGCGCTTAGTGTGGCGATCGAGGTGTAGACGGTGCGGCGTTCCTGCGCTTCGACAAATGTGAAAAAGTAATGCAGGAAGAGGAAAAAGCCGCTGATCATGATGATCGGGATGAGCGGCAGCGCCTCCCAGTATGCTGATGGGGTGATCAGGCGCACGACAGGCGGTGCGCCGACGATCGCCAGCAGCGTCACCCCGGTGAAGCCCAGTGTGTACTGGCTGGTGCGCGCCCGGACGAGCGCTGTGTCGCCATCCGTCATCTTTCTGTAGAACCAGGGACCCCACGCCGCCGCTGCTGCTGCCGCCAGCAGCGCGATGACCGCGCCGAACTGGTAGGCGACGCTGTAGATGCCTGTCTCGCGCTGGGAATAGAACTGAGCGATCATCACCCGGTCGTAATTGGCGAGCATCTCGTTCGCCAGCGCGTGCGGCATGATCGGTACGGCGTAGAGCAGGGCATAGCGCCAGTGCGCCAGGTGGATGATCGTGCCATCGAACAGCTGTCGCAGCACGACGATCCCGGTCAGCGAGCGCACCAGCAGTACCCCGGCGATGCGCCCTGATGCCCGGTCGAAATCCGGGTCTGCCAGGGCGGGCAGGACGATGAGCGCGATCGACACGGCGGTGACCAGCACCTCGTGCAGCAGGGCGAAACGGGTGTACGCCGCCGCTCTGGAGTCCGCCTGCAACACCGTGAGCATGATGAACATCGGCAGGGCGATCGGCGTGGTGATGACCGCCGCCACCGCCAGCGATTTGGGAAGCTGAGTCACGCTGACGATCCACTCCTCAGGCAGCGCGACGACGGCGAGCGCCAGCACGGTGGTGGTGATGAAGCCGAGCGCGCTGATGGCGGAGATGAAGCGGCGATACGTTGCATCGCTGTAGTCGGCACGGGCGCGCACTGGCACAGCGAACAGGTAGAGCGAGCCGACGATCAGGAAGAGACGGCTCCATGTCAGGAAGATCGCCGTGATGCCGAGCTGCGCCGGGGTCATCAGCAGCGCGTAGAGCGGCACGGTGACGAAAGCCAGGGCGCGCCCCGCCATCGTGCCAGCGGCATACCAGAAAGCCGATCGCAGCACGGCGTTGTGCAGCAGTGCAGAGGCGGAAGCGCGCAGCGAACGGATCATGCTCAGGGCGTGCCCAGTGCCTCGCAGATCGCGCCAGCGGGATCGGGCGCGCCCGCGCCCAGGCGTGCCCAGTAACGGCGGTTGGCGTCGATCAGGCGCGCCCGTGCATCGGCGTCGAAAAGCGCGCTTTCGATGCGCGCCCACACCTGACGCGGGTCGCGGGTCGCCATGTCCGGCTCCCATTCGGAGATAGCGAGGTAGTCGTCGATGATGCTCTCCGCCGCGCTGACGTACAGCAGGGGGATGCCCTCCGCCAGCGCCAGCAGGTGTGCCGATGTCCCCACGCTCACCAGCAGCGCCAGGTCAGAGGTGCGCAGCACCGCCTCCAGCGGCACATCACGGACGACCCTGACGTGCGCGATGTCGTCTGGGGCGATCGCCTGATACACATGACGGTAGTCGTGGGCGGGGTGCAGCTTGAAGACGACCTCGATGCGCTCGTGCAGGTGGTCGGGGACGTGCGCCAGTTGTTCGAGCAGCGCGTAGTGCTGGCGCATGTCCGCCCAGGGGCGAATGCCCGTCTGGATGGTCGCCAGCAGCAGCAGCACGCGCGCCCGACCACCCCGGTCGGGCTGCCACGCCTGAGAGGGCGCGTAGCTTCCGGTGATGATCGAGGGATGCAGCCCGGTCACGATGAGCGGGGTATCGCCCTGTGTGGACGCCCAGGCACGGGCATAATCATGCGACCATGCCAGGGTGCGATCGCCGCGATAGCGCGTGTGCCGGTCGGTCGGTCCGCCGCTGTGGGGCAGCGCCAGCACCGGGATGCCCATCGCGCGGGCGGCGGCATGGACGCTGCCGGTATGCAGTGTGGGAAAGGTCGCCGCGATGACCGCGCGCGCCCGCGTTTGCCGAAAGATGCTTTGGGCGTCGTGGTAAATCTGGATGCTGTCGGGCAGAAATTTCAGGAAATACGCCCGAAAATGTGCGGCGTAATCCGGGTTGGCGAACAGTTCCGGGTGTGCGCCGCTGTACGTCTGCTGGAATGTCAGAAAGTGCGCGTACCACCGTCGTGCTGCGCTGCGACGGGGCACAGCCGCGCCAGGCAGCAGCGCCAGTGCCCGGTAGATGCCGACCCCACCCGTGCGCCGCGCGCCCAGCGCGATCGGAATGAGCGGCGCATCCAGCCTGCGCGCCATTTCCTGCACCAGCCCTGTGTAGCGATTCGCCTCGCCGTTCAGTACAACGAAGCAGACCGCGCCTGCCCCGGATCGTCCCCGGTTGAAATGGCGCTGCCAGGCGATGCGGTTGGCGACGATGTGCCGGGCGATCCGCATCGCTTCGCGTGCGCGCCCCGCCAGACTGCGACGGCGCATAGAGGAGGCTGCTTCGTCCGAGGGCAGCAGCGTGACGGGCAGCCCGCGCGCCTGCGCCAGCATTCGCCAGGCTGACACCCACAGGTCGATCGTCAGGACGCTGTCGGTGATCACGATGGGGTCGATCGGGGCGGCGAAGAGCAGCAGACGATCGACCGGGTGGCGGCGTGTCACCGCGTCGAACAGGAAACGGGCGATGATGCCGTCGGTGATGAATGGGGCGAGGGAGAGCGCCTCATTCGCCAGCGGACTCACGCCGTCGATGCGACACTCCGCCTCGAACGACCGGAACCACGTCTGCGCCAGGTGAAAGCCCTGTTCGAGCAGGATGCGCAGGTCGGCAGGCGTGAGGAAGTCGGTCGTCTCGTGGAAGGGGATGCCTGCCGCGCGCAGCAGCGCCGACGCATCGAGGTGCAGCGAGACGATCAGGTCAGCGGGGTTCGCCCGTGCGCGGACGGCAGCGATGTGGGCATCGCGCCAGACGAAGATGAGGGTGCGGGTCATGGCGATTGCGGTTTGCGCGCTGTCACCAGCCACCACGAGTGGGTTTCGCGCCCGAATTTGTGAAATTCGAGATATTCGTTGTAGACCAGCTCGAATCCGGCGGCGGTGAGCAGCGCCTCGACCTCTTCGCGGTCGCAGAAGTGGTAGAGGATGCCGGCGTATTCGCGGGCGCGCTCATCCAGCAGGCAGGTATGCGGTTCGATCATCTCGCCCAGCCCGTAGAACCAGTTAGTGCGGGCGCGGAAATCGGCGCACAGGATGCCGCCAGGCGTCATCAGGTCGAACACACGGCGCAGGTCCGCCAGCATGTCTGCTACCGGTTTGAGGAAAAGCACGCCCCAGGCGACGATCAGGTCGAACGAAGCCGGGGAGAAGGTCGTCTGGCTGATGTCTTCCTTGCGGGCGTCCACTGTCAGCCCATAGCGTGTGGTCTTTTCGTGCAGGCGGTCGAAGGCTGCATCGGCGATGTCCAGCCCGCTCACGGTAAAGCCTTCCGCCGCCAGGTAGAGCAGATGTCTGCCCGTGCCAAAGCCGATGTCGAGGGCGTTGAGGCGCGCTCGTTCTTCACGCGGGACAGAGGCAAAGAAGCGGTTGACGCAGCGCACCACAGCCACATCTGCCGTACTCATGTCGTTCGCGCCGATCACCCCACCCCATACGTTACGCCCGGTTGAGTCGCTCATCGTCGTCATCCTTTGTAGACCAATCGTGAACAGAACACCTGCGCTGCCGTTTCCGCTTCGCGCAGCGCCTCATCTGCGTTTTCGCCCGTCGCCACGACGAATCCCTGACGCATGGCGATCGTCCCATCTGTCACCGGGACGATTGTATCACCGGGCTTGAGATGCGTCTGCACGACGCGCACATGATCACTGAGCAGACTTTCAGGGGTGGGGACTTCCTCCAGCACACCGGGCGGCGGCTGCAGAAAGACCATCGCGGTTGGGCACGGATTGATGTTCAGCGGCGCAACGGGGTTGCCCAGCGCCAGATCGATCACGATGTTGTAGGTGTTCACAGACGTGGCGTATGGCACGAAGGCATACGAAAGGGCATACCCAGGCAGACGCGCACCCAGCTCGATCAGCCGGAACGCGCCCGATTCGTCGCGCATCATGTCGGCATGGAACGGCACATCCGTCAGTTCCAGTGCGTGGGCGATCTGCGTCAGGTAATCCGCCAGCGCGCGCTGGTCGGCATTGCTCAGGGGGGGCGGAAACATGTATGCCAGTTCCTGACGGTAGGGCAGGTCGGTCAGGCGTTTGGCACGCACCGTGACCAGATGCGTCTCCCCGCCGAAAAAGAAGCCGTTGATCCCGTATTCCTGCCCGGCGATGCACTGCTCGATCAGCACGACCGGGGCGTCATCAGTGAGGCGCAGCGCAGCGGCGGCATCAGCGAACGCCTCAGCCATCGCGGCTTTATCCTCCACCACGCGCACGCCCCTGCTGCCCGATCCGTCCGGCGGCTTGACCACCACAGGCAGCCCGATGGCGTGGGCAGCGTCAATCGCTTCAGCTGCATCGCGCACCAGACGATACGGGACAGAGGGGACGCCCGCTGCTTCAAGGCGGGCGCGCATAGCAGCTTTGTCGGTGACGTACAGCGCCGACCGTTCGCGCAGCCCAGGCAGGTCAAGCGCCTGTGCCACCGCGCCGACCGTCCGCATCCCCAGCGACAGCACCGCTGTACACACCCCGTCGATCCGATGCTGGCGCGCCAGCGCGATGCACGTCTCTGCATCCATCAGGTCGCACTGGACATACACATCCGCCAATGCCACGCCTGGGTTGGATGGATTGGCGTCGATGACCACCGTCTCGATCCCGCGCGCCTGTGCTGCCGCAATCAGGGGCGTCTGTTCATCGTTTGCCCCCAGAATCATCAGTCGTTTTGGCATAGGCATTCTTCCTGAATCAGGGTCACCAGTCTGCTGCACCCACGCCCATCCACCATCTGCTGTGCTGCCTGAGACCGCTCCGTCAGCTGCGCAGGGTCGCTCAGCCAGTCATCGAGTGCAGAGTGGAGCGCATTTTCGTCCAGTACGTTCGCTCCGCCGAGGAAGCGATGCACCCCTGCTGTATCGAATGCCTGGGATGCCGGGAACTGCCCGGCATTCTGGGCGATGATCAGGCACGGCAAACCCAGACAGGCAGCTTCGTACTGCATCAGCCCGCCGGAAAGGATGCCGATGCGATGGATACGCATCAGTCCTGCGAGGTGTGTGGGGGGCAGATCGCGGTATACCGCCCAATCTGAGGGCACATCGATCTGTGGCGCATCTCCCCCGATGACCAGGGTGATGGTGTGACGCGCGCCTGCTGCGCCGAGCAGAGCGACAATGCGGGTGGTCAGGCGGGCGGGGTCGCTGCCGCCGAAGCAGATGAGTAGGTCACGGGTGCGTTCGGGGGCGGGCTGTTCCGCCAGACGCGAGAACGACGGGTTAAGCAATGTGTAGCGCGCCCCACTCAGGATACGCGGGCGGGCGCAGCGTTCGCCGTCATCGGGTACATGGTAGACATCGCCCTGCACAATAAGATCGGCGGCGTGCCGTCCGCTGTTCTGGTCGGACAGGTTGATGAGCAGGCGAGTCGCTGCCCCACGCAGCGAATGATAGAAGTCTGCCCCGCGATCGGGCGCTTCCGGCACATCGACCAGTACCAGTTCGGGCTGATCTGCCTCCAGCAGGCGGGCGTGGGCGACGTATTCGTCAGCGGGCTGGCTGAATGCCTCACTGAGCCGGACGCTGAAGCCTGCCGACTTGATGATCGGGGCAGCAGCGGTGCTGTAGCCCAGCCAGAATGTTACTTCATTGGGGCTGCACATCCCGGCTTCCACCAGTGTGTGGGCGACTGAAAGCGCCCGATACGCATTGCCTAAACCGATCACCCCGCCGCTGTCTACCCGAAATGCCGCGCGCATGGTTCAGACGGACTTCTGCTCAACATCCGCGTTGAGGCGGGTGACATCAGGATGTGCGTCGAGGAAGCGCACGATGGCTTCAATTGGCGTGTCGAAGGCCACCGGGCATTCGCTGAACAGGCGTGAGAGCATGGTGTAGTCCTGTGGGGTGTCCAGCGTCAGACGATAGCCAGGCCTGGCGAGGTGCGGCGGCGCGGGCAGGCGCAGCATCGTGTACTGTGGGTCTTCCTCGACCTGCAGCGTGACGTGTTCACGGTGGCGCGGCTGTGAGGCGTTCACCTCGAAGCGGTGCAGCACTGACCGCCAGAAAGCTTCTGTGTTGACCCCACGCGGGTAGGCATCGGGATATTTCGACTCCGCTTTGACGTGCAGGTAATCGACCCTGGTGCGGATGAGCGCGTCGATCACTGTGTCGATCAGGCGCGGCTCGATGGCGGGGCAATCTCCCGTTACGCGGATCACGATGTCTGCACCAGTCGCACGCGCCGCCATGACGTAGCGCGACAGCACATCCTCTTCATCGCCACGCAGACAGACATAGCCCATGCCCGCACACCATGCTGCCAGCACATCATCGGCTGGTGATGTGCTGGTCACCACGACGACATGATCGGCGCGGCTGCGGCGGCAGCGTTCGACCACGTATTCCAGTACCGGGACACCATTGAGCGGCATCAGGACTTTGCCTGGCAGCCGTGTCGATCCCATACGCGCCTGAATGACGACCGCTGATCGGTGGCTCACTCGGCGTCCTCGAACATGCCCCAGCTCAGCGGCTGGTAGGGTTCGATATCCACAACCGCGCGTTTGCCGATCAATCGCGGGTATTCGTAGGCGGAAATGCCCCGATCCGGGCGTAGTGGAATGAGATGATCGGGTGTGATGAGCGTCCCGGCAGCGATGCGCGCGGGGGCAAATAGACCGCGCCGCGCTCTCCCCCGGTCAGTCAGTTCTTCATCGGTCAGGACACGCTGTACCGTGCCGCGCGCTGCCTCTGCCTGGCGGATGAGTGCCACCATCTGAGCGAACTCGTGCATCTCCAGCGCGAAGAAGTGATCGGGTCCGTCAGCAGCTTTGCTGTGCGTGACGTGCTTTTCGATGATGCAGGCGCCGAGCGCCACCGCCGCAACAGGCGCGCCGATGCCCAGTGTATGGTCGCTGAAGCCGATCGGCACGCCGAGCAGCGTCCGCATGAATGGGAGGATGCTCAGGTTGACGGATGCCTCCGGCGCGGGATATTCGGCGATGCAGTGCAGCACGGCGACGTCGGCTGCCCCCTGTTCGCACAGGAAGCGCACCGCATCCTCGACTTCGCTCAGCCAGGCAAGCCCAGCGGAGATGATGATCGGGCGGCGGGTCGCCGCACACTGAGCGAGCAGGGCACGATTGGTCAGGTCGCTGGAGGCGATCTTGTACGCCGGGGCGTCAATCGCTTCCAGCCGGGTTACCGCATCGCTGTCGAACGGCGTCGCTATGAAATGCACGCCCACCTCGTCTGCGCACGCCTTGAGTTCGGGCAGCCAGTCCCGGTTGAGGGCAAAGCGGGTGATGACGGCGTGGAAATCGGGGCGCAGTGCCGGGTTGACCAGCCCATCGCCCGTGAACAACTGAAATTTGACGGCGTTTGCGCCACTTGCAGCACATTCGCGGATGAGACGTCTGGCTTTGTCCAGGTCGTAATCGTGGTTGGAGCCGATCTCGGCGATGATGTACGTTGGCTGACCCTCGCCGATTGCCCGCTGCCCGATCTGCATGGTTTTTCTCTCCCTGATGTCTTCAGCGTCCCAACCCGCGCACCGCCGCGATCACATCATCCACGTCGCCATCGGTCATGCGCGGGAAGATCGGCAGCGTGACCAGCCGCGCATATGCCGCTTCCGCCACCGGGCACATGCCGGCGTGCGTGCCCAGCGTCCGTTGGTAGTACGGGTGCAGATGCACGGGGATGTAATGCACATTCACGCCGATATTCTGCGCGCGCAGTGCGGCGAAAATGGCATTGCGCGTCATGCCCAGCGCGTCGGTGTCGAACTGCACCATGTACAGGTGATAGCCGCTCACCCTGCCCGGACGGATCGCCAGCGGACGCACATAGTCGATCTCAGCGAACGCCGCATCATAGCGCGCGGCGATCTCGCGGCGGCGGGCGACGAACGACGGCACTTTCTTCAACTGGCTGATCCCCAGCGCGCACTGGATGTCGGTCAGGCGGTAATTGTAGCCCAGCTCGACCATCTCGTAGAAGAAGCCGCCCTGCTCTGCCCGCTGACGGTGGTCGGTGGTGATCCCGTGATTGCGAAACACGCGCATTCGCGCGGCACGCGCCGCATCATCGGTGGTGATCATCCCGCCCTCCCCGGTTGTGAAATGTTTGACCGGGTGCAGGCTGAAGGTGTTCAGGTGCGCCAGCGTGCCGACCGCGCGCCCGTGATACGTTCCGCCGACGGCGTGGCAGGCGTCATCGATGATCGCCAGACCATGCCGCTCAGCGATCGCGCTCAGCGCGTCGTAGTCGCACGGCTGCCCGGCGTAATCGACGGCGATGATCGCTTTGGTGCGCGGGGTGATCTTTGCCTCCACCTGAGCCGGGTCGATCAGCAGCGTGTCCGGTTCGACATCAGCGAAGACGGGCGTCGCGCCCTGATACAGCACGCAGTTGGCGCTGGCGGCGAAGGTCATCGGCGTGACGATCACCTCATCGCCCGCGCCGATCCCCAGCGCATCGACCGCCGCGTGCAGCGCCGCTGTGCCGCTGTTGACCGCGACCGCGTGCGCCGCGCCGACGAACGCCGCAAACGCCGCTTCAAATTCGCTGACTTTCGGACCGGTCGTCAGCCAGTCGGAACGCAGCACGTCCACGACCGCCTGAATGTCGTCTTCATCGATGGTCTGCTGCCCGTAAGGGAGCAGGGTGGCGCGCACGGGCTGCATGAGCGACATGGTTCAGCCCTCCGCCGTGCTGTACGAGTCGATCATGGCGCGCATCTCATCCTCCGTCAGCCAGTGTGTGTTGGTGTCGCTGACGTACTCAAAACCGTCGGGCAGGGGTTTGCCGTCACTCCACAGCGTCTGGTTCCACCACGAGTGAGCAGGGGTGATCACGTAGCGATCCGGTAGTTCGACCGCCTGACGCGCTTCGTCTGCGGAGAACATCGCCTCATGCAGCTTTTCGCCTGGGCGGATGCCGATATGTTCGACTTCGGCGTCCGGGGCGATCAGCCGCGCCAGGTCGGAGACGCGCATACTGGGCAGTTTGGGGATGAACACCTCGCCGCCGTGCATCCCCTCGATGCACGAGATGACGAAGCGCACGCCCTGTTCGAGGGTGATCCAGAAGCGCGTCATGCGCGGGTCGGTTAGGGTGAGTTTGCCCGTCTGCGCCTGCTCTTTGAAGAGCGGCACGACGCTGCCCCGGCTGCCGACCACGTTGCCGTAGCGCACGCACGAGAAGCGGGTCGGGTTCGCCCCGGAGTAGGCATTGCCCTGGATGAACAGCTTTTCCGCCACCAGTTTAGTCGCACCGTACAGGTTGACCGGGGCGGTCGCCTTGTCGGTACTCATCGCCAGCACGCGGCGCACGCCGTTGTCGAGCGCGGCGTCGATGACGTGGCGCGCGCCCATGATGTTGGTCATCACAGCTTCAAACGGATTGTATTCGCAGGCGGGGACCTGTTTGAGGGCAGCGGCGTGAACCACGATGTCCACATTGGCGAAGGCGCGCTGAAGACGCTGCGGATCGCGCACATCGCCGATGAAGTAGCGCAGGCTGGGGTGGTCGAAGCCGTGCGTGCGCATCTCGTGCTGTTTGGCTTCGTCGCGGCTGAAGATGACCAGACGGCGCGGGTGATATTCTTCGAGCATGATCTGCACGAACTTGCGCCCGAATGATCCCGTTCCTCCGGTGATGAGTATGCTGAGCTGCGTCCAGTCCATCGGCAAGTGCGGCATCCTGTTGATCCTGAGCGTCGTCGATTGCACCCGCTGCGACGCATCCCGCCCGGTGAGGGGGATCGCCGTGCGGCACGCCTTCGGCTGTGCAGGGGTGTATGCGGCGATCGTACCATCATTTTCCGGGCAGGCAAGTTGGGCTTTTGCGCGGGGGAGGCAGCCCGGTCGTACAGCCGGGCTGCCTGTACGCTGCCTTGCATGGAGAAAGGCGGCGTGGTGAGGGATTACCCCTGTGCGATCGGGAGCCTGTATGCTCCGCTCGTAGCGTCATAGGTGGAGAGGGCTGCCAGATATGCCAGCGCTTCATCTGGCGTGCCCAGGTTGAGCGGTCCCCCATCCGGGCGGACGAGATCGCCCGTCAGCAGCGCGGCGGTGACGGCGGTGACGATCGCGGTCGAGAAAGACGTGCCCTGCCATTCGTACAGGGTGTCGAGTTCCTTCTCATTGACGAAGCGCCCGAAAACGAAATCCGGCGCGGCAAAATTCGGTCGGTGCTGCCCGGAGAGCGGCTCTTTGGGCTTGGCACGATTGGCAGCGCCCGAAGTGCCCGTGACGGCGACCACATCCGTGCTGCGCGCCGGGAACAGAGCGTCACCCTGGCGTGCGGCAGTGCGGGTGGGGGGAGCGGTGTCCGCGCTGTAATCATTCGCCGATGCGGGTGCATTGCCATAGCCTGATGCAGTCGTGACGCTCTGATATGCGGCTGGGCTGCCATCGTCGTCCCCGGTTGCGGCGAAAAAGGTGAGGTGACGATAGTCAAAGGCGTCATCTTTCGGATCGGGCGTATTCGTGGCAACCCAGTCGGCAAATGTCGTCCTGATCGACAGCCTGCCCGCTGCCTGAGCAGGACTCTCGCCGTTCGTCTCGGCGGCACTGGCTGCCTTCAGTTCCTCTTCAGACATGACCGGGCTGTAGATCGTGAAGCTCATGTTGACGAGCTTGATCCTGCCGAGATGCTGCTGATCGTTGGCAGCAGCCCATATCCCGGCGAACATCGTCTCTTCCGAGCCAATGCCCTTTTCGTTCAGCACCGGGATCGAGACGATCCTGGCAGAGGGCGCGATACTGCTGATCAACCCGGCGATGAAGGTGCTGTGCGCGCGCACATAGGGTCCGTTGACGCGGTGGCGCTGGGCGGGGTCGATCGCGCTCTGGGAGATTTCCTTTTCCGTCTCCACGTGCTGCAACATAGCGTTGAAGCGCGCTGTCTGGTTCCACGATCCGGCTTTCAGCAGCGGTGTATCGAGCAGGTAGATTGCGACCGGGAGGCGGGGCTGTGCGGGTTTGGCGGGCACGAGCGCGCCATTGGTGAAATGAAATGCGGTGCCGCGTGACTGATAGCCAGCAGGAATGGGATCACTGCCCATTCCGCCGCCGATCGTGCCACCCTGTGCGATCAGAATGCCGGAAGATTTTTGCCGGGTCGTCATGAACTTTTCCCTCACCAGGTTATTGAGCGGATGACTTCACATCGATTGTGTATGACGGGTCAGGCGCGCCGGGCTGCCGATCAACTGAAACGCCCCCCATAAGCCCGGATGCAGGTCAGGGTCTTGCCGCAGCAGTTCCCGCTGCGCCCCGCGCAGCGCGCCTGCTTTCGTCTGACCTGCCTGCAACCGCCGATAAAACCGCTTCATCAGGTCGGCGGTCAGCGCGTCATCCACCCGCCACAGGCTGGTGAGCAGCGCGCCCGCGCCCGCATACAAAAACCCCCGCCCGATGCCGATCACCTCGTCCCCGCCAACGGGAACGCCTTTGCCTGTCTCGCACGCGCTGAGCGTAACGAGTTCAGAACTCAGGTCAAACTGAAGCAGTTCATCGCCGTACAGCATCATCTCTCCCAACTGAATACACGAGAGATGAGGATGCTTCGGGTGATGCATCCCATGCGCGGCGATGTGCAGAATCTGGCGCGGAGGTGCGTTCAATGCTTCGCGCACCTCATCTGCACCGGTCAGCGTTACGCCGCCGAAACGCCGTGTGACTGCCTGCGCTTCTTCAGTCACGTGAGGCAGCGCGCCCCCCGCAGAGTCCGCCAGGACGAGCGCCCCACGCGGACGAGGGGGTGATCGCCGCCCGATGAAGCCCAGCCCAGGCGCGATCACGATCTCGTATTTTTCGATCAGGGAATGCGCCCCGTCGAACAGCAGGTGGAAGGGCTGCCCGTGCAGAATGCCATAGGGGATGATGTTCAGGCGATGCTTGCCTTCAATGCGCCCCAGCAGCGGGGCGACCAGCACCCTGTACAGGGCGCTGAGGGCTTCGCGGACGTAAACCAGCCACTTCGGTGGGCAGCCTGTGCGCCCGGCTACGGCTGCGCTGCTCAGCCACCGTGCGGCTTCGTCCAGCATGGCGGGCAGGTGTTTCATCTGGATCAGGCTGTGCTGAGTGATCGTGCCGTCGGCAAGGACGAAGGCGTAGAGCGTCTGCCCATCGCTGTAATAGGCGATGATTGCGGTGGAGCGCCCCGCCACGCGCATGATGTGCGCCATGTCAGGCAGGTCGCGTTTTTCGGCACGCCCATAGCCCAGGCTGTCGAGGCGGTTAGCGATGTCGGTCATCTGCGCCTCGATCGCCCTGATCTCGTGTCTGAGTTCTCGATCAGGCAGCCGAGGCAGTGACGGGGGCGGCTGTTCCTGCGCATCCCCGCGACGGCGGATCAGGCTGCTCTCGCTGCCGTACATCAGGAAGTAAAGGTGGGCGCGCAGACTTTTGAGCTGCTCGATGAGCTGGCTCACCTGTGGATCGGTATGACGGGGTACGCCGCTGCTTCCACCCGTCTGCTGGGCGAACAGGTGCGCCCGATAGCGTTCGAGGGTGATGAGCGCCTGAGCGCAGCCCGATTCACCCTGGCGCATGTACAGACGCATGAGGGCGTGATAAGGGGTGCTGTGCGCTTCGGCAAACAGTGGACGCAGGTTGATCCCCATCTGCCAGACGAGCGTGTCGATGGCGTCAAGAGCGCGCTGATAAGCAGCTTCGGCATGGGTGAAATCGGCGCGTGCTTCAGCGATGCTGGCGTCCAGCAGTTCAACCCGATATGCCAGCATGGGCAGCGGTTTGCTGTGCAGTTGGGCGTGGGCGCCAGCCGCTTCACGCATCGCCCCATTGATATCCCCCTCTGCCAGCGCGATCTGCCCAGGCAGGGTGAGCGCCGTCGGATGCTGCCACTCGGAAATCGTCCCGGTGCGCCTGGCACGAGTCATTCGCTCGCGCGCTGCCGCCAGATCGCCCCGTGCCAGCGCCACTTCTGCCAGCCGCCAGACTGCTCCTGCCACTAAGCCTTCAGCGCGGGCAGTGGTGAAGATGTCTTCTGCCCGATGCAGATGCAGCTCAGCTTTGTCGAATTTGCCCTGATGGATGAGCGCCTCGCTCAACTGCACCAGTGTCAACCCGATCGGATAACGTGCCTTCTTTTTTTCAAGGTCTCTGAGCAGTGTTTCGGCGTCGCGCACTGCCTGCTCGAAATTGCCGAATGCCACGAGGCAGCGAATGATGCCCAGCCGGGCATCTTCCTCCTCAGGCGAGTCGTTCAGCACATTGACGTGAATGAGTGTCCGATACGCCGCCAGATAATTTCCCTGTGCGAGGTCGATGTCTGCACGGTTGATGCGCGCCAGCGCGACCATGCCAGGCAGATTGAGCCGGCGTGCCAGGCTTTCCGCCAGGGTGAAGGCATTGCGTGCGGCATCGAGATGATCGATCATCATGTGCGACCAGCCGATGTTGATCCACAGCTTGACGCAGTGTTCCTGTGAAATATTCTGGCTGCGCTCGACGATCTGTCTGGCGCGGGTGTAGGCATCGATGGCTTCGCGGTGACGAGTGAGTCGGTCATACAGCACACCGAGGTTCATCTCCAGGCGCATCAGGCGTTCGTCATCTCCCCTGTCGCAGAAGATTTGGCGCATCACCACGCTGTTCGCCAGGGCTTCTTCCACCCGACCAAAGCTGACACTGGTCGCCAGCCGCCCGATCCAGGTACGTGCCCAGCCGAAATCATCCCGATGCTGTCTGAAGAAAGCTGCCGCCTCTTCGAGGGCATCCCATGCAGCCTGCTGTTTGCCCAGATGATTGAGGGCGTCACCCCGCGCCATCATCCCCAGACCGATGGTGGATGGCTCGGCACACACTTCGCCGATCATACGAATGCAGGTTGCCAGTGCCAGTGAGATGTGCGCATCTTTGGACCAGTGATGATCCGCCTGATCCTTCAGCCAGCGCACCAGTTCGGCACGGCGTTCTGACGACAGGGTACGCGCGTCGTGCGCCACGCGCTGAGGGCGTTCACATGCCTGATGGAGCAGTGCAGACTGCTCATCCATCACTGACCTCAAGGGCGATCAGGGGCAGTTCGACGACCTGACGGTCCGTCCGTTTCAGGCGGATTTCGATTTCACTCTGTCCCAGCGGACGGAGGGTGAATCTGCCGTACTCGTCGAGGGTGTCGCTGTCTATGAGTACGCCCGACTGGGATACGCTGGCGACCGCCCTTTCCCAGCCCACCCCATTCACATCCCCCTGAATGAGCAGCACATCGGTGAACTGGGGGCGGTAGAGGCTGATGGTGGTATTAAAGTTGTCATGCCTGAAGACGAGGCTTGCACCTGGCAGCAGGGAAATCTGCCCGCGTATCGCCACCTCGCTGCGTAAGAAGTTGTGCATGAGACCAACCACCTCTGCCGATTCGCTTTCAACCTCGGCATCCAGCAGCGTGAGCGCTGCCAATGCCGAAGCATAGGCAGTACGTGTCTGGTCATTTTCGTCGCTTTGCAGGGCGCGCGCCGCACGCTGCAAGGCGATCAGGGCGTATAGTGGATAGTGTGTCATGTTCGCTTACCCCAACAGATTGTTCAGGACGTGACAGATGAATGCGTCGATCAGCCGCGCTTCCTGACTGGGATGACAGTCCAGCGCTTTCGCCAGCGTGAGGATGTCGCTGATGGTGGTGGCACGCGGCAGCCGCCCGTTTTCGGCATCGCTGATCCACGTGACACCGCGATTGATCCGGAGGGCAACCTCCTGCTGGCTGTAATTCCTGCTGCTGCGCATCTCGCGCAGAACCGCGCCAAAATTCGGCATAGCGCCGCACTCATCATCAATGAGCGCGCTCAGCCGATCCATGAATGTGCTGTTATCCTTTGTCGATGCAGAATTCATTACAAGCCACCCAATGTGAGTGAAAAGGTCGCAGTATGCGCCTGTTCCTGTAGCGAAGGATAACCCGATTATAGAACCATTCTTTATGGATTCGGACATTGCTCGGTCTGACCCGCGCATTCAACATCATTTAAACACGAAAACTCGCCTTGATCTTCTGAAATATCCGAAGAACGACTTCTTTCATCGAGGTATTATTAAGGTGTGGTCAGGCGGCAACATGACCCCCGCACTTCGGCACTGCACCCCATGACCTGTTCTGCCTGACCCTGAGCGCCCACCTGCAAAGATACACATCCGTGCAGCCATCATGAAAGGGGAAAATGATCGATGCCCAGCCGACATTCTGCCTTACCGCGCGGGCTGCGCCAGCCGCACATCGCCTCGTCTTATCGCAGTTACGGGGCGTTCGGGAGAATGTTTCCCCATCTGCCCGTCATCCGTTTCGACGACAGCGCGCTGGAGTCGCTGGCTCAGACGATGCGACAGGATGAGGCAGGCGTCGATACAGACAATCGCACCGTCCCGGCGGGCTATACCTTCATGGGGCAGTTCATCGATCACGACATCACCTTCGACCCCACCTCCAGCCTGGAACAGGAAAACGACCCGCAAGCCGTCTTCAACTTTCGCACGCCGCTGCTCGAACTGGACAGCGTGTATGCGGGCGGTCCGCAGGTCAATCCGTATCTGTATCAGGCGGACGGCTGTAAATTCCTCATTGCCAAAGACAGCGCAGGGGCAGGTGACGACCTGCCGCGCAATGTCGATGGGGTAGCGATCATCGGCGACCCGCGCAACGACGAAAATCTGGTCCTGTCCCAGTTTCACCTGATGTTCATGCGTTTTCACAACGCGGTTGTGGATGCCCTCGCCGGGCAGCGCTATACGGGCGACCTGTTTCAGGTGGCACAGCGCATCACCCGCTGGCATTACCAGTGGCTGGTGGTCAACGAATTTCTGCCGCGTGTGCTGGGAAGATCGGCATGGGACGAGATTTTCACCCCGCATGGTGTGCAGATTCG
>CAZTLS010000024.1:0-48609 GCA_964614405.1 uncultured Pleurocapsa sp.
ATGGAGAGGGGCGGTTGAGCGCAGCGAAACGGGGTGAGGTAGGTCAGCAGGCAGACCCCCTAACGGCTGAAGGTCAGCGTGCCGCTCTCGCCTTCGACGGCATAGGTCAGCGTCAGCGTCTCACCACTGACGGCGAAGCCCGTCACATTCTGCAGGGCGCGGGTGTACTGATTCGCCACCATCATGACCGGCTCCGGGCAGGCGCGCAGCGTCCCCGCCAGCGGCGACAGCGTGAGGGTGTTGTTCTCATAGCTGAAATTGCCGCGATAGCTGTTGCAGCCATCCGTGCCGAACACGCCATTCGCGCCGAACTCAACCGTGATCGCCACGCCTTCGCTGGGCAGGATCGGTTCCGCACCCTCCGCACCAAAGCTGACCAGCGTCCATGCGCCGCCCAGCCCACCGAACGACGGATCGGTCACGCCAGCGGTGTCGGGCGTCGGTTCAGGGGTGACGACGGGCGCAGCGCCCATCGGCGGCGGAGTCCCTGGCATGATGCTGCTGGCGCTGAACGAACGCACGACCATCATCAGCGAATCCAGCGAGGGCGTGAACGCGCTGGGTGCGGCGGCGTTGAGCGTTTGAGCAGTGGCAGCGAACTCGGCTTGCAGATTCTGCGCGAAAGCATTGGCGTCAAAATCGGCGGGCACGCTTTGCGGCAGCAGCCCGCTGGCGACCGGTGCGCTGAGTGTGACGAAGGTCGAGCCGTCACTGCTCACGCCGAAGAAGACGAAGTTCACCTGGCTGTCCAGCACGGGCGAGGCATCGAACTTGCCGCTCACCAGATAGGCGATGCCGGAGAAAGCCGGCGAGTCGACGTATTCGGCGCGGGCGATGACTGCCTGCGGCGCAGCCGACGCAGGCAGCGACGGCAGCTCCACCTGATCCGCCAGCGCGGGGCGATCGGACAGCAGGCTGAGCAGCGCCGCCGCCTGTTCCTGCGCGCGCGGGTAACCCGTCAGGTCTGCGGCACGCGTCACGGTGATCGTCGCCGTCGGCGGGATGTATTCCATTGTGGTGATGCGCCCGGTGCTGCGGTCGATCACGAATTCAGTGGCGGCAGGCTGTGCGCCGACCGGGGTGCTGTCATCGCCAGGGGTATCAGCGAGATACTGCCTGATGTACACACTGCCGCCCAGCGAGGACGGGAACGTGAAGCTGAAGCCATTGAACGAGACCAGATTGGGCGTATCCTGCGCGGCAGCCGGGGCAACCGCCAGCACGCCCAGCGCGAGGACGAGACACAGCACGATCAGTTTACGCATAGGACGACTTCCTTCGTTGATAGATACTCATCTGTTACAGAGTGGAGAGCGCTGCTCCCCATGCTGATCCTGACCGATCCTCATGACAGACGCAAGGGACGATCGGGGGATATAGATGACGATTTTCCGACGCAGAATGTTCCCCGTCAGTCTGAACAGGTACATCCAGGTGGCTCATAATCGTGATATAGTGAAAAAGTGTAGCAGACAGCCTGAAGCGTAAATCAATGATGACGATGGAAAGCACCCCCTCGAAGACGAACGCTGCCCCACAAGCCGAGCCAGTCTCGCTCATCGGCGGGCGCTATCGCCTGCTCGAACGACTCGGCGCGGGCGGGATGGGTGTGGTGTATGCGGCACACGACCGCCTGACCGGGCGCGACGTCGCCCTCAAGCGCGTCGTCGGTGCAGACACGCCTCAGGGAGTCAGCACGAGTGGCGACCTGCTCACCGTCAGCCTGGCACGGGAATTTCAGCTTCTCGCATCGCTGCGCCACCCGCACATCATCAGCGTGCTGGACTACGGCACGATCCGCACCGAGTCCGGCACGCCCATGCTGTTTTACACGATGGAGCTGCTGCACGGCGCGCAGACGCTGTGCGCCGCCGCGCGCACCCTGCCGACCATTGAACGGATGCGCCTGCTCACCGAGCTGTTCGAGGCGCTGGTCTATCTGCATCGGCGCGGCGTGCTGCACTGCGACCTCAAGCCGGAAAATGTCCTGGTCGATTCCAGCGGGCATGTCAAAGTGGTCGATTTCGGGCTGTCCGGGCTGCGCGAACAGATCGAGTCCGGCGCGGGCGGGCAGATCGTCGGCACGCTGGCGTTCATGGCTCCTGAGCTGTTTGCCGACCAGCCCGCCAGCGTCGCCAGCGACCTGTACGCAGCCGGGCTGATCGCCTACGAAGTGCTGACCGGGCAGTTTCCCTACCCCCTCCAGCCGATCGGCGCGCTCATCTCCGCCATCCGCACCCTCGAACCCGACCTGATGCCGCTCTTCAACCTCACGCTGCCCATCGCACGCCCGGTGTCGGAAACGGGAGAGCTGCTGGACATGCCATCGCTGCCGATCATCGTCGGGCGGCTGCTGGAAAAACATCCCGCAGACCGCCCCGCCAGCGCTGCGGAGGTGCTGGCGGCGATGGCGCGCTCCGGGCTGCCGGTCGTCGGGCGCAGTGAGGCGATGCGCGACAGCTTCCTGAGCGCAGCGGCGTTCGTCGGGCGGGAAAGCGAGATGGCGCAGCTTCGGGCGGCGCTGGAGGGGGCACACAACTGGGAAGGAAGTGGCTGGCTGATCGGCGGCGAAAGCGGCATCGGCAAATCACGCCTGATCGATGAGCTGCGCGTGTATGCCCTGATCGACGGAGTGCAGGTGTTGATCGGGCAGGCAGCGGAAGGGGGCGGGCTGCCTTATGAGATGTGGCGCGAACCGCTGCGCCGCCTCGCCCTGACCACGCCGCTGGCAGACCGCGAAGCCGCCGTGCTGAAAGCGCTCGTCCCTGACCTCGACGCCCTGCTCGAACGCCCCGTGCCGCCCCCCCCCTCCCTCGATGGGCGCGCCGAACGCCGCCGTCTCATCCGCACCATCGTCGAACTGTTCGAGCGCCAGACGCAGCCCACCCTGCTCATCCTCGAAGACCTGCACTGGGCGCGCGAAAGCCTGGAAGTCATCGAAGCGCTTCTGCCCGTTCTGGAAAGCGCGCCCATCCTCATCATCGGCAGCTATCGACTGGAAGAACGCGCTGACCTGCCCGCTCATCTGCCTGGGATGCACGAGATTCGCCTCGCACGGCTGGAACCGGAACAGGTGGCGGCGCTCAGCGAGGCGATGCTGGGCGAAATGCCCCCCGCCCCTCTGCTGGAGCTGCTCGACAGCGAAACAGAGGGCAATGTCCTGTTCATGATCGAAATGATCCGCACGCTGGCAGAACAATCCGGCGGGCTGGAGACGATCAGCATCTCCGACTCGTCGCCCTTCAGCCTGTCCGCCGGAGGCATCCTGGCGATCCTGCGGCGGCGGCTGGAGCGCCTGCCGACGACCATGCGCCCCCTCCTGGAGGCGATGGCGATCGCCGGGCGCGTGCTGGACAGGCGCGTCCTGGAGATGCTGGTCGAACTGTTCCCGCTCATGCAGCCGCCGGACGGGTTGGAAAACTGGCTGCTCACCTGTGCCGACAGCGGCGTCTTCGAGGTGTTCGACGAGCAGTGGCGCTTCACCCATGACAAGCTGCGCGAGGTGCTGCGCGTCGATGTCATCGAGCGCGGGGCGCTGCCCGACCTGAGCGGCATGATCGCCCTCGCCATCGAAGCGGCATATCCCGATGACGAAGGCAGGGCGGAGCGCGCTGCGGTGCTTGCCGATCACTGGCGGCACGCGGGCAACCGCGACCGCGAAGCCGCGGCGCTGGAGATGGCGGCACAGGTGGCGCTGAAGAATGCGCTCTATGATCAGGCACTCGAATTCGCCATGCGCGCCCGCCCGCTGGTGCAGGGCGATCGCAACTGCACCGTGCGCGTGTATGCCCAGAGCGTCGAAGCCAATTACAATCTGGGCAGGATGGTGAAAGCGCGCGATGAGGCGCTGCGGACGCTGGAACTGCTCGGCTTCCGCGTCGTCGAATCACCAGAACGCCAGGAACGGCTGATCCCGGTGCTGCGGGTGCGTTCGGGCATTCGTCGGCTGGCGGCACGCCTGCCCCGCCCGCTGCGCGCCGCGCTCAACCACCTTGCCGATACCGGTCAGACGATCGAGGGCATGGATGACATCACCTACAGCGTGATCGCGCTGAAGATGTTCGAGCGGCTGACGCTCACCCACTATTTCAGCAGTCAGCGCACCGAAACCGCCTATTACGCGCTGCTCGCCGTCAACATCGGTGAAGGGGCAGCCGCCTCACGCCATACCGAACGACTGCGCGGCTATGCCAGCGGCGCAGTGGCACTGGCGTCGTCACGCACCGAGCAGGCGCGCGCCTTCGTGCGCCGTGCCGATCGGCTGCAAGGGCAGGTGCAGGATGCCAATGCGCTGGTATGGTATCTGCTGGCGACCGGCATCTTCGCCGTCATTCAGGCGGAATGGGAGGATGCCGAACGACGGCTGCTGCGCTGCATCGAGATCGCCAGCGCCATCGGCGATGTGCGCCGCACGATCGAGGCATACACCACCCTGACCTCGATCTACTACTACTGCTGCAACTGGACGCGCGCCAAAGAGACCACCGCTCACCTGCGCGCCCTCGCAGAACGGGTGCGCGACATGCAGGGACTCGCCTGGGCGATGGATAACGAAGGGCGTTTCGCGCTGCGTGAGGGACGTCAGGAAGAAGCGCGCGCCATCTTTGCCGAGGGCAACACCATCTACATCGCCGTCAACGACGAGGCGAACCGCCTGTGGACGCTCGGCGCGACCGCCAAATCCTACCTGTACGACAACAACCTCGACGGCGCGCGCCACGCATTGACCGACGTCATCCCTGGCATCCGCGACATTCCGCAGACTTCGTTCGGGATGCTCGAACCGTTCAGCGCAGCGGCGGCATACGCCCTGATCACCCGCCAGATCACCCCGCAGACCGTATCGATAGAGGCAGCAGCAGAAGCAGTGGCGGCGCTGGGGCGCTATGCTGGCTATTTCGTCCTCGCTCGACCGCGCTATCTGGCATTCATGGCATGGCTGCGGCGGCTGGAAGGACGCACGTCGGCTTCACAGCGCTGGGCGGCGCGCGCCATCAGCGAGGCGGCACGCCTGCACATGCCCTACGACGAGGCACTCGCCCATGCCGAACTGGGCTACAGCCTGCCCTACGATGACCCGCACCGGGGGCGCGCTTTTCAGACGGCGCTGGACATCTTCGACCGCATCGGCGCGAAAGCCGACGGCGATCTGCTGCGCGGGCGCATCAGGGCGCTGGTGTAGGCTGTACGCTGTCCCTGAGCCACACAGCGCGCGTTGTGAAACTGCGCTACAGTAAAAGTCTGTTTTTTCAAACACATCTTGCTGAACACAAGGGGCGAAGCACATGGCGGACGTGTTCATCTCGTATTCCCGGCGTGATATCGAGTTCGCGCGTCGCCTGTTCGCCTCGCTGGAGCGCAGCGGGCGCGATACCTGGATCGACTGGGACGACATCCCCTTCTCCGCCGACTGGTGGCAGGAGATCAGAAAGAACATCGAGTCGTCCGAGTCGGTCATCTTCATCATCAGCGAGCATTCGCTGGCGTCGCCCGTCTGCACCAGCGAGCTGGAATACGCCATCCAGCTCAACAAACGCCTCATTCCCATCCTGCGCCAGAATATCGACGAACCACGCATGGCGGGGGTGTGGTTCGACAAGCCCTGGGAGATGCAGGCGCGCGCCAACTGGCGTCATCTCAAAACGCTCAACTGGCTCTTCTTCCGCGAGGAAGACAACTATGACCGCGCCTTCGGTTCGCTGGTCGAGGTGCTGGAGATCGACCTGCTCCACCTGCGCGCCCATACCCGCCTGCTCATGCGCTCCGCCGAATGGCGCGATGCCGAGCGCGACGACAGCCTGCTGCTGCGCGGCGGGGAACTGGCAGCCGCCGAAGCCTGGCTGCACATGGCGGACGCGCGCGGTTCCGTGCCCGCGCCGATCGACATGCAGCGCGAATACATCGCCCGCAGCCGCAGCAGCGAAGACGAACGGCGCGCACTCGCTCTGAAGCTGGAGCAGCAGGCGCGCGAAGCCTCGCAGCAGGCGGATCGGCTGGCGCGCAGCACCCGCCAGTTCCGCGCCATCGCCCTGGTGCTGTCGCTGCTGGTCGTGCTGGCGGTCATCGGCGGGGTGGCGCTGCTGTCGATCGGCGCGCAGACCACTTCGTCTCTCGCCACCGCCACCGCTGCGCTCAGCACCGCGCAGTACCTCGCGGACAATGCCATCGCCACGCTCACTCCCATCCCGGCAACGCTGACGGCGGTCGCCATCGAGATTCAGGATGGGCGCGCGGCGATCGAGTCGCTGCGGCTGTCGGCGCTGGCGCAGTCCGCCCTGAACGACCCCGCTCAGGGAGTCGAGGCAGCGGCGCTCCTCGCCATCCGCGCGATGCGGACGGGCTACACCGATCAGGCGGATGCCATGCTTCAGGCGGCGCTGCGGCGGCTGCACTCCGTCGCCCTGTTCGAGCAGGGGGAGAGCGTGCTGGCAGCGGCGTTCAGCCCGAACGGGCAGCAGATCATCACCGGCAGCATCGATGGCACGCCTGTGCTGTGGAACGCGGCGACGCGGGCGCGCATCCGCACCTTTGCGAGCCACAGCAACGCCATCACCAGCATCGCCTTCAGCCCCGATGGGGCGCTGATCGCCACCGGATCGCTGGACGGCACAGTATGGATACGCGAGGTAGCGACCGCGCTGACTCAGCGGCGCATCAATGCCCACGCCGCCGGCGTGAACAGCGTCGCCTTCAGCCCAGATGGGGCGCTGCTGCTGACGGGCGGGCGGGATACGGCTGTGCGCCTGTGGGAGGTCAGTTCCGGGGCGCTGGTGCGGACGTTCGACGGGCACACCGCCAATGTCAACGCCGTCGCCTTTCGACCCGACGGCGCGGCTTTCATCACCGCCAGCGGCGTGCTGCTGGGCGGCGACGATGCGGTCATCCGCCGCTGGAACCCGATCACCGGCTTCATCACCCGCACGATGCGCGGGCACACCGTCGGCGTGACCAGCGCCGTCTACAGCAGCAACGGCGAGTTCGTCGTCAGCGGCAGCCGCGACTCGACCATCCGCATCTGGAATCCGCAGGACGGCGAGCAGATCGGTCTGCTGCGCGGGCATCAGCAGGGGGTGACGGGCGTGGATATCTCCCCCGATGGGACGCTGATCGCCAGCGGCGGGCGCGACAACCAGGGCTTGCTGTGGGACATTCTGACCGGAGAGGTGCGCCGCCGCTTTGAGGGGCATACTCTGCCGCTGACCACTGTGCGCTTCAGCCCGGATGGGCGCACCGTGCTGACGGGCAGCCAGGACGGGACGGCACGCCTGTGGGATGCGTCGCTGCTGCGGCTGGACGATCTGTACGTCGGGACGGATGACGGGCTGACTGCGGCGGTCGTCAGCCCGGACGGGCGTGTGTTCGCCACCGCCGGGGCGGACTCTGCGGTCAGCCTGTGGGATGCGGGCGACGGTCGGCTGCTGGGCAGGCTGACCGGGCATACCGACGCGGTGAATGCCCTCGCCTTCAGCAGTGACGGCGCATTCATCCTGACCGGATCGCGCGATGGCACGGCGCGCCTGTGGAACACCACCACCCGCACCGCCATCCACGTGCTGCGCGCCCACCGGGATGAGGTGAGCGCAGTGGCGATCTCCCCCGATAACATGGTCATGGTCACGGGCGGCGAAGATCGCTCGATGCGCGTGTGGGACATCGCTTCCGGCGATGCCCTGCGCACCATCTTCGGGCACAGCGGTCGTGTGACCGGGCTGGAATTCAGCGGTGACGGGCGCACCTTCGCCTCCAGCAGCCGGGACTCCAGCGTCCGCGTCTGGGATTACACCACCGGGCGCGAAGTGCGGCGCATCAGCCTGGGGACGGACTGGGCGACCACCGTCGCACTCGACCAGGCGGGGGAACATCTAGCGGTGGCAGGGCGCAGCGCCGTCGTCCGCATCTTTGAGGTGTCAGACGGCAGCGAACTGGGCAGGCTGGAAGGACACACCGCCCTGATCACCGCGCTGCGCTTCAACCGGGCGGGCGATCGGCTGCTCAGCGGCGGCTTCGACGGGTCGGCACGGCTGTGGTCGATCGAGCGCCTCAGCACGCTGCGCGTCTTCAACACCTTCAATGACTGGGCGATCGGCGTCGGCTTCAGCGCCGACGAACGCGCTGTGCTGCTCATCGGCGATCAGGGGCGCGCTGCCCGCTGGCAGATCGAGCCGCGCGCCTTCGCCGATGCCGCGTGCAGCCGCGTCATGCGCGACCTGACGCGCAGCGAGCGCCTGCGCTACAACGTGGACGCCAGCGCCACCTGTCGCTGAACCAGGCGGGGTGCGCCCCGCCTGCTCATCCAGAAAAATTGCTGTTTGACAGCAGCGCGTAATCATGTTATGTTTATGCAAACGCTTGCAAAGATGCCTTATCCTTTTGGATAAAGCAGCGGCGGTTAATCAGAGAGTTGTACCTTTTTTTATGGTTGATTTTGCAAACGCTTGCAGAAATGATGTTTGCTCATGGCGCAGGATGAACAGCGCAGGACAGAACTCCCGACGATCGTCGATGTGGCGCGGGAGTCCGGGGTATCGTACTCCACCGTATCGCGGGTGCTGAACAACTACGAATACGTCAAGCCCGCCACGCGCGAGAAGGTGCTTCAGGCGGCGCAGCGCCTCGGCTACGTGCCCAATCAGCAGGCGCGCAGCCTTGCCGGGGGGCGTTCCAACCTGATCGGCGTGCTGGTCCCTGGGCTGGACAACGGCTACATCATCGAGATCGTGCGCGGCATCGATGAAGAGCTGGCTCAGGCGGGCTACAACCTGATCCTCTACACCACGCACCGCCACGAAGGGCGCGAAGCCGAATACATCTCCGGCATCGTCAACGGCGCGGCGGATGGGCTGCTGCTGGTCGTCCCGATGATCTCCGCCACCTATCTGGAAGTGCTGCATCAGCGCAATTTCCCGTGTGTGCTGATCGACCAGTCTGACCCCGCCGCCCAGAACACCTGCGTGTATGCCTCCAATGTCGAAGGCGCGTATGCCGCCACCCGCCACCTGATCGAGCTGGGACATCGGCGCATCGGCTTCATTACCGGGCTGATGGGGCTGCAAAGCGCGGTCGATCGCCTTCAGGGATACACCAATGCCCTGAACGATCACGGCATCGCGCGCGATGACCGCCTGATCGTGCATGGCAACTTCATGGAGAGCGGCGGGCGCGGTGCGGCAAACACCCTGCTCGACCTCGACCCGCCGCCGACGGCGATCTTCGCCTCCAACGACCTGTCGGCGTTCGGGGCGATCGCCGCCATCCGCGAACGCGGGCTGCGCGTGCCGGAAGACATCTCGGTCGTCGGCTTTGACGACCTGCCGCAGGCGCGCATGAGCTACCCCCGCCTGACCACCGTGCATCAGCCGATCGAAAAGATGGGGCGCATCGCCGTGCGAATGCTGCTCCAGCAGATCGAGACCCCGGACAGCGCGCCGACGCGCGTCATGGTGGAGACCCACCTCATCCTGCGCGACTCCTCCGCGCCACCTCACACCCATGAAAGGGGGTGATGCCAGGCAAACGACACGTCAGTACCGAATGATGCCCCGGAAGGTCGATGCAGTTCTGAGTCGGTTTTTGACTGAATGAAACAGACAGAAAAAACAGGAGCTTTGAAATCGATGAATACCTCCCTTCGCAGACGGGCGATCGTCGCCCTCATGGCGCTGCTGCTGCTGGCAGTGCTGGTCGGCTCGGTTGTGGCGCAGGATCGCGCCCCGGTCACTATCCGCTGGTGGCACATCCAGACCGCTGAAGCCGAAGCCGCATTCTGGCAGAGCCTGATCGATGCCTACGTCGCCGAAAACCCGCACGTCACTTTCGACGTGACCATCCTCGAAAATGAAGCTTTCAAGAGCCGTCTGGTCACCGTCATGCAGGCGAATGACCCGCCGGATATCTTCCAGAGCTGGGGCGGCGGCGTGCTGTGGACGTTCGCCGAAGCCGGGCTGGTGCGCAACATCGCCCCGCAGCTTGAAGGCGAATGGGCGGACTCGTTCGCTGCGCGCGCCGCGCTGGAACTGTACGGGCGCAACGGCGAATACTACGGCGTGCCCTGGACGTGGGGCGCGGTCGGTCTGTTCTACAACAAGTCGCTGTTCGCTCAGGCAGGGCTTGACCCGGAAAATCCCCCGACGACCTGGGCAGAATTCCTCGATGCGGTGAGCGCGCTCAAGGCAGCGGGCATCACCCCGATCGCGCTGGGCGAGCGTGACAAGTGGCCTGGTCACTTCTGGTGGGTCTATCTGGCGATCCGTCTGGGCGGTGAAGAAGCCTTCCTGCGCGCCTACAACCGCGAAGGATCGTTCACCGATGAACCGTTCATCCAGGCAGGCGAGTACCTCCAGCAGCTGATCGCTCTCGAACCGTTCCCGGAGGGCTACCTCGGTCTGGGCTACGGCGATCAGGCGTCGCTGATGGGCAACGGGCAGGCGGCGATGGAGCTGATGGGGCAGTGGGCGCCGGCAGTGCAGGCATCCAACAGCACCAGCGGCGAAGGCATCGGCGACGATCTGGGCTGGTTCCCCTTCCCAGTCGTCGAGGGCGGGCTGGGCGGTCCGACCGACGCGCTGGGCGGCGGCGATGGCTTTGCCATCGGCGCGAATGCCCCGGATGAAGCGGTCGATTTCCTGCGCTTCCTGACCAATGCGGTCAACCAGCGCGCGGGCGCAGCGATCTGGATTGTGCCGGTCGTCGAGGGCACGGAAGACGTGTTCGCTGACAACCCGGTCATGTCCGCCATCGTCGCGGCGCGCAACAACGCGGCGTACTCGCAGCTCTACTACGACCAGTTCCTGCCGCCTGCGGTGGGCGCGGTGGTCAACGATGCGGTCGAGGCGCTGTTTGCCGGCGTGGTCGATGCGCGCGGCGCAGCCGAGATGATCGAAGAATCGGCGTCGTTCGAACTGCGGCGCTGAAAAGCTTGGAAGATGTCGAGAGTGTCCCGGTTCTCCGTCACAAGCACAGGGCTTCTCAACATCTCCCGCGCACCACACATGGTAGCATCCGCCGTGTGAAAACACGAGTGGCGCTCCCGAATTTCGGAGGGGGCGTGCCAGCACAGGCGCGCCCCACTCTGAAACCGCACCGACCGAAGACCCACTCGAAAAAAGAGATTTGAGTATGTCCGCAGCTCGTTTTCGTGTGCTGCCTTCACAGGCACAGCAAAGCCAGATGGAAGCGGACAGGGCGCGCCGCCAGATGAGCAAAACGCTGCTCGTCCTGCTGTTCATCCTGCCTGGCATGACCATCTTCTTCACCTTCCTGCTCATCCCGATCGGGCAGTCCGCCGTGTTCAGCGTGTACGAATGGAACGGCTTCGGTCCGCTGACCAACTTCGTCGGGTTCGGCAATTACACGCGGCTGTTCAATCACGGCATCTTTCAGAACGCCCTGCGCCACAGCATGGTCATCATGGTGTGTTCGCTGCTGGTGCAGCTTCCGCTGGCGATGGGGCTGGCGCTGCTGGTGGGGCGGGGCAACCTGCCTGGGCGACGCATCTTCAGGACGATCCTGTTCGTGCCCTACGTCTTTTCGGAGATCATCACCGCGCTCATCTGGCTGTATGTGCTGCACCCGCAGAGCGGCCTGATCAACACGGTGCTGGGCGGCTTCATCCCTAACTACACGCCCATCGCCTGGCTGGGCAACCGGGAAGTGGTGCTTTACAGCATCTTCGCCGTGATGACGTGGAAGTATTTCGGCTTCCACATGATCCTCTATATGGCGGGCTTGCAGAATGTGCCCAAAGACCTGGAAGACGCCGCCCGCGTGGACGGCGCAAATAATTTTCAGGTGCTGCGGCGCATCACCCTGCCGCTGATGGGCAGCACCATCCGCCTGACGATCTTCCTGTCGATCCTCGGATCGTTCCAGCAGTTCGTGCTGGTGTGGGTTCTCACCCAGGGCGGTCCGGTCAACGCCAGCGAGCTGATCGCCACCTACCTGTTCAAGTACGGCATCCAGCGGTTCGCGCTGGGCTACGGCAGCGCCGTCGCGGTGGTGCTGTTCTCGATCACCCTGCTCTTCTCGCTGGGTTATCAGCGCATCATCCTCCGGCAGGATTATTCGGCGGATGTCGTCTAGGCGAAAGGATGTGCATCGATGAAACGTTCCTCCCTTGCAGGTTATGTCCTGCGCTACAGCATCCTGATCGCCGTCTGCCTGATCATCCTCGGACCGGTGCTGACGGCGTTCCTCGGCAGCATCCGCACGACGGGCGAATTCATCTCCACCCCGTTCGGGCTGCCTCAGGGCGAAATCCAGTGGGCGAACTACACCGGCATCCTGGAAAGCGCGTCCTTCTGGAATGGGCTGCGTAACAGCCTGCTGATCACCGCTGGCGTGGTGGTGCTGAACGTGGTCTGCGCCAGCCTGCTGGCGTTCGTGCTGACGCGCATCGAGTTCTTCGGGCGCGGCGTGCTGTTCAATGTGCTGTCGCTGGGGCTGCTCTTCCCGCTGGTGGTAGCGGTTCTGCCCGTCTTCATCCAGATTCGCCAGCTGGGGCTGATCAACAGCCTGTGGGGGGTCATCCTGCCGCTGGTGGCATTCGGGCTGCCTGGCAGTGTGGTCATCCTGCGCGGCTTCTTCATCAGCATCCCATCCGAACTGGAAGACGCCGCCTACATCGACGGCTGTACGCCGTTCGATTTCTTCATCCGCATCCTCGTCCCGCTGGCGCGCCCTGCCATCACCGCCATCGCCGTGCTTCAGGTCATCGCCGGGTGGAACGAGTATTTCATGCCGCTGCTGGTGCTGAACGACTCCAGCCTGTGGCCCCTGCCGCTGGGCATCATGCAGTTCCAGGGGCAGTTCGGCACGGACTGGGCACGCATCATGGCATACGTCACACTGCTGATCGTCCCAGCGGTGGTTTTCTACCTGTTCGCTGAAAAGTATATCGTGACCGGGCTGACGGGCGGCGAGCTGAAAGGCTGAAACCGCCCCGGCAAGCCGCATACCCTTGAAAGCGGAGACCCTCATGACCTTCAACCCTCACGTGCTGCATGACACGGCGCGTTCCATCGACGAGCGCGTGCAGCATCTCATCGACCACATGACGCTGGACGAAAAGATCGCCCAGCTTGTCGGCGTCTGGGCGAGCCACCTGCTGGATGAGGCGCGCACCCTGAACGCGGAGCGCTGCGCTCAGCATCTCGCGCACGGCATCGGGCACATCACCCGCGTCGCCGGGTCAGGGCTGATGCCGCCCGTCGAGAGCGCCGAGATCACCAATGGCATTCAGAAGCACCTGATCGAATCGACGCGCCTCGGCATCCCTGCCATCGTGCATGAAGAGAGCTGCGCCGGCTACATGGCACGCGGCGCGACCACCTTCCCGCAGGCGATCGGGCTGGCAGCCGCCTGGTCGCCTGATCTGGTGGGCGAGATGACGGCGGTCATCCGCGAACAGATGCGCGCTGCCGGGGCACATCAGGCACTCGCCCCGGTGCTTGACCTGGCGCGTGATGCGCGCTGGGGGCGTGTCGAAGAGACGTTCGGTGAAGACCCGTTCCTCACCACCGCTATCGGGCTGGCATACGTGCGCGGGCTGCAAACCGATGACCTGAAACAGGGCGTCGCCGCCACTGTCAAGCATTTTCTGGCGCACGGCGCACCGGAGGGCGGTATGAACTGGGCGCCCGTGCATGTCGGCGCGCGCGAACTGCGCGAGATGTTCCTGCCGCCCTTCCTCGCTGCCATCCGGCTGGCGGGCGTGGAGTCGGTCATGAACGCCTACCACGAACTGGACGGTGACCCGTGCGGCGGGTCGCGCGCGCTGATGGTCGATCTGCTGCGCGGCGAACTGGGCTTCACGGGCGTGGTCACCTCCGACTATTTCACCCTGCGCGCGCTGGTCAACTATCATCGCGTCGCCGCAGACGAACCCGACGCCGCCCGCATGGGCATCGAGGCGGGCATCGATGTCGAACTGCCCACCGCCGACCTGTACGCCGAGCCGCTGCGCCGCGCGCTGGAGAACGGCACGGTCGAGATGGCACAGATCGACGCCTCCGTGCGCCGCGTGCTGGCGCTCAAATTCCGCCTCGGCATCTTCGAGCGCCCGTACATCGACAGCGGGCGTGTGCTGGAGGTGTTCAACACGCCGGAGCAGCGCGCACTGTCACGGCGCATCGCCGCGCAGTCGCTCGTGCTGCTGAAAAATGAGGGCGACCTGCTGCCCCTCTCGCCCGCGCTGCGGCGCATCGCCGTGATCGGGCAGAGCGCCGACAGCGCCCGCCTGATGCAGGGCGATTATCACTACCCCGCCCACCTCGAACACATCTTCGACGCGCCGATGCAGCCCACCGATGGCGCGCCCAACCCCGAACAGCCGCCCGTCAGCCAGAACGTCGCTTTCGACTGGAGCGTTCACCTGCCCCAGTCGGTCACCGTGCTGGAAGGTATCCGCGCGCTGGTATCGCCCGATACGGTTGTGGACTACGCGCAGGGCTGCGCCGTCAACAGCGATGATACGTCCGGCATCGCAGCGGCGGTCGAGGCGGCGCGTGCGGCGGAGGTCGCCATCCTCGTGCTGGGCGACAAATCCGGCTTGGGCGACACCTGCACCGTCGGCGAAAGCCTCGACAGCGCCACGCTGCGCCTGCCTGGGGCACAGGTGGAACTGCTGGAGGCGGTTTACGCCACCGGAACGCCGGTCGTGCTGGTCCTGATGACAGGAAGACCCTACGATCTCTCATGGGCAGACGCGCACATCCCGGCGATCGTCGAGGCATGGCTGCCCGCTCAGGAAGGCGGGGCGGCGGTGGCGGATGTGCTGTTCGGCGTCGTCAACCCCGGCGGCAGGCTGCCGATCTCCTTCCCGCGCTCCGCCGCGCAGATTCCCGTTTTCTACAACCACAAACCGTCAGGCGGGCGCAGCCACTGGAAGGGTGCATACCGCGATCTGTCTACCAAGCCACTTTACCCGTTCGGGTACGGCTTGAGCTACACCCGTTTCGCCTACAGCGACCTGACGCTCAGCCGGACGCACGCCGCCCCTGGCGATGTCGTCACCGTCGGCGTCACCGTGACCAACACGGGCGCGCGCGCGGGCGATGAGGTCGTGCAGTTGTACGTCAGCGACCCGATCGCCAGCCTCACCCGCCCCGTGCGCGCGCTCAGGGGCTTCACCCGCGTCACCCTTCAGCCGGGCGAGGCGCGCGTCGTGCAGTTCGATCTCGATGTGCGCCATCTGGCGTTTTACGACCGCCAGATGGTGTACGCGGTCGAGGCAGGCGAGATCATCGTCGGCGTCGGCGCATCGTCAGCGGACATTCGACTGACCGGAAGCTTCACGATCACCGAGACCGCACCCGTCGAGCCGGTCTTCACCACCCCTGTACGACTCACCCAATCAGAGACTCAGCCCAGTGGGGCAGGAGCATGAAAGCGATGCTGCGAAAGATGATGCTGATCACGATCGGAGTGCTGATGCTGCTGGGCATCAGCGTGCGCGCTCAGGATGCGCGCCAGGGCGCGTTTTACACCGGGGAATACCCGAATGTGTTCGCCGAGATCGGCTTGAGCGAAGAAGAGGTGCGCGCCCGCATCGACGCCACCTTCCAGCAGTTGTTCTACGGCAATGACCAGACTCAGCGCATCTACTACCCGGTCGGCGACGACATGGCGTACATCCTCGATGTGAACAACAACGACGTTCGCAGCGAGGGCATCTCCTATGGCATGATGATCGCCGTGCAGATGGACAAAAAAGAGGAATTCGACCGCATCTGGCGCTGGGCGAAAACCTACATGTACCACGACTCCGGTCCGTATACGGGCTATTTCTCGTGGCACGCCCGCCCCGACGGCATGACCCTCGACGACAATCCCGCCCCGGACGGCGAAATCTGGATGGCGATGGCGCTCTTCTTCGCCTCAGCTCGCTGGGGCAATGGCGAGGGCATCCTGAATTATCAGGAACAGGCGAACGCCATCCTGAACGCCATGCTGCACAAGGCGGATGAGGGCACGTTCGTCACCAACATGTTCCACCCCGAAACGAAGATGGTCGTGTTCGTGCCGGAGGGACGGCTGGCGGAGTTCACCGACCCGTCATATCACGTGCCGCACTACTACAGCCTGTGGGCGGAATGGGCGGACGCCGACAACGACTTCTGGCGTGAAGCGGCGCAGGTCAGCCGGGACTTCTGGAAGATCAGCGCGCACCCGGAAACCGGGCTGATGCCCAACTACGCCTGGTTCACCGGTGAACCGCGCCCCTGGGGAGACTACGGCGAATTCTTCTATGCCGACGCCTGGCGTTGTGCCATGAACGTCGCTCTCGATCACGCCTGGTTCGCCGCCGACCCCTGGCAGGTCGAGCAGAGCGACCGCCTGCTGCGCTTCTTCCACAATCTGGGCATCGGCAGCTACAACAGCCGCTTCTTCATCGACGGCACACCCGCCGACCCGCAGCACCGCGCCACCGGGCTGATCGCCATGAACGCCGTCGCCAGCCTCGCCGCCTCGGACGACATTCGCCTCGATTTCGTGCGCGAGTTCTGGGATACCCCCATCCCCGCCGGGCGCTATCGCTACTACGATGGTCTGCTCTACCTGATGGCGCTGCTGCAACTGAGCGGCGATTTCCGCATCCACACGCCTGCCGCATCGTAAAAAGGCACAGCCGGGAGAGCCGTTCTCTCCCGGCTCAGAAAATGATGAGCGGCGGCGCACAGCGCTTGCGCGCCGGGCGTGCATTGGCTATACTGACATTCAGTTCTGGCACACAGTCTGTGCCATCCTGATGGAGAAACCCGGATCGTGATCCGCTGCTGTGCGTGTTGTTGTTGTCCGCATACAGAAAGGCGCTCAGCGCATTTCGGACGATGACGCACGCCTGCTGAATCAGGCGACGGCTTTTCCCGCGCGGGGTGCCTGGTCACAAGATGACCAGATGCACCCCGCGCTTTTTTTATTGCTTGCATCAAACGCTGACCCTTCGACTCGACTGACGAGGATGACCCTGCCCATGATGACCGTGTATGCCCCTGCACCCGGATTTGCCCCGCCCGCAGCCCGCGCGCTCGACATCGAGAGCATGATCGGCAATACGCCGCTGATCGGCTTCCGGCGCATCACTGCACACCTGCCGCAGGATGTGCAGATCGTCGCCAAAGCGGAATGGCTCAACCCAGGCGGGTCAGTCAAGGATCGCGCCGCCGCCAACATCATCCGCGAAGCCGAAGCGGACGGTCGGCTGCGCCCAGGCAAGATCATCCTCGACAGCACCAGCGGCAATACCGGCATCGCCTACGCCATGCTCGGCGCGGCGAAGGGCTACCGCGTCAAGCTGTTCGTCCCCGCCAACGCCAGCCCGGAACGCATCGCCATCCTGACCGCGTATGGCGCGGAACTGGAACTGACCGGCCCGCTGGAAGGGTCAGACGGCGCGATCCTGGCGGTACGCGAACTGGCAGCGCGCGAACCCGATCGCTATTTCTACGCCGACCAGTACAACAACCCTGCCAACTGGCGCGCTCACTACCAGACGACGGGCGTGGAAATCTGGCAGCAGACGGATGGCGCGATCACCCACTTCGTCGCCGGGCTGGGCACGACCGGCACACTGACCGGGACGGGCAGACGGCTGAAAGACTTCAACCCGGACGTGCAGATCGTCGCCCTCCAGCCGGACTCGCCGTTTCACGGGCTGGAGGGGCTGAAGCACATCCCGACGGCGATCAAGCCGGGCATCTACGACGAACTGCTGCCCGACCGTCAGATGGGCATCGCCACCGAAGCCACGCACGAGATGGCGCGTCGGCTGGCGCGTGAGGAAGGCTACCTCGTCGGCATCAGCGCGGCGGCGGCGATGCTCGGTGCGCTGACGCTGGCGGAAGAGCTGGCGTCCGCCGGGCAACCAGCGCTGATCGTCACGCTCTTTCCCGATAATGGCTACAAGTACCTGACCGACCCGCTCTGGCGCAGGTAGGGGCGACCCGGCGGGTCGCCCCCATATTCGGCACGGTCGCCCCAGGCGGCGTCCCTGCATTGTCATGAGCTGAAGATCATCATCTCATTGAGCCACACGGGCAGGGCAAACCGTTCGTGCCAGCGCGATTTTTCCGCCGCCAGCCTGCCGAAACACCACACCCGCATCTTGCTCACCAGCGCATCCTGCGCCAGCGTCAGCGCCGGGTGGTCGTCGGTGGCGATCCAGGTGGTGAACGTCTCGGCGATGCTGTCGTCGATGCCAGCGTAAAAATCGGGGGGGGCGATCGGCACATGCGGGCTGTGCGTGTGGCTGGCGCTCACGCCCGGTTTGAGCGGCTGCCCACCCACGTACAACTGGACGATGCCACCGTCGATCTCGCCCGATGAGGCGATATGCATGGCGTCGATGTAACCGCCTACGCGCACAACGCCATCCCACTCCAGCGAGTCTGGCTGCCATGCCAGCCGCGTCAGCACCGATCCATCAGCGCTGCCCCAGCGCACCGTGACGACCGCCGCCGCATCCGGCAGCGTGAACAGCCCTTTTTCGCCCTCGGCGCGCACTACGCCGACCTCACTGTCGATCCACAGCAGCCCCTGGGCATATGGGGGGATCGTCCATGCCGAACACAACTGCCCGGAAACCTGATCGTTCATGACGCCACTGCTCCATCGCGGGGTGAATGAGTCACACCTCTCATGATACACTGTTCACGCTCATGTCGAATGGGCAGGGATCAGTGCGCCGCTGCAACCAAAAGAGGGATGCTCGCTTGGACAATCCACATCCGATCAGCCTGAAAGCCTCCAGAGTCATCTCCGATGTCATCAGCCCACCCATCGTCTCAGCGGTCATGGCGCTCGCCGTCATCCTGACGACTGCGCCAGACGGCGAAACCGCCTTCATCTGGGCTTTAGTCTACATCGGCTTGGTGTGCGTGCTGCCCGCGCTGTTCGTGGTATTCATGGTGGCAGCGGGACGCATCACTGACGTGCATGTGCGTCTACGCCGCCAGCGCATCCTGCCATTCAGCGTCTCCATCCTCTGCACCGCTGCCGCATGGCTCATCCTAAGGCAGATCGACGCCGGGCTGCTGACAGGGATTGCGGCGATCACGCTGGTCGAGATCATCGTGCTGCTGGTCGTCACGCTGGTGTGGCAGATCAGCGTCCATGCCATGACCATCACCACAGCGGTCGTCATCGCCTGGCTGGTATTCGGGTGGATGCAGGCGCTGCTGCTCGCCCCGCTCATCCCCATCGTCAGTGCGGCGCGCGTGCTGCTGCGGCGGCATACGGTTGCCCAGGTGATCGTCGGCGGCATCGTCGGCGCGGCGATCACCTTGTGGCTGTATGCGATGATGTTCTAATGCAGCGCGTTCAGGTCGTGTGGTAGATCGGATAGCGGGGGTTCGCCGCCGCAAACTGGCGCACTTCGGCAAGCGCCTGCTCGAACAGCAGCATCAGATCGTCATCGCTGCCCTTGAAGCGGCGCAGCGTCTGCACAGCGCACGCGGCACATCCCCGCATGGCGCGGAAACTGTCCGTTTCGCACGCCAGACACCCGTTGAGCCGCACCATCATCATGACGAATGCCAGAGCTTCTTCGTGCTGTTCATTATGGCGGGCGACGCGGGTGACGAGTGCCTGCCATTTCTCACCCCGCAGCTTCCCAAGCGTGGTGATCGCGTAAGTCGGAAACAGAATCTCGTTATTGGCGTACATAAGAACTTCTTTCCCGGTTTCAATCAATCCGTCGATGCCTGCCTGACCGCTGATCACAGGATAAAATGAACAGGCAATGAGATGGGTGGGAGTTAAGTCCTGTTTATGCCCCCGGCTCAACTCATCAGGCATTCATCCATGCTTTACACACTGTAACATGAATCGATTAAAAGGCTGACTGTGCGCTGCGTAAATTTTCTCCAACTTTGCGGGTCTCTCGTGATCGCCTGGCTGCTCGGCGCGTGCAGCGGAGGCGCGGTCGTATTCGCGCCCACCCCGCCGCCGCCAGACACCTCCCCGCTGCGCTATACCCACCCCGCCGGGGCGTTCGCAGTCGATGTGCCGCGTCAGTGGGCGCTGCACGTGCAGGACACCACTACGCTCGCCAGCGCCAGCTTCTCCCCACCAGGGGCGGATGCGCCGCTGCTGACTCTCGCTGCCGTGCGCCTCAGCGACGAAGCGAACGCGCTCGACCTGGCAGCGCTGCTCACGCTCTACCAGACGCAGATCCGCCCCGACGCGGCGCTTTACAAAGAGGTGGCACGCGCGCCGATGCCCGACGGCGGCTGGCGGCTGGACGGGCTGCGCGCCCGAACCGGGCTGCCCGAAGAGGCGGTCAACACCTTCATCGTGCGGCAGGGCGATCGGGTCGGGGTGATCGAGGTGAGCGGCATCGAACGGCTGAGCGCGTCCGCGCTCGCCATTCTGGAGGGGATGGTCGATTCGGTGACGTTCTCGCCCGACGCCCCGCTCGACCCCGCGCCGCTCAGCACGCTCACTTTCGTCAAGACGAGCGATCTGGCGCTGCTGCATGTGCTGGGGTGGCGCACCCCGGACGGGGTGTTCTACATCACCGGGGAAGTCGCCAATTACAGCCCGCGCACGGTGCGCGTCCCGCAGATCGAGGCGGGCTTGTTCGCCGCCGATGGGTCAGGCACGGCGGGCGCGGGCGACAGCGCGTTCGGCTTCGCCCTGCCCCCAGGCGGTTTCGCCCCGTTCAGCCTCCGCTTCGGCGAAGGCTTGGCAGACCGCGCCAGCGAGTATCTGCTGCGCCTGATCGCCGCTGAACCCCTGGAGGAGCGCGCCCTCATCGGCGCGGAAGCGCTTACCTGGACGGACAGCGCCGATTACGATGCGCTCAATCGGCTGGTCATCAGCGCTCAGGTGACCAATCAGGGCGGGCGCGCCGTGTTCAGCCCGCGCGCCACCGTCACCGTGTTCGACGAAGCAGGGCGGGTCATCGGTGCGGCATGGACGGATGTGGCGGAGCGCATCGTGCCTGGGGCGTCGGTCGATTTCACCTTCACGCTCGCGGAACTGGGGGGTGAGGCACGGCACTATCTGGTTGCAGTGCAGGGCTGGGCACAGCCGGAAGGGACGGGATCGTGAAGCAGCCGATCACGCTGGAGAGGGTGCAGCGCGCACTCTCGCTGAGCGAGGCGGACGGCTTCGACGCCGCCCGCGCCCGATCGCACATGTCCATCCAGCCGCGCCCGATCGCGCCGCCGCCGGGCGTCACCGCACGTCAGGCGGGGGTGCTGCTGCTGCTCTATGCGGGCGGAGACGGGACGCTGCACTTTCCCCTCATCCGTCGCGCCGAGACGCCAGGGGTACACAGCGGACAGATCAGCCTGCCCGGAGGCAGACAAGAACCCGGCGAGACGCACATCGATACCGCCCTGCGCGAGGCACAGGAAGAGATCGGCATCGACCCTGCACAGGTGCAGGTCATCGGCGCGCTGTCGTCGATCTACGTCGTGCCGAGTAATTTCATGATGTTTCCGGTCGTCGGCGTCATCGACCATCCCCCAGCGTGGCAGATGCAGCCGGGCGAAGTCGCCGGGGTGATCGAGACGCCCGTCCCGCTGCTGCTCGACGACTCGATCAAGAGCGAACGCACGCTGGTGCAGAACGGCATGACGCTGGGCGTGCGCGTGTACACCCTCAGCGGCTATGCGGTGTGGGGCGCGACGGCGGCGGTGCTGGGCGAATTTGAGGCGCGGCTGCGCGCAGCCCTGTACGTGCCCGGCTGAGCGAGCCCCTGCCCCTTACGCGGGGTCATTTCTGAGCATATCGGCGATCGTCGTGTGTTCGAGGATGTCCAGCATACAATCGCGCACCTGGGTGAACACCTCAACCAGCGCGGGCTCGCGTTCGATCGGCGTGGCGCGGTAATACAGTTTGCTCACCGAGTCGGTCGGGGCGAGTGCGCCGTCCAGCAGGCGCAGCACGTCGGCAAGCGTGATCTGATCGGGCGGCAGCGCCAGCCGATAGCCGCCGTTGTGCCCCTTCAGGCTGCTCAGGTAGCGCCCGCGCTTCAGCACCAGCAGAATCTGCTCCAGAAATTTGGGCGGGATGCCCTGTTCTTCAGCGATCGTCTCGACGCGCACGTAGGTCTCAGCGGGCTGCCGCGCCAGATACACCATCGCCAGCAGCGCATATTCACTTTTCGAGGTCAGTTTCATGGTCGTGCCCGATCATTCGAGTCATATGAGTTATCCTGTCATCAGTGTATCACACTGTCAGGGGCATTCAGCCGATCAGCATCGGACAACATTCACGAAAATTTCACTTTTTATAACGCTGCGCGCGCTATGATCAGAATGATGGGATTGGCAACAGCAGTCAGACAAGGATGAAAACAGCGATGTCTTTTCAGGCAGGCAAGAATGTAGTGAGTTTCCTCAGCGAAGGTGTGGGGATCAAGGGGGACCTGTACCTGCCCAAAACGTTTAACCCGGAAGGATCATATCCAACCGTGCTGGTCACCGGGTCATGGACGACGGTCAAAGAGCAGATGGCGGGGCTGTACGCAGCGCACATGGCGCTGAACGGCTATGTGGCGCTGGCGTTCGATTTTCGGCATTACGGGGCGAGTGGGGGTGAGCCGCGCCACTACGAAAACCCGCCCGAAAAGATCGCGGACATCCTGAGCGCGCTCGACTATCTGGGCACACTGCCTTTCGTGGCACAGGATCGCATCGGCGGGCTGGGCGTGTGTGCCAGCGGCGGCTACATGGCGCACGCTTCGGGGCGGGATGACCGCCTTAAGGCGCTGGTGCTGGTTGTGCCCTGGCTGCATGACGCCGCCAGTGTGGGCAACTACTACGGCGGTGAGGAAGGCGTGCGGGCGCGCTGCGCGCAGGCGATCGAGGCGAAGATTCGTTTTGAGCAGACCGGCGAGGCGACATTCGCTGCCGGGGCGAGCAATCAGGACCCCAACGCCGCCATGTTCTTCCCAGGCGATTTCCTCGATTACTACCTCAACCCGAATCGCGGCGGCATCAAGGAATGGGGCAACCGTTTCAACGTCATGTCGTGGGAACCCTGGCTGACCTATGACGGCATCAGCTCGGCGGAGGATGTGCGCGTGCCGATCACGGTCATCGGCAGCGACGGCATGGCGACCCCCGATGGCGCGCGCCAGTTCTTCGCCCGGCTGGGCGATGTGCCCAAAGAGATGGTGTGGCTGGAAGGCGGTCAGCTCGATTTCTACGACAAGCCGCCGCAGGTCACGGCTGCGGTCAATGTCGCCTCCGCGCGGTTCGCTGAGGCGCTGGGCAACAGCGCCACCAGCCGCTACTGATCGGCAAAACCCACAGAGAGGAGGAGGTGCAGTCTGTGCATCTCCCCCCTCTCTGGAGTCTCACCCCTCTGGCGTGGATTACCCCTACGCGCCGATCGGCGTGATGACGATCGCTACCTTGCCCTCGGCATAACGCGCGCGCTGATCGGCGCTCAGCCCAGGATACCACTGATGCAGCAGCGCACACACCACGCCCGGATCGGCGTGCGCTTCGGCGATGGCATTCGTCACCTGCCCACGCACCTCCACCTCCACGCGCGCGCCACCGCACAACGCCGTCCACCAGCCCTCATCCATCTGCACCAGCGCCGCCAGCCGATCGCCCTGACGCGCGTAACGCAGCGGCACAGACTGCCCATCCACCGTCAGCAGCAGCAGCAGATCACCCAGTGCCCGGCGCAGCGGGCTGTGCAGCAGCGCCGCCAGCCATGAACCGCCGCGACGCACCGACTCCGGCTGAGGGCGGCGCGACGGACGGGAAAGAGGAATATGTGTGGTCATCAAAAACACTCCATCACGACAGAATTGAGACAGCCGGGCGGTGTTTCACCCGCGCTGCACATGGTTATTTTGCAAGAAGTGTACAACAAATTGTGGAAATTTTTTGTGAATTTTTACTAATGGGCGGGTTTGCAGATGATCTGACCTCACCCCGGAAACCTGGCGGTTTCCTGCCCCTCTCCATCGAAGAGGGGCGAAGGGGTGAGGTCGGTTATCGTGAAAGAAGCGATGCTTCAGTTCAGCGTATGGGCAGATCACCCACCCACGACGGCGTTGTATTCCGCCAGCGCCGCATCCGCGCGCCGCTTGGCGACTGCCAGCGCTTCAGCCGGGTCAGCGCCGCTGTCCACCACCGACCGGATCGCCTCGACCAGATAGCCGCGCACATCCGACGACGGACCGAGGATCGCACCAGCATTGGCGATATTGCCTGCCGACGCCTGAAGCTGGTTGATGGCAATGGCGAAGTTCGGGTTGCGCTCGAACCAGCCGTCCGCCGTCAGCTGGGCGATCGACGACTCGCGCGTGGGGAAATAGCCGCTCCCCTGATGCCAGCGCATGTCATTTTCCGTGTTCGTCAGGAAGAAGATGAAATCGACGGCGGCGCGCGTTTCGGCTTCGGATTTGCCCGCGCTCACCCACAGGCTGGCTCCGCCGACGGTCACGCCGTTGGTCGCGTCTTCCGACGGGGTAGGCAGCGGGGCGATGCCGAGGTCGATGCGCTGCAAGGCGGCGAAGCGGCTGATGAGCGTCAGCCCGGCGGTGCTGTTGATCGTCATGGCGGTGTTGCGCCCCAGGAACGCCGTGCCTTCGCCGTTGAAGTCGTTCGGCGTGCCGCTGTAGACGAAGAAACCGCGCGCCGCCATCTCGCCCATCCAGGTGACGACATTGAGCATCGGCGCGTCAGTGTACAGCACCTCGGTGGCGCGGGCGCTGCGCCCGTTGTCATTGTTGGCGATCAGCCCGTTCTGCATGGCGACCCACTGCTCCGGGAACCATGAGGACATCGGGAAGTTGATGCAGCCGCGAATGCTCAGTTCCGCCTGAATCGCCATGATCGCCTCGCACGCCGCCGTCACTTCGGCAAACGTGGACGGCGGGTCTTCGGGGTCCAGCCCCGCCTGCGCGAACATGCCCTTGTTGTAATACAGCACCGGGTTGCTGGCGTTCCAGGGCACGCTGTACAGTTCACCGCCGATGGTGTAGTAGGCGCGCGCGGTATCCAGCAGGTCATCGAGGGTGGCGAGCTGCTCTGCCGAGGCGATCTCCGCGATCGGGACGAAATAGCCGCTGTCCGCCGCGAGCTGCGTCAGCCCTTCCTCCACCTGCACGATGGTCGGCGCGCCACCCTGCTCTGCCGCCAGCAGCGCGCTGTTGAACAGTTCGGTGTAGTCGCTGCTGGGCGAGGTCACCTCAACCGTGATGCCGGGGTTCGCCTCCATGAACGCGGCGGCGATCTGCTGCACCACCGCCCCGCGCGAGTCGTTCTCGCCGCCGAAGATATGCACAAACGTGATCGTGACGTTCTCCTGCGCCAGCGCCGCAGCGCTGATCAGCAGTGCGGCAATCGTCACCAGCCCTGCGCGGATCATCTGCTTCATCATCACTGTCTTCTCCTTGAATATTCTGAAACAACCGTTTTTACATCCCCACGTTGTACACAACGCTACGCCATTCAGCCTAAGCGAATGTGATCGGGATGTTAAATCAGCGCATCGGTCACCGGAGTCCCTTCCCATTCGCGCGGGATGGGCACGCCGAGCAGGTGGGCGATGGTCGGGGCGGTGTCGAGCAGCGAGACGGGGCGGGTGATGGCATAGCCAGGCTTGACGCGCGTGCCGTACAGCATCCAGGGGATGATCATGTCTTCCGGCTCTTCCGTGCCGTGATAGCGATCGTGTCCGCCGTGATCGGCGTGCATGACCAGCGTGTCGCCCTCCGGCAGCGCGTCGATGACCTGACCGAGCAGCGCATCGATGATCCGCACCTGCTCCAGATAGCCATCCGCCATCCAGCCGTGCCAGTGCCCGGCGATGTCGATCGTGCCGATGTACAGGAACATCAGGTCATACGCGCCGGAGGCGATCAGCGGCAGGGCGTGACTGACGATGCGATGATCGCCCGACTCCATGTCGTATCCGGCGCGGATCATCAGGCTGTACGCCAGCGCGCCGGGCGTACACAGATCGCGCAGTTCTTCCCAGTTGGTGATCATGGCGCACGTTTTGCCCGCATCGTTGACCACATCGAACAGGCGCGGCACAGGGCGCGCCAGCGGCACGTACTGGTTGCTCTGAATGCCGTGCCGAGACGGGGGCACGCTCATCATGATCGACAGGTGGCAGGGCAGGGTGATCGACGGCACGACCGAACGCGCCTGCATGGTGGACGCGCCGCCCGCGATGACGCGCATCAGGTTGGGCGTGCGTTCCGGCGAGAGGGCGTCCGGGCGCAGCCCGTCGAGCATGACGAACAGGACACGAGACATGAGTCAGTTTTCCTTTGCAGTTGATGCGGCGATGACACACTGCCCATCAGCATAGCGCAGGATGGTTAAGAATGCCCGCAGGAAGTGGGTAAAGATGAATGAAACGGGCTGCACGGACGATCATCAGCGTCGGATCGTCCGTGCAGGAGGTTCAGCGCGGCACGACCGGCAGAATGATGTGCGACGCCGCGTCTGGCGCACGGCTGACGCGCCAGTCAGGGATACCCTGTTCGGGGATGCGGGCGAAGGTATCCGCATCTGCACCCGCCAGCGCCACCCGCACGCGATGCCCGCGCCGCACCAGCGCCGAGATGGGCTGCAAGCCGATCACCAGCTCCACGAGTTGCGCGATCGGCAGCGGCGCGGAGTCGGCACGGCGGAAGCTGTGCGGTGGCATGGCGCTGGGATACGGCACGCCATCGGGGTTGAGCGCCCGGTGCAGCCCGCGCAGCTCCCCCTCGGTCAGATAGCGCACCACGCCATCAGGATCGACATCCTCCAGATAGACGAAGAACGCGCCATCGGCGTGGGTGCTGGCGAGGTAGAGGTGCAGCACCGGGTAACCCGTGATCTCCATGTCCGCCGTCAGCGGCGCGGAGGTGTAGGTGAGCAGGCGGGCGTCCGCCTTCGCCCGGTCGCGGTAGATGACCGGCTGTGCCATCGGCGTATGCCAGCGGTTGGTCGTGCCCGTCGTGGTGGCAAAATCGACCCGGTAGCAGTCTGCGCCGCCCGCCTCGGTCGGCGCATCGGGACTGAGCGCCCTGTCCGGCGCGAAATACCACGTTTCGGCACGCGCTTCCGGCGGCGGGAAACTGTGCCCCGTCTTCCAGCCAGGCTCACCCAGCGTGGTGTAGTAAAGCGTCCTGCCCGCGATCGCCCCTTCTTCGGACAGCGCCGCCTCGAAGAAGCCCGCCATCATCGCCCAGCGGCGTTTCTGCGGCGGATCGGGCGGGCTGTTTGGCGGCAGGAACGGGCTGCCATGCGCCGTCATCTCGTGTTTCCACGCACCGATGACGGCGATCTGCGGGTTGCTGAACGCCGACAGCATGTGCAGAACAGCGTTCGCCGTCGCCCCGTCCAGCCAGCTCCCCCAGGTGAAGAGCGGCGTGCCGCTCGCTTCGATGGCAGCGCGGCGGCTGAAGACGCTGGCGTCGTCCAGCGTGCCGCCGTCCCCATCGAAGAGGTCTTCGCGGAAGGTGATCCGCTCGATGGCGCTGTACACGTCGAGATTGGCGCTGTGTCCGGCGATCGCCCGTCTGAGCGCTTCGCGGTCGCCATCGACCGGGCGCGGACCGGTGATCACCAGCCGCGCCAGCGGCGGGAAGAGCGACGAGGTGCGCCCACTGTCCAGACGGCGGTTGCTGGCGTCCCACGCATGAATGAACGCCTTGTTCAGGATGCCGCCCGGCAGCGCCACATCGGTGTAGAGGTCGAACTCGATCTCCTGCGGGATGACGCCGCGCACCCCCGCCAGACCGAGGGATGCCGTGAGCAGCGCGGTCGTCCCCTCATACGAGATGCCATACGCGCCGATGCGCCCATCAGACCAGGGCTGCGCACCGATCCAGCGCGCGACCTCGGCGTAATCGGCGCGCTCGTCCGCGCCCCACACCGTCCGCCACACGCCGCCCGATGCGCCCGTGCCACGCGCATCGACCACCACGACGGCGTACCCCAGGCTGGCGAAATAGCCGACCGCCTCCTCGCGCGGACCGATCGGCGGCTTGCCTGGCGGGTTCGGGAAGATGAGCGCCATGCTGCGCCAGTAACGCGCCATGATCATCAGCGTCGGCAGACGTTCCCCCGCCGCGACGCCCTCAGGCAGGATGACATCGATGGCGATCGGCACGCCATCGCGCATCGGCAGCGCGAGCGACTCGCTGGTGACGGTGCGATAGCGCGGGGCGGGCGGACTGGCGAACAGATCGGGGAAAGCCTGAACGTGCAGCGTGCGGTCGGTCATGTATCCTCTTTTCCAGTACCTCAGGGCGACTCTTCAATCCGGCGGATGGTCTCATCCAGCCAGCGGATCATCGTTTCTGTGCCCAGTTCACCCAGGCGGCGTGCCTGATCCCACAGGATCGCCTCGCGCTCATAACCGGGCTGCCCGGCGAGTCCGCGTCTGATCTGTTCGGGGATACGCGCGCGGAACAGCTCAAGCTGCTGGACGTGCAGCGCCCGTTGCAGGCGAAGCTGGGTGAGCGTGGTCTCTTTGTCCACCAGCGCGGCGAAGAACAGGCGCACCAGCAGCGTGTCTTTGGTCGGCTCGATCTCGGTCATCGGCTGATGCAGCCACGCCAGCAGATCGGCGCGCCCGGCATCCGTCAGGCTGTACACCCGGCGATCGGGGCGATCGTTCTGCGGCTGACGTTCGGATTCGACCATGCCCTCCTTCTCCAGCGCGTCCAGCGTGCGGTAAATCTGGCTGGTCTGCGCGTGCCAGAAATGCCGCGCCGACTGGTCGATGAACTGTTTGATCTGATACCCGGTGAGGGGCAGGTAGCTGAGCGCGCCCAGCAGCACATAACGCAGCATGTTTATTCCCTGTTGGCTATATCACACAGCATATACCATTTATGGAATATCTGTAAAGGGTATTTAACCTGTTCAGACGGTGAGTTCTGTAAAATGAGCTATCGCACAGCGATCACAGAGAGAGAGCAGAACAGGTATGGCATCTGGGGCGGCTTATTTCACGAATGAGGAACTGCGCCTGAACATGGCGGGACACATGTCACCGGAACAGTCGGCGCGCATCCGCCGCCTGATATGGCGGCAGCAGCGCACGAACATCATCGGCATCATTCTGGCATGGGCGTTCATGGTCGGGCTGATCGTGTTTTACTTCTTTTTCACCGAAACAGGACGTGAATTCTGGCAGAATATGCCGCCGGAAATCCGCGATTTACAGGTGACGGTGTTCGGCATCGTTCAGGTCGTGATCGCGCTGGGGCTGCTCTTCCAGTGGGTGATCCGCCCGCGCATCGCAGGGTGGGGCAAAGTGCGTTCGGTGAACGGGACGGTCAGGCTGGAGGAGATGCCAGGAGATACCGGCGTGCCTTTCTACTACATCCTGAAGTTCCCCAAACGCAACCTGTTCGTGCCGCAGAACCTGTACAACCAGTTCATCAACCGCGCGGAGTACACGGTATACTATTGTGATATGCCCCAGTTGGTGGAAGTGCTGAGCTGGCGTGAGGGGAAGTGATCTCGCAGAAAGGCGGGCGGTTTGGAGCGCATCACACAAGGCGAACTGCTGAATCACCGCTACCGCCTGCTGGATCGGCTGGGAGCGGGCGGTATGGGCACGGTCTACCGCGCCGATGACCTGCTCAGCGGCGAGACAGTCGCGCTCAAGCGAGTGACCGCGCCGGGCGATCATCTGCGCTTCGCCTCACGCGGTGGCGCAAATGATGCACCCGCCGTCCGACTGGCGCTGCTGCGCGAATTCCGCACCCTGGCGTCACTGCGCCACCCGCACATCGTCAGCGTGCTGGATTACGGATTCGACGCGAACGGTCAGCCCTTCTTCACCATGCCGCTGCTGCACAACGCGCGTACCCTGCTCGAAGCCGGACGCGGACAGGACACCCGTGAACAGGTGACGCTGCTCATCGCGGTGCTGCACGCCCTGAACTATCTGCATCGGCGGGAACTGCTGCACCGCGACCTCAAGCCGGAAAACATCCTGGTCGATCATCACGGCAAAGTCTGCCTGCTCGATTTCGGGCTGTCGATCGATGCAAACCAGGCGGGTGAGATGAGCGGCACGCTGCCCTATCTGCCGCCGGAAGCGCTGCGCCGCGAAACGCTCACCCCTGCCTCAGACCTGTACAGCCTCGGCGTCATCGCCTGCCAGATGTTCAGCGGGCATCATCCATATCCGATGCACTCCCCCGCCAGGCTGATGGGCGCGATCCTGCGCACTGCCCCGGATGTGAGCGGCATCGCGCCGCCGGAGTTGCAGGCGATCGTCGTCCGGCTGCTGGAGAAAACGCCTACCGCCCGTTTTGCCAGCGCCAGACAGGTCATCACCGCGCTGGCGGAGGCGGTGGGGCTGCCCGTGCAGGAAGAACAGGGGGAACTGCGCGAAAGTTTCCTGCAAGCCGCCGCCTTTATCGGGCGGGAAGAGGAACTGGCGCATCTGGAGGGCGCGCTGGCGCGCGTGCGCGCCGGGCAGCCCGCGCTCTGGCTGGTGGGCGGCGAAAGCGGCGTGGGCAAATCGCGCCTGCTCGACGAAATACGCGTGCGCGCGCTCGTCGAAGGGGTATCCGTCATCCGCGCGAGCGCATCACCAGGGGCAGATATTCCGTATGCGTTGTGGCGGGCGGTGCTGGCACGGCTGGCGCTCTCCACCCCGCTCAGCGATCCTGAGGCTGGGGTGCTGTACGAGATCGTGCCGGAGATCGCGGGCATTGTCGGGCGCGCCGTCACCCCCGCCGCGACGCTGACCGGCGACTCCGCCCGCCAGCGTCTCGCGCTGACCATCGCCGCGGTGCTGCGGCGGCAGACGCAGCCGCTGCTGCTCATCCTGGAAGACCTGCACTGGGCAGATCACAGCGCGTTCGCTCCGCTGATCGACATATTCGGCGGGGGACATGCTGATGCGCCCCCGCTGCTGGTCATCGGCACATTCCGTAGTGAGGACACCCCCGACCTGCCGGATCGCCTGCCGCATGACGGGCTGCTGCATCTGCACCGACTGGATGCGGTGCAGATCGCCAGGCTGAGTCGGTCGATGCTCGGCAGCGCGGGGGAAACAGGGGAGGTGGTCGATCTGCTGGTGCGCGAGACGGAGGGCAACCTCTTCTTTCTGGTCGAAACGGTGCGCGCGCTGGCGGAAGAAGCCGGCTCACTTGATCAGGTCGGTCGCGTGACGCTGCCCGGTCACGTGCTGACGGGCGGGATGATACAGGTAGTCCGCCGCCGCCTCAGCCGTGTCAGCCCACATTTTGCGCGGCTGCAGATGCTGGCAGCGCTGACCGGGCGGGCGATCGACACCGCTGTGCTGCGTCACCTGCTCTCCGACGAGCAGGTCGATGACTGGCTGAACGAAGCAGTCAACGCGGCAGTCATTGAGTGGGTGGATGAGCAGTGGCGATTCGCCCACGACAAGCTGCGCGAGACGCTGCTCATCGACCTGCCCGATGCCGAACGTCCGGCACACCATCGCCAGATCGCACAGGCGATCGAGACGCTCTATCCGAACAATCCCGCGCACCATTTCGCCCTGCTGGAACATTGGCACAGCGCGGATGACCTCGATAAAGAGGTGATCTATCTCAGGCACGTTGCCAAACGTAAAATGGAGATCGATGGCGACGCACAGGGCACGCGCACACTCGTCGAGCGGGCACTGCCCCGCCTCACTGCCGATGATCCACGTCGCCCGGCGCTGCTCAACTGGCTGGCGAAGACGGCGCTGCGCGCCGGCGAATACGACCAGACGATCGCCCTCGCCCACGAAGCCAGAACGCGGGCACAGGAGTGCAGTGAGGAACGCGAATGGGGGCTGAGCTACAACATCGAGGGGATCGCCTGGAACTACAGAGGGGATTATCCGCGCGCGATCGACGCCTTCACGACCGGGCTGCCGATCGCACGACGTGCCGAGAGCACAATCGACATCGTTTCGATGCTGGCGAACCTCGGCGTGCTGCTGTATTTCAGCGGCGACCCCGATCAGGCGGAGGGTTATCTGATCGAGGCGCTGGCGCTCACCGAGACGATCGATGATCCGGCACTGCTCGCCATGACTCGCGCGCAGGTCGGCGGGTTGTACATGATACAGGGACGGTTCGACGAAGCGCTTGACCAGTATGCGCGTTCAGCGCAGATCAGCGAGGCGATCGGCTACAGCGCCGGCAGCGCGCTCAGCCATGCCGCACAAAGTGCGCTCACCCTGATGCGGGGAGACGCGCACGCCGCGCGCGACCATGCGCTGCAGGCGCTGTCGATTTATCGCCGGCTGCGCCACCGCTGGGGAATTACCGAAACACTGGTGCAGGTGGGGACGGTTGAGCTGCAAATCGATCCGCAGCGCGCCATCCCGCCGCTGATCGAAGCGCTGAGCGAGGCAGTGGCGATCGGAGCAGACGCGCTGGCGCTTCAGGCGCTGCTGTGTCTGGCACTGCTGCATGTGCGCGAAAAGCGGTATGATCAGGCAGCGGCATGGGCGAAACTGGCAGCGACACACCTAGCACGGGATAGTGAAGTGGAGGCGCGCCTGCTGCTCATCGATCAAGGCTTGAAGGAAGCACTGGGCGAGGTGGAAACGCAGCAGGTCATCGACCGCGCGCCGACCCTCAGCCTGGAAGACGCCGCACGCGCCGCTCTGCTGTACTTTGCACCTCAGGTCGATGCCCAGTGAAAGGAAAGACAGACCGACATGGCTGCGGATGAGAGTCACGCTCCTGCGGCTGCCCAGGCGGAGATCGCCCGCCTGCGGGCGGAACTCGATCAGTGCCGGCAGCGCATCGCCGAACTGGAAGTGACGGAACAGAAGTATCGCCAGTTGTTCGAGTCATCCGGCGACTCGATCCTGATCGTCGATCTGAACAGCGGCGCTCTTCTGGAAGCCAACCCCACCGCCGCGCGCCGTCTGGGCTACAGCATGGATGAACTGCTGACGCTCACCCTGGATGACGTGGAGATCGTCGAAGCAAACGCCGAAGACCTGTCCAGTCTGTCGTGGGAATCGTCTTTCAGCGGCACACAGGTGTACGAATGCCGCTATCGCCGCAAAGACGGGTCGCTCGTCCCCGTCGAGGTGAGCAGCCGCGCCATCTCGGTGCTGGGCTACGACATTCTGCAACAGGTGGTGCGCGACATCACCCGGCGCAAACAGATCGACGCCGAGCGTGAACAGACGATCCGCGAACTGGACGCCTTCGCCCATACCGTCGCCCATGACCTGAAAAACCCGATCGGCGCGCTGCTCAACTATGCCGAACTGCTTTCCGATGACGCCTACCCTCTCGACGCGGGTGAGATCGGCAAAATCAGCGGGTTCATCCAGCAGAGCAGCCGCAAGCTGGCGAACATCGTCGATGAGCTGCTGCTGCTGGCGAGTGTACGCCGTCTCGATCAGGTCCCGCGCGAGCTGGTGGACATGTCGCCGCTCATCGACAGTGCGCTGTGGCGGCTTGAGATGCTTCAGGCGCGGTATCACCCGCACATCACCCGCCAGCCGAATCTGCCGCCGGCGCTGGGCTATGCGCCCTGGGTGGAAGAGGTGTGGGTCAACTATCTGAGCAATGCCATCAAATACGGCGGCGAACCGCCCGTCATCACCATCGGGGCAGACGCCGCGCCTGGCGGCATGATCCGCTACTGGGTACGCGATAACGGGGCGGGCATCTCCGATGACCGTCAGCCTGACCTGTTCAAGCCTGGCGCAAAGGCAAACACACAGCGCACGGATGGGCACGGGCTGGGCTTATCGATCGTGCAGCGCATCGTCGAACGGCTGGGCGGGACGGTCGGCGTCGAAAGCGCGCCAGGTGCGGGCAGCGTCTTCAGTTTCACCCTGCCCGCCTTCACGCGCTAAACTGGCATGATCCCTGCCAGGCGTTTCGGCATATAATCGTCGTTAACCATACGCGGGGCGCGGGTGCGCGCCCACAGCAGAGAGGCGATCCGCCGATGGACAAACGCATGGTCAGTTTTATCCGGGCGCTGCGCGCCGCCCGCGTCCGCATCTCGCTGGCGGAAAGCCTGGACGCGCTGCGCGGCGTGGAGATCGTCGGCATCGGCGATCGCGATCAGTTCCGCGCCGCCCTGCGGACGACGCTGGTCAAGGAAGCGCGCGATCAGGGCAAATTCGACCAGTTCTTCCCGCTCTTCTTCAGCGCCAACCGCCCGCCGATGCAGAACGCGCTGGAAGAGATGTCGCCCGAACAGCAGCAGATGGTGCAGCAGGCGCTCGACGCGCTCGATGGCGACATGCAGGCGCTGCGCGATCTGCTGCGCCAGTTGATGGAGGGGCGTCCGTTCGATCAGGATCAGCTCGACCGCGCCGGGCAGCAGAGCGGGCTGAACAGCGCCACCGACATGGATCAGCGCCGCTGGTTTGAACGCCGCATGGAGCGCAGCCTCGATATGCAGGCACTCCGCGCCGCCATCGAAGAACTGCTCGATCTGCTGGCGCAGGCGGGCATGAGCCAGCAGGCACTCGACGAACTGCGCGAAATGCTGGAGCAGAACGCTGCCGGGCTGAGCGAGCAGGTCTCCAATTACGTGGGCTCCAGCATCGCCGAACACATGGCAGAGCGTGAACCTGACCCGCGCCCTGACCTGCTGGACATCCCGTTCACCCGCCTGAGCGATGACGAGGTGAACGCCATCCGCGATGAGATTCGCCGCCTCGCCGCCAGGCTGCGCAGTCGCGCCGCCCTGCGCCAGCGCCGTCGCAAGACAGGCAAGCTGGATACCCGCCGCACCATGCGGACGAACATGCGCTACGGCGGTGTGCCGCTGGAACTCAGGTTCGAGAACCACCACGTCAAGCCGCAGTTGGTGCTGATCTGCGACGTGAGTACCTCCATGCGCTACTGCGCCGAATTCCTGCTCACGCTGGTCTACGAATTGCAGGATCAGGTGACGAAGACCAACAGCTACGTCTTCAACAGCGACATGGTGGACATCAGCATGGTGTTCGCCGAAATGGAGCCGATGGCGGCGGTAGAGCGCGTGCTGCTGGAGAACCCGCCAGGCTATTATGCCACCGACCTCGGCACGAGCCTTGCCACCTTCCAGCGCGAGCACATGGGCACGATCACCCCGCGCACCACCGTGATCATCCTCGGCGACGGGCGCAACAACCACCGCAACCCGCGCGTCGAGATCGCCGGGGAGATGATGCGCAAGTGCCGCCGCCTGATCTGGTTCAACCCGGAACCCTCGGCGGAATGGGGCACGGGCGACAGCGACATGCTGGAATACGCCGCCCGCGCGCACGGCGTCTTTCGCGTCAGCAATCTGCGCCAGCTCGCCGCCGCCGTCGATCGCATCCTGACCGATGGCTGAGACTGGACCGCGTCGCCCTCTGCCGCCAGGACAGGTGATCGCCTTCATCGTGCTGGCGCTGCTGTTCGGGCTGGGGATGGCGGCGTTCTTCACCGTCACCTACACGCCCGCACCGCCCGCGCCACCGCCGCCGGAAGTCGATGACCCGCGCCAGATCATCTACATGTGCCGTCAGGCGGACAACTGGGACCTGTGCGCGCTCACCATCGGGACGCGCGCTGTCGTCAACCTGACCAGTACCCCGCACGATGAGGCGTTCCCGTCGTACAGCGCCGACGGGCGCGCCGTCTCCTACGTCAGCAGCGCCCTGCGCGCCAGCGAGAACGCGCTCACCGGGTGGAACATGAACGCCGACGGGAGCGATCAGCGGCGCGTGGTCAGCGATCTGCGAACCATCATGGGCGTCATCGGCAACGGCTGGTTCGACTGGGATTTCAACAACGGGCGCGCACGCCGGACGTTCGTCTCGCTGCGCGACCTCAACCTGGAGGTCTATTTCGGCGTGCAGGATGCCGACGGCGCATGGCGCGACCGCAACCTGACGCGCGCGGGCGGCATCGACTGGTATCCCGCCCTCGATCTGACGACCGGAGCGCGCGTCGCCTTCTCCAGAGACCTCGACAGCAATCACGAACTCTATCTGATCGAGGTAGGCGAGACGGAGGCGGACGATCGGCTCGTCCGCCTGACCGATCACCCCGCCGATGACCTGAGCGCCGCTTTCGCCAGCGACGGACGGATCGTCTTCTACAGCGAACGCGACTCGACCCTCGACGGCGGCGTCACCCTGCTCTACATCCTCGACCCGGCGCAGCCCGATGCGCCGCCCGCGCGCCTCATCCCGCCCATCGACCCGGCGCTGCGCGTCGATGCCCAGTACGCCGCCGCCGGGGATGTGCTGATCTGGATGGCGCACGACGGCGAAGACTGGGAGATCTACAGCCAAGACGCCGCCGGGCGCATCATCAACTTGACGGACAACATCACCGACGACCTCTTCCCCGCGTGGCGGTGAGCGTCACACAAAGCGCACCTCGATGCCTGACGGGTCGCGCACGATGATCGCCCCCTCAGCGACTCCGGGCTTTGCGCCCCAGTTGTTGAGCCGGGCGATCAGCGCAGTGCGTTCGGCGTCGTCATGCAGATGCACGGTGTAACAGCGCAGCCCCAGCGCGCCGGGCGGCGGCTGCGGGATGCCGACGCCCGCCCAGGTGTTGATGCCCAGATGGTGATGATACCCCCCGGCGGAGAGGAACGCCGCCTGATCGCCATAGCGCAGCATCAGGTCAAAGCCGACCGCATCGCGGTAGAAGGCTTCGGCTGCATCGAGATGGGCGATGCGCAGATGGACATGCCCGATGATCGTGTAGCCGTGCAGCCCCGTCCAGGTGGGCGGGGCGTCGCCCAGTTCACCCAGAATGCCCGCAAAGTCGAGCGCCTCCGTGCCCATATTCAGCACGCCGTCGGTGAACGACCACGACTCGCGCGGGCGGTCACGGTAGATTTCGATGCCGTTGCCCTCGGTGTCGCTGAAGTAGATCGCCTCGCTGACGCCGTGATCGCCCCCGCTCACTCTGACGCCCGCCTCCGCCAGATGATAGAGCGAGCGCGCCAGGTCGAAACGGGTCGGCACGCGCAGCGCCAGGTGAAATAACCCGGTCGTGCGGCTGCCGGGTCGCGGGGCGTCTTTCGCCTCCGTCAGCCAGACGAGCGGACGCCCCGCCACGCCGAGCGACACCTGATTTTCGCGCCGTTCCAGCACCGCCATGCCGACGACGAACTGATAGAAGAAAACCGCCTCATGCAGGTCGCCGACTGTCAGATGCACATAGCCCAGATGTGTGTTGGCGTGCAGCGCCATTGCCTGATCTCCTCTCCCCCGATCACCCCCAACCACTTTGTCGATGTTTTTACAGCCCAAGCTGAGCGCGCAGCCCGGCGAGATACTGCTGTTCGCCAGGGTTGATCTTCTGCCCGCCGCCGAACAATCCGCCCCCCGCAGCGCCCGCCACGTGTTCCGCCAGACCATAGATGAACTGCTTGACCTGCACCCCGCCCTCGATCTGGTTGAGCAGGGCAGCGGCGTCGCCGACCGACTGAAACAGGTTGGTCACGTCGAGCGCATCCAGATCGGGCAGTTGCAGCGCCCCGCCCTCGAACATGCCCGCCACGATCCCCTGGATGATCGTATTGCCCTCGGCATTTGCCGCCGCGCCGCGCAGATAGGCGGTGATGGCATTCGCTTCCCGCGCGCCGCCGAACGTGCCCGAATCGCTCATCGTCAGCGCCCCGGCGATGACATCGCGCACCACAGGGAGCAGCATCGCCACAATCTGTTCCAGCATCATCTTACCCCGCTCCTTCGTTGTGATAAACAGACCATTCCATTATCTAGCATAGCGGCTGATCGGGATCGGCGCACATTTCTGCGGCGTCGGCGCGCGATTTTGTACCGAAATGCCTGCGATCTTCTCTTCTGGCAGCGAGTTGATATACAATCGGCATCAGGCTCTCCGTCACAGCGGGGCGCATCATCTTCGCCTGGCATCTCGAATCACCTCGCCCTGCCATGAGAGGACACACCCCGGTCATGAGGACAGGAAGATCATTTCCGAGAAGTTATCTGATTTTCCCGGCGCTCGCCGTGCTGGTCTCGCTGCTCATCCCAGCGGACCGGCTGGCGCTGCGCGTGCTGGTCGGCGCGATCATCGCCGGGCTGGGCGTGCTGATGGCAGATGCGGGCTTTCAACCCGGTGACATGCGCGAACCGCTCAGCCGGCTGCGGGCGCTGCTCATCGCGCGCCCCAACCCGCGTCTGAGCGTCATCCTCACCGCCACCGCCTTCGTCCTGTTCGTCTTGGCGGCGATCCAGTTCTCGCCCATCTTTTCGCCCCCGCCGATGGATTTCACCTTCCCGGTGCTGTTCACGCTCTTCGGCGCGGGTTCGATGTGGCTGGCGCTGTGGTTTTCAGGGCTGCCCGGCACAGACGCCGCGCCGACTGAGCAGCCGCTCACCCCGGCGCACAGCATCATGTGGATGTCGGCGGCGGGGGTACTGCTGCTGCTGCTGGCGGGCGAACGCGCGGGGCAAGCCCTCGGCTTCGGGCTGATCTACCGGCTCGACCTGCGCGCACAGGCGGTGCTTTTCTACGGCGGCATCGCCCTGCTTGTGCTGGGGCTGGGCGGGATTCGCCGCATCCGCCTGCCTCGGCTGGAGCGTCCGCGCCGCGCGTGGCTGTTCAGCGAGGGCGCGTTCGTCGTCGCGCTCTTCGCCGCCGCGCTCATCGTGCGCGCCTGGAATCTGGAGACCGGGCTGCGGATCAGCGTCGATGAAGCGCTGGCTGTGGACAGCGTGCAGCACTATTACGGCGGGGCGATCGGCTTGGTCGGACGCCCGTCGGACTACACCAACACCCTCGTCATGCCCCAGTGGCAGGGCGAGATCATCAACCTGATCGGGCGCTCGCTGACCGGGCTGCGTCTTGCCAGCGCCATCATCGGCGCGCTGACGGTGGTGGTCATCTACTATATGGGGCGCGATCTGTTTCGGGATCGGCTGCTGGGCGCGCTGGGAGCGCTGCTGCTGCTCACCTTTCCGCCGCATGTCCATTTCAGCCGCATTTCACTGCTGCACATCGCCGACCCGCTCTCCGGCGCGCTGGGCATCTGGTTCCTTATCCGCGCCATGCGGGGCAACCGCCGCCTCGACTGGGCGCTGGCGGGTGCATCGCTGGGGCTGACGCAGTACTTCTTCGAGGCGGGTCGGCTCTTCTTCATCCCGCTGGTCGCCGTGTGGCTGCTGGGCGCGGTCGCCCTGTCCATCCTGATGCGCCTGCGAAACCGTCCACAGCCGCGTATCCCGGTCAAGGGCATCCTCATCGCTGCATTCGCGCTGGTGCTGGTCGCCTCGCCCGCCTATTACGCCACCTTCAGCCGCGATCAGCAGGTCAACCCGCGCCTGACCATCTCCGGCGGAGCCAACTTCTTCATCGAGCCGTTTCAGGATGAAGACGGTCTCACGGGCGAAGAGGCGAGCGAGCTGATCCGCCGCGTACTGTTCCCGTTCTCGGTCTACGTCCACCAGCCGGAGATCGCCGTTTTCTACGGGGGCGATCAGCCGATGCTGCTCATCTACGTCGTCCCCTTCTTTCTGCTGGGCTGCGCTCTGCTGATCTGGCGCTGGCGGTCGCTGTCCGTCATCCTGGTGTTATGGCTGCTGTTCACCGCGCTGACCAACGCTCTGCTGCGCGACAGCGCGGTGTACGCCCGCTGGCATGTCGTCTTTCCGGCAGCAGCCCTGGTGAGCGCGGTCGGTCTGCGCTGTGGGATCGCGCTGCTGCTGCAATCGGGCAGGCGCGCAGCTCAGCCAGACGGCGCGCCTGCTGAGGCAGCCGATGAGCCGATCGAAGCACCGCCCACACCCACCAGACCGCGCTGGCGGGGCATCGCTGAGATGGGGGCGCTGGCGGCGCTGACGTCGGTCATCGTCGTCGGTCAGCTTCACTACTACTATGCCTGGCACACCCCGCTGCTGGAAAAGCAGGGGCGTGAATCCAAACCATACCCTGATGGTTTTGACGTCAGCCTGCGCGCGCGCGACATGCCCAACTTCACCGACATCTACCTGATCAGCGACCCGATCCCGGACATCAACGTCCCGCGCGCCTGGATCATCTTCTTCACCCGCGCCGATGAGTTCATGCTGCGCTATGTGCCGATGCGCGCCTTCGATTTCACCGACATCTTCATCACCCGCCTGCCGACTGACCGCAATCTGGCGCTCTTCATCGACATTCAGGCGAGCGACGCCATCAACCGGGCGGTGGAAGCGTTCGGCTGCCCGATCCAGTACAGCCCCTACCCGATCGACCCGCCTGGCAAGGCGTATGTGCTGTGCTTCGTCGATCGCGGGCTGCGCTGATGGCGCTTCACCGCCACACCCGCTCCACTGCTGACGATGCCATCGCCGCCGCCTGATCCGGACGCAGCGCGCGGTAATCGCTGCCGACGATCGCCGCGCCTTCCGGCAGCGCCCCCTCCACCGCATCCATGACCGCCGCCTGTTCCGGCAGGTGGCGGCTGAGCGAGTCGCCTTCCGCCCAGTAGTGTGCCCACGCCACGAGCGGCACAGCGGGCACGAGCGCGCGCGCTGCCGTCACCGCCGCTTCCGGCGTCGGCAGCGACTCGCTCAGGCGCAGCCCCAGCCGAACCAGCATCGTACCTGGGGGGACGCGATCCGGCATGGCGTCATGCAGGAACGCCTGCGCAAATTTGACCCCTGGCGCGCGGGCGATCGCCTCGACCGACCAGCCGTCCAGATCGGCATGGCGCACGCCGAGGTGAACGCGCACCACCGGGTCGTAGGCGTGCCCGTCGAGCAGGCGCGCCGCGTCCGGGGCGAGGCTGCCGAGCATGTGCGCGGCATAGCGGGCGGGCGCGCTGATGATGAGCGCATGGGCAGGCAGCGCGACGCCGTTCTCCAGACACACGCCGAAACGCGCGCCGGGCACGTCCGTCCCACCCAGGCTGCTCACCGCCATGCGCGTCAGCACGACACCCTGCCCCATCCGGGCGCGCAGCGCATCGATGACCCGCTCTGTGCCGCCGCGCAGATAGAGCAGATCGCCATCGCGGTACGCGCCGAAGCGAACAACCTGATCGCCCAGACCGAGCGCCTCCAGCCAGCCCCAGCCGCCATACGCCTCGAACAGGAAGTGCGCCCCGTCCATGACGAAGCCCGCCTCGACATGCGTGCGGATCGCCCCGCCGAGGCGCGGCTTGACCTCGATCAGCGTGTACGGGATGCCGCGCCGCGCCGCCTCGCACGCCGCCGCCAGCCCGGTCAGCCCGCCGCCGATGATGACCAAGCCGCTCACAGCGCCACCGCCACCGCGCCCGCCGTCGTCGGGGTGTGCGTCAGACTGATGTCCCACGCCGTGATGCCCAGCTCATCGGCGACGCGCTGCGCCTCGCCATGCAGGTGCAGCACCGGGCGACCGCGCACATCGGCGCGCACCTCGATGTCCACCCAGCGCACCGCGCCGATGCCCGTGCCGAGCGCTTTGGCGACCGCCTCTTTCGCCGCCAGCCGTGCCGCCAGCCGATGCGGACGGTCGTCACAGTCGGCGCGTTCGCCTGGGGTGAAGAAGCGGTTCAGGAAGCGTTCGCCCAGCCTGGCGATCCCCCCCTCCACGCGCTCAATGTCGATCAGGTCAATGCCGCAGCGAAGTGCCATACGCCGCCCTTCAGATGATATACTGGTGTGCAAGGCGTCAAGCATACCCGGCACGCGCGCGTGCGCTCAAGTGGAGATTCGGACCATGCCCGAACAGATACACGACAATATCCTCGGCACACTGGGCGGCACACCGCTGGTGCGCCTGAACAAGGTGGCGCACACCACGCCCGCCCAGATCATCGCCAAGGTCGAGTTCTTCAACCCAGGCGGGTCGGTCAAAGATCGCATCGGCATCCAGATCATCGAGGACGCCGAACGCGAAGGCAGGCTGAAGCCAGGCGGCACGATCGTCGAGGCGACCAGCGGCAATACCGGCATCGGGCTGGCGATCGCCGCTGCCATCAAGGGCTACAGGTGCATCTTCGTGCTGGCGGACAAGCAGTCGCCGGAGAAGATTCAGATTTTGCGCGCGTTTGGAGCGCGCGTGATTGTCACCCCGACCGACGTCGCGCCGGAAGACCCGCGCAGCTACTACAGCGTCGCCAGGCGCATGGTCGAGGAAACCCCAGGCGCGATTCTGGCGAACCAGTATCACAATCCGTCCAACCCCAAAGCGCACGTGCTGACCACCGGACCGGAAATTCTGGAGCAGACGGGCGGCAATGTGCGCGCGGTGGTGATCGGCATGGGCACGGGCGGGACGATCACCGGGGTCGGGCGCTACCTGAAAGAGCATGACCCGAACATCCAGATCGTCGGCGTCGATCCGGTCGGGTCGATCCTGCATCACTACTTCTACAGCAAGGGCGAGATGATCGAAGGACACAGCTACATCACCGAGGGCATCGGTGAAGACTTCGTGCCGTCGGTCTACGACTTCAGCGTCATCGATGATGTGGTACAGGTGACCGACAAGGAGTCCTTCCTGATGACGCGGCGGCTGGTGCGCGAGGAAGGCATCTTCTGCGGCGTCTCGTGCGGCAGCGCGGTCGCCGGGGCGATCAGGTATGCGCGCATGAAAGGGCTGACGGCGGACGATCGCGTGGTGGTCATCCTGCCGGACAGCGGCTACCGCTATCTGGGCAAGGTGTTCAACGACGACTGGATGCGCGAAAACCGCTTCCTCGACCCGGTGTGGGTGGGCGCGTCGGTCGAGACGCTGCTCGATCGCCGCGCGCCGCAGCCGCTCATCACCGCGCATCCCGATGACAGCATCGGCAGCGTGATCGGCAAGCTGCGCGCACACGGCATCTCGCAGCTTCCGGTGCTGGATGGCGATCGGCGGCTGCTCGGCGTCATCGCCGAGGTCGATCTGCTGCAATTCCTGCTCGACGACAAGGGCGCGGGCGCGACCGGGATCGCCCTGCGCGACTCCGGGGTCATCCGTCAGGCTCCGGTGGTGCAGCCCGATACCCCGCTGGATGCGGTGCTGCCCCTGCTGACGGCACAGCCCGTCGCCATCGTGCAGGCGGGCGACGAAGTGCGCGACATCATCACCAAAATCGACGTGATCGACTTCATCTCAAAGGCAGCCGGATGACTCCCCCAACCCACAAACCCGATACGATCGCCGTTCACGCGGGCACAGAACCAGAGCCGATCACCGGGGCGATCATGACCCCGATCTTCCAGACCTCGACCTACGTGCAGCGCGCGCCCGCCGAACATACGGGTTACGAGTACAGCCGCACCGACAACCCCACCCGCACCGCGCTTCAGGCGGCGCTGGCGGCACTGGAGGGCGGCACGCACGCGCTGGCGTTCGCCAGCGGGCTGGCAGCGACCGACACCGTGCTGCGTCTGCTCAAGCCAGGCGATCACGTCATCGCCGGAAACGACGTGTACGGCGGCACATACCGCCTGTTCGAGCGGGTGGTGGCGCGCTATGGCATCACCTTCTCATGGGTCGATCTGACGAATCACGATGCGGTGCGCGCCGCCCTCACCCCTGCCACGCGCCTGATCTGGCTGGAGACGCCGACCAACCCAGGAATGCGCCTGGCGGACATCGCCGCCATCGCTGCGCTCAAACCGGTGGGCGTGTGGCTGGCGGTCGATAACACCTTCGCCAGCCCGATGCTGCAAAACCCGCTGGCGCTGGGCGCTGATCTGGTCATCCACAGCACGACCAAATACATCGGCGGGCACAGCGACGTGGTCGGCGGGGCGGTGGTGCTGAACGACGAAGAGGTGTATCGTCAGCTCAAATTCCTGCAAAACGCGGTCGGGGCTGTGCCCGCGCCGATGGACTGCTTCCTGACGCTGCGCGGCATCAAGACGCTGGCGATCCGCATCGAGCGGCATTGCAGCAATGCCATGCAGGTGGCACACTTTCTGGAGGCGCACCCGCGCGTGGCGCGCGTGCTGTACCCCGGCTTGGAGTCGCACCCGCAGCACGACCTGGCACGGCGGCAGATGCGCGGCTTCGGCGGCATGATCAGCTTCATCGTGCGCGAAGGCGAGCTGGCAGCGCGTGCGCTGGCGAGCCGCACCCGCCTGTTCGCGCTGGCGGAAAGCCTGGGCGGGGTGGAGAGCCTGATCGAACACCCCTACAGCATGACGCACGCCAGCACCGCCGACAGCGAGATCGCCACCGACCCGGCGCTGGTGCGGATCAGCGTCGGCATCGAACACCCCGACGACCTGATCGCCGATCTGTCGGCGGCGCTGGGGTGAGGTTGAACTGAATAGGAGACTGACCATTTTCAGTATTCCAGCGTATTCTGATACAGACGAGGCGAAACAACATGAGTCATTCATCTGCGTATCCGGTAATTGATCTCTTTGCTGGTCCGGGTGGGCTGGGTGAAGGCTTCGCTGCGCTGACCACACCTGATCAGCAGCATTATGTCTTTCGCACAGCGCTTTCAATTGAAAAAGACCCGGTTGCACGCCGGACGCTGAGGTTGCGCCATTTCTTCCGTGCCTTCGATCCGGGCACTGTACCAGACGACTACTATGATTATCTTTCAGGTGTGATCACCTCAGAGCAACTTTATGAACGTTATCCTGTGCAGGCTGCTGATGCAGAGCAGACTGCATGGGAATGTGAACTGGGCAGTGAGCCTCATGAAACTGTAAAAGCACGCATTATCAAAGCTCTGAATGGTGCAGAACACTGGGTTCTGGTAGGCGGACCGCCATGTCAGGCTTATTCACTAATCGGCAGGTCGCGCATGAAGGGACGTACTGACTTTGAGGAAGATGTGCGGCATATTCTCTATCGGGAATATCTTCGCATTCTGGCAGATCATCAGCCTTCTATGTTTGTCATGGAAAATGTCGTAGGGCTGCTCACCGCGAAACTTCATGAAGAATACGTTATCAGCAGCATCATCCGCGATCTGAAGAAACCTCGGTATGCCATTTACGGTAGTAACGACGAGATTGGTTACACTTTGTATTCTCTGTCACAGCCGGGTATACGTGATGAGAGCAGTAACCCCTCTGCATTTGTAGTTCGGGCAGAAAAATATGGCATTCCACAGGCAAGACATCGAATCCTGATAGTGGGTGTGCGAAATGACATCGGGGTCACCCCAGATATTCTGGAACCTTCAGCTTCTCCTACGGTCAGAGAAATCATTGGTGACCTTCCTCCGCTTCGGAGTAGTCTGTCAGATACACCCGATGAAGAGAGTTGGATTAGCACGCTGGAGGAGATAAGAGAGAAAAGCTGGTTTCAGCATGGTCGTGAAAACGGGCTTGCCTGTTTTACCGATGCGGCAGAGGCGCTGCTGAAAAGACTGAGGAACAGGCAACTTGCGACATCCAGTTGTGAATACAGACAAAATGACCAGATTCCCGATTGGTGGCGAGACGATCGACTTACTGTTCTGCTCTCCCATGAAGCGCGATCGCACATGGCTTCGGACCTGCATCGCTATTTTTATGCTGCACTTCAGGCACAGATCGATGGCATATCTCCCAAATTAAAGGATTTCCCTGAAGATCTGCTTCCAGATCACACAAATGTGAATCGTGTAAAACTTTCCCATAACGATAAGCCTGTCTATGCATTTGCGGACAGATTTCGGGTACAGTTAGCAGACAGCCCTGCAACAACCATCACCTCACACATTGCAAAAGACGGACATTACTTCATTCACTATGACCCCTCACAGTGCCGAAGTCTCACTGTGAGAGAAGCCGCGCGACTTCAGACGTTTCCAGACAACTACAAATTTGAGGGAAACCGCACCGCACAATATCAGCAGGTAGGAAATGCTGTTCCTCCGCTGCTGGCAATGAAGATCGCTGAAATTGTGTATAAGGTACTGAGTACCGCAGATCAGCAATGACGGATGTTCACAACCCTGAAACGCGCAGCTATAATATGTCACGCATCAGAGGGAGAAACACCAGACCGGAGATTCTCCTTCGCTCTTTGCTTCACCGCATGGGGCTTCGCTTTCGTATTCATGATAAACGACTACCAGGCAGACCAGATATTGTACTGTCGCGATATAAGGCGGTGGTATTCGTAAATGGTTGCTTCTGGCATCGACATGAAGGTTGCAGATACTGTACAACGCCGAAAACGCGCGCAGAGTTCTGGAATGCGAAATTTGCTTATACTGTCGAGCGCGATCGGGAAATACGCAGACAGCTTAGCGAAACTGGCTGGCGCGTCTTTATAGTATGGGAATGTGAACTGAAACAGGATGCTGAGAGTACGGCTTGTCAGCTGGCTGAAGTGATCCGGAACGGGGGAAGCGATGCGGGAAGTTGAGTTGACTCCACATGCGGCATCATTGAGCCAGTCAATGCGTGATATAGGTTATTCGCTGGAAACAGCAATTGCCGATCTTATTGATAACAGCATCAGTGCCGGCGCGAAAACCATTGATGTTGACATAATCACATTTGAGAATGGCAATCTGTGCCTGGCTGTTCGTGATGACGGTTCAGGTATGACTTATGATGAGCTGCTTGAAGCAATGCGCCCCGGTTCACGTCATCCCCGCAGCATACGGGATGCGGACGATCTGGGACGTTTTGGTCTCGGTCTGAAAACGGCATCTTTTTCGCAGTGCAAATCTCTCACTGTTCTGACCCGAAAAAATGATGTGACCCTTGCCGCACAGTGGGATCTCGACCTGATCTCCAGCCGCAACGAATGGGTTGCAACGCTGCTGGATCAGGCGGAAATTGAGCAGCTGCCTTTCGCTGATCGGCTTGCACAGCAGGGAACATGCATCATCTGGCAGAAATTAGATCGCCTCACTGAAGGCAACCAGGGTGCAGCAAACCCGAATATCTATGACAAACTGGAAACTGTTGAGAAGCACCTTGCGCTGATTTTTCATCGCTATCTGTCCGGTGAATACAGAAAGCGACGGGTTGTGATCCGAATCAATGGTCACCCAATACAGGCATTTGATCCGTTTTTTCGCACAAACAGAGCGACACAGGCACTTCACGAAGAAGTGGTGCGAATAGAGGGTCACGAAGTGACTATCGAACCCTTCATCCTGCCACATCACAGCAAGCTGTCCCGCGCCGAATATGATTTTTATCATTCCCGAAATGATTTTTTCAGCAATCAGGGGGCTTACGTGTACAGAAACGGGCGGCTGATGGCTTGGGGAGACTGGTTTCGTCTGATTTCAAAATCTGAAGCTTTTAAACTGGCACGTGTGCGTATCGATTTTCCCAATGCACTCGATGAATACTGGACGATCGACATTAAAAAATCCCGTGCTTATCCTCCACCACAGGTTCGGGAAAAATTACGGCAGATTATCGATCGAATCACAGAAGAGAGCAAAAATGTTCACAAGGGTCGAGCCGCTCGCCTGTTCAGCCAGCAGCAGCATCCGGTGTGGCATATTCAGCCTGATCGGAAGGGATTACGATATTCCGTAAACCGTGAGCACCCCCTGCTTACGGCATTAAGAAGCAAAATTGACACCCCGACCTGGAATGCGCTGACAGCCATTCTGTCGATTATTGAAGAAAATCTACCTGTTGAGGCAATTTATGCGGATTACTCGGTTACACCTCATACATTTGAGGAGAAGCCGGAACTGTCCGATGAAATGTTGCAAACCATGCTGACCAGTCTGAGTGAGCTTTTTCGTGTATCGGGTACGCTTGATAAAAAAAGACTGATGAGTGCGGCTTTGATGCTGCCGGGCTTCAGTCAGCATCATGAAAGTATTGAAAAAATCATTGGGGAGATGATGTAATGGCGACTACCGAGCAGATGAAAAATGCAGAGAATATGATCGTGCAGGCGCTCGGCAGCGTACTACCCGACACGAAGCAAATTCGTGAGTTTGTATACCAGTTCAGCTCAGTACTCACCTCATCACAGATGTTTGATCTCCAGCCTATCGAGCTGGAAATACTGATCCGAAATCTGGAGACTCGTTTTGTAACCACCATGGATCCAGGCGTGGTACTGACCGATCCGGATATTCCACATGATGAGGAATGGTATCAAAGACGTTCAATCAATTGGGCATACTGGGAAGATTACAGACTGTACCTGGGGCAGCAGCGCTGGTCGCCGCGTGTGATCCAATCGCTGGATACAATTTCTGACAGGATACTGGGTTTACTGTGCGACCCACATAATGACGGTGAATGGGAACGGCGAGGATTGGTCATCGGGCATGTACAATCTGGAAAAACGGCAAACTATCTGGGTGTAATCAGTAAGGCAGCTGATGCAGGATACAAATTTATCATCATCATTGCAGGCATTCATAATGAACTCCGCAGGCAGACACAGGCACGCATTGAGGAGGGATTTATTGGTCGTAACCAGGATGAAAACAAACCTGTTGGCGTTGGGCTGATCAGACCTGCACGCGCTACCCCTGTGACGGTAACGACACAGGCGTTTGATTTTAATCCCGCGATTGGCAGACGATTCAATCTCAGGCTGACTGATCTGAACAAGACATTCATCCTGGTGATCAAGAAAAATATTTCGGCACTGACCAGTTTGTACACCTGGCTGCGTGATCTGAATACCCGCGCTGGATTTGAGCGAATTACAGATATTCCAATGCTGATGGTTGATGATGAAGCAGACAATGCTTCGGTCAATACCAGCAGACCTGAACTCGACCCAACACGGATCAACCGGGAAATAAGAGGTATCCTCTGCTCAGTTGCGAAGATAAAAGGGACAACCTAACGGTGCAGGTTGTACACAAG
>CAZTLS010000025.1:0-48382 GCA_964614405.1 uncultured Pleurocapsa sp.
CTGCCACATCCAGCGGGCTGAGGGGGACCAGTTCAAGGCGCAGTTCTCCCGCGCGCAGCCGATCGAGATCGCGCAGGGCGCGCACCAGAGTCGCGCCGCTGGCGGCATAGCTGCTGACGACGGACAGGGCATCCGCCTGCTCGGTGGTCACCTGACCCAGTCTGCCCGCGCGCAGCCCAGCAAGCTGCGCCTCGATCCGGGTGAACAGGTCATCGAGGTGTTCCGCCCCGCGCGCCAGCAGCGGATCGGGTGCGGAAGCGGCATAAGGGGAGGCTTCACCCAGGGCGCGCACAAGGGCGATCACATCCGTCAGGCGTGAAGCGGTCGTCGGCGGGGCGGCTTCCCTCAGGCGTTTGAGGATACGCAGCGCCTGTTTGACATCGATCATGAGGTTAGGCGTTCATCCCGATTGTGGTGTACGTGTCAGATAAGCGGCACGGGGTATGAAGCATGATGCTGCTACCCCATTCCAGGGAGGCGAATGGTGAAGATCGTGCCCGATCCGAAGGTACTTTCGGCGCTCACTGTGCCGCCGAGCAGTCTGATGATGCCATAGGCGATCGGCACGCCCAGACCGCTGCCCTTCCACGCACGGACGCGATCGTCATTGGCGCGGAAATAGATCGTCCCCAGCTGCGCGAGGTCATCCGGGGCGATGCCGATACCGTCATCCCGGATGGTGATGACCAGCGTCGTGCCGTCAGCTTGCCCGCTCACCTGCACGCCGCCCGCTGATCCCTCATCGTGATAGCGCAGCCCGTTCTCGACCAGCTTGCCGATCGCCTTCGCCATCAGTTCACCATCGGTATTGAGCAGGGGCAGCCCCTGCGGCAGATCGAACGTGAGCGTGCGCCCGGTCGCCTCGACGGTGGGCTGCATGTTCTTTTCGACCATCATGGCGATATTCTTGAACATGTCCATCTTCAGGCTGTAGCGCAGCGTGCCACCCCGCAGCTTGCTCATATCGCTCACGTCCGTCAGCAGTCCTTCCATGCGCCGGGCGTTGGTGCGGATGGTATCCATGAACTGCTTCTGCATGTCGTTCATGCCGCCCATGCTGGAGAGCATGTCCGCATAGCCGCGAATGCTGGTCATGGGAGTGCGCAGTTCATGAATGGCGTGCGAAATGAACCGCGCCTGATCCGCCATTGCTTCGGCAACCGGATCGCCAGACGCCTCTTCCGCACGGGGCGGGGATGCTTCCGGCGCGGGGAGGGCGCGCAGGGCATCGCGTACTTCCTGAAGCTGCCCGGCAAGCCGAACGGGGATGATCGCCCCGCTTTCCGCCTGCTGGATGAGTGTATCGAGCAGGGTATTCACATGGTCGAGAGAAGCCATTGCACGCCTTTCATGAGCGCAGTTCAATCCTGTATCGTGGCGATGGTGAAGGTGAAGCGGCTGCCTTTGCCGACTTCGCTTTCGATCTCGATGCGGCTGCCCATCTGCTCCACCAGGCTGGCGGTGATGGCATAGCCCAGCCCGGTCCCCGGCTGTGATCGGGTGAATTCATCCGCCGCCCGCCAGAATTTCGTGCCCAGCCGTGAACGCGCCTCGGCAGACAGCCCGATGCCTGTATCCGCCACGCTGAACTCGATACGATCCCCCCGCCGGCGGGCAGCCAGGGTGATCGATCCGCCGTCCGGGGTGTATTTGTAGGCGTTGCTCAGCAGGTTGGTCAGCACCTGCAGCAGCCGGTAGTAATCGACCCGCATATCGGGCAGGTCTGCCTCGATCTGCTCGATGTAGGCGTGCCTGCGCCGTCTGATCTCCGGGACGATGTTGTCGCGCACGCCCTGAACAATATCTTCCACCCGCACGCGCGACTCGTCCATGTAGAACAAGCCACTTTCGATACGGCTGATGTCCGCCAGGTCAGAGACGAGGATTTCCATCCGTTTGACGGTATCCCGGATGCGGCTGAGATAATATTCCTGATCGGGCTGCAAGCCGCCATCCATCAGCGTCAGATCGGCATAGCCGACGATGCTGGTCATCGGCACTTTCAGGTCATGCGCCACCACGCCGACAAATTCGGATTTGGCGCGGTCTGCTGCCTGGACCGCTTCGTGAAGCTGGGCGTTTTCGATCGCCAGTGCCGCCCGCGTCATCACGCTGCTGACTGCCCATTTCAGGTCGTCGCTGAAGCCGCCGCTGGTACGCCGCAGCACCACCAGCGCAAAGACCTCCTGATTGCGGCGGAATACGGGGACGAACAGCACATATTCCCCACGTGCTGAGTCCTGCATAACCTGCATCTGCCCGCTGATCACCACGTCACGCGCCGGGGGGTATAACCTGTCCAGCAGGAAAGGCTGGGTGTCGTCTGACCCCGTTGGATAATTCTGCGCGGTCAGAATGCGCCCATCCTGCACGATCCCGTAGTGTCCGCGCACCGCCCCGGAAAGCCGACAGACCGCTTCCAGCGCGTAGGTGATCGTCTTGTCCACGTCGAGAGTCTCAGCGAGGCGCATGTCGATCTCGCCCATCTTGCTCAGTTGATCGACGCGATCGCGCAGTTCCTGCTCGGTCGCCCCGTGCATCCGGGCATTGGCGATGGCGAGCGCGGCAGGCGCGGCGAACGCGACCAGTGCGTCCATGTCCCGCTCAGTGAAAAACCCTGACGCCGAACTGTTATCGACGTAGATCACACCGATCACATCGCCGCGCACGCGCAGCGGAACCGCCATGATGCTTTGCAGCGACCCACCGATCACGCTCGCCTGGTCTGCAAAGCGCGGGTCTTCAGTGGCGTTGAAGGTGTTGACCGGCTCGCCGGTATCCATCACCTGATAGATGAGGGTGCGGCTGAAATGGAAGCGATCGGCGGTCAGCGCCTGCTGGTCAAAGTGCCGCGCGACCTGTATCTCAAGCTGTCCGTCATCGCCGCGCAGCATCATGAAACCGCGTTCCGCCCCGGTGAGCTGGATGATCGAGTCCATGACCTGGTTCAGCACGTCGGACAGATCGAGCGAGGTGACCAGCAGCCGGGTGACGTTGTACAGCGCCTCAAGCTGATCCTGCGTCTGGTGCTGCTGCTGCTGAGCGTGCAGGCGGTTGAGCAGGTCAAGCAGTTTGGCAAGCTGCCGATCCAGATAGCTGTATTCGATACGCCCGATCTGCACCTGAGACCGCAGCAGGCTGAGGTTGTGCTGCATGTTCAGGATTTCCTGATCGGTCACCGAACTGGCGGGCGGTTTGCTCACATTCATGGACGGGCTGCCTGAAAATAATCACAGTACTCGGTCAAAGGACACGCTTCACAGCGGGGGCGGCGTGCCTGACAGATTTCGCGCCCCAGGCGGATCAGGTTGAGATGAAAAGCGTAGTGATCTTCCGGCGGCACGATCTGTTCCATCACCGGATGCGCCTTGTCTGCGCTGATGCCCTGCGGCAGAAACCCGATCCGCATCCCTACGCGATGCACATGCGTATCGACAGGGAAAGCCGGGCGCGCGAAGGCGAAGCACAGCACGATCGCCGCCGTTTTCGGACCCACCCCGTCGAGTGCCATCAGCCACGCTTTCGCCTCATCCAGCGGCATGTCCGCCAGAAAGTCGATGTTCAGCGCGCCGCGTTCGGCGTCGATGCGCCGCAGCACGTTCTGAATACGCGGCGCTTTCTGGTTGGCAAGCCCGGCGGGCTTGATCGCCGCGATCACCTGCTCGGTCGGCGCGTTCATGACGGCTTCCCAGGTGGGAAAGACCGCTTTCAGCCCGTCGAAGGCGCGGTCGCGGTTGCGATCATTGGTACTCTGGCTGAGGATGCAATCGACCAGCTCGTCGATCGGCGGCAGCGAACGACGCCATTCGGGATAGCCGAACACAGCGCGCAGCGCGGTGGAAACGGGCGCGTATTTCGCCTGGCGGCGGGGAAAATCGTGTATATCGGTCATCATCTTCATCATCATTCAATTGTAACGCAATATCCCCAGCACGACCCCGCGTGTGATGCGCTCGATCGTCTCCCCGCCCGCCCAGCGCAGTGTAAATTCGCCGTCCGTCACCAGCAGCGCATCCTCCAGCCACGCGACCGGGCGCAGCACCCCGGCGAAAAGGACGCGGCTGGTGGTTTGCGCGCCGCTGTCAAGGTCGATCCGCACCAGCAGCGTCTCGTCCCGTCCACCGCTCAGCGCACCCAGACGCACCAGCGCATACCCTGCTGTCCGCCCATTGGGAGCGATCACCACACCACCGCCCTGAGTATACCCTGCTGCGTCGATCGGCGCGATTGCACGTTCTGCTGCACCGCTCATCAGCGCCTCTCCACCGCCAGGTGGCAGAAAGAAGGCGCGCGCCACAAAACCCCGATCGCCCAGCGCCAGCCGGATGAACCAGCCAGCTCCCACGCCGCCGCCGCAGAAGCATCCCGGTTCGCCGGGCAGCGGCACGACGCGCCCATCTGCCACATCGAGCGCGAACATGCCCGCATACTGGCGCAGCGGCGTGATGTCCCCAATTGTGTCAGGCTGATAATCCATGATCAGCGCCCGCCCATCGGGGGTGAAAGCGATCGGGAAAGCGCGGATTCCCTCCCGCGCACCATCGACCAGCAGCAGGCGAGGCGCAGCGCGCCCGTCATTCGGGGCGATGCGGGTCTCCGTCTGCAAGCCACCTTCGACCGCACGGGTGACTGTCCAGGCGATCTGATCGGGCGACCAAGCCCAGTCGATGCGGCGCGCATCGGGCGTGGGCTGGGCGAACGGGTGATCGCGCACGATGCCGTCAGGCGTGGCGATACGCACACGGCGCGCGACAGTATCGTAAAACAGCACCGCATCTCCGGTGAAGGTGTAACCCCGTCCGCTGACGACCAGGCGCGTCTCCGCCCCGCTGAGCGGATCGATGAACGCCAGCGTATCGCTGCCTGAGCCTGGCACGAGCAGGGCATACAGCGGCGCATCCGCCGTCTGTGCCCGCACGCCCGCGCCGCACAGCAGCAGCATCAGCAGCACCGCCGCATATCTGTACACCTGCACCATACACTCCCTTGCCTGCCTGCGTTCGATCCGCGATGATTATAATGGGAAATATGCGCGGCAGAATGAAGCCGATCCCACCCGATTGAAAGGGAAACCGATGCAATTCGCTATCAACTATTCTCCCCAGGCGGCGGACGCACTGCGCGCCGGAGAGCTGCATATCGACCGTTTCAAGTGCCCGCCCTGGGATGATCTCGTGGCGGAGGCGCGCGCTGCCCTGCCTGTTTACATCCATTTTCCGCTCTGCACAGGCGAACTGGATGATGTGGACTGGACGGCGATCGAAAACTGGCTGGCGCGCACCGACACCCCGCGCCTGAATGTACATCTCACGCTGGAGCGCGCCTGGCTGCCCGACGCCGACTCGCTGCCCGCGCACGAAGTTGCCGAGCGCGTCACCGAACAGTTTATCGCCGATCTCACCCTGCTGGCACAGCGATTCGGCGCAGAGCGGATCATCGCCGAAAATGTCCCCTATCGACAGGGAGAAGACACGCTGGCAGCGTGTGTCGATCCGGCGATCATCACCCATGCTCTGACGGAAACAGGCTGCGGGCTGCTGCTGGACGCTTCGCACGCCGCCATCGCCGCGCACGGGCTGGGATGGGATGTGCAGGCATACATCGCTGCCCTGCCGCTGGAACGGACGGGTGAAATTCACCTGACGGGCATCACGACCGATGCCCAGGGCAGGCTGCGCGATCACATGGCGTTCAGCGAGGCGGATTTCGTGCGTGCCGAATTTGCGGTGCGCGCGGTGCTGACGCGCGGTGGGCAGCCCGTCATCGTGGCGTGCGAATACGGCGGCATCGGACCGAAATTCGCCTGGCGCAGCGAGTACGGCGTCATCGTCCACGACTGCGCCAGGCTGAACGCCATCCTGAACGCGCAGACCACCCCGTCGTCATGAGTAGGGGCGACCCGGCGGATCGCCCTCGCTGGCCATGGAAGCAGCCCGGCGGGTCACCCCTGCAGAACATGCTGTTGCGGGAACTATTTTCCCCTCGATTACTTTTCTGGCGCGCGACTAGCCCGCGCCCACGCCCCATACATAGACCGCGCCGCCCGCATCGAACAGCAGCAGGCGGCTGGCATCAGGCGTCCATGCCGCGTTGACGATGCGGCGTGTGCCGACATTCAGTTCTGCCTGCGGGATAGAGGTGCTGTCGGCGAATGCGGCATTCCACAGCGAGACACTGCGGTCGATGCCGGTCGTCAGCAGCAGCGGGGCGTCTGGCACGAATACACCGTTCACGCGCCCGTCCGTCCCAGGCAGCCGCGCGATCATCTGCTGCCCGCCGATGCCCCAGATCGTCCAGCCGCTCACCTGGCTGCCCGCTGCCACGAACACCCCATCGCTGGAAAACACCACCCCCTGCGATGCGCCGCCAGAGCCGACATCGAGCGCGAAAGTCTGATCCGGGCTGGCGGGTGACCACAGCGTGACGTTGAGGTCTGTGGCAAGGGCAGCGCGTGAACCGTCTGGTGAGACGGCGATCCGCGTGATGCGGCTGATGCGCGCCAGCGTCCGTTCCGCCAGCAGCGCCCGGTCTGCAATGCGGAAGTGGCGCACCGTCTCACCAGAGGCTGCCAGCAGCGACTCGCCGTCAGGCAGGAATGCCAGCGCGCTGATTGGACGATCGCCCAGATCGATCGTCGCGAGTGCGCGCCGCGCCAGCACATCCCATATCTTGACCGACCCATCCAACCCGCCCAACGCCAGCAGACCGCGCGCCGGGTGGTGCGCCAGTGACCCGCTCATCGACGAGATGCCTGGGAAATTGTCGATGCCCGCCCCAGTTTCTGCATCGAAGACGATCACCGTGCCATCGGTGGTGACGCCATACGCGCGCCCGCTCTCCGGCGTGCCGAAGAACACCCAGCCCATATCCAGCCTGGACGTGGAGAACAAAAGCGCGCCCGTCTCAAGCGACCATGCGAACATGAGCGCATCGCTCAGCGCGATCAGGCGTGTGCCCGCTGGGTCGATCGCGTGCTGAAACAGGCTGGCGGGGGGGTCCCCCTCTGGCTGCGTCAGCCGACCGAGATATGCCAGCGACGGACTGTTCTGCGCCGTGATCGGGATGCGCGGCACGTCGAGGTCGGTTGTACGTGGCGCAGCCAGCGTGGGCGAGTTGCGCGGGCTGCCGGTCGGCGTGACAGAGCCACCTGGCGCGCACGCGGTCAGCAGCAGGCAGAGCGTGAAAGCAGCGATGAGCGCTTTCCGCATCTACGACTCACCACGCACGATCGGGAAATTGGCGACCGATACCCCGTAATCGACTATCTGGCTGAGACCACATTCACCCTCAAATGCTTCGACCTGCCCATTGCCGTTCAGGTCATAGCCCTCGATCAGCCGTTGGGCGAACAGGGTCGATTCCTGAATCTCCAGCGTCACTGCCGCCAGCGAGTCGGCAGCGAGCATGGCGCGTTCGCGGGCAATGATCTCATCCACCCAGTCGCGCGCATTGACGATGCACACGCGGATCAGTTCGGTCTGGCTTTGCAGGGCGGGCGTGGCATCGGGTGCGTCGATGATCTGCATCAGGCGATCATCGATGCGGTCGAGGAAGTAGGCGACGCCGAACCCACGACCGGGGTTCTCAGTGCGCCCGTTGCCATCGAGGTCGGCTTCGCCTTCACGCCCCAGCAGGATGTTGATCGTGTGTTCGGCGTGCGTCCTCATGCTGCCCACGCTGTTGGCGCGCGCGGCAAGCCCGGCGTGCTGACGGGCGATCTGCGCTTCGGCGATCGCGCCCTGGATCAGGCTGGAAGTCGTGGTCTGGGCAGGTTCAGCGGTATAGCCAGGCTCAGCGGTGGGAACGACGCCGCGCACGGGCAGCCCATCGGGGGAGTTCTTCAGAATCTCCATCAGTGCCCCTGGCACAACCGAAGGCACGCCACCGCGATAGCGCAGGTCGTCCGACGGCGCATCGCCGGGTGTAGTCTCGACGGTGATCAGCAGTTGGTTGAAGCGGGCGGGCAGGGCTGCGCCATCGGCGTCGGTGTAGCTGAGCGCGCCCGCACCCAGCGCATCGATTGAGATCGTCCCCAGCAGGCGGACATCCCCACTCGCTTCGTTGACCAGCCAGGCGGTGTAGCTGCCGCTGCCAGGCGGGGCGAGGTCATCCACCCGCACGCTGACGGTATCGCCGAGCGCCCGCCCACTGCTGAACGCCACCCGTCCGAAAACGGGCACAGACGGCGCAGCCTGTACGGGCGCGGTCGTCGGCGCAGCGGCGACAATCGGCGGCACAACGACAGAAGGCGTGCCGTTGTCATCCACTTCAATGACGGGCAGAGGGGGTGCAGGGCGTGCCACGATCAGCACGACCACGACGACCATCACGGCGATGATGGCGAACGCGCCCAGCAGCACCAGCGGGCTGATCGTCTGCTGCTGGATGATGGTCGTCGTGCCCGTCGGCGGGGTGGGCGCGGGCTGTGTGGGGTATCCCGGATAGGTAGATGGTGGCTGGGCAGCCGGATAGCCGGCTGTGCCTGTCGGTGGAGTGTATACGCCGGTGGGGGGTGGTGCGCCTGCATCACCAAAGACGACGGTCGGCTGTTCAGGGGGGGTGATGAGCGTCCCGGTGGCTTCGCCGTGCGCGGCGCGCGAAAAATCGGCGGCAAATTCAGCGACGGAGAGATAGCGCTCCTGGGCGGTCTTCGCCAGCGCCCGCCCGATGACCGGGACGAACGGCGGCGGCAGCAGATGCAGGGGGGGCGGGGCGTTGATGTGTTTCATGACCGTCTGCATGGCAGTGTCGCCTGGGAACGGCTGACGCCCGGTGAGCATCTCGAAGGCGATCACGCCGAGCGCGTACTGGTCGCTGCGGTGGTCGAGTTCGATGCTCTGCGCCTGCTCCGGCGACATATACGAGGGTGTGCCGATCAGATTGCCCGTCCCGGTCAGCCCGGAGGCGGTGCTGTCTTCGATCAGGCGGGCGATGCCGAAATCGGTCAGCAGGGCGTGCCCTTCGTGGTCGAGCAGGATGTTGGCGGGTTTGATGTCGCGGTGGATGACGTTCTGACGGTGGGCGTAATCGAGCGCACTGCCGATCTCGCGGATGAGGCGTTCGGCTTCAGGAATGCCGAGCGCGCCGCGCCGGATGCGGTCGCTCAGCGTGCCGCCGCGCACGTATGCCATGACCAGATACAGAATGCCCTCCTGGTCGCCGTAGTCGTAAACGGGCAGGATGTGCGGGTGCTGCAAACGGGCGATCGTGCGCGCCTCAGTACGAAAGCGGCTGACGAAGCGCGCATCCTGTCCTGGGTGAGGGGCAAGAACCTTGATGGCAACATCGCGGTCGATGTCGTCCTGATGACCGAGGTAGACGGTCGCCATACCGCCCTGACCGAGTATCCCCGTCACCGTGTATTTTCCGAGTTTTTTGCCAACCAGTGTTGTGGACACGTTCGATCACTTTCCAGCAGCGAACAAAAACGGGCGATTACGGACGCTCATGTCAGGGTATACATCTCTTCCAGTTCGGCGCGCAGCAGCAGATAGCTTTTATAGCGGCGGACGGAAATCTGTCCACTGTTGACGGCTTCGCGGACGGCACAGCCGGGTTCAGTGCGGTGAGCACAGTCACGGAAGCGGCAGTGCGGCACGCGCTCGGCAATCTCGCGGAAGTAGCCGTCCAGCTCTTCCGGCTCGACGTCCCACATGCTCAACGTGCGGATGCCGGGGGTATCGGCGACATAACCACCACCCTCCAGTCGGATGAGGGCGCTGTCACGGGTGGTGTGCATCCCCTCCTGATTGCGCTCGCTGACCGCCCGCACCGACCGCCCCAGCCCAGGCTGGATGCAGTTAAGCAGGCTGGTCTTGCCGACGCCGGAGGGACCGGTGAACACGGAGAGATGCCCGGTCAGGCGGGCGCGCAGTTCATCGATGCCGATGCCCGCCAGCGCGCTGGTCGTCAGCACGTCATAGCCGATCGCCTTGTAGGGCGAAAAGACCGCATCCAGTTCGCCGTCAGTCACCAGATCGATCTTGTTCAGCACGACGGTGATGCGGTCGATATTCGCCTTCTCGCCCATGACGAGAAAACGGTCAAGGGCACGGGTGTTCGGCGCGGGAGATGCGGCAGCGAACACGAAAAACGCCTGATCGACGTTGGCGACGATGACCTGCTCGCGTTCTGGCGCGCCCGCACCGCGCGCACCGTCGGTGCGCACTGCGCGGGAGATGACCGTTCGGCGCGGCTCGACGGACTCGATCGTGCCGTGCCCCGGTTCGCTGAGAGCGATGGTCACCCGGTCGCCGATGGCGGCGATGTCGCTGGACTGCGCTTCTTCCATAAGCCGACCTCGCAGACGACACATGACGACCTCACCGTCGTGCGTCTCCACCCAAAAAAAGCCACTCTGTTCCCTGACGATCAGCCCGTTAAGCAAAAGCGCGCATCCCTTATCATGCTCATCCTGTGTGACACAGCGTATCTGTACCCTGTATTGTACACAAATGCGCCGGGATTGATCGCGCTCTCACACTTGTTTTACGTTATTCGGGGATGAACAGGGCTGTGGATCACCTGCCACCGAAAATGTGGGCATGTGATATGATGATGTACGCACGAAATCGCTCAATCCTTCACACGAGGAACTGCTGTGACTGACCCCAACTTCCCTACCAATCCGCCCCGTCCCGACTCTCCCGCCAGCCAACCCGTCGCCAGCGTGTCGCGCGTGACGTTCAATTATCTGCTGATCGGCACTGTGGCGCTGCTGGTGGGCATCCTGCTGGGCTATTTCGGGTATGAGCGGGTGGCAAGCCGCCCCGCACCGACCACCGACACCGCTGCCATCGATAATGCCATTGCCCGCGCCGTCGGCACGGCGATCGCCGCGCTGCCCACCGCCGTCACCCCGGAAGCGAACCCGCGCATCGATGTCGGCGTAGGGATCAACCGCTCGATCGGCGCGGAAGATGCGGTGATCACGATGATCCAGTTTGCCGATTTCCGCTGCGGCTTCTGCAAGCGATTCCAGGACGAGACGCTCAATGCGCTGATGGAGCGCTATGAGGGGCAGATTCGCATGGTTCACCGCGATTACCCGGTGCTGGGACCGGAATCACTGGCGTCAGCAGTTGCCGCGCACTGCGCCAATGACCAGGGCAAATTCTGGGAATTCCACGACCTGCTGTACGCGAATCAGGCTGAACTGAATCCTGAGGCGTTCCTGCGCCATGCCGAGTCGCTGGAGATGGATACGGTCGAGTTCCAGGCGTGCTTTGATGAGCAGCGCCACCGCAATGAGATCATCGAGGACTACGTCGCCGGGCAGAACGCCGGCGTGACGGGCACGCCGACCTTCTTCATCAACGGGCGCATCCTGGTCGGCGCGCAGCCGATCGAGGCGTTCATCAGCCTGATCGATGCGGAACTGGCTGCGATTGCCGCACAGGGTGAAACGCCTGAAGGGGCGTGATCGGGTCTCTCGCCAGCAGCGAACAATCGTATCCCCACTCTCACATGGGTTGTGACTGGAGAGCGGGGAGTCCGATTATCGACGCGATTGAAGGCACATTGCAGTTTATCTTTCTCGTTGACCAGCAATAAACTGTGCAGTATCGCCCCACCTCTTTCATTTTTCTCTCATTTGCACCGTCTGTCTGTCTGCGATATAGTTGAAAGCGTTACCGGTAGCGCTTCCGAATATATCAGGCAGACTTTTTGTGGACAAGTATTCCTACGAACGTAAAGCGATTACGATTGACGACGTGGCACGGGAATCCGGCGTTTCCGTTTCGACGGTGTCGCGCATTCTGAATAACAAGCCCGATGTCAGCGAGACTACGCGCCGCCGCGTGCAGGCGGTCATCGAAAAACTCGGCTATGTCCCCAATTTACAGGCGCAAGGGCTGGCGGCTGGCAGGAGCCGGATGATCAGCCTGCTTTTTCCGATGGAACATGCTCAGTTCACGCAGCTTGAGTTGGACTTCTTCGTCGGTGCAGCGGCAGCCGCTGGCAAGCGCGGCTACTTTCTCAATCTTTACACCGAACCGATGGACGATGCCGGGCTGCTCAACCTGTATCGCAGTGGACAGATCGACGGCACGATCCTGATGCAGATTCGCATCGATGACTGGCGTCCAGCGCTGCTGCGCGAATATCGACACGCTTTCGTCATGATCGGGCGCTGCGACGACAATCAGGATTTCAGCTTCATCGATCTCGACTTTGAAGCGGGGATCGCGCTTGCCGCTGCCCATCTGATCGAACTCGGTCGCCAGCAGATCGGGTTCATCGCCCGTCCGCCGGAGATGCGCGCTGCTAAGCTGGGACCTGCAGTTCGGATGCTGGATGGCTATCTTAAAACATGCAGACAGAGGGAACTCGTAGCGCTGTATCGTGAAGCAGATATGTCGGTAGAGGCGGTTTATTCAGCCGCAAACAGCCTGCTTGACGAGCAGCCCGATCTGAACGCGCTGATCACCGTCAGCGGATCGGCGGCAGTCGGCGCGATTCGCGCTGTCAATGAGCGCGGTCGCCGTGTGCCAGAAGATGTCTCGATTGTCTCGCTGGCAAGCAATCGCATCGCCACGCTGATCACGCCCCCGCTTACTGCCATCAACTTCCCCACCGATAAGATGGGGTATGAAGCCGCACGGATGCTGATTAACGCGCTGGAGCATCCTGAGCGAAAAACAGAGCAGATTTTACTTGCCCCAAAGCTCATTATCCGTGAAAGCAGCGCGCCACTTCGAGGACAGTATGAGCCTTCCGTTTGATCTGGATGCTTTTGCCAAAGATTACAGCCGTCCAATGCAGCTGGTGACCGCCATCACGGAAGTCAGCGCGGACTCATCGGGGGTCATGCTGCATGGCGCAACCATCCGCTTCGACCGCCGCTGGCGCGATCGCTATGGCACGCTGGTTGAGATCGGTGTGCCGGGCGACGCTGGCGAACCGGTCATCATGCGCGGCGAGTTCGTCACGCCAGCCCTGTTCCGCTTTCGGATGATCCCCGGCACAGCGCTGCCCGATAATCGCACGCCGATGATCGCGGACGACTTCGCGCCTGCTCCGTTCGCGCCAGAGATCGTCGTCACCGATGAAGCGATCACGCTGCGCTCAACTGCGCTGACTGTTCGGATCACCCGCAAGCCGTTTCGGATGTATGTGACGGATGCAGCGGGTAAGCCGCTCTTTCACACACTGCCTGCTGCCGTGTTTCAGCATCCGCCGACAGGTGAAAGCCACCTCGATGGCGCGAGCATCACCGACGCCTGGCCCTGGTTTTTTCGTGACCTGTTCCCAATCGGTTTCATTCGAGGGGAAGATGGGCTGACTCAGAGCTTCATCACCGCGTCGATCCACCATGATGAGCATTTCTACGGCTTCGGCGAGAAATTCAGCACGCTGGACAAGCGCGGGCAGGCGATCAATCTCTGGCACGCCAATGCCACTGGCAATACCTGGGCAGCCAGCTACAAAAATATTCCCTTCTTCCTGTCCAGTCAGGGCTATGGGCTGTATATCAACAGCGCCTACCCGATCAAATACCATATGGGTGACTTGTCGCACACCCATTACAGCGCTCACGTGCAGCACGAACTGCTCGATTTCTACATCATCGGCGGTGGGACATACAAGAACATCATCGCCCACTACACAGACCTGACCGGGCGCGCGCCGCTGCCACCGCTGTGGAGCTTCGGCTTGTGGATGAGCCGCATGAGCTATCGCGAGCAGTCGGAGGTCGAAGCTGTGGCACAGGGGATGCGTGAACATGATGTCCCGTGTGATGTGATCCACATCGATACCGACTGGTTCGCCACACCATGGGTCAATGATCTGACCTTTTCGCCAGAGCGTTTCCCCGATCCGCGCGGGATGATCGCCCGTATGCGCGAACAGGGTTTTCGTATCACGCTCTGGCAGATCCCTTATATCGCCACTGAAAGCATCTTTTATGCTGAGGGCGCTGAGAAAGGCTATTTCGCCAAACGGGACGACGGCACGCCCTGGCTGATCGACGGCTTTTTCGGCAAAACTGCTGTCATGGATTACAGCAATCCCGATGCTGTGCGCTGGATGCAGTCGAAATTTGACCCGCTCTTTGAGATGGGAGTCGCCGCGATCAAGACTGATTTTGGCGAAGGTGCGCCGCCGGAAGCGCATTACGCGACAGTAGACGGCTTACAGATGCACAATCTCTACCCGCTGCTCTACAATCGTGCCATCTGGGAACACACCAAAGCCACCACCGGTGAGGGGATCGTCTGGGGGCGATCGGCATATGCCGGGTCACAGCGCTACCCCATGCACTGGGGTGGCGACCCCGCGGCACTCTGGGAAGACCTGGGCAATCTCTGGCATGGCGGACTAGGATTAGGGTTGTGTGGCTTTCCCTTCTGGAGTGTGGACATTGGCGGTTTCGGGGGCACACCCACGCCGGAACTCTACATCCGCTGGGCGGAAGCAGGGTTGTTCGTCAGTCATCCGCGCGCACACGGACCGATCGCCCGCGAACCCTGGCGCTTTGGCGAACAAGCGCTTCATATCTTTCGCAGGTATGCCAGGCTGCGCTATCGGCTCATGCCTTATGTCTGGAGCAGCGCACACGAGTCCGTCCGCACGGCGCTGCCGCTGATGCGCCCGCTGATGCTCGACTGGCAGGACGATCCCAATACGGTCGGGATCGATGATCAGTGGCTGTTCGGCGAACATCTGCTGGTCGCGCCAATTCTGGACGAGACCCACTCGCGGCGAGTCTACCTGCCTGCTGGACGCTGGTTTGACTGGTGGACGGGCGCGATCGTGCATGATGCGCATTACGGCTGCTGGATCAACGTGGACGCGCCGCTCGACCATCTGCCTTTGTATGCACGCGGCGGCGGTCTCCTCCCGATGTGTGACGACATGGCGCATACAGGCGAAAAGCCTTGGAATCCGATCACGCTGCGTGTCTATCCGCATGGTGAAAGTGCCTTCATGCTGGTCGATGGCGATGAGCAGATCGGTTATCGCTGTGCTGAGTCAGCGGGCGGTATTACCGTCGAGATCGGCGCAAATGCGCGAACCCATCATCTTCAGGTGTATCTGGCGACCGCGCCGCTGTCGGTGCGCGTGGACGGGCGTGCTGCCGAGTGGTTATATGAAGATGGCAGCGTGCGCCTGACGATTGAAGGCGCGGCGCGGATTGAAATGACATAGGGTGTCAACGAGGTAGTTTTGCCTCGGTTAAGCCAAAGAACAATCTGATTTCATTTTGAAGGAGTGAGATTCTGATGAACCGCAAAATTTCACGTCGTCAGTTGATCCGTTATATGGCTGCGGCAGCAGGTGGCATGATGCTCTCTCCGCTGGCGGGGCTGCCGCGCGCTCGCGCACAGGAGTCGATGGTGGCAACCGCCGGCGATGTTGCCCTCACCGCCGAAGAGATCGAGATGATTCGGGGGATGGGACTGAAGCTCGGCTTCGAGACCAACCACCGTACCGATGATTTTATCAACCTCCTGATCAAAGGGGGTGAGGATACCGCCGCTGAATATGGCATCGAGCTGATCGTCAGCGAAGCCAATTTCGACGCCGCCAAACAGCTTGCCGACATGGAAGCGCTCATCCAGCAGGAAGTGGATGGTATTTTCCTGGTCGCGGTGGACAGCGACTCGATCTCCTCCGCGATCATTCAGGCAAATGAAGCGGGCATCCCGGTGATCATCATCGGCGGTGCGCCGACGCGCGGCGAAGTGCTGTCGGTGATGAATTCGACCAGCTACGATGGCTGTTACGAGTCCACAAGCTATCTGATCGACGCGGTAGGCGGCACGGGCAAGATCGGCGTCGTTTCGATCCCGCTGGCGCTGCCGACCATCCGCGACCGCGAGCTGGGAACGCTCGCCGCCATCCGCGAGAGCCGGATGCAGCTGGTCGGGTTGCAGCCGGTGTTCGCGCAGGATGCCGCTCTGTCCGCCGCCGAGAACATGATCCAGGCGAACCCGGACATCAGCGCGATCTTCGCTAACTGGAGCCTTGCCATCAATGGCGCACTGGCAGCAGTCGATGCATCGGGCATGGATATCAAGGTCGGCGGGTATGATGCTGAAGTGGCGGGTTTCCAGCGCTTTGAGGATCAGGCGAACGGCAATGCCCAGCAGGTCCTGCTCTCGCTGGCAGGGCAGCAGCCGCTCGTCCAGGGCAAAGCCGGCATCGATGCGCTCTGCAAAGCGGCGCTGGGTCAGGAGGTCGCGCCGGACATCCTCGTGCCGACTCTGCTGGTCACACAAGACAATTATCGCGAACAATGGGACGCGCTCTATCCCGGCATCGCTGCCCCCTGGTCAGCTTAACGCCATACAAGGTTCCGTCTGCAAATGATCTTACTCACCCCGTTTCGCTGCACTCAACCGCCCCTCTCCGATGGAGAGGGGCAGGAAACCTGACGGTTTCCGGGGTGGGGTTTGGGCAGCCAGACGCCAAAAACGAATTTGCAGATACACTCAAGATGACTGGGAAGCCTGACGGATCAGTCTTCCCGGTTTATTGTTGGGATGGAGGAGATTGACATGACGACGCCTCTGGTCGCCCTTGACCGCATCTCGAAAGCTTTCCCTGGTGTCAAAGCCCTGGACGAGGTCAGCCTCGAAGTGCTGCCCGGCGAAGTTCATGTGCTGATGGGCGAAAATGGGGCAGGTAAATCGACGCTGATGAAAATCCTCTCCGGCGCATACCAGCCCGACTCCGGGACGATCTGCATCGATGGGCAGCCGACCGCAATCACCGATCCGCTGCACGCCAATCGACTTGGCATCGCCATGATCTATCAGGAACTGACGCTGCTGGACAATCTCGATGTCGGGCGCAACGTCCTGCTCGGTCAGGAGCCGTCGCGCGGCGCACTGATCGACTGGCGCTCCCTGTATGCCGAAGCGGCTGACACGCTGCACGCCCTCGGTCTCGACATCGACCCACATGCACCACTGGACGCTCTGAACATGGGCGAACGTCAGATGGTCGAGATCGCCCGCGCCGCACGTCGTGCTTCGCGCGTGATCGTGATGGATGAACCGACTTCTTCGCTCACCCGGTCGGAAGAGGAGACGTTGTTCGCACTCATCGAGCGGCTGAAAGCGCGGGGCATGGGGATCATCTACATCTCACACCGCATGGATGAGGTCTTTCGCGTCGCTGACCGGATCACCGTTCTGCGCGATGGACGTCACATCGAAACGCGCCTTGCCTCTGCCTTCACACGCCCTGAACTGATCGCGCTGATGGTTGGGCGTGAGGTCGATACGACCGTCAGGCGCACTGCTGGGGCAGCAGGACAGGTCGTCCTGGAGGCGCGGCGGCTGCGCATGGGCAGGCGCGTCCGCGATGTGTCTGTTGCCCTGCACGCTGGTGAGGTTGTCGGGCTGGCAGGGTTGGTTGGGGCAGGGCGCACTGAGACGGCGGAGATTCTGTTCGGCTCAGCTCAGCCAGACAGCGGGACAATCCTGCTGGACGGAAAGCCCATCCGGTTTGCGTCGCCCGCTGATGCCATTCGCGCCGGGATCGCGTATGTCCCGGATGATCGCAAGGGCGCGGGGCTGGTGCTGATGCTGCCGGTGTCCACCAATCTGATCCTGGCGGCGCTGGAGCGCGTCGCCAATGCGGGTGTGCTGTCGCTCCGGTCGATTCGCGCGACCGTCGCCGCCTGGACGCAGCGGCTCAACATCCGCGCCGCCTCTTCCAGTATGAATATCGAGCTGCTCAGCGGCGGCAATCAACAGAAGGTCGTGCTGGCGAAATGGCTGTCGCGTCAGCCGCGCGTGCTGATCCTGAACGAGCCGACGCGTGGGATCGATGTGGGCGCAAAGGCGGAGGTTCACGCGCTGATCCGCGAGACTGCCGCGCAGGGAGTCGCTGTGCTGATGATCTCATCCGAACTACCCGAGATTCTCGCGGTCAGCGACCGGATCGTGGTCATGGCAGCGGGGCGCGTCACGGGGGAGATGTCTGCCCACGATGCCAGCGAAGAAAGCATCCTGGCGTTGGCATTTGCCGATGAACTGATCATGGAGCATTCGATATGACGACGCGCGCCAGCCCGCGAAAGCGGATTATCCCAGGCGAGATCGGCATTCTGGGCGCGGTGATCGCGCTGTTTATTTTCTTTTCGCTGGCGAGTCCTTTCTTCTTCAATGCCTCCAACCTGACCAACCTCGGTCGGCAGATGGTGCTGCTGGCAGTTACCGCCTTCGCCATGACTTTCATCATTCTGTCCGGCGAGATCGACCTGAGCGTTGGCTCGGTCGTCAGCCTGATCAGCATTTTTGTCGCCATGACGCTGCGCGACAGCGGATCGATCCCGCTGGCAGTGCTGATCGGGGTCGGATCAGGGGTGCTGATCGGGTCGATCAACGGCATCATCACGGTCATCGGGCGCGTGCCGTCGTTCATTACCACGCTTGGCATGTTCAGTGCAGCGCGCGGCATCGCGCTCGCCATAACCAATGCAGTGGCTATTCCCATTCTGAATCAGGATTACCTGTTTGTGTTTCAGGAGGCGCGCCCGCTCGGTATCGCCGTATCAGTCATTTATGCGGTCGTTCTGTTCGCTGCGCTGCACTTCCTGCTGACGCGGACTCAGTTCGGCGTAAGCGTTTACGCCGTCGGTGGTAATCCCAAAGCCGCCCGCCTGAGCGGAATAGCGACCCGCCGCGTCAAAATCGGTGTGTTTGCGCTTGCCGGGGCGATCATCGGCTTCGCGGCAATTTTGCAGATCGCCCGGCTCGGATCGGCATCGCCGGAGGTCGCCCGTAATCTCGAACTGGATGCCATCGCTGCCGTTGTACTGGGCGGGACGAGCTTCACAGGCGGGCGAGGATCGCTGATTCGCACGATTTTCGGCGTACTGCTGATCGGCATCCTGAACAACGGTATGAACCTGATGAACATCGACTCCTACTTCCAGTTCATCATCAAAGGCGCGATCATCGTCCTGGCGGTGCTGCTCGACCGCTGGACGCGCGCGAGGAGCAGTTAATGGCAGCGCGCGCGCTTTCGACCCCCGCACGTGGGCGCTGGCTCAGCCCGCGCTTCATCGGGCAGTTCGGCGTTATTTTCGCCGTGCTGCTGATGTTGATCGCCTTCTCTTTTATGCGCGAGGACTTCCTGCAGATCTTCTTCAACCCGAACAATCTCGCCAATATCGGACGTCAGACGACGCTGCTGGCGATCACCGGCTTTGCCATGACGCTGATCATCCTGGCAGGCGAGATCGACATCAGTCTCGGAGCGATTGCGAGCATGTGCGGCGTGATCATGGCGCTGATAATCGTCAACACGGGCTCGTGGCTGCTGGCGATCCCGGCGGGGATTGGCGTCGGCGCGCTGCTCGGCGCGATCAACGGCGTGATCACGGTGCGCGGGGGGATTCCATCCTTTATCGTCACGCTCGGCACACTGAATGTGGTTCAGGGCGCGGCACTCGCACTCACCAATGCCAGCACGATCACCCTCCCCGCCAACCCAACCGTGAACGAATTCCGCACCCTGTTTGCGCGCGGGATGATCACACTGCCATTCGACATTCAGGTTCCGAACCCGGTCATTCTGGTGGCGATTCTGCTGGTCGTGCTGACCTTCATTCTGACCCGCACCCGTTTTGGCGCAAATATTTATGCGGTCGGCGGCGGCGCAGCATCAGCACGATTGGCAGGGATCGCAGTCGGGCGCGTGAAGCTGCTGGTGTTCACACTGGGTGGGGCGCTGGCGGCGATCGCAGCGATCGTCTATACCGCCCGTCTGGGTAACGGACAGCCGCTCGGTATGATCGGCTATGAGCTGGACGCTATCGCCGCCGTCGTCATCGGCGGGACGAGTTTCACGGGCGGGCGCGGGTCACTTTGGCGCACCATACTGGGCGCGCTGCTGATCGGCGTGCTGAACAACGCGCTGACGTTGATGAACGTCAATTTCAATCTGCAACTGGTCGTACGCGGTGCGGTCATCGTCCTGGCAGTCATGCTTGATGCCTGGACGCGCCGACGACTTGAGTGACAGGGGTAAAAACAGATGGACTACGAACGGATCGCCCCCGGTTTTGACGCCGTGATCGGGTCAGGCGTCGAACGGCGTCAGATCGCCAACGGAATGCGCTTCACTGAAGGACCTGTCTGGGTAGAGCAGGACTCCTGTCTGCTGTTCACAGACATCCCCAGCAACGCGATCATGCGCTGGAGCGCGTCTGACGGCTTATCGGTCTATGATCACAACGCCCATTTCGCCATCGGCTTGTATCTCGACCTGCACAGCCGGCTGATCGCCTGTGAACATACCACCCGCCGCCTGACACGCCGCGAGATGGACGGTGCGATCACCGTGCTGGCATCCGGTTTTCGAGGGCACATCCTGAATTCGACCAATGATGTCTGCGTGCGCGCTTCGGATGGGGCGATCTTCTTCACCGACCCGCCGTTCGGCGTGCGCTGGGAGGAGGGGGCGCTGCACGGCTATCAGCAGGCGATGGAATACGGTTTCTGCGGCGTCTTCAGGGTCACTGACGATCCAGGTGCGCCGCATCTGGTGACCGACTCGCTGTATCGCCCGAACGGGCTGTGTTTTTCGCCGGACGAAAAGACCCTTTATGTGGCGGACTCGTCTGACCGTTTCCATCAGGTCTACGCGCTGGACATGACCGAGCAGGATACAGCGATCAATCCGCGTGTGTTTGCGGTCATGACGAACGGCGTGCCGGATGGGATGCGCGTCGATACCGAGGGGAGGCTGTATGTCGCGGGGTTAGACGGCGTGTATGTCTTTGCGCCTGATGCGACGCTGCTGGGTAAACTGCTTGTCCCGGAGATGGTCACGAATCTCTGTTTCGGCGCGGCTGGGCGAAAAACGCTGTTTATCACCGCCTGCACATCCCTTTACGCTTTCGATCTGCAAACGACTGGCTTGCAGAAACCATGAACGGAGTCAGTGCCATGCGTCTGAAAGGCAAAATCTGCGTCATCACGGGCGGCGCATCGGGGATCGGGCGTGCCTGCGCAGTCCGTTACGCCGAGGAAGGAGCGCGCGTCGTCGTGGCGGACATCAATATCCCAGGGGGAGAGGCGGTCGTCGCCGAGATCACCGCAGCGGGTGGCGAGGCGATCTTCCAGCCCACTGATGTCAGCCAGCCCGCTCAGCTCGATGCCCTGCTGAAGCGTGCCGTTGATACCTACGGCGATGTGAATGTCTGGCATAACAACGCCTTCAAAAGCGTCTTCAGGAACATCATCGAACAGACACTCGAAGAGTTTGATGATACGGTGCGCATCAGCCTGCGCGCCTACTGGTATGGGTCAAAAATCGCCGTCACGCATATGATGGCGCACAACGGCGGCGTAATCCTGAATACCGCCAGTGTTCAGAGCTACTTCGGAGAACCGGGATTCAGCGCGTATCAGGTTGCCAAAGGCGGGATTTTGTCGCTGACGCGCTCGATCGGCGTCGATCACGCGCCAAAAGTGCGTGCAGTGGCGATTGCGCCAGGCTTCATCATCACGCCGGCACACGATGGCATCCCAGCGGAGACGATCGAGCGCGTCAAAGCGAGCATCCCGGCGAAGCGCGGTGCGCAGCCTGAAGAAGTCGCAGCGCTGGCGGCATTTCTGGCGTCGGATGAGGCGGATTACATCACTGCGACCGGTATCATCATGGATGGGGGCTATCTGGGGATATAAAATGACAATGGTGAAAATGATCGCGTTCGTCAGGCGCAAAGCGGGTTTGTCCCGCGAGGAGTTCAGGCGGCTGTGGGTCGAGGAACACACCCAGCTCTCCAAAGTGCTGGGGATGAAGGGGTATCGCATCAATATCGCGCTGGAGCCGCAGCCGGGAGACAACGAGCCGCCGTATGATGGGACGGCTGAAATCTGGTGGGAGAATATCGAGTCGATGCAGGCAGCGCTTGCCAGCCCACAGAATGAACTGGCAGCGGCGGATGTAGCGCGCTTCGCCGATGTCCTCCACTTTGTGTACACGGAGGAATTTGTCGTCCTCTGACAGACTGTTGTCTGCTTCAGACGGCGCTCGCAGCGGGCTGCGGGAAATCGATCTGGTTAAGTAACTCCGCTGCCTGCTGATGCACATCCGTCTGCACGCCTGCGTACCACGCGATGAAGCGCGCCGCAGCGATCAGGTAGTTCCATCGATCGGGGTGCTGGCTCATGTGAAATTCCTTGACCATCGAATTGAGGTGCTTGAAATTGTGCAGGATGGTCAGGTTATCGGTGCAGGCGGCTTCAGTCAGCACGGCGATCAGCGGTGCGGGATCGCCTCCTTCCAGAGCATATGCTTTGACGGCTGCGGTAGCGCGACGGTAATCGTGGGGAACGAACGCGCTTCGCAGCACCTCAAGCAGCTCCTCAGTCGGCAGACCGCGCAGTGCCGCCACATCCTCTTCGTAGGGATAGGGGCGTGCCGGGGCGAAAGGCACAAACTCGAACTGCTCGTTCAGCACGCTCGGACCGCGTTCGATCTGGCTGCCCGCACGGATGACCGCCAGAGCCGCCGTGCCTGGCGAGAGATATTTCATCCCCGCGCGCAGCGCCGAGATGCACGTGCCGATATGGATAGGGGCGACTTCGCGGCTGATGGCATCGAAATCCTCATGCGGCACGGGCGCTGCCATCAGATACATATCGCACCCGACCATCGAGATAGCGGTCAGCACCGTCTCAGTGGCGTGTCCTTCTGCCATGAAGCGTGCCGCCATCTCCGGGCGTTCGACAGCCGGGGCAGCGTGAAAAGCGGCGCGCAGCGTCTCGACGCTGTCGGCATCGAAACCATGACCGGGCGCGCCGTTCTCCAGACCATACTGGCTGCGCAGCGCGACCGCGCGGTCGTGCGGCGTGAAATCGCGCGGGAAGCTGGACATGTAACGCACACAGGCGCGCAGCATCTCAAAACCATCCTCCCAGCCGACCAACTCGATCATGCCCAGCGCCAGCACAGGCGAAATATAGGTATGATCGTCAGTGGTCATGCCTTCCAGCCCCAGTTCCAGGATCAGGTCGATAAGGGCTGAGCGGGGCAGGGTTTGCTCCAGCCACACGATGCGATGGTCACAGCGAGAATATTCGCCGATGCGCGTATCTGTACGCAGCATCCGTAAGTCTTCCTCCAGCGTCGCTTCGCGGTGTCCCCTGCACGGGAAAAGGACATACGGGCTCAGGCAGGGGTCGTGCATATCGAAGACGGCTTGACGCAGCGACTGCCCCAGCAGCAGCCATCGCGTGCGCTGATCCTGCGTCTGCGCCAGACGCCGCGCGTCCTCCGTGCCGATCATCGCGTGCGAGACGAAGCCGAGCAGGTTGTGTGCCTGATTGTTGATGTATCGCGCCGAAGCCAGTGCTGCTGCTGCCCACAGCTCATCTTCGTTCGCCCCGTCCATCAGACACGCAATTGCCTCTGGCACGATGTCGTCCAGCGTGCGTGCGCGCAGCCATTCGACCCATTCCCGTACCGCCGGAATATTGACATCACACTTTGCTTCCATCTCGCTGTATCCTCCTTACGCAACCCTCTTTTTTCGATCTGAATTTTGCTGCTTTTTACACCCAGTCTTTGTAAAAGGCGCGGATGAACGGCACGAGCGTTTCCCCCGTATCGGGCACATGCGGCTCCAGTGCAGCGCGAACTTCGGCGTAGAGCGCCGCTTCATCGATGCGCGTGTGCCGTCCATCGCGCACGATCCACTCTCCAGCCACCATCACATCGCGCACGTGCGCGCGGCACAGACGCTGCACGAGCAGATCGGCAGCGAGCGCTTCTCCAGGCAGCTGATCGGGCAGCCACGCCCCGCGCAGCGCTGCCCAATCGACCAGAATGAGATCGGCAAACTGCCCCACAGCGAGGCGTCCGAGTGGCGCATCTGCACCGAAGGTGACCGCAGCGCCTGCGGCTGTTCCGGCGTACAGCAGGGCTTCTGCCCGAACAGGCGGCACAGACGACCAGCCGTCCAGATTTGCCAGCATCCGAGCCAGCCGCAGTTCTCGCCCAAAATCCTGGTCATCATCCAGCGCGTGCCCATCCAGACCGATGCCGACGCGCACCCCGGCGGCGATGAGCGCTGCTGCCGAGGCGATGCCGCTGCGGAGGCGCAGGTTGCTGCTGGGATTGTGTGCGACACCCACCCCTGCTGCACGCAGCCGTTCGACGTCCCCCTCGTCGAGCCATATCATGTGCGCCAGTGTGAGCGACTCGTCGAGGATACCGATCGCCTCCAGATGCGCGATGAAGCTGGTTCCCCACGTGCGCCAGGCATACAGCCGCTGCAACCGCGTCTCCAGCATGTGCATCTGCACCCGTGTGCCGCGCTCCCGCGCCCACTCATGCGCGCGCCGGAGCAGCGAGTCGCTGCACCACTGCCCCCCCGCCGGGCTGACCTGGATGTGAACCCGACAGCCCGCTTCGTCGTGATGCTGGTCGTACAATGCGCTCAATGCCTCAAAGTATGCCTCGACGGAGAGAGGCGGTTCGCTGTTCGCCCGCTCGACCTGCTCTCGCAGCGACGGCGGCAAACCCTGAGCGAAAAGGCGACCCTCACCGTATACGATCAGGTTCTGATCGACGATCGGCGGATGCAGCGCAACACGGATTCCTGCATCGGCATAGCCCGCCAGCGTCTCTGGCAGTTCATCGAACATCCCCTGCCAGGTGCGCGGATTGTGGCTGTGGGCTGTCGCAGTGACGCCAGCGCGCGCCAAGTTGACCCCCTCGAACCTGACGCTCAGGCGGGGTGGCAGGGCGGGCTGACCTGCAAGGCTGTTCAGCCAGACCTCCAGCACATCATCCCGGCTGCCCCCTGCCAGCGTCCCGATAGCGCGACCGTGATCGTGGCTGTTGACGAAACCAGGCAGCAGCGCATACTGCTCACCCCCATACACCGGCAGGTCAGGATGCGCGGCGCGCAGCGCAGCGAAGCTGCCCACCTCCGCAATCCGATCGCCGCGCACCAGCACCGCCACGTCACGCCGCAGCTCAGCATCGACGAAACCATATCCCGCCCGGATCAGGCACATCATCTCGCTCATTCGACGAATAACCCGGTCTGCTGCCCGCCATCGATGACGAACACCCCGCCCGTGATCATGCGCGCCGCGTCCGAGGCAAGGTAGAGCGCAAGCGCGGCGACCTCTTCAGGCTGGGTGACCCCCCGCAGCGGTTGATAGCGATCGAGGAAGGTGTGAAAACCAGGGTCATTGAGCGCGCCGCCCAGCAGCGGTGTTTCGACGACGCCAGGAGCGATGACGTTGGCGCGCACGCCATCGCGCGCATAGTCGAGCGCGATCGCCTTCGTCAGCGCGATCGCCCCCGCTTTGGCAGCGGAGTAGGCTGCCTTGTTGCGTGCCGGGCGCAGCCCGAACGTTCCGGCTGTCGTCAGGATGACTCCCCCTCCGGCAGCGATCATATGCGGCAGCGCGTGTCGGCTGGTGAAGAACAGGCTGCTCAGGTTGATGCTCAGGCACTGCTGCCAGTCTGAGGCATCGATCTCGGTGACCTTACCCGACGGACTGACCCCGGCGTTGTTGAAAAGCACATCGATGCGTCCGAAGGCTGAGAGCGTGCGTTCGATGAGCAGGCGTACCTGATCGTCGTTGCTGACATCAGCCGCAACTGCCAGCGCGCGCCCACCCTGTTCGCTGATCTGCGACGCGGTGCGCTCGCTTTTGTCGGCGCTGCGCCCGACGACCACCACTGACGCCCCGGCTTCAGCGAATGCCAGCGCGCTCGCCCGACCGATGCCTGATCCTCCCCCTGTGATGATCGCAACACGCCCGTCGAGTGGTTTCATTCCACTTTCACCCAGACCGACTTGAGGTCGGTGTACATATCGATGACCTGTGTGCCCAGCTCACGCCCGATTCCGCTCTCGCCTACACCGCCGAATGGGACCGCTGGATCGAACCAGTCATAGGTATTAATCCAGACCACGCCCGCGCGCAGACGGGCTGCCATCCGGTGGGCGCGAGCGAGATGGTTCGTCCATACGCCTGCGGCTAACCCAAAACGCGACTGGTTGGCGCGTGCCACGACCTCATCCTCGTCTGTGAAGCGAAAAGCGCTCAGCACCGGACCGAAAATCTCCTCACATGCGATCGCATGGTCATCGGGTGGGTCACTGAAAACGGTCGGCTGGACAAAATAGCCGTTTGCCAGTTCGCCCTGCACGCGCTCGCCCCCTGCACGAACCTGCGCTGACGCCTTGCCCGCTTCGATATAGCGCAGCGTGCGTGCCATCTGCACCTCGGAGATGAGCGGACCGATCTCGGTGTCACTGTCCATCCCATGTCCGACTCTGAGCGCGGCGGCGCGCGTCGCAAGATGGCTCAGCACTGCGTCATACACCTTCGCCTGCACATATAAGCGCGACCCGGCGACGCAGTTCTGTCCACTGTTGGCGAAGATCGCCCAGAGCGCCGTCTCTGCGGCTGCCGGCACATCCGCATCGTCGAAGATGATGAGCGGTGATTTACCCCCCAGTTCCAGCGAGACGTGTTTGAGATTGCCCGCTGCCGCGCGCATGATCGCCTGCCCGACCTCGGTCGATCCGGTGAAGGCGACCTTGTTCACATCGGGATGGGCGCTCAGGGCAGCCCCGGCGGTCGCTCCAAACCCGGTGACGATGTTCAAAACCCCCTCCGGGATGCCCGCCTGAAGCGCCAGCTCGCCCAGATAGAGCGCAGTCAGCGGCGTCTGTTCTGCCGGCTTGAGGACGAGTGTATTTCCGGCAGCCAGCGCAGGAGCGATCTTCTGGACTGCCATGACCAGCGAGTAGTTCCAGGGGGTGATCGCCGCGCACACGCCCAGCGGTTCACGCCGGGTATAGACGTGATAGCCGGGTGAGGAGACGGCATACGTCTCCCCTTTGAGCTTGGTGGGCAGCCCGGCGGCGTAACGCATCTGCCCGATGGCGACATTGACTTCGACGTTGTGTGCAATCGTGTAGGGTTTGCCATTGTCGAGTGTTTCCAGCTGTGCCAGCGCCGCCTTATGCGCTTCCATCAGGTCGGCAAAGCGGTGCAGCAGGCGCTCACGCTCGGCAGGCAGCACCGCAGCCCAAGCCGGGAATGCAGCGCGTGCCGCCGCCACCGCCCGATCGACATCGGCTGCATCGCCTGCTGCCACATGCGCCAGCACCTCACCTGTAGCCGGGTTGAGCGTCTCGAAAACTGCTCCGCTGAGTGCGGGCAGCCAGCGCCCGCCGATCAGCAGGTGATGGGTGCGCGCCAGAAAATCGCTCACCTCTGATGTGATCGGGATGTGCATGGTTCCTGCATCCTCCGTCGTCTGTTCAATTGAGCATCCATCCCCCATCGACGTAGATCATGTCGCCGGTGACATAGCGCGAGTCGTCCGATGCCAGAAAGAGCGCAACGTCCGCGACCTCTTCCGGCTGTCCCAGCCGCCCGATCGGGAGTTTCTCACGCGCCCAGCGCGCGTTATCTTCCTGGCTGGGCAGGATCGGGGTATCGATGATCCCAGGCGCAATCGAATTGGCGCGGATGCCGCGCCCACCGTACTCCAATGCCAGACAGCGGGTGAGCGAGGCGACCGCCGCCTTCGTCGTGCAGTAGGCTGAAGAATTGACGAATGCCACCGACGCGCTGATCGACGCCAGGTTGATGATCACCCCGCCGCGTTCCGCCTCCAGCCAGCGGCGGATGACCGCCTGAGAGAGCATGAACACGCTCCTGACGTTGACCGCCATGATGCGGTCCCATTGCTCATCGGTCTGCTGCTCAAACGGCGCATTGAAGAAGATGCCCGCATTGTTCACCAGAATATCCAGCGTCTGGAACGTCTCCCAGGCATCGCGCGCGAAACCCTCAACCTGAGCGCGGTCAGATACATCGACCCGCGCGGCGAGCGCCCGCACGCCGTGTGTTTCGACCTCCGCTGCGACCTGTGCCGCCCCTTCTCCGTTCACATCGCACACAGCGACATGACACCCCTCCTGGGCGAAACGCAGCGCGATCGCCCGTCCGATCCCGCGCGCCGCGCCTGTCACGATTGCTGTTTTGCCGCTCAAGCGCCCCATGCTCTCAATCCGTTTCGATGTAGGCGATCACCTGACCCACCGGCACTTCCGCTGCTGCTGCTGCGCTGATCTCGGCGATCACCCCGCTGGCTGGCGCTTCCAGCTCGGTCGCCACTTTTTCCGTTTCGATCACGGCGATGCTGTCCCCTGCGCTGACGCGATCGCCCTCATTGACCAGCCACTCGACGATGATCCCCTCTTCCATCGTCATGCCATATTTGGGCATGTGAACCGGGATCAGATTCATGGTCGTCTCCGCTCCTCATTCCTGTGATGACACCCGATCACGAAAGCGTCCGTTTCACTGCTGCGATCACCTTTTCGACAGTCGGCAGCACCGCCTTTTCCAGTCTGGGGCTGAACGGGATCGGCACGTTCTCGTTGTTCACACGCTGCACGGGCGCTTTCAGATGCTGGAAGGCGCGTTCAGCAACCGTCGCTGCCCATTCGCTGGCGGCGCTGCACGTCGGAAAACTTTCATCGACAGCGACAAAGCGCCCGGTCTTCTCCACACTCGCCAGCACACAGTCCGCGTCCCAGGGCGAGAGTGTACGCAGATCGATGACCTCTGCGCTGATGCCCTGCTTCTCCAGCTCCGCTGCCGCCTCCAGACAGGTGTAAACGGGCGCGCCGACGGTGCAGAGAGTGACGTCCGTTCCCGCGCGCTTGATGTCGGCGCTGCCAAGCGGGATGAGATATTCCTCATCCGGGACTTCGCCGCGCTTCCCCCCCAACGCCAGCGAGTTGAGGAAGACGACCGGGTTGTCGTCGCGGATGGCGGCTTTGAGCAGCCCTTTGACATCATAAGGGGTGCTGGGCAGCACGACCTTGATCAGCGGCATGTTCATGAAGAACTGATGGACTGCCTGGCTGTGATGATGCCCGGCGCTGCTGCCTGCGCCGTTCTGCGTCATGTAGACGATCGGCAGCTTCGCCTGACCGCCGAACATGTAGCGCATCGCGCCCGCCTGATTGACGATCTGGTCGAACGCCAGATACAGAAACGTGCCGAACATCAGATCGACCACCGGGCGCAGCCCGGTCGCCGCAGCACCCACTCCTGCGCCAGCGACAGCGAGTTCGGAGATCGGCGTATCGATGACGCGCCCATCCCCGAATGCGGCGTGCAGCCCTCGCGTTCCGGCAAACACGCCCAGACGGACATCTTCTCCGATGAGCAGCACGGATGCATCGCGCGCCATCTCTTCGTGCAGCGCTTCCTGAATGGCTTTGATGTATGTTTTACGCGGCATGATGGTTTTCTATAACACCCATGTATCTTCGTAGATGGACTCGACAGCCGGTTCCGGGCTGCTGCGCGCGAACTCGACTGCGGCACTGACCGCACTGGTCGTCTCGTGATCCAGGCTTTCGAGCAGGTCGAGCGGGGCGATACCGCGTTCCACGATGACCCGGTGCATCAGGATGAGCGGGTCTTTCGCCTGTGCCTGTGCCGTCTCTTCAGGCAGGCGGTACTGCTGCCCGGCGAGAAATGCTTCTTCTCCCTCAGCGTGTCCGCCCACGCGATGGGTCTTCGCCTCGATGAGCGTTGGACCACCCCCTGTGCGCGCCCGCGCCACCGCGTCAGCGGCTGCGCTGTACACTGCCAGAGCGTCTGTGCCGTCCACGACGACGCCCGGTATCCCATAGCCCGCAGCGCGGTCGGCAATGTCCGTGATCCGCATGGCGCGGGTGGCAGGGGTGAATTCGCCGTACTGGTTGTTCTCGCACACGAACACGACCGGCAGGTTGAGCGCTGCCGCCAGATTGAGCGACTCGTGAAAGCTCCCTTCATTGGCAGCGCCATCGCCGAAGAAACTCACCGAAACCTGATCTGTGCCGCGCGATTTTGCGCTGAGTGCTGCGCCAACCGCCACCGGAATGCCCCCACCGACGATGCCACATGCACCCAGCATCCCGATGCTGAAATCGGCGATGTGCATACTGCCCCCCTTGCCTTTACAGTAGCCAGTCGCTTTGCCGAACAGCTCTGCCATCATCCGATTGATGTCACCGCCTTTGGCGATCACATGTCCGTGCCCGCGATGCGTGCTGGTGATATAGTCATCGTCGCGCAGCGCGGCACACACACCCGCGCCGACGGCTTCTTCACCGATATAGAGGTGAACGAAACCAGGAAGCTGTCCCTGTTTGAACAGCCTGCCCACCTCCTCCTCGAAACGGCGTATCCTGAGGATGCGCTGATAGATGTCGAGGATTACTGCTGTCGAAACATCATTCATCAGGGATATCTCTCTCTGTTACAGATTCATGTACACAAGGCAGCAGCAGCGCGCGCCAGCACGTGGGTCGCTGTGACGATCTGATCGACCGCAATCCTTTCATCCACCATCGGCCACGTCGGGATAAATCCCGGTCCGTACTCGACACACGTGATGCCCACTCCCTTGAAATGGCAGGTGTCTGCCGTCGCCCCGATGCGATGCCCTGCGCCGACGATCGGAGCGTGCCCCGTCACCTGGGTATGGGCATCGACCACTGCTGTGACGAGCGGCGAATCGGGCGGAGTGGCTTCGCGCGCGGGCATATTCGGCTGATGCGGGCTTTGCGGGATGATCAGCTCATAGCGAAAGTCCGGGTCTGCTGCCTGAATGCTGTCGAGCAGGGCGGTCATGTCCTCACGCACACTCTCTTCCGTCATGCCTGGCACGATTCGCAGGTCGAAGGTGAGAGTGGTGATGTGCTGGTGGTGTTCGATGTGGCGAACCGCCATCGCCGGGAAACCCGGAATCAGCGGGTGCGGTGTGAAGCGCAGCCACCCTCCCTGGCTTGCAGGCGTGATCGGGGTGTAGCTGGGTGAAAAAGCGTTGATGACGTGTGTGATCTTCTCGATCGGGTTGATGTATGGGACGCGATGTTTGAATTCACCGATCACGCGCACCTTTCCCTGCACATATCCCACCGAGATGATGCCCACATCGAGATTGCCTGCTTCGGTCACGATGCAGTAATCTGGGCGCAAGCCGCTCTCGATCAGATGCAGCGCGCCGACGCCCCCGCCCGTCTCCGCCACCACGCAGGCGACGATCAGGTCACCCCGCAGATGCACCCCGGCACGCCGTACCCAGTCGGCTGCGGTCAGCATGGCGGCGACTCCCGCCTTCATATTGATCGCCCCCAAGCCGTACAGCGTACCGTCAGTGATGTCAGCGGCAAACGGGTCATGGGTCCATTCCGCGCGCCGGAATACTTCCCCATTCCAGTCGCTCGTGTCGGTGTGCCCGCACAGCATCAGCGATCTGCCCGTCCCATCTCCTCTGAGCGTGCCGATCGCCTGGTGCGTCACACGCCCATCGCGCAGCGGGACAGCCTGCACCTCGACCTCAAAGCCGCGCGCGCGCATCCAGTCGGCAATCCAGAAGCCGATCTGCGACTCGTCCCACAGAAAAGACGGAATACGGATCAGCTCCTGCGCCAGCGCAACTGCTTCGCCCCCATCAAATGCAGCGAAATGCTCGCTCATCATGTGCCCTCGCGCGATGCAACAGCCCATACATCAAAGCCTACCTGCGCGCCTCCCCAGAGTTCCTTCACCCCGATCGTATTGCGCGTCGGGTAAGGGGGGGTGAAATACTCACGGTAGATGGCGTCCATTTCAGAAAAACGGTTAATGTCGGTCAGCGAGACATTGACGCGCACCACATTCGCCAGCGGCACGTTCGCTGCCGTAAGGACTGCCCGGATGTTGTCCAGCGCCTGCCGAACCTCCGCAGCGAAACCGCCTTTGACCACCCCCGACCCATCAGGGGCAGTGCCGAGGAAGCCGGATGTGACGATCAGATCGCCAAAGCGCAGTGCCTGGCTGTAGCCGCTGGTTGGGATCGGCGCGTCGTGGCTCAGGATGACCTGAAAAAGTGACATAATGTGTGGTTCTTTCTGGCTGCGTTCGAGAATGTCTGAGAAAAAAGAGCGCTTCAGCGCATCTGCGCTGTGTCGAAATATTCACGCCAGTAGGTGATGCGCCCGGCTGCGTCGAGTGTGAAGATGATACCGTCTTCAGCCGCAGCGCGCCGCCCGTCGGCAATGCGCGTCTCCTCCCATGTCCATTCGACGGCTCCGACGCGGCGCTCGGCATCATAGGCGATGCGATGGATGGAGACCCGTACATCACAGGCGGCTGCGAAAAAAGCGGAAGCCGCATCGCGCACAGCTGCTGCTCCCTGCCAGCGCCCTCCGGGTGAGATGAACCAGCCTTCAGCGGCGAAGTCTGCGGCGATGGCATCGAGGTCGGCGCGCTCCCAGGCACGCGCCTGTCGCTCGACCAGGCGGGTGACCGCCTCCAGATCAGAAGGCATGGTCATCGTCATGCTCATCTGTGTCGGCTTGCACCTCAAGCTCAGCGCCGTCCCACTTGCATCCTCCCTCGCGTGACGGGCGTATCTTGGGCTGCATGACATCGACCGTCCCTTTCCACGCATACGGATCGCGCCCGGCGACCATCACGATGTCCCGGAAGTCGAGTGTGGCGATGTATTCGCCGGGCTTCGGCGGAGACCAGGGCAGGAGCGAGGAAGCGCTCATGTAATGGTTGACGAGCGCCCGCCGATAGCCGGCTTTGGCGGTGTTGGGCAGCGAGCGGTGCAGAAGATAGCCGTTGAAGAAGATGACTGTCCCGGCACGCACCTCGGCAGGTACGGCATCGGCGTCAGAATACGGGAAGCCGATCGATTCATCTGTGCAGTCAAAATCGGCGCTGTCCTGCGGGCGCAGTTCCCACAGGACGCCCGCCTGATGCGAACCGGGGATCATCCACAGGCAGCCGTTTTCGATCGTGGCGTCGTCCAGCGCGATCCACGCGCCAGTGAGCGAGCGGTCGCGCGTGGGGATGAAGTCTTCATCCTGATGCCACGCCTGCCCAGGCTTGCCAACCGATTTGACGAAGAGCATCGACTGCATACACTTCACATCCGGCGCGATGAGTTGGGTGAGGATGGCGGCGATCGTCGGATGTCGCACCGTGTCGAGCATGAGCGGTGAGAGCTTGTGCGGGAAGTGAATGCACAGGATGCGCTGCATGATCGCGTCGTCCGTATCGCCGGGAAGCATCGGAGGAAGCCCGGCGATCGTGCCGCGCTTGCCTCGGCAGATGGCGGTGGTTTCTGCCCGCAGCGCGTCGATCGCCGCTGCATCGAACACATCCTCGACGATCAGGTAGCCGTCGCGGTGATATTGCGCGACCTGTTCCGGCGACAGGGTACGCGCGCTGGTTGTCAGGGTCAGAGGGGTCATAGTCGGTTTTCAGCCTTTCACTGCGCCTTCAGTCATACCGCGCAGGAACGCCTTGCGTGCGATCAGGAAGATGATCAGCCCAGGGATCATGATCAGGATGCTGGCGGCTGCCAGCAGTTCATTATTGTTCCCCGTGAGCTGGCTTTGAAAGTCGAACAGCCCGACTGTAGCGGTCTTCATGTCCGTGCTTCGCAGCAGGACGAGCGCAGTCAGGAAATCATTCCAGTTGAATACGAAGTTGATCAGGAAGACCGACACCAGCCCAGGCAGCGAGACCGGGATGATGATATACAGCAGCGTATGTAACGGTGTGGCTCCATCAACGGCTGCCGCCTCCTCCAGAACGCGCGGGATCGTCTCGTAGAACCCTTTCATGATCCAGATTCCGAAGGGGATGCCGTATGTGCCATACACGATGATCATCACGAAATAGGTGTTCAGGATGCCCAGGTCACTGGCGATACGGTAGAGCGGGATGAGATTGGTGATGCCGGGCAGCAGCATCATCGCCACGATGAACAGAAACATCGCACGCCGACCTGGAAAGTGCAGCCGTGCAAACGCATAGCCCGCCATCGCGGTGATAGTCGTTGTCACCACTGCGCCGCCCACGCTGTTGATCGCGCTGTTGACGATCTGGCGGGCGAAGCGCGGCGTGGAGAGGAGCTGCTCGTAGTGCCCCAGGAACGGTCCACCTTCAGCGAAAAGCGCGCTGCTCAAGCCAAATCCGTTGGGGCGCAGCGACGCCAGCAGCGTGTACACGATCGGGAAGATGATCACAATGCACAGCGCGATCAGGACGCCGTGCAGCAGTTGGCGTTCATAACGCATGAGAAAGTTAAAGCGAATCCTGCGTCCTGTGGACACAGTCTCTGCTGAAACATTCAGCGATCGCTCAATCAGTTTGTTCGCCATCGTGAATGACTCCGTCTGCCTATTGGCGATTACACCAGGCGATCAATCGAAAGCGTGCTGGGATTGCAGCGCACGGATGTATATGAACGCCAGCAGCGCATTGATGCAGAACATGACCACCGCCAGCGCGCCCGCATAGCCCCAGTTGTTGAAGTCGAGCGCTTCCCGATACATCTGGAGGCTCAGCACCTCGGTCGCGCGCCCCGGTCCGCCGCGCGAGATCGCCAGGAACATCCCGACCGCGTTGACCGCCTGAATGCTCATGAAGACGATCGTCACCTGTGTGGTGGGCAGCAGCAGGGGCCACTGCACCCGCCAGAAACTCTGCCAGCCGTTCGCGCCGTCGATCGCTGCGGCTTCGTTCAGTTCTTTGGGGATGGTCTGCAAGCCTGCCAGCAGCAGAAGCGTGGTGAAAGCGAGTGTGCGCCACACTGTGGCGGCGATGATCACGCCCATCGCCCCCCACCCGTTTGACAGAAACCCAAACGGTACATCACTCGTCCCGAAAAGCGGACCGAAGGCATTCTGCAGAATGCCCACGCCAGGCAGGAACATCCAGCGCCACATGATCCCGACGACGATCTCGGAGATCATCCAGGGGATGAAGAGGATCGACATGTAGACGGAATTCCCCGTCAGCCCCCGGTTGAAAGTGAGCGCCAGCAGCATCCCGATGACCATGACCAGGACGATGAACCAGATCGAGAAGAAACCCGTCAGCGAGAGGCTGTTCCAGAAATTGGAACTTTCAAAGATGGCGACAAAATTCCGCAGCTCGACGAACTCCATCTGCCCTCGTCGGAAGCGATGGACGCTCAGGAAGAACGTGTACAGCGTGGGGTACAGGCTGACTGTGACCACGAACAGGACAGCCGGAGCGACCAGCAGGTAGGGATACAGATGCCTGAAACGCCTCTTCTGGATCATGGATGCACAGCCTTTCTGCCTGACACGAACTGACGAAAGCGCGGGGGGAGGTCAGCGCGCCTCCACCCCGCCCCGTATTCTGCCGCTTTCTTTTACCAGTAGCGGCGCAGCACCTCATCCTGCACTTCGGTGAGCTTGGTGAGCGGGTCGATGCTCGGATCGAGCATCATCTCCTGGAAGGCGGCTGCCAGCGCGTCCAGGCTTTCCACGTAGTAGGGGCTTTGCTGCATGTACAGCCCCTGCTCGCCGAGAATGGCATCGACCGAGGCGTAGAATGCACTGTCGAACCCGGTCAGCTCATAGGCGGTAGAGAGCGTCGGGATGCCGAACTGCGCACCTGCCCATGCCGCCAGGAAAGCCGGCTCGAAGAAGCTGTTGATCCAAGCCGCCGCAGCTTCGGTATTGCGCGCCCCGTTCGGGACGACCCACCCCTCGCTCACCATGAAGACGAACGGACCGCCGCCGAAATCGACGCCACCCGTCATGCTCACCTCGCCCGAATCGACCGATGCCTGCAAGCCGGGCACGAAGATAGCAGACCAGCTTCCACCGCGGAAGGATGCGGCTGTGCCGTTGTTCCAGGGTGCTTCAGCGTCCGAAAAATCGCCGGTCACGTTCAACTGCGGGAAGTAGCCGTTGCTGAAAAGCGTGCGCCCGAATTCAACCACTTCCGCCACTTCCGGGGTCGCCCAGGCAGGTTTGCCTTCTGCGTCAAAGATGCTTCCGCCATTGGAAGCGATCATCGGCCACCACATGATCTCGATTGAGGCATAGCTGCGACCGGCGTACTGCGTGCTGAAGACGTTTCCGTCCATGCTCATTTCCGGGGCGACTTCCAGCCATTCCGCCACCGTTTGCGGGAAGCCGTTCGGGAAGAGCGCTGTGCGATAGTAAGTCATGCCGCCGCGCACATTGTGTGCCACGCAGTAGCGCACCCCGTCGATGACACATGCCTGGGCATCGCCGCTGCCCAGGTCAGCCGTCCATTCCTGCCCCGCCAGCAGATCATCCAGCGGGCTGAGCGCACCTGCATCGAGCAGGGACGGGATGTGCTGGCTGCCCGCCTCCACGATGTCTGGCACATCGCCACCTGCCTGCACAGCGATCGAGAGACGCGGCGCGAGCAGGTCCCAGGCGATCTGCTCATGGACGACGGTGATCCCCGTTTCCTGCTCGAAAGCCGCGATTTTTTCGCGCAGCGTCACCGCGTTGGGGTCATTGTCATCCGTCAGGTCATAGCGCGTCCAGATCACCAGACGGGACTCCTGCGCGCTCACTGCGCCGAACAGCATGAGCGCCACAGCACAAACCAGGAACATCAGGAACACTTTTCGCATCGTCAAACTCCCTCAATGCTCAACTTGAAAAACCCACTAAACGGATCATTTACGTGTGTTTCAGCCGTGCTGTCGGATATTCGTCCGCATACACGACAGAGAAACCCATTTCAGGCGACCGTCATGAATGACAGCTCACCCCGGATGGATGACTTCGTTCGGGTCGATATCCATCCCGAAGAAGTCCCGCGCGATCACCCGTGCGATCCATTCGGCGATGATGGCATAGCCGCGTTCGCCTTTGTCAGCAGAAGCCAGGGCGGGATCGCCGATATGCCCGTAAGGGGTATGCTGGGTATAGCTGCGAGTCGCGTAGAAGATGCCACCGCCGGTTTTGATATGCTCCGGACCCTGTATTTTTCGCATCTCATCAGGCGGAACATGATGCGACACTGCACGCTCAAGATGCACCAGCTCCGGGTGCGTCACCATGATGCGCGACGTTTCGCCTTCTCCACCGTGCCCCTGAGGATGGGGCGACTGCTGAATGGTGTGGTATACCCGGCTGAGCGGAGTCAGCCAGTTGAGGACCATCACCTGCGCGTCAGGCGTGGCATCGACCACCTCCTGTGCCGCCACCATCATCGACGGCAAACTGCCGTCATGTCCGTGTACAAACGCGAACTGGCGGAAGCCGCTCGCGTACAGACTCAGACACACTTCTTTCGTCAGGGCGATGAGCGTGGCGGGGCGCAGCGAGATCGTGCCTGTAAACCCCATGTGGAAACTCGATGTGCCAAATGGGATGACCGGGGCGATGACCGCTGAATGACCGAGCGCCTGCAGGCGCAGCAGGGCGCGGCGGCAGTTCTCGCGCGCCTCGAAATTATCCGTCCCTAACGGCAGATGCGCGCCGTGTCCTTCCACTGCGCCGAAGGGCAGCATGATGACCTGGCTGCGCGTGAGCGCCAGCTCAACATCACTGCCTGTCATCTCGTCCAATGTAGGAGGTGCTTTCTGGGTAAACAGACGATCATCATGTTCAGACATCGGGCTTTGACCAGTTTTTGCAATAAGATCACTTTGACAATGCCACAAATCGACACAACAATCAGTATACACAATGTTCAATTGTAAGACAAAATGTCTATGCACTTTGTTCATTCCCTTCGTGCAGTTGTTCTGTATGATCGTTTTTATTTTGTGAGTGGATGAAACGATGACGAATATTGATGAACTGAAACGGATCGCACATGGTATACAAAAGCTGTTTGGAGAGCCGTGTGAGGTTGTGATCCACGATTTTGCAGACCTGGAACATTCGATCGTCCACATCGAAGGTGACGTGACTGGGCGCTGCGTGGGGGGGGCGGCAACGGACCTGCTGCTCATGAGCGTCCAGAACGGCAACACCGGGCAGGATATGAACAACTATCAGACCCAGACCCCGAATGGGCGGGTGCTGCGCTCATGTACCGTCTTTCTGAGAGACGAGCAGGGCGAGGTGCAGGGTGCGTTCTGTATCAATCTGGACATTACGCTGTTTCAGGGTTTCAGGCGCTATCTGGAGAACATGCTGCAAACTGACCTGCCAGAACTGAGCGAGACCTTCTCCGACGACATTCGCAGTACGATCCACACCATCCTCATGGAGACGATCCAGGAGATGGGCGTGGCGGAACATCCGATCCTGACGCGCGAAGGCAAAATTGAACTGATCGGCAGGCTGGACGAAAAAGGCGTCTTTCAGGTCAAGAAGTCCGTCCCGATCCTGGCGCGTGAGCTTGGGCTGAGCCGCTCTACCCTCTATAACTATCTGAGCGAATCCCGTGCTGAACGGATTGCGGCGCTGGCGAGCAGGTCGCTCTGACGGCTCGGCATTGTTTATACAGTGCAATCTCTCATAAAGGAGTTCCTGATGGGCAAGCCCACTTATGAAGTGCCGCGCTTCCTCGGCGATCCGCCTGTGCCGGTATCGCTTATCGCTGAGGCAGCACAGTATGTGGTGCTGGACGATGCAGTGCTGTTCACCTGTCGTGCCAAACTGTTCACCCCGGTGCTGCACAACTACTATGGGTCGATCACTGAGACGGTGTGGGATGCGCCGGTCGATGCCCCTGATGTGAGCGTGCGGATGGACATCTGCACCCCGGAGATCGTCCGGCTGCGGATTCAGCCGGGCGCACAGGTCGCCGACAACATCACCCCGATGGTGGTCGAGTCATTCGCTGAACGCCCTGCCTTCACCGTCTATGAGCAGGAAAATCGAATCATCATTGACACAGGGGTGATTCAGGTCATCACCGTGCGTGAACCCTGGCAGATCATCGTCATCGACCGATCCGGCACGGTCATCTGGGCGACGCGCCCCATTGACATCGACGGGCTGCGCCGCCCACAGGAACAGTGGAACCCGCCGCAGCAGCGATGGATTTTCTATCACCGCTATGCCTACCCGGTCGGGACGGCGTCGCACGGCGATCGTCAGCGCGTTTTTCTCTCGTGCGATCTGGCTTACGACGAACACATCTATGGGTTTGGGGAAAGCTTCGGACGGCTGGATAAACGTGAGACGGAACAGACGCTGTGGATTCAGGAAGGGTTCAGTAATGCCTCACCCGCCACCTACAAGCGCACCCCGTTCTACATGAGCAGCCGGGGATACGGGCTGTACCTGAACACTGCCAACGCGGTGCGCTGTCATGTGGGTGAACGCGAACACACTGCGCTCTCGGTCATCATCGATGACGCCGATCTGATCGACGCTTATTTCATCTACGGACCGGACATGAAGGCGATCCTGCCGCGCTATACCCGCATCACCGGGCAGCCCGCCGTCCCGCCCAAATGGTCATTCGGGCTGTGGATGGCGCGCATCAGCTACAGCCGTCAGGAACAGGTTGAGGCAGTGGCGCGCGATCTGCGCGCGCACCGCATTCCATGCGATGTCATCCACATCGATACCGATTGGTACGAACACGACTGGGTGTGCGATCTCAGATTCGGTCCCAGCAAGTTCCCTGATCCCGCTGGCATGACTGCACGGCTGCGTGAGCAGGGTTTTCGCGTCAGCTTATGGCAGTGGCCCAACATGCTGGTCAATTCGCCGATGTTCCTTGAGGGGTATCAGTATCTCGCCAGACAGAAAAACGGCAAGCCATACATCTTCCCTGGTTTTGAGGCTCCGGCAGCCTACATCGACTATTCCAGCGAGGAAGCAGTGCGCTGGATTCAGGAGAAATTCCGCGCCCTGTTCGACCTGGGCGTAGCAGCGATCAAGGTGGACTTCGGCGAAGGGGCATCGCCCGACGCCGTATACGCAGGCATGGAGAGTGCCGCCGCGCACAGCCTGTACCCGCTTCTCTACAACCGCGCAATCTGGGAGGTCACGGAGGCGTACTTCGGCAAAGGCGAAGCGGTCGTGTGGGCGCGTTCCGCCTGGGCTGGGTCGCAGCGTTACCCCGTTCACTGGTCTGGCGATGGTGTCGCCCGCTTCGAGGACCTGGCGTGTGTGCTGCGCGCCGCGCTCAGCTTCGGGATGAGCGGCTTCCCGTTCTACAGCCACGACATCGGCGGCTTCAGCGGGCTGCCCAGCCCGGAGCTGTATGTGCGCTGGGGACAGTTCGGTCTCTTCTCATCCCATGCGCGGGCGCACGGCGTGCCACCGCGCGAACCCTGGGCATACGGGGAAGAAGCCGAAGCCATCTTCCGCAGATATGCCCTGCTGCGCTACCAGTTGATGCCGTATATCTTCAGCGAGGCAGTGCGCTGTGGCATGACCAGCCTGCCGATGGTGCGTGCGCTGGTGCTGGAATTTCAGGATGACCCGAACACCTTCACCCTGGATGACCAATACCTGTTCGGCGAAAGTCTGCTCATCGCTCCCATACTGAGCGAGCGCAACACCCGGCGCGTTTATCTGCCGGAAGGCTTGTGGACGGATTTCTGGACGAAAACCACGCATCATGGCGGTCGCTGGCTGACGATCGATGCCCCGCTCGACACGCTGCCCATCTTCGTGCGTCAGGGAACGCTGCTCCCGTTCACACGCGAGATGCAGTACGTCGATCAGGACCCATCCGCGCCTCTCACGCTGGAACTGTACCATCCCGGCGCGCACGGCGAGTACACCCTCTATCGCCACGATGGACGCGATCGCATTATCCGCTTCGCCATTGTGGACGGTCATCTGACACTGGATGCGGATGTGGCTCTGGAACAGGTCGTCGTGTACGGCACACCGATCACCAACGGTTCGCCCCTCCCTGACGGCGGATACCTGCTCGACATGGGAGAAGCGTGATGCAGATCGCAGGCAGAACAGCCCTCATCACCGGCGGCGCGCACCGCGTCGGGAAAGCGATCACGCTGGCACTGGCAGCACAAGGCGCGCACGTGGTCATCAACTACAACCGCTCGTCAGCGGAAGCACAAGCCACGCTCGATGCGGCACGAACACTCGGCGCAGATGGCATGATCGTCCGTGCCGATGTGAGCGATCATGCGGCTGTACAGGCGATGGTGTCAGCGGCTCACGACCGTTTCGGAGGGGTGGACATCCTGGTCAATTCCGCGTCGTGGTTTCAGCCCACGCCGCTGCCGACAGATGATCTGAGCGACTGGTATCGGGTGACGCGCATCCTGATCGACGGGGCACTGCACTGCGCCAACGCCGCTGCGCCGCTCATGCAGGCGCGCGGTGAAGGGGCAATCGTCAACATCGTCGATCTCAGCGCATGGCAGCCTGCACCCGGCTTTGCAGCGCACAGCGTCGGCAAGGCGGGTTTGCTGGCGCTGACCCGGCAGCTGGCGTTGGAATTTGCCCCGCAGATCACGGTCAACGCGGTCGCGCCAGGTCCTGTTCTGCCGCCGCCGGAATTCACGGTGGAACAGCGCGAGGCGGTCGCACGGCAGACATTGCTCGGTCGCTGGGGGACAGCAGAGGATGTGGCTGATGCTGTGATCTTTCTGGTGCGTGCCAGCTTCATCACAGGCGAGTGCATCACGGTGGATGGCGGGCAGCAGCACGCTGCCAGCAGGTGCTTTCCATGAGCGATCAGAGCGGGCGCTTCAAAACGGTCTACCTGACTGAGCGCGGTGTATTTCATCAGGAACGCGCGCTTGCCGCTGCGCCGCCGGAGCTGGAAGTGATCATGCTGCGCCAGCCTGCCCCGGAGGAGCTGCAACCACATCTGCCGGACACCGTTTACCTGATCTCTGAGCGCGTCGGGACGATCGATGCTGACCTGATCCGCAGGATGCCCTTGCTGAAGCTCATTCTGAGACTGGGCAGTATGACGCACGACATCGATATCGATGCGGCGCGGGCGGCGGGGGTGATCGTGTGCAGCCAGCCGATCGAGGGGGTCATTCGTGTGGCAGAACATGTGGTGATGCAGATGCTCGCGCTGGCGAAGCATCTGCCCGAAATGACACGCATCATCGACGAGGCAAGCCCGGAATGGGGAGAGGCACGGCGCACGGATGAGGATACGTTTGCCTACAACTGGTCTGGACGCACGGGCATCGGGCAGGTGTACGGGCGCACAGTCGGCATTCTCGGCTTTGGCGAGATCGGGGTCGAACTGGCACGCCGCCTGAGAGGATGGGGCTGCACACTCCTGTACAACAAGCGGCGTCGTCTCCCGGAGTCGGCAGAGCGGGAACTCGACATTCATTTCGCCGAGGCAGATGCGCTCATCGCCACGTGCGACTACCTGGTCAACCTGCTGCCTTACTTCCCGGAGACGGACATGAGCCTGAATAAGGCGGTTTTTGACAAGATGCGCCCTGGCGCGTATCTGGTCAGCGTGGGCAGCGGCAGCGTCATCGACGAAGCAGCGCTCGCGGAAGCGGTGTACACAGGCAGACTGGCTGGCGCGGCACTGGATACGTATGAGTACGAGCCGATCCATGCTGACAACCCGCTGCGCCTGCTGGCACGTCAGGGAGCCAATGTCATCCTCACGCCACACACTGCCGCTGGCAGCTATACCGCATCCCTGGCGGATCGGGAACGGGCTGAGGATTACCAGTGCATCGTCCGTCACCTGCGGGGAGAGCTGTAACGGGACTCGCCGTGACCTGTACACCTGGTCGCTTCCCACAAATTCCGCGCTTGCCAGGTTCTGAAAACAGGATTATATTTTCTTTTAGGCGTGCTGACACCCCATGATGAGGCTCGCGTGATACCTTCGATGGTTGATAGCTTCTACCCGACAGTACTTTGGGTAGAAGCTTTTTGTTTTTTTGTGCAGTGAACGAAAACCGGAACCTGTTCACGAACATTTTGAGGGGGATGAAGAGCATGACCACATCTGACACGACAAAGCAGACCAGCCGTTTGAGATCGCTGCCCCGCAATGTCTGGGTTACGACCCTGACCAGTTTCCTGACGGATATTTCCAGCGAAATGATCATCAATCTCATCCCCCTGTTTCTTGCCAACGTGCTGGGGGTTTCCACCGCTGTGATCGGCTTAATCGAAGGGATCGCCGAAACCACTTCCAGTCTGCTGAAGGGCTTTTCCGGTTGGCTGTCGGACAGGTTCAAAGGGCGCAAGTGGTTAACGGTTGCCGGCTATGCCCTTTCAGCCTGCGCGAAACCCTTTCTTTACTTTGCAACCAGTTGGGTGGGTGTGCTGGCGGTGCGCTTTGCGGATCGGGCAGGCAAAGGCATTCGCACATCTCCCCGCGATGCGCTGATCGCCGACAGTGCCGACGAACATCAACGCGGCATCGCATTTGGGCTGCACCGCGCAGGGGATACGGCAGGCGCGATGGTGGGTATGATCATCGCTCTGCTGGTCGTGCTGGCGACTCAATCTCAGGCGCTCGACCTCAGTCAAACGACCTTCCAAACCCTGGTGCTGATCGGCGTTATTCCCGCTTTTGCAGCGGTGATCGTGCTGGCACTCGGTGCAAAAGAAGTCTACAGCGCTCGCCCCTCATCAGAGAAAATTCGCCTCAGTTTCGGCGCACTCCATCCTGATTTCAAATTTTTTCTGCTGGTGGTGGGCATCTTCACACTAGGGAATTCTTCGGATGCCTTCCTGATTCTGCGCGCTCAGGAGCGAGGGTTGAATGTCGCTGGCATTCTTGGGATGCTGATCACCTTCAATCTGGTCTACGCGCTGTTTTCCAGCCCGCTGGGTGCGTTATCAGACCGGATCGGGCGCAAGCGGCTCATCATCGGCGGCTGGCTGGTATACGGACTGCTCTATCTGGGGTTTGCGGCTGCCACGACAGCCGTGCATATCTGGATCATCTACGGGTTATACGGTCTGTATTACGCCGCTGTCGAAGGGACGGCGAAGGCGCTGGTCGCAGACCTGATCCCGCCTGAACAGCGCGGTACGGCGTATGGCTACTACAATGCCACGATTGGACTGATAGCATTACCCGCCAGCCTGCTCGCCGGAGTACTGTGGCAGGGTGTAGGGAGCTGGCCAGGGTTCGGACCGAGCGCCCCGTTCATTATGGGAGCAGTTCTGGCACTGGCGGCATCAGGGATGCTGGCGCTGCGCTGGCGCGGTAAGGCATAGAACGGGAGATAGCGGCTGTATATTCCTCGTTCACGCTGAACAGGATAAGCGCTCGCCTGGTCAACAGCCACTCCTGTGTCGCCATCATCATCGCCAGTAAGTCCGAGTGCTGCAACACGATCACGAGTTACCAGGCGAATATACTGCCGATGAGAGTGCGTCTGCAAAACATGAAGTATTCTCTGAAGAAAAAAACCGCCAGTCATGATACTGACGGTTTACCCGGAGCCTGTTCGCGTCAGCTCCAATCGTGCGGGAAGTCCCGGTCTCAAAGCGAACATTTCTACCGCAATTCTCCCCTAGATTGTATGCAACAAATTGAGTTTCCTCAACGCACTGGCGTGGTGCGCTTCATTGACCCGAACAGGCTTTTGGCTGTTCGGTGATTGAGGGAGATTTAGCCCTCCCCCAACCACCTTGAAGGCTCGCTGCTCTCGCCAGCAAGACTCCCGCAAAAAGTGTAACACGCTTCCGCGAAGTCCTTGCGAGCACAGCGATTTTCGTCAGGTTGGTCCAATGAGAGGAATCTGCTATGACTCGCGTTTTCGTTTTTACCAATCACAAAGGGGGTGTCGGGAAATCGACATCCGCCACCAATACCGCACTCGGCATCGCCGGGATGCTGCGACGCGCTGGCGCACCCAATGCCCGTGTGCTGCTGATTGATACCGACAGTCAGGCACATGCGACCCTCGTAACAACGGGGACGAAGGACTATGGCACAGACAACAGTCTGTACACTGTCCTGATGGCAGACCGCCAGAATTCGGCGCAGACCCTGCTCAACTGTATTGTGCAATCAACCTGGGATGCCGATCTGCATGTACTGCCCGCGTCCCCCATGCTCGAAGGCGCAGAGCGTGAATTGATGGGCATCGCTGGTGCGCCCTATCGTCTGGCTGACCCACTGAGCCGTATCCTCAATCGGTATGCTGCTATCGTGATTGACACGCGCCCATCGTTTTCGCTCATGACTGAAATGGGCTTGATTGCCGCGACAGATGCAATTGTGCCTGTCGAACCACGCTATCTGGAAACCGTTGGTCTGATGAGCGTCATCGGGAAAATCAATGACATCCGTGAGGGTTGGCGGCAGCCGAACCTGCGTGTCAGCGGCATTCTGGTTACAAAGATGAACACCCGCATCCGGGGACACAATCATCTGCTGGACGAACTCAAGGGACACAGTGTTCTCGGCAAGCTCCTGCTTGGGGTTGTTCCTGCGAATGAGGCAGTGTCTTACGCCCATCAAAACCACCAGAGCATTTTCAACTACGATCCGAAAGCGTCTGCGAGTAAGGCTTACGCATAATTTGTGGGCAAGCTGGTGCAGCGCATCGCCAAAGGTGGTGCCTAATGCCGCCGAAAAACCAGACACAGCGGATTGATGAACTGCTCGGTGGGGTCACTGAAGAACTGCTGTTGGGCAATCATTTTGGGTCTTCCGCACATTATGTAGAATCGAGAGGAGTGAAAGGGAGGGAATACACTTGGGCGATGAATATAGATTGTCATCGTCAGGAAAGTAGTCATCAACGCCGTCCCGTTTACTTTACCCGGTTTCACCATCACCGAGACGCGCCAGGAAGAAGCCCGTCTCATCATTGAAGCGTCTAGCACAGCAACCTCCGCCATCTGCCCGAACTGCCAGCAGGTTTCGCGGCACAGTCACGGTTGGTATCCGCGTCGTCCGCAGGATTTACCCTGTATTGGAGAAGGTGTGTTTCTGGAACTTACAGTGCGCCGCTTTCGGTGCTTGAACTCGGTATGTCCCAATAAGACCTTTGCCGAGCGCTTCCCGGACTGGCTACCTACTTATTCCCGCCGCACCACTCGTCTGACCAACGTCTTGCGACGGGTCGGTTTTGAGGTGAGTGCGGAAAGTGGTCGCCGCATCTTAGGCTGGTTTGCCATCACGACCAGCGGGGACACGCTGCTGCGGATTGTCAAACGCACGCCTGTTGTGCCGACCAGCACTCCCAGAGTGGTGGGTATCGACGACTGGGCGCTGCGGAAAGGACAGCGCTACGGTAGCCTCATCCTTGACCAGGAAACCCGTCAGGTGGTGGAACTGCTCAAAGGACGTACCGCTGAAGATGTCCAGCCCTGGTTCCAGGCACATCCCGAAGTGGAAATTGTGACCCGTGACCGTTCGCCAGAGTATCGTAACGCGCTCACGGCAACCGCTCCCCAGGCACAACAAGTGCTGGATCGCTGGCATTTGCTGCTAAATTTACGCCATTTAGCCGAGCATGTCATCGCTTCGGTTTATCGTCGGCTGAAGAAACTGCCCATGCCCTTTGAGTTACAGTCACGCCGTCCTCGCTTTGTGCGTTCGCTCCGTGAGCAGCAGCGGATGGATGCTTCGCGCCAACGGCGACTGGATTTGTATCACGAAGTGCAGCGCTTGAAACAGTTAGGCTTAAATCCCAGTCAGATGTTGCAGCAGCTTCCCCATTCCTACTACACCCTGCGCCTGTTCTACCATGCGCCTGAATTTCCGGAGCGAATGCCCGGACGTACCCTCCGCAGTAAACTGGAGCCGTATCTAGACTATCTCGAAAGTCGTTTTCAGGCAGGCTGCCAGAGCGTGAGCCAACTGCATAAGGAAATCCAGGCACAGGGCTATCCGGGCACTCCGACTTTGGTTTCCAATTGGTTACAGGCACGCCGCTTGCTGGCCTACGCTGACCCGGCATCTGTAGACACACTGCCCATTACCGCCACCAGCAGTTCACTGCCGTCTGCCCATAAACTCGCCTGGCTGCTGGTTTTAACCCCTGAGAAGCTCACCGAACACGATGCTGCCATGCTGCGGCATATCCGACAGGATGAAACCATCAAGCACTTCTATGACCTGGCACAGGAATTCCGAGGCTTGCTGCAAGCTCGTTCAACCGAACGGCTGGATGCCTGGTTGGAGACCGCTGCTCACAGCATCCTGCCCAAAGTCCGTACCTTCACCAAAGGGCTGCGGTCTGAATATGCTTTCCTGCGAGCCGCTTTAGAACATGAGTGGAGCAATGGACAAACTGAAGGACAGATCACTCGCCTCAAGTTTATTAAGCGTCAGATGTATGGGCGTGCCAGTTTTGAACTCCTGCGTCAAAAGGTGCTTTACCATCCGGGTTCTACATAATGTGCGGAAGACCCAATTTTACAAAAATCGCGGAAAACGGATCATCTTGAGGTATATCCGAAACAAAAAAAATAGTGACTGGCGATTGCTCACCAGCCACAGAAATGAAAACGGCTGCTCCTGTCATGCGGAACAGCCGTAGGCTTTCATCAGCGCTTTGTGCGCCTTCGCTTGATATTGATTGTTGTTGGGCCATGGACATTTGAGACGTGCCTCTGTCGGGTTCTGCTCCTCCAGCAGCGAACAGATAGCATACGCCATACGCGGATTGTTCTGGTACTTCTCCAGCACCAGCAGCGCCGGTGTCTGATGCCCGTGCTTGAACTTGTCGATCCAGCGCAATCCCGGACGGTAGAGTTCACCAAAAGCTTCCTGCACATCCTTACGAACCGTACTAGCGTAATCGTCCAGCAGGTAGTGATGATTGATTCCGGCAATGAGCGCTGCATCTTCCAGCTTGACCTGGGTCGTCACGTAGTACAGCGCGACCAGGTAGCGGAAACGATGAGGTTCTGGCTGTGCTTCATATCTGGCGACCAGACGCGCAAAGATGCGTTCGATGTCAATCCGCATATCCGTGGCGGTTGCCCAGGCTGCCCAGACCTCGCTGCGGTTCGCCTCCAACCCGGTAATCATCCACTCGTCGGGATGGTCTTCGGTGATGGTGCCTTCCAGCGCGTCCAGGCTGAGATGGCGATCATGCCGCCGCCAGTAATTCGTGCCGCAGTTCGCTTCTACGATCCGTGCGACGGCGTACTTATCCGCTTGAGCGAACATCTGCGTATCCTTTGCCAGCCGCTCCCAGACGACCATAAAACCGCGCTGAAGCGCATCAGGGAAATCCTGAAACGCGATGCCATGCTTGCGGATCAGCGTTGCCGCCAGCGGCGTGCAGTCGTCCATGATCTCGGCAAAAGTACGATTGCCTGCCCAACCTGTCAGATAGGTCGCAATGCGTGGAAATGGGCGAATTTGACTGCGGATGTGATTGTTCATGAGGTTCCTCCTCACAGTGCTGGATTCCTTCCAGCCGGGCGAGTACAACGCTCACCACGCCGGGGACAGCGGAGGGAAGGAGCCTGTCAAACGAAAAAGCCGCCCAAACTGGACGGCTTGTTGATTATTTCTATGGACGGGGCGGCTTTTTAGGCAGGTAGTTCGGTGGTCACGTCCCGCAGGGATGGGGGCAGCGTACTGCCTGCCGGTGTTTGATAGGAAGGCTCACGCGCTGTATGATCGCCGCGACGACGTTGTGCGAGAGTAGATACAGAGCATGGATTTTGAGGTATTGTCGTTTTGCAGAATTTTAACCTTCC